>CANDZL010000021.1:0-48202 GCA_947425205.1 uncultured Hungatella sp. | reverse complement strand
CGCATAGAGGCGGGACCCCTGGCCGCCGGCAAGAAGCATAGCAATCATTTCTTTTGCCATAATAACTCCCCCTGATTTTCTTTAATACTTGTTATAAAGTTTACCACAAATTTCCTAAAAACGGTAGCCTTTTTGCAGAAATTTATAAACTATTTATTTCTTTCCATAACCGTTTAGAGCCCCTTTTAGTCAATGACATTGCCCACGGAAAGATTACTTTTTTCCATCAACTATCCAGCCCCCTTAAGCAGTTACGCCGACGGCTCCTCCATCCGAACCTTCAGTTCCTCTTCCACCTCATTTTTTATCTCCTCCTGCCGAACCGGATCCATGTCTGGAAGATTCTCTTTGGCACCGATGCCGAACCGCCTTAAGAACTCTTCTGTCGTGGCAAACAAAGCCGGTCGCCCAGGCGCATCCAGCCGGCCGATCTCCTGTACCAGATTGTATTCAATCAGACGATTTACCGCATGGTCGGATTTTACACCCCGGATCTTCTCGATCTCCAGCTTTGTCACAGGCTGTTTGTATGCTATGATGGAGAGCGTCTCCAGCATCACCTCTGTCAGCAGATTCTTCTTCGGTGCCGCTGCCACCCGGATCAGGTTCTCGTAGAATTGTGCCCTGGTACACATCTGATAGCTGTTTTCCAGTTCTATGATCTGAATCCCCCGCTTCTCCTTTTCATACCGGGCCATCAGTTCTGTCACTACTTTCTTGGCAGTCTTCTCATTCTGGTCAATTGCAACCGCAAGCTGGCCAAGTTCTACCGATTGTCCCATGGTGAACAAAACCGCCTCTATGATCGCCTCCCAGTCTTCTTCCTGGTAAGTATTCTCTGTTTTTTCAGAGCTGTAGTCTTCCATAATCATCACATCTCTTGCATCGATACCGCCTAGTTCTCCTTCCAAGCTTCTTCCTCCATCTAGTTATCCCTCAAAGTCTTTAAGCCCTGCCAGGTCAAGCTCTTTTATCTCCCCTTCCGGCTCCAGCGTCTCAATGTTCATATCGTCAAACAGATTCTCCTGCGTTAAGTAGATCTTCCCCATCTTCATCAACTCCAGAACTGCCAGAAAGGTCACCACCACATCCAGCCGATCCCCCTGCCGTTCCAACAGTTGGCGAAAGCTGAATCTCCGGTGCTTTCTGGCATACCCCATTACAGAGCCTACCTTCTCTTCAAGGCTTACCGGCTCCTTGGTGATGGTGCCGAACTTGCTCCGGATCGGATCGATCTTGTCATTCTGCCGCTTCATCACCGACTGAAAAATGCTTTGCAGCTTTGCAAGGGTTAATCCATCCAGCAATTGGTCCAGATCCACAGGTGCCTCATATTTTTCCACTTCCTTTGGTATCGTCGAAGGCTTAAAGAAAAGCTTTTCGGCCCCCTGCTCCATATCCTGAAGTTCCAATGCAAGACATTTATACATCTTATATTCCAGAAGCCGGGCTACCAACTCCGCCCTGGGATCCTGCTCCTCCCCATCCTCGTCCACCTCAGCCGGAAGAAGCATCTTACACTTGATATCAATTAATGTGGCCGCCATAACCAGAAACTCGCTAACCACATCTAAATCTTCGGTCTCCATGTGGCTGACATACTCCAGATACTGCTCTGTGATCAGCACAATGGGAATATCATAAATATTTACTTTATTCTTTTCAATCAAATGAAGGAGAAGATCCAGGGGACCTTCAAAGTTTTCTAATTTGTATGAAATATCCATCTTTTCTATCCTACTCTCAGTGTACTGCGCTTAAAAAACAACAAGCACAATACCAGTTCACAGATTTCAGTATACCAGACATCTTAGGTTCTGTAAACGGCTGCCTTTAAATGAACCACCACCAATTCCGGCTTATTGTTCAGGCGGATGTTGACCGAATGGGTTCCCAGCCCTCTACTGACGATCATCACCTTGTCCCCTATCTTGTGAATTCCTCCGCAGAATTTCTGGAAAAACTGAAACTGTGGGGTCATAAGGCCTCCCAGCCCTGGAATCCGTATGGTACCTCCATGAAAATGACCGCACAAGGTTAAGTCTGCCCCCCACTGCGCATACGTCTCTTGAAACATGGGAGAATGAGCCAGAAGAATCCCGTAGATTTTATCCTCTGCCCTCCCCAGCCGTTCCTCTATGTATGCCTTCTCCATGACCTTTGTCTTAAATTTTTCATAATAGGGCTCCTCTATGTTCAGGCCATATATCCGGATCTGGCTGCCCAGACAGGCAGAGGCATCAGACAGGTGGGTGACTTGCGGTAACTCATAGAGCCTTTTCTTTAGGCGGTCATATTGGTCTTTATATTGTTGACGGTTCTGATCCATGCGGTTCTCATGGTTGCCGTTGCCATAGTATACCGGATAATGTTCTGACAGTTTCTCCACAAGAAACAAGGCGGCCTGAATCTCCGCCTTGTCTTTCACTATCATCATGTCTCCTCCGATCAGAACTGCATCCGGTTTTTCCTTGTCTATAGCATCAAGCAGTCTTCTCTGGCCCTGGCCAAAACAGTTGTCGTGAAGATCGGACAAAAACACCAGAGTCATGTCTTTTGCAATCTTATGCGTTTCCAATTCATACCTGCTGACGGCAAGTGTTCTTCTCTCGTATAAAGAACGGAAGAAAGCGCCACATCCTATGATTGATAGTAATGCTAATATCCACATTTTGCTGTTTCCTTTTTCTTTTTCCTTTTATTCTGCTTCCTTCGGCCAGACACCACTTTTCTGTCATCGGCCAAGGTAAGGAGCCATCTCAAGGCGTATAAAGTATCCCTGTTCATGCTTACATACAGGGCACATCTGCGGTGCTTTGGTTCCTTCCAACACATGGCCACAGTTCAGACACATCCATCCGGTTGCAATATCGGACACAAACAGCTGCTGTCTGCTTATTAAATCTGCAAACATTCCGAAACGGTCCCCATGAACCTTTTCAATGAGCGCAATCTGATGGAAAATCCTTCCGATTTCTTCAAATCCTTCTTCTTTGGCCTTGTCTCCAAACGCCTGATATACTACGTCATGTTCCTCATACTCATTATGTCTAGCTGCATTCAGAAGATCCAGGGTATTCTGTGAGAGATCCACGGGATAACCGCCGTCAATGTGAATGGTTTCCCCTGCCAGATCCTTCAGATAATTGTAAAAAATCTCCCCGTGCTCTTTTTCCTGATCGGCCGTGAACTGGAATACCGCCTCAATCACTGGCAACTTCTCCTGCTTTGCGATTCCCGCTGCAAAGGTGTAGCGGTTTCTTGCCTGGCTTTCTCCTGCAAAGGCCCGCATCAGATTCCTGGCTGTTTCACTTGTTTTAAAGTCCATGGTTCTTGTCTACCTCCTTATGGATTCACATATTCTCGAAGGTAGTATTATCCATTATGGGAAAGTTATACATTGCTGTCTTCTATTTGCTGCTTCGAAACACCGGATCCGCCGGATAGCTGCCTACAATTTTCTGCATCGTACGCTGCACTGCGTCCCTGGAATTTTTCCAGTCCTTGTCTTTGTTTACATAATCATACTTCTCGATAAGCCAGTCAATATCTTCCTGTATCCGGTTCAGTTCCTGCTCCATCTGCCGAAACAGCACCGGAAAGACTTCCTCCTGCTCCTTCTTCCCCAGGCCACCCTGGCAAGCATCCACCAGGTCTGCAAAATGGTGAATACAAAAGCCCTTGGATTCTTTTACCAGATTCATGAATTCACTCTCATGTTTTACCTGATACACAAATGTATCCAGAACCCTCTCATACGTATTCTTCACCCTGGTGCACACATAGCAATGGCATTCCTCCTGCCGAATCCAGGCACCTACTGTGCTCTTCGTCTCTTCCTTCTTCTTCCATTTCCCAAACAGGGAGGCCTGTTCCGGAGAAAAAGCATCCATCTGCTTTTTCAACTCTTCCCGCAAATGTTTCATTCTTGTCTTTAATATCCAGGCATTGCCCAAAGTATTGCCATAATCGTACATCATCTTGGTATGCTGTCTGCAAAACCCCTGCCGGTCAGTCTGATCCCGAATATCACTTTCCATATAGGACGATCCCAGAACAAATTCAATGGCTGCCTGTTCCAGATTCCGTTCCAGATAGCAAAACGGGCATTCATCTCCTGCCTTCAGTGCATCATTCAATTCTATGGTGTATAATTTCTCTTTCATAGTCCCCGCTTCTCCTTTTCCCCATTCTTTCTCCGCATCTTTTTCTTTCATCATACACGTTTTTCTGTTTTCCCGTCAAGAACCGATTTCCTTTTCTCAGTCTATACGTCGCCTTTTCCTTCCATTTCTTCCATTATTATCCATTTATGAACAATATACTTATCCGGATAATGCATTTTAAATTAAAGTAGAAACAGATAGAAGCTGTTTGAGACGGAAAGGAGGCGAATTATGATTATTTATGAACCATTATGGAAAACTATGAAAGATCGAAACGTCAGTCAATATCGGCTTATCAAACATTATGGTTTTAGTTCCGGTCAGTTAAACAGGCTGAAAAACAATCAATATGTTTCCACCCATACCATTGGCGTGCTGTGTACCATATTGGATTGTTCGGTTGGAGATATCATGGAATTCCGTATGGATAACAGCGAGCGGGCTTTTCCTAATCCTGCTATGTATCAGCCAGAAGAAAAGCCGCAAGAACCTGAAACTACATAATTACTGTATAAATATAACAAAAGATAAAAGGGGCGGCTGTCGCTACCCCTAACTATTATGATAAAAAACTATGGGATCCAGATGCCTTCGCTGTCAACCTGGTATCCGTCTGGCGTTGTGGTATTTCGAAGCATAAAACCCTGGGTTCCCAGATAGAACCACTTGCCATTGTCAACTACCCAGCTGTTTTTTGCCATAGCTCCGCTGGAATGAAAATAATACCAAGCTCCGTTGGTGTAATGGCGCCATCCTGTAGCCATATAACCATTGGCATCAATCCAGTAATCCCCGTCCCCTAGTTCCAGCCATTCCCCGGCTGCCCGGCTGCCGTCTGCCTTTATGTAGTACCACCCCATGGCATCCTTTATCCAGCCCACAGACAAAGCCTGTCCTGGAACAATGGTTTGGTTGGAAGTCCCGTCCTGTCCTGGAGCAACAATCTGACCGGCAGGTGCAGTCTGGCTGGCACCGGGATCTCTGCCTGGGTCAACGGCTGGCTGCCCGCCTGAATTCTGTCCTGATCCGCCGACTCCCATCTTTGCAAACCCATAATCCAAAAGGGCTTTGGTATCCTCATAATGGGTGGAGGAACTTTTCATCACCACTGCAATCAATCGTACGCCATTTTTTTCTGCGCCAGTAACCAGGGTATTCCCGGCTTTGGAGGTATATCCTGTCTTTCCGCCGATGATTCCCTCATAATATCTAGAATCCGTCCTGTACATCATCTTATGGCCCATGGTAATGGTCTTGGCCTCAGATTTTTTTGTTGCGGGCATTTCATAGCTTAATGTTGTATTGATGTTACACAATGTCTGATTCTGAAAAGCGGCTCTGGCAATCAGAGCCATGTCATAAGGCGTGGTATAGTGATTGTTGTCATTGAGGCCGTTGGGATTGGCAAAATGGGTTCCTGTGCACCCAAGAGACGCCGCTTTTTGATTCATCAGCTCCGCAAATCCTGCCACGCTGCCGGATACATGTTCTGCCAGGCCGTTGGCCACTTCGTTGGCGGATTTTAAGAGAAGGGCGTACAGACACTGGCTTACCGTCAGCTTATCTCCCTCTGTCAGATTCAGCGTCACAGCCCCTGACTCCAGGTTGGTGGTAGCTGTCTGGGAAAAGGTAACCGTATCGTTTAAACCGCATCGTTCCAACACCAGAAGCGCTGTCAAAAGCTTGGTAATGCTGGCAGGATAAAACCGATTTCTCTCGTTCTTTCCATAAAGAACCTGGCCGCTGGCTGCGTCAATCACCACGGCTCCTTCTGCCCTGATCTCTGGCTCTGCCCATATCTGGACAGAAATGCCGGGCTGGGATGGGGCCGCTGGCCCTGTCACCGTGGCATATGCTGGTGTCTGGCATACCAGAAGAAGGACCAGCAGGAATGCCAGAATTTTTCTCTTGTTCCCCATGTCTTCCCTTTCGTCTTCTATACTTTGTCCGTTACTTCTGTCCTGCAAACCTCTGGGCCTGGGCCTGAATCAACTCTTCATCGTCAAAATAATTGATCTTCATGGCCGCCTTCACCTCCGCCAGGGTAGCTGCCGCCGCCTTCTGGGCACAGATGCTTCCTTCCTTAAGAATCCGGTAAACCTCCGGAATATTCTGCTCGTATGCTTTTCTGCGGACACGGATGGGTTCCAGTTCCTCCTGAAGTACCTGGTTTAAGAACCGCTTCACCTTCACGTCCCCCAAGCCGCCTCTGGTGTAATGAGCCTTCAACTCATCCAGATTCTGATAATCCGGCCAGTAGGCTTTAAAATGTTCATCCCGGCAGAAGGCATCCAGATAGATGAAGACCGGGTTGCCTTCCACGCAGCCAGGATCTTCCACACGGATATGGTTAGGATCCGTAAACATACTCATGATCTTCTTCTTCACTTCTTCCGGTGAGTCAGACAGATAGATACAGTTATTTAGGGACTTGCTCATCTTGGCCTTGCCGTCTGTCCCTGGAAGGCGCAGGCACGCCTTGTTGTCCGGCAGAAGCACATCCGGCTCCACCAAAACCTCGCCGTAGATATGGTTAAAGCTTCTCACAATCTCCCTGGTCTGCTCAATCATGGGAAGCTGATCCTCCCCCACAGGAACCGTGGTAGCCTTAAAGGCCGTGATATCCGATGCCTGGCTGATGGGATAGGCGAAAAAGCCTACCGGGATGCTGGCCTCAAAATTGCGCATCTTGATCTCATTTTTCACCGTAGGGTTTCTCTGAAGCCTGGATACGGTCACCAGGTTCATATAATAAAAGGTTAACTCTGTCAGTTCCGGAATCTGGGACTGGATAAACAAGGTGGATTTGGCTGGATCTAATCCGCAGGAAAGATAGTCAAGGGCCACCTCGATAATGTTCTGGCGCACCTTCTCCGGGTTGTCCGCATTGTCCGTAAGAGCCTGGGCATCGGCAATCATGATAAAAATCTGGTCAAACTCTCCCGAATTCTGCAGTTCCACCCGCCTTTTTAATGAGCCTACATAATGACCTACATGCAGCCTTCCTGTAGGCCTGTCTCCGGTCAGAATGATTTTTTTACTTTTCTCCATGGTTTCCTCCTGATTATGCTGCGGCCTCCCAAGGGCAGCACCGCAAGCTGGTAGGACTAGTATAGCATCTATTTGAAAAAATTCCTATTACATTTTTTTTACAAATCAAAGAGGAACATTGGGAATGGAGAAAGAAATAACCGTTCCCTCCCCCACGGCGGACTGAATCTTCAACTGGCTTTCTTCGCCATAGTACAGAAGCAGCCGGCGGTTTAAATTCGCCAGGCCTATGCTCTTTGATTGGGAACCGGCCACTTGCTCTCTCAGCTTCCTTAGCTGCTCTTCATCCATGCCTTTTCCTGTGTCAGATACAATGATCTCCATCTTGTCCTGCTTCATATTTGCCTCCACCATGATATACTCTCTCTCCTCCGTCTGCTGCCGGATGCCATGAAGCAGGCAATTTTCTAAAACCGGCTGCAGCATCATCCGGAATACCATAGCGTTCTCAAGTTCCTCTTCTATGTCATAGTAAATGATAAACCGGGTTCCGAAACGGTATTGCTGAACCGTCATATATTTTTTCAGATAGCTTAGCTCTTCTTTCAATGTTACTAACTTATTCACGTCCTCCAAAGCGTATTTTAAAATATCGGACAGGCAGCGGATAATGTACCGGATATCCTCCGGTTTTCCCTCCTTTCCCACCTCAAGATCCAGGGTCTGAAGGGTATTGAACAGAAAATGGGGATTGATCTGAAGCTGAAGGGCCTTCAACTCTGCATTCTCCTTCTCATACTGTTTTTCCTTCAGCTGCATATTCAGATAGCTGCTGTTCAAAAACATCTGAACCATATTATCCAATATGATATCATACTCATCTTTCTGCGCTGTTTTTGTTTTGGGCCGCCCCACCGTCCTGCCTGCCTCCGCCTGCTCAAACATCCACAGAATGGACCGGATATGGTCAAAAGAGCGTTTTGTCGTCATAAACGCAAGGGTCAGAATCACAAGGATATCCAACAGGCAGACAACAAAAAACCACTTAAAGGTCTGTAGGAGATGGGTATACACCGTATTGTCCGGTGTTATGGATACGATATAGATTCCAGGCTCCCCAATCAGCCTTACACTGACCAGATGCCGCTTAAAGAGAGAGTGTCTCACCCATCTGCTGCCTTGGCCCTGAAAAGCGCCCTTCTCTTCTGCCAGACAGGACAAAAAATCCTGGACTCCAACAGTATCCGCCTCACTCTGTATCAGCACATGCTTCTCATCATCCAGCAGATAGATCACTTCGTCTTTCATATATGAATAAGACTGCAGCATTTTCTGCAGTCTGTTTAAATCAATATTGGTAATCAGGCAGCCGTCATGGGTAAATAGCCTCTGGCAGAAGGTGATCACCCTCTGTCCGGAATCCATGTTTACGGAGACGGTGGAACGCTGGCCCGGCTCCATGTCCAGATAGATCTTTCTCCACTCTTCATTGCCGTTTACTGTCTGAATGGCATAGTCGGACACAATATAGCGGTCACAGTCATCAAAGTACACGATCGTGGACATAACATATTCATAAGAGTTCTTCATGCTGATCAGCATAGCCTGAAGATTCCTTAAATTGATGGCGTCTCCGTAATTGATCTGCTCATTGTTTAAGACTCGCTTAAGCATGCTGGACATCATGGCCATGTTGGTCAGATACTCATTCTGCATAAATATGTTTCCCACCACGGAATTCATATTTTCCTCGATTCTCGTCACGCTCTCTATGGATCTTGCCTGCATCTCACGGTTGGCATTTTGATACTCCATCACAAATGCCAGTATAAATATAACAACGGTAGGGCATAGAAACCCTATGGCCAGATTCCGGAACCTGCGGATAAAAAATCTGTTTTGCTGACTCATATCTCTTCTAACCGCTTCTTTCTGTATTCTACCGGTGTCATCCCATAGTATGCTTTAAACGCCCTGGAAAAATTCTTTGGATTGTCATAGCCGATCAGGTAGGCAACATCGCACATCTTACATCCCTGGTCTCCCAAAAGCTCGCTGGCCTTCTCCATTCGCGTCTTAAGCAGCAATTCCCGAAAGCCGATGCCGCTTTTTTCTTTAAAAAAGCGGGACAGATAAGACGGGCTCATATTCACACGCTCTGCCGCATCCTCTAAGGTCGCGTGTTGATAGTGAATATCCAGATATTCCTTGATTTTTCCTGTCACTCGGTCTTCTCTGTGTTCCCCCCCGGACATTCCGGGAACTCCTTTATGCCGCAGCTTTTCCCGGACTCCGTCGAAGCATTCTAACAGCTGGGAATATTTAATAGGCTTTAGCAGGAAATCAACCACTTCGTTCTTGATCGCTGCTCTTAAGTATTCATAGGTATCGTAGCTGCTGAACAGAACCACCTGCACCTTCTCGTCTCCTTTAAAACGTTGTGCAAGATCGATTCCATTGATATCCGGCATCTCCACATCCGTCAAAACCACATCCACCTGATTTTCCTTTATAAATTCCAAAGCATCACAGGCACGGGTAAATGTCCCCGAGACATGAAACCCGATATCTTCCCAGGGAAAAAGCGCACCAATGCCGCTGGCAATCTTTTCCTCATCATCGATAATAATCAGCGAATACATCTTCTTCCCTCTCTTTCTGTCAGTTCCCCTCGAAATAGGTTAATAAAAATCACTGTATCCCTTTCCATTCATAGGAACCTGCCTCTGCCTCAAACATCTGGTACTCTGTCTGGCCTTTCACAGGAATCCAAATCGTAGCCTTTGAATTATAAGGCACCGTTACCCGCAGCGCAAGCCCGTCCTCTTTTTGTTCCCACGATACACGGATGATTCCTTGCATCGTCTCCAACGATGCAGCAATGCCCTTTAACTTCTTAGGCACATGGGGCTTTACGGTGAAGCGGCGATATCCGTTGCAGGCCTCATCTGGCACAATCCCTGCCAGATACCGGTAGAAGGAAACTGCAAACGCCCCGTTCATCGGATGGCTTAACGATGCCATACCGGCCAACGCAGAGTGGCTGTCTGTCACTTTCTCCCAGCGTTCCCACATAGTGGTTGCACCGTTTTCCACCATATAGCCCCAGCTGGGATAGGTGGTCTGGGTAATCAGATCATAGGCTACATCGACGTACCCCATGGTGAATAATACTTCCAGAATATAGCGGGAACACAGATTGCCTGTGGTAAGGTGGTTGCCCTGTCTCCTAATATCTGCCACAAGGTTTTCTGCCACAGCCTTTCGGTCTTCATCAGGGACAATATTAAAATACAAGCCTTCCGTGTTGCAGCCCTGGCTTCCTGTTCCCAGATTCTTTGTGGCCCCATCATAATAATGTCTTAAAATCGCTGCTCTCCATGCCTCAGCTTCCTGGGCATAATACCTTTCCTCTTCTTTTTTCCCCAAAACGCCTGCCGTTTTTGCAAGAAGCTCGTAAAAATACTTGGTGTGTATTGTCCCTACCAGAAGGGGCGGGGTGATGGTGGAGACGGCTCCACCTCCGATTCCCTGGCCTTTTGCTGCCATGGTCACTGCCATCGGCCCGGCCCAGTCTCCCATATGGGAGGTATTTACAATGCCATCCTGGGAGTTTCTTTTCAGATAAGCGGCCCAGCGCCGGTTCATCTCATAATTCTCTTCCAGTATCCGGATATCGCCGTATTGCACATAGAGATTCCACGGAACCAGCGCCGGAGCTGCCGCCACCGGGTCTGCCGGACGAGAGCCAAATCTGCGAAACGGGGCGGTATCGGTCAGGGCGCCGCTTATTTTTCCCTGAGTATCCCGGATGTCTCCCATCCACTTGGTATACAAGGCCGGAAGCCTAAAATTGTAGAGGGCGCAGTCATTGCGCACAGTCATATCGTTGATCCATCCCAGGCGTTCGTCTCTCTGAGGACAGTCTGTAGGAACACTTCTCAGATTGCTGATTTCCGTCCACACCACATTGCTCTGAAGCTGGTTGATCATAGGATCGGATGTGGTAAAACTGCCGATCTGCTTCACATCGGAACTGACCACACATCCGATCACTGTGTCCTCCTTTGGAGGCTGGTTAAGCCCCTGTACATTGACATAGCGGAACCCATGGAAGGTGAAGGACGGCTCATAGACCCCATCTTCTCCATCAAATGTATAGGTATCGGTTGCCTTTGCATCTCTTAAGGAAATCCGATCCAGGGAGTGGTCTTCTTGTTGGGCCTCCCCATAGGACAAGGTAATCACCTGACCTTTCTTCCCGGAGGCAGTAAGCCTGGCCCAGCCTGCAAAATTTTGCCCCATGTCAAAGGTATAGCTTCCGTCTTCCAGCGGGTATACCCCTTTGGGCTGTATGGTTTTAAGAACCCGGATAGGTTCCAGCATAAGGGATTTTATGGCTCCTCCTGGCGGCTCATACTCCAGGGCCCGATACCACAGGGTTCTGTGGGCTGACGGGTCATACCCCGTCGTGTTCCAACCTTTAATCTCTCGCCTGGCATCATAGGACTCGCCGTGGTAGATGCTGTCATGGACAAACGGGGTGTACATGGTATAAAACCAGTCATCCCCGCTGTCCGAGAAAATCCACTGGCAGGTTCCATCCTCATAGCCCACATACATCATCATAGAAAAGGCATGATCCCGGATTCCTCCCAGCTTCCTGCTGGCGGAAATATCCGGCCATCCGTTTCCCAGATCCAGGGCTATGACATTCTCCCCTGGGGTTAAGAATGGGGTTATGTCTGTCATCCGATACTCAATGGTATGGTCTGGATCTGTATCCGCATTGTTTAAGACTGAGTCTGTGGTTTTCTTTCCATTTATATACAGAAGATAATAATTAATAGCAGCCACAAAGGAATATGCTTTTTCGATTCCCTTTTTTAAGGTAATTTTCTTCCAGAATCGGCTGGCATCGTGTCCCATGCCTCCAGGTCCGATCCATTTTCCCTGCCAGGGAAGGCCAAAAAGCCCGGTGGTAAACCGCGCAGTGCCGCTTTCTGCAAAAACCTCACCGTCCTGGCCAACCGACACGTTCCAGTAATACTCTGTAATAGGTTGTAGCAGTTTTCCTTCATAAGGAACCTGCAGCGACTGATCCGAACAGACCAGGCCGCTGTCCCATACCAGTTCCTGAGTCAGAGAAGGTTCTGTCCCCACCATTACCCGATAAGATGTTTGCCTCTTTTTGTCTGTCTCTAGAACCTGCCAGGAAAAACGGGGTTTTCCACAGTCAAGCCCTATGGGGTTTTCAAGATATTCTACAAATTGATTGATTTTCATATTCCGCCCCCTATAACGATACAATATTTTTAGTTATGGACATCATGGTATGGTATCCCTGGCCCTTAAAGTGATCCCTTTAAAGGTTCCGGCCGTGTGCAGCGGGATTGTAACTCTGTCACCTGCCGCCTGGCGGCGCTGGTTTCCATAGCGCACACTGCCTCCAGCACATGAAGCGCCAATTCCTTGGAAGCCCTGCATTCTCTTCCCTGTCCAATGGCTTTTGCCATATCCGCCAGCCCCAAGCCTCTGCAGTTGTCCGAATATTCATTAACTGGATCCAGCCTGATTTCTCTGTATTCCTTTTTTAGGGGGTCACAGGGCACCAGCCTGACCGGATCTCCGAATTCATTGGGGCATCCCAAAAGAAGCATTCCTTTTGTCCCACAGACTGCCACATCCGCCCTGTCAACCCGTATGGTCTCTCCGTCCATCCCAATGGTTCCCGTCACGCCGCTTTCCAGCTGAAAGATTCCGGAAAGAATGCTTTCATTGGGGGTCTCAAACTCGTCTCCGAACTCCGGATGGCCTGGAATGATATTGGTTCTTTTCTGGTACGGTGCCCTGGTAAATGCAGAAACCGCGGCCACCGGTCCCAGCAGGCTTACCACTGCCGTCATATAGTATACTGCATAATCCCGAAGAATCCCTGCCCCAGGCAGGCGAAAGAACGGCAGAAGGCTGGTTAAGTAGTCATTGTTTCTGGTGGATGCAATGGTTATGGATGTCACCTCCCCGATCTTTCCCTCATCGATGGCGGCCCTGGCTGTCTGCAGGGAGGATCCCAGAAAGGTATCCGGTGCCGCCCCCAGATACAGCTGCTTTTCTGAAGCCAGCTGTATTAATTCCTTTGCTTCTTCCGGCCAGACAGCAAGGGTTTTCTCCGTATATACATGTTTTCCGGCACAAAGGGCGCTACGTATCAGTTCTCCATGAACTCCTACTGGAGTCAGGTTGACAATCAGTTCTACTTGGCTGTCATTTAGCATCTCCTCATACCGGCAGGAACGCAGCCCATACTGTCTGGCCTTTTGGTCTGCATGTTCCTGATGTCTGGCGCAAATGGAAATCACCTTCAGATTGCCGGAAAATCGCCTGATCATATTCTGTAAATAGATGTCACTAACCGCTCCCGCGCCAATAACGCCCACTCCAATGGGTCTGTTCATATTCGCTCCTTTTCCTTGTCCCTTATTATTTACGGGGATCTATGTGGATTGCCACGTCATCCGAATCAACAGTTATAGGCCCTGGAATACGAAGGCCCTGGATCTCCCTTCCAAAAAAGTCGGTGCGCACAGATCCGTCCGGGATTACAGCCTTCATGGAAGTATACCCTTCCGTCTCCGATGAATCCCAGAAAATGGTTTTCTCGTCTGTGGTAATGTACATTACCAACTCAGCTTCATCTACCTGAATATGGAAAGCAGCATATCCTCCGTTTCGGTCGCAGCCTTCGAAGCGCCGCCAGGCTGCAAGATTCATCTGCTGGGTGGGAGCCGGATAAGTTAAGATTAAATGTCCTTCCGGAGCCTTGGAATAATAGTTGCCCTCAAAGATATTATCATGGTTTGGCAGGCGGACCGAGCCGCCTCTGCAATCATAGAACACATTGTTTCTCACAATGGAGTTTCGTGATGTGCCGCCTCTTCCCTCGGCCATCCGGCCGCGTATCACATTCTGGCTGTAACCCATCCCGTCCATGTTGCCGATGAGATTGTTGGCGATATGGATGTCATCCGAGCCGTAACCTGCGATCCCCTCTCCGATGGGGGCGGAAAGATCAAAGGGCTCATTCCAGTGGGTGCTGTCTATGGTGATGGAAGTTTTCTTGTTTTCTGCCTCTTCATAGTTTTTGGAGCCCCACAGAATATTATTGTCAATCAGGATTTCCCTGGGCTGCTCCCCGCCCCGGTTGCACTCCAAAAAAATCATAGCATGAGGAGAGCGGATATTCAAAAACAAATTCTGGGTAATACGGTCATTGTAATTGTTGCAATCCAGCCACAGTCCGTCGCAGTTGTCGCTGTCCCGGAAAATATTCCGTCGAAACACGCTGTCAACACACTCATGAAGCTTTAGTGCACTGGCCTCCCAGCCATATTCCATGTGCTGCCACCCGGTTCTGGCAATCAGATTGTCCTCAATGAGGCAATAGGCGGCTCCGAATCCTGCAATACCGCAGACTCCGCTGTCCAGTATCTGATTCCTTCGCAGAACCCCATAGCCAATCTTTTGATCCGGCTCTTTCTTTAGGCTCCATGCTTCATGGCCAATGTCCATCCCCAGGGCGTTGGCATATTGGATAACGCAGTCTTCGATGATCCAGTGGTGCCCGCGGTTGCAGGAAAGAGCGCCTCTCTGGGGAACTGGCGCGCCGTTGGCAGCGTGCAGCATAGTAAGTCCTTTTACTTTTATGTAGGATTGGTATGGCTTCTCCGGCACAAAGTTCTGTTCCCTGCAGGATGCCTCGATGAGATGGCCCTCAGGGGAGCCGTTGTCCGGCATGCGGAAATGTACCTTCATGCCATCCTCTTCCACCCAATACGATCCCGGCGTATCCTGCATCAGACGGTACAGCTGCACCTGCTTTAGGGGAACTCCGTCTACGTAGATCATGCCTCTCCGAAGAAAATATGGGGTCAGATCCGACTGCTGATCCACCCTGGCGTAACGCAGCCACTCCTTTTCATGAATGCAGTTTATGACTCCAAAAGGATTGTATCCATGAAACATCTCTCCATTCAGGCAATGCTGCCAGATCACAGGTTCTGTCCCATCTCTGTCCTTTCCAATCTGGTATTCCTTGCTCCGCTGGAATCCTTTTATAACCTCCGAAGCTTTGATAATCACCTCGCCGTCGCCTGAAGACTAATAGGACACAATATGTTACTCGTCGGTTACTCCTTTCTGCGGTCTAACTCTCTCCAGGAATTCTCCTGCATGTATCATGACCCTGGTTCCCGGCCCGGCAATCTTTGCAGCCCTTCCAATGGTTTGAAACGGCTTCTTAAAGGAACCGTCTCCGTCTGTGTCCGAGCCCAGTGTTTTGTGGACATGCAGTTTCCTTGTATCTGTCTGGGGCTTTTCCCAAATATGGAAATCCCTTCCATCAGGAAGAACGGCTGTCCAATCCCTGTCCTTCATATAAGCCTCCTGTTCCTCTATAGAAATCGCGCATACCGTTTTCGCACGTATTGTATGCTGTCTGTAAATTCTTCTTCTGTATGTAAATGTTCAATCAATACTGGCATATCAGCCGACTGCTGCCGGATTCTCTCCAGATAATGTTCCAGATTCAGTCCGCCTTCCCCGCAGGGCTTTTCATACAGGCGGAATGTAAACTGGTCATCCAGCAGGACATCCTTGATATGGCAGCTTTTCATATACGGCCCCAGCTTCTCAAAACACTCATCAATAAACTCTTCGTTGAAAAAATACCGCTGAGGACAGTTTATCATATTGGCCAGATCCATGTGAACCGCAAATTGTTCCCGGTTCACATCCTGTATCAGCTGCAGATACTCGTCTGGCCCTGTAGGATACATCCATGGCATAGGCTCAATGGTAAAATAGGTTGTCCGGGGCTGCGCACGGTCAATAATCTCCTGAATTACCGCCACGGTCTGCTTCCATGTGCTTTTGCTGAAATTTTCCTTGTAAGGCCCATCCCACAGCGCCCCCTTGGCGCCTGCCACATTGACACAGCACATAGCCCCCACACGATCCGCCAGCTTTAACTGTTCCACGGAATAATCTATAACCTTTTTTTGCTCCCGCCTATCCGGTGCCAGCTGGTTTTTCCAGATTCCCACCTCCGCCAACACCAGATCATATGTCTTCGCAGCCTGCACATAAGCCTCGACCAGTTCTTCTGGAGCCCGCGAATCCGTGGGAAATATCACGCTTTTGCAGCCCAGTTGGTGCATTTTCCTGGCCCATTGATCCGGATTCTCGTGTTGAAATGCTTTATTGATACCCAACCGCATTGGCTTTCCTCCTGTTATAACCTATTGTAACCTATTTTACCCTTTCAAGCCGCTGGTGGCAATTCCCTCAACGAAATATTTCTGTGCCACAAAAAACAAAAGCATCAGAGGCAGAACCGCAATAAAGGAAACCGCCATAATCTTACCCCAGTTTACGATGGCTTCTGAGTCCAGGGACAGCCGCAGGGCCAGGGAAATGGTATATTTCTCTCCTGAGTTTATAAAGATTAACTGGTTCAGATAATCGTTGTAGGTCCACATAAACTGGAACAGCCCTGCGGAAAAAAGCGCTGGCTTCATAAGAGGCAATATCACCTGAACCAGAGTCCGGAAGGTGCTGCATCCGTCGATCTCTGCCGACTCGTCTAACTCCCGGGGAATCCCGTGAAGAAACTGGATTAACATGTAGATGAAAAAGGAATTGCTGGCAAGCATCCCCGGCACATAAAAAGGCATATAGGTGTTGATCCAGTTTAATTTTGTATACAAAGTATACCTTGGAATCATCAGAACGGAATTAGGAAGCATAAGCAGCGCAATCATGACAGCGAACAAAACATTCTTCCCCCTAAACCGGAAACGCTGAAACCCATAAGCTGCCAGGGTACTGGAAATCAATGTAAACAGGGTTGTAGGAATTACCAGAATGAATGTATTCTTAAAATAGTGTCCATAGGTATACACCCCGCTTCCCTTCCAGCCGTCGATAAAGTTCTGAAAGCCATAGCTTTTCGGAAGCAGCTTTACGGAGCCGTAGATTTCCTCATTGGTCTTAAACGCGGCAAAAAACATCCAGATAATGGGATACAAAAGGATTGCCCCTATTAACACAATCATAAGATATGAGAGGATATTCTTCAACATTTTATTTTTTACTTTCTTCATCAAACCTTCTCCTTTCGCGGCACGCCTGATTCCCTCATACATTCTATTTTCCTTCGTCTTCATAGAACACCCACGCTGAGGAGGAACGGAACAGCGTCAGTGTCACCACCACAATCATGGCAAAAATCACCCAGGAGATAGAGCTGGCATAACCCATATTAAAGAAGGCAAATCCTTCTTTATAAAGCATCATTCCCAGCACATAGGTGGATTTCATCGGGCCTCCCTGGGTGATGACAAATGCAGAGGTAAAGTTCTGAAGAGCCTGGATGGTCTGCATAATCAGGGTGAAGAAGATAATAGGGCTGATCTGAGGAAGGGTGATATGGACAAATTTGGCGATTTTCCCTGCGCCGTCAATCTCCGATGCCTCATACAGGACTCTTGGAACGTTTTTCAGCGCTGCAAGGAACATTACCATGGAAGAGCCAAACTGCCATATTTCCAGAGAACAGATGGTTTTTAGGGCATATTTGGGATCTCCCCAGAACTGGATGGGCCCGATGCCAACTTTGGAAAGAAGTGTATTCACCACTCCATTATCCAGAAACATCAACCGCCAGAGAACTGCAACTGCTACGCTGCCTCCAAACAAGGATGGAATATAGTACAGGGTTCTTATTAAATTGATGCCTTTGATATCCCGGTTCAGGAACATAGCGATTGCCAGGGCCATCGTAAGTTTTAAAGGAACCGTATAAACCGTATAGAGGATGGTAGCCTTCAGAGAACTCTTGAAATCCCGGTCAGTTGTAAAAAGCTTGATATAATTCTGCAAGCCGACCCAGTGCATGCCGCCATTTACCTTATAATCGGTAAATGAGTAGTAAAAGGAACTGATAAATGGAAAAATCTGCAATACGATGAGCCCGGCCAGCCAGGGCAAGAGATACAGATAAGCCACCTGGTCTCTTTTTCTGTATGCTGCCGGTTGTTTCTTTTTTCTGCCTTCTGCTGTCTTCAACATAACACTCCTTCCCAATCTCTTTTTGTCTGAAAGAAAATGAGGGTTTCATAAACCCCCATTTTCTAAAACCTGCCATTGTCATCCATCAGTTTAAATCAAGAGATTTTGTATAATCTTCCAACAGTGAGACAGTCTCTTCTGCCGCTTTCTCAGGTGTCGTGGCACCAAATCCAATGGCCTCAATCTCGTCCCGCAGAATCTGCTGTACCTCATTAGAGCCAGAGAGGGCATCATCATCCTTAGCGGCGTACTGTCCCAAAATCTCAATGCTTTTTGCCATAACCGGATCCAGTGTGCCGTTCTTCTCAGCCAGTTCCCGTCCGCCGGAGGTAGCCGGGGCACTTCTTACACATCCCAAAGTCTCCTGAGCCGTTGCATCATTAAAGAAATAATCCAGGAACAGTTCCGCCTCTGCCACATGAGGAGAGCGCTTGGAAACGCTCATTACCTGCGGGGCATTGGCCAGCCATCCGTCAAGAACTGCATTCTCCATAACCGGAAGATTTCCTGCAGTGTAGGTATTGTTGGTATTGGCAGCCTTCATGTTGCCAATCAGAGAGTTGTGGCAGAAGGTTCCAACATACTTTCCGGCAATCCAATTGGGATCTGTATTTAAGTTATCTCCAGAGTAGGCAGCCATATAAGATGCCGGCGGAATCACGTTGTTGTCATACAGCGATTTCACCATATTGTATATCTGAGTCCATTCCTCAACCCCCTGCCTCAGTTCGCCGGTTTCATCATTTAAGTAGGAATCACCGCTTAACTGCTGGCAGTATGCCCGCATCAGAATATGCTGAATCATCTCCTTATTGCTGGAAATCAGGTAAATGCTGTCATCCATCTCATGAAGCTTACGGCCCCACTCGATCATCTCATCCCAGGTATATGGTTTTTCAAAATCAAAGCCGATCTCATCCTTGTACTGCTCAATCAGCTGTTCATTTAACAGAAGCCCCATACCAGAAACACCGGTGGGAATCCCCAACTGCTCACCAGAATAACAGCCGCTGGACCGAAGAGCAAGATAATTTTCCTCAAACTGGCTGAAATCAAAGCCATCGGCCTTGAAATCCACAAAGTAATCCGTGTCTCCCGTGATATAAGCGGTCATGACCGAAGGGTCAATCTGCATGATATCCGGTTCGGTGCCTGCTGCCAGCTGGGTTGCCAGCTTATCTGCATAGCCGTCGGATCCGCCATACTCCGGCTCAATCTTTATATTGGGATACTTTTCTTCAAACTGCTCAATAACCGCCAGAGTAGCAGCCAGGCGCTCATCCCCACCCCACCAGGAAAAGCGAAGGGAAATCTGTTCCCCATCCGAGGCGGCAGCCGCAGTGGTCTCGGCTGTACCAGCTGTAGTCTCCGCCGCTTTGGTGGTCTCCCCTGCAGCGGCTGTCGTCGTAGATGTGGATTGATTATTGGAGCCACAGGCAGCCAAAGACAATGTCATCGTTGTAGCAAGTAGTGTAGCAATGTACGTTTTTTTCATTACATCCTCCCATTCTTTGTGAAATTTCTACAGTTTCTATTTGATATTACAATTATATATAGTAGTTTTCACCATTTAAAGGACTTGTTTTTACCAGTTTTCTTCTTTTCTTTACAAAATCTAAAAAAGGTATCACTTTCCGCTCTTGTAAGGCAAAAAATGATACACAACTCTATTTATAATTTGTTAAGAAAGAAAACAAACTTTCGTCACATTTATCATGTAAACTTATAATCGAAATCAGGTGAAAGCCTGTTTCAAGACTTTTTCATACTCTTGCTGACAGGAATCCCCCTTCCTGTCAGCCCTCCGAATGTTGAGGGGCTGCAGCAGTTGTTGTGCTGCAGCCCCTGTTTTGATGTAGAGCCTTGTTCCACTTTACTTTCAGCTGTTTACCAGCTTCTCCAGCAGGGATTCAAGCGTTCCCTGCCCGGTAAATTTTAAGAATGCCTGGCAGCACTATTTCTGTACTGCCTTCTTCACCTCCACCAGATTGGTATGCTGTGGATTCCCCTTTGCATAAGGAGTAGGCCTTAAAGAAGTAAGAACATTGACAGACCCTGCCCTGTCAACCCCGTCCCTGTCCGGCTTATACCAGGCTCCCTGAGACAGAGCCGTCACCCCTTCTATAATCCGGTCCGTTATCCTTACAGGAATTCGGATACACCCCCGGTCATTCCACACCAGCACCTCATCCCCGTCCGAAATCCCCCGCGCCGCCCCATCCCGCTCATGCATCCACAGCCTTTGTGGGTCAATCTTATCCATGCCCTGGTTGTTGTCATGGATGCTGTGGCACCTGCGCTTCGTATGCCAGCCAATCAGCTGCAGAGGATACCTGGCTGCCAGCGGATCCCGGGGCCCCTCCGGAGGCTCCACATACCGGGGAATGGCCGGCACAAACTCCCGGTATTTTGTCCGGTAAACCTTCTCAGAAAATATCTCAATCTTTCCGCTTTTCGTTGGAAACGGATACTTGTCTGGGTCTTCTCTCTCCTTCTCAAAGGCAATCACCCCGGGATTATTCTGATACCGGTAAATTCCCTCCCTTTTAAATGTCTCATAGTCCGGCAGCTCCGTCTCCTGATTTCTCAAATCATTGTAAATGCTTTCCAGCCACTGTCCCGCCGTCCTTCCTTGTGTAAACTCTTCCTTAAGCCCCAGCCGATCCGCCACCTCGCTGAGCCAGTCATACTCAAATCTCCCCTCAAAAAGCGGTTCAATCACCTTGTTGTTAAATCCCAGAAAATCCCCATACTGCCAGGGCATGGTGATATTCTCACACTCAAACATGGACACGCCGGGAAGCAGAATATCCGCAAACCTGGCGCTGGCCGTCATAAACAAATCGCGGCACACAATAAACTCACACTTGGAAGTATCCTTAAGAATCTATGCTGTCCGGTTAATGTGGCTGTGCTGGTTAATCAGACAATTCCCTGCCAGATTCAGAATCATCTTGATGTCACTTGCCAGATGTACTTGATTTTCCTCTGCCTCCTGCTCTGGCACATCCGCCCCCATCTTCCGCCCGCTCCCCCCTGCAATCTCCGGATTCCACCGTCTCACAGCCTCCCGCACATTCCCCGTCACAGTCACCCCGTCAAGCCCGGTCATCTCATGTCCCCGGACTATCCCGTCGGTCCACAAAAACACAGGGATCCTCATAGGATAAGGATTCGGCGGCATAGGAAAGGACGGCATCCTGTGAACACCGTTGTCCGCCGTTCCGCTGGCCCATCCCCCCTTTACACCCACATTGCCGGTGATACACGCCAGAAGAATGCCGCCTCTGGCAATCTGCTCTCCATACCCATTCCGCTGAGGCCCATACCCCTGAATCAAGGCCGCCGGCCTGGCCGTGGCATAGCGAACCGCCAGCTTTTCTATGGTTTCCTTCTTAACCCCCGTAATCTCCTCCGCCCACTGGGGGGACTTGGGCACACCATCCTTTTCCCCCGTCACATAGGACAGATAACACTCCGATGGGTCAATCCCCTCCGGCATATGCTCCTTGTCAAACCCCAGGCAGCACCGGTCTAAGAATTCCCGATCCGCCAGCCCCTCCTCAATTATCACATAAGCCATGGCATCCATCATGGCACTGTCCGTAGCCGGCCGGATGGGAATCCACTCCCCATCCAGGGCAAGAACCGTATCATTCTTCCTGGGATCCACCACCACAACAGGAATCCCCTTCTCCCTGGCCTTTTTCAGATAATACATGGTGGTATCAAACCTGGTCTCCGCCGGATTGTGCCCCCATAAAATAATCAGATTGGTATTCAGCCAATCCTCCAGGCTGTTCCCCGTCCGGTTGGTTCCGTACATTAAATCCGTAGCCTGGCGGATGCAGGCCGTGCTGTAAGAATTATAATAATCCAGAAACCCTCCGTCCAGGCTCAACAGACGCTTGGCAAGAGTATTGCCCCTCATAAGGGCGCTGATTCCCGTGGCATAATTCACATACCTGGATCCAGGGCCGTAAGTATCCCGAATCCGTATCCACTCCCTGGCAATGATATCCACTGCCTCCTGCCAGCTAATCCTCTCAAACACCCCTTCCCCTCTGGGCCCCACGCGCTTCATAGGATAGCGCAGCCTGTCCTCCCCCAGAAACGTCTTGTGGTAATTCATCCCCCGGACACAAGCCGTCAAAGGCGCACCGCACCCTGCCGCCTCCTGTGTGTCCGTCGTCAGCCTCTCTATCTTCCCGTCCCTCACATGGGCATGGATGACACACCGCCCTCCACAGTTATTCCGCCCGGTTGTATGGATAACCTTCACTTCCTCTTCCTGTCCCATTGCTACTCCCTTCCTTCAAACAAAAATCCCACTCACTCATGATTTCTATTCTAATATCCCACTCCAGATTTTACAACAATAACTTTACGCCCCAAATCTTTATTAGCAATATCCGATATAACATGTTATAATTCTCTTAGTAACGTAAAAAGGCTATCCTTTACAGCGAATAGAGAATAGCCTGTCATCCGTTTTAAAACCACAAACAAAGGAGTAACCCAAATGGCAGAAACGACAAAAGTCCAATTTTACGAACACATCCAAGATGAATTACTTCAATTTGCTGTGATACTATCCAAAAGCCAGGATAACTACGTATTTTGCAAGCACAAAGACAGAGATACATGGGAAATACCCGGAGGCCGCAGAGAGCCGGGAGAAGCCATTCTGGATACTGCCAGAAGAGAACTTTACGAAGAAACCGGCGCTTTAGACTTTGAGTTAACCCCCATATGCATCTATTCCGTCACCGCACCAGACAATTTTGACGGCAAAGAAAGCTTCGGAATGCTGTACTTTGCAGACATAAAACGCTTTGACACAGAATTGCACCATGAAATTGAGAAAATCATCATAACCTCTCAGCTGCCAACCCGGTGGACCTATCCCGATATCCAGCCCAAGCTGCTGGAAAAAGTGTCACTGCACCTATAAATCAAGGAGGCCCAAAATGAAGAAAGAAACCTACGATTTACTAGAACAATATATGCTTTCCTGTATGGAAGATGCAGCCCACGACAAAGAACATATCTATCGCGTGCTATACAACGCATTAGAAATTGCATCGGCAGAAAACAAGACAGACTACAACATTTTGATTGCCGCCTGCCTGTTACATGACATCGGAAGAAAAGAACAATTCCAAAACCCTTCTTTATGCCATGCCGCCATAGGAGGCCAAAAGGCATACGATTTTCTCATAAAACACGGATTTGACATATCCTATGCAGAACAGGTAAAAGAATGCATCCAATCCCACCGATACCGAAAAAACCATCCACCCCGAACCATAGAAGCAAAAATCCTATTTGACGCAGACAAATTAGATGTGGCCGGCGCAATAGGAATTGCAAGAACTCTGCTATACAACGGCTGCGTTTCCCAGCCCCTGTATTCCGTTCTTCCTAACGGATTGGTTTCCACCGGAGAAAACGATACTGAACCGTCCTTCTTCCAGGAATACAAATATAAGCTGGAAAAACTATATTCCCGCTTTTATACGGAAACAGCGAAACGCATGGCCAAAGAACGGCAGAAAGCTGCGGTTGCGTTCTATAACCACCTGTATCAGGAAATAAACTCCTCCTATCAAAAGGGGGCAGCCCTGTTGGCCCAACAATTTCCATCATAAAAGGAGTCCCATCTTCGGAGACTCCTTAAAAAATATACTCCGCCCAGAAGATATCCACCTCCAGACTCCAAATCTCTCAGCCATCAGACGAAACGTTTACGCTCCAGCTCCAGCACCTTTTCTCCCCCAGACAAACATCACTCCCAGCAAAAGCGCCACCGCCAATACCACTGCCAGCGGACTTTTTGTAAACCCGGCGAAAAGAAAAGCCAGAATGGAAATCCCCCCGTTGACACAGGCATAAGGCAGCTGGGTCTTCACATGGTCAACCAAATCACACTGGGCTCCTGTAGAAGAAAGAATGGTAGTGTCAGAAATAGGCGAACAATGGTCGCCGAACAATCCCCCCGACAGAACCGCCCCCACAGCAATGGCATAAGGCACCTCAAACCCGTGGGCCATGGGAATCGCCAAAGGCATCATAATGGCAAAAGTTCCCCAGGAGCTGCCTGTAGAAAAGGACACAAACGCCCCGAAAAGAAAGATTGCCGCCGGCACCAGACCAGCAGAAAAATGAATGCTCTTCAACCCATTGACAATAAAATCCGCAGTCCCCAGTGCACTAATCATACTGCCCAGAGACCAGGCCAGCACAAGGGTCACCGCCACATCCGTCATCCCTTTCATGCCGTCCACATAAATCCGAAACGTCTCCTGAAACCCTTTCACCTTATACATCCCAATCAAGGCCATCAAAACCAGGGCTCCAAAAAAATACCCCATGGTAAGCGCCACCCGGAACGCATTCCCGTCCACCTTCCGGAAAGGAAACCCCAAAGGCGCCAGGGTGATAAACAGCGTGGCAAACACCACAATAATCGGCAGAATAACCATAGAGGGCCTTGCATTCCCTGTCCCTGTCCTTTTGTCTTCCTTAGAATCCCCCTGTAAGTCTTCCTCAAACGAATACTCCCTCTGGGCCGCCTGTACCTCCGCCTTCTTCATCTGAGAAAAATCCTTTCTGGTAAAGGCTACTAACGGAATCATGATGATTGCCAGAATCGCATAAATCTGAAAGGGAATGGCCTCCACAAAAGTAGCATAATCCGACTGGGCCACATTCAGATTGTCAAACTCCGCCTGAATCAGTCCCATGATATACACGCCCCAGCCGATAAACGGAATCAGGATAGCCACCGGGGAAGACGTAGAATCCAGAATCCACGCCAGCTTCTCCCTGGAAATCTTCAGCTTGTCAAACAGCGGCCGAAACACCGGCCCCACCAAAAGAGGCGTCCCCAGATCCGAGAAGAAAATCAGGATTCCTCCCACCCACGCACACAGCTGGGCCTTCAGCTTGGTATTTACATATTTATACACGCTCTTGCTGAAGGCCTGGGCACCGCCGGACTTCTCCATAAGCTTGATAAAGCCACCGATAAAAATCACCAGTACAATCACCCCGGCATTGTAAGAATCCGTAAGCTGAACGAAAAAATAGTCTCCTATGATAGACTTTACAGCCGCAAACGGATTGCCCCACGCAAAAATCATTGTTCCCACAAAGCCGCCGCAGAACAGCGATAAGATAACATTCTTACTTTTGATAGCCATGACAACTGCCACAATAGGCGGCAATAAGCTTAAAAACCCATACTCCATAGATTTCTGTCCCCCTGCAAAAGATTCTCTTCCTATCATACGGACTATTTAATGGTTCGTCAATAGATATTTTGCATAAATATACTTTTTTTTGTATTTATAATAGTTTCCAATGCTCCCGGGCTGGCTTTTTCAGAATTCCTCTTATGGAAAGCTATTCTCTATGACTTCCGGAAGGACATCATAGACGGAAAATCCCATGTGCTGTTCAAACATTGCATGTCCATCAGACAATACACGAAAGAAGCCAGACCACGACTTCATCCCCATCCGCCAATCCCTCACTCCCCGCTGGAATATCCACAAGGCAGTTGCACCGCTTCATACTAAACAAAACACCGGAAGCATGTCCCCCTTCCGAAAGCACCACGCAGCCATCCTCATAACTCCCCCGTATAAACCTCCGGACACCGCTCCTTTTATGAAATCCCCCTTTCACCCTGGCCCGCCTTCTCTCAGGCACCAGCCACGGCTCCCTCATCATATGAGCCAAAACCGGCCTCACGATCATCTCCAGAGTCACAAAAGCTCCAAACGGATTCCCAGAAAGACAGATAACCGGCTTTCCCTGAAAAGAGAACGCCAAAACCGGAGAGCCCGGTTTCAGCGCAACCCTCCAGAACAGCCTGTTCCCATCCAAAATCGACACCACATCATGCATAATATCCTTCTCACCCACAGAAACCCCTCCTGTGGTTAAAACCACATCCACATCCGACACAAGAGCAGCAATCCGTTCTGCAGCAATTTGGGGCTCATCCCCTATATGCTCCCAGCACACTGGCTCTATCCCCAGCTCCTTAAGCCGCGCCCACATCAGATACCGGTTAGAATTATAAATCTTTCCGGCCCCACACACCTCCCCAGGCTCAACCACTTCATCCCCTGTGGTAAGAAGCGCCACACGCAGCCTGTGGTAGACCTTCACCTCCCCGATACCAGCTCCCGCCAGAATCCCTGCAGCTGTCCCGTCTATCCTCTCCCCCTTCTCCATGAGAACCGTCCCTGCCTGGTAATCCTCCCCGACATCCACCATATTCTCATGAGCCCTTAACTCTCTGTATATCCTCACACAATTCTCCCCGTAATCCGTATCCTCCTGCCCAACCACACAATCCGCCCCATCCGGAACAGGAGCGCCAGTCATCAGCCGTACCGCCGTACCAGAAATCACCGTCCTTTCAGATACCCTCCCGGCCATAATCTTATCAATCACTTCCAGCACCGCCGGCCTGTCCTTTGATGCCCCTGCCGTATCCTCTGCCCGAAGAGCATATCCGTCCAGAGGTGAGCGGTTAAACGGTGGCTGGGGAAACGCTGCCCTGTACTCCTGCGCAAGTACCCTTCCCACCGCATCCTCCAAAGCCAGCTGCTGCATCTTCTCTATGGGTGTTGATACTTGAATCAACCGCTCCACAGCCTCCTCCAAACCAATCCGTTCCATAACCTTTCGTCCCTTCCTGTAAGTTTGTTGTTTGAGAAATCTCTAAAGGCTACGTTATCTCAAGTGTTCAAATATATTAATCGAAAATTCTTACACGCCTCCCACCCTCTCATAATCCTCCCAGCCATTCACATTCAAAAACATCCCTTCCTCCCCAACACTCTCATAAACCTTATACCCCACCTTGTCTAAAAACCTCCGAACCCTTCCCTCCTCCAGATTCCGCTCCATCTCATCCGCCAAATCTCTCCTGTAAACCCCAATCAAAGGCTCCATCTGTCCACCATGCATCAGAACCGTAGCCTTAACCTCCCCGTCAGCCCCTTTGCTGTATTCAATCAGCCGCCTCAATTCTCCCACAGAGACAAGGGGCACATCCACACTAAGCACAAGACACGCCCTGTGTTTCACCCTCCGCAGAGCCGCCTCCAGCCCACCCAAAGGCCCCTTATCCAGATACCGGTCAAAAATCACCTGCTTCCCACACCATTCCCCTCTATACCCGGAAACCACAATATCCTCAATCCCCAGCGCCTCCCCCTTGGAAATCTGATGCTGCAGAAACGTCTTATCTCCCAGCCGAAGATCCGCCTTATCCGTCCCCATCCGGCTGCTTCTCCCTCCTGCCAGGATAACCATAGACATATGCCGGCTGCAATACCAATAGTTATAAACCAAGCCAGCAATCTCTCCAACCTCATCCAAAGAAAAACAGGGAACCTCCCCCCTGTCCGGAATGTCAAAATCCGCCACAATCCCCAGAAGTCCTTCCCTCTCACAGACCAATTCCGTTGAGACACACTGCCGCGCCGTCTCAATCTTAGGATAACAGCTGCCCTTAAATCCCTCCATCAAAATCAGGTCAGCCTCCGGAAACATCTCCCAAAGCCTCTCCTCCGTCACCCCCGTCTCCTGCTTTATCACCATAAAGCGATGACCTGAAAATACTGCTGTCCCGTAAGCCCCTGCCTGCATATGCTTATACGTGTCCGTCCCCGGCACATCCCCCTCAAACCCATGCCCGTCATGCTTGATCGTGGCTACCCTCAGCCCATACCCTGTCAAAACCGGCAAAAGCCGGGTAATCAAGGTAGTCTTCCCTGAATTTTTTACTCCGCTGACTGCTACCACAACTAAATTCTGTTTCATGAACAAGATTTTACCTTTCTAAAAAATGAATTATTTACAGCATATCCCATTTTTCTTCCAAATACAACGCCGTAGAAGAAACTCTTTCTTTAAAGGCACTCTTACACGCCAGACCACAACACAGAAAAGCGGCTGCACCGAGTCAGAATACACTGCCCCCAATACAACCGCCTTTTTATCTATCTGCCGGGTTCTCTAACCGGTCACATATAGCAGGGGAAGATGTCCTTTTTGCAGGCACCACCGCAGACAAACCTGGGCAGCGGAGCAGCCATATTTCCTCCCTAGTGCGTTTAGTTTCTGTTCCATTTGTTCTTGCTTATGCCAAACCATGCTCCACTCTCTTTAGATGTACCTTCTGGGATTCCTTGCTGAGAAGCGTATAGTATGCAGACCATCCTCCCATCCTGACACGAAGGCCCCGGTATTTCTCCGGCGACTCCATTGCTTGGCGCAATTCCTCCACACTGGTGATGGTAAGAGTCATCATATTACCTCCCATCTGGATAAATGTTTTTATCATGGCGGCAATACGCCTGGTTCCTTCCTCCCCTTCCAGGCCGCTTAAGCTTATCCGCAAATCAATGGGTGCTCCTGCTGCCATGGAAGCCGTATCCAGCTTCAGGTAGGAATTCAGAGCCGCTGTGGGACCGGAGATATCTCTGGAAGGAACCGGAGACATATTGGCCGCAATCGGTTCTTTGGACATCCTTCCATCTGCAGAGGCCCCGATCCGCTTCCCGATGTTTACAATCCAGGAAAAGGTGGCAATACACGGAGAAAAGATAAGGTCGTCATATTGGCTGTTATAAGCATTTACCTGATCTACAAAATAAGATACCATCTCACAGGCCAACCTGTCAACCTGTTCCTGTCCATTACCAAACTTCTCCCCCTCATGTATCATCTTCATCTGCAGGGCCTGATTTCCTTCCCAGTTATTTTTCAGAATCTCCACCAACTGCGGCAGCGTCACGGTCTGTTCTTCAAATACAACCTTCTGAATAGCCGCCACAGCATCCGCCGCGTTGGATACTGCCTCAGACAGAATATGCCACAGATTGTACCTAGCCCCCTGATGGCAGATATCCGTAAGACGATCTATGCAATCCTTTGTCATGGCAGACAAAAGGGGATTGGAGCTGAAAGGCCCGTGGCTTCCATTTCTGTAGATTTCCTCTGCGAATTCCCGAACACAGGTTTCCAACATAAAATCCAGCTGCTTTTTCCAGGCATCCATAACATCCCTGATGTCCCGGAAATTTCCCACATCCCCTGTGTCGATCCCGTCAATCACGCCGTTGACCGGCCCGCACCACGGGGATAGGGACATGGGATCTTTGCTGTCTGGCTGGGGTTGCCCAGCCATATCCGCCCCATAGACAAAAGACTTTCCACGGTTAAGAGCCAGTTCTAAAAGATACAAGAAATTAATCCCGCGTATCATCTCCTGATTGCAGCAGCCCTGAAGCAATGTCTCCCAGCAGTTGGAATTGGCATAATTCCGGGCATCCTTCGGATTGATGCCGAATCGTTGGTACGCAGAGATTATAATATCATCATTGTTGATGTAAGGCATCCCTCCTCCTGTCTTTAATACCTCCGCCACACGTTCCAGAAGCATGGAAGGACTGTTTTTATGGAGCCGAACCGTCAAAGTCGGATCCGTCATCTGAAACTTTTCATGGGCATTTAAAAACAGATAAGTCAGCACATTGGTACTGTCAGTTCCATCCTCTCCGATACCACTGATGAGAATATTCTGTCCCCAATGGTTGATGGCATCTGCCTCATCCGTTTCTCTCTCCGACACAAATCCAAAATTGTAATCCAGACGGCACTGTCTAGGGGCTCCCTCCAGCTTTCTCTGATCCACCACATAATTCTCCGGGTCAAGCTGGGCCCTGTCGTTTACACGGAGGCAGAATACATCCACCAGTTCCTGAGCCTCCTGCAGGGTTATCTTTCCTGCCAGATAGTCCTTCTCAAAATAAGGATAAAGAATCCGGTCAATGCATCCAATGGACAGATAAGACATGGTCTCCCTGAATATGTGGTTTAGAAGCCATACGGACTGAACTGCCTCCCGGAAGCTGGAAGCCGGCCGGGCAGGAACATGGTTTAGCATATCTGCCAAACATAGTAGGTTCTCACGCTGCTCAGGATCCGTCTCCTTGTCTGCCATCCCAAGCGCTAGATTCTGGTAGCGCCTCGCCAATGTAAGGACAGCTGTCAGTTCTATCCGGGTAGTTCTTAAAAAGAGTTCCTTCGAGTCCGGCAAGTTTCCTCCATCACCGGCCTTGATGGCTGGGTCTCCGGAGAATGACACCACATGCACTGAAGGGGACAGCCCTGAAAAAAGACTGCTGTGCGGATTCCTGGTCCATCATGGGTTGAAAAACGGTCTATGTCTGTGATCCTTCCCTCCATACTCCACCTCATTTCTCATAATCCGACGGACAGATTCCACCGGTATATTCCGTGAATAATTTGCATACACTCTCCCATCAAATGAAACCGTATCCCAAAGCACATCTACAAAATCTTCTTCTTTCACCTCATCATCTGCAGCAATAAAATCGGTTAGGTCCAATAGCGCTCCTTTGCCGTGAAGTTCTCCCAGGTGAGTTTCCTTCAGAGTGGCCACATCCGGCCCTGTACCACCTGCAATGGAGGTAAGCAGCTTAGACCAGTAATCCGGCCAGCCATTGAATCCGCTTATGATCTCAACGTTACAATTATGCTCCTCCTCAAATTTAGCCACCTCATCCCCAATTGCCTCAACTAAGGCATTATCATTCACCTGAAATACCAATGTGGGAACTTCTTCTTTGGCACTCTCCTGTGTGCCTCCCTGCCCAGAACCGGCAGATGTTGTGGTTCCTTTTGAGGAAGCACCTCCTTCCTGAGCTGCAGGGCCGCTACAGGCTGTTACCACTCCGGCAAGCATTATAAACGCCATGAACATACTGATACGTTTCCTCTTCATTAAAAGCCCCTCCTTTTTTATTACGACCCTGTTTCCGCGGTAAACCTTGCCGTTTGTACTAACAAAATCACCTTTTACGCTTCTTTTGTTGTATATATTTTACAATAAATTAGTTTCTATTCCTAGTACTCTAATCAACAATAAACCACAGGAATCAACAAATATATATTTTTCCCATTTTCTGCTTGCATTTTTTCCAATTCGTGGTACAATAATGAACGGAGGCATAGCTCAGCTGGGAGAGCACATGCATCACACGCATGGGGTCGCAGGTTCGAGCCCTGTTGTCTCCACTTTTTATGAAAATAAATTGAATATAATAAGGCCTCATGGTCAAGCGGTTAAGACGACGCCCTCTCACGGCGTAAACTCGGGTTCGATTCCCGATGAGGTCATAGAAATAGCAGGTATAGAGTGTGAAATTCTATACCTGTTGTTTTTTTCCAATCACCGCCAGTCTGCCTGGATCTTTGTGGTGATAATCCACGCAATATCTTCCGAAGTGTCCTGGCCAGGCAAGAGGTTAGGCAAGATACATACGTACCACCCCTATTAGACATCACAGGCCCGGATCCCTGCCAGACAATTTCTAACAAGGAATCCGGGCCTTCTTAAAACACCCTTACCAGATAAAAAATACCACAAGCAGATATCCCAGTGTCAGACACAATCCCACACAGAACAGCATAAGTCCAAAGGAAAAGCTTTCTTCCACCAGCTTCCCTGTCACCTTCAACTCCTGCTCTCTCCGGATCAGTTCCGGTATCACAGAGCCACGTTCGCCTGCTGCCTTTGTCTCTTTTCCAGCCCCTTTTCCCAGCTGCCTTATCCAACTTCGGATAGCAGCCAGCCTGTCAATCATATGTCCCAAAGCATAGGCTGCCTGGTTGCTGTCGTGATGCTTCGGCTCCGGCTTCTGGCTGTGAGTCGTTGCTCTGGCCAGACGCACAAGTCCATCCACCGCCTGGTCTGCACACCGGCCTGCCACTGTGGATACTGCCAGAAACACCGTCACAACCGTAGATACAAGATATTGATCCAACCATCCAAACACGGCTCCACAGATTCCTGGTAGGGCAACCTCCAGCACCGGACGGTAAACCAGATTCTCCAGATCCAGCCAGGAAGGCCAACGATCCACATACCGTTTCCCCTGGGTTCCTTCCTCCTTTTCCATTAAAAGGCAACGGATCACCGCCACATACAAAAGGATTCCAATCCCTATGGAAATCAGGCCGCCCTTCAGATTCACCAGGGAGAAATAGGAGACCACATGCCCATGTCCGCCTCCATTAAAAAATCCCTGGCCTGCGTCCGCAATTTTATCCATTGTCAGATGAGCCGTCATACCAAACACCGGAAGGAGCCCGGCTGCCACCATAAGAACCGTCCGGCTGGCCAGGTTCATAGCCGGTTTTTCATCAAACTCCTTTTGCCGGCTGGGATGCTCCTCCACAAACAACGCCACAAAAAGCTTCAGCATATAGGCCACAGTCATTCCGCCGGTAAACAGAAATACCCATTCTGCTCCTTTCCAGACTGCAGAGTGGCCAACCATTTCCATATACTCCACGATGCTCTCATGAATCAGCGTCTTGCTGATATAGCCGCTCCAAAGAGGGATGCCGCCGATTCCCAGAGCTCCCATCAGGAAACAGAACCTAAGCGCTGGTTTCCTGCGGCCAAATCCCCGGATATCATTGAGATTCAACTGATGGAGATTCATAAACACTGCCCCGGCGCACAGAAACAGCACCAGCTTAAACAGAGAATGGTTTACCATATGGAGAAAGGCTCCCCTTACCGCCAGGGAATTGTCCTCCCCTATGCTTTTAAGCAGACAGGACATGCCGATTCCTGTAAGGATAAATCCGATCTGGGAGACCGAAGAGCAGGCCAGGGTTCTCTTAAGATTGATGGAAAACACCGCCAAAAAGGCTCCCAAAAACATAGTAGCCAACCCCAATCCAACAATCAACGTCCCCCAGGCCCTATTTTCCTCAAACAGAACACAGGACACAAAGACAATACCAAAAACACCTGCCTTGGTCAGAATCCCGGACAGCAGCGCACTGGCTGGAGCAGGCGCCTCCGGATGAGCCTTGGGAAGCCAGATATGGAGAGGAACGCATCCCGCCTTAGCTCCAAAACCGAACAACAAAAGGGCTGCCGCCGTGTAAAGCTGAGTCACAGGAGAAGAGAATACACTGCCGCCCAAGGCAGGCCTTCCCGCAGATGCGCCGTTTAACACTGCTTTCGCCATTCCTCCCAGTTCATCCATCTCAAGGGTTCCAAACAAGTCATACAGAAGAAACAGCCCCATTAACATCACCATACCGCCGATCACCGCCACCGCCAGGTAGGTCTGCGCCGCCCTTAAGCTTTCCCTCCGCTCGTCAAAAGCTACCCACACGTAGGAGGTAAAAGACATAATCTCAAAAAAGATAAAGGTGGTATAGAGATCCGCTGACAGAAACACCCCCACGGTAGCCACAAAAGTGGCCCAGAAAAACGAATAATATCTTCCATGGTTTTTATAGTGGGCCATATATTCCCTGGAGAACACGCCGCTGACAATCCACATAAAAACTGCAATGCAGACATATACCAGCCGGAATCCGTCCAGCCTGAAATGCATTCCCATACCACAGAATCCAGGTATTGCCAAGTCTATGGCCTCTTTCATCCTGCCTCACCTCCTATGGATAAGAAAAGTCTCATAAACGGTGCCGAGTGAAGCCCTATCACCAGGATCATCACGGCAAACAGAATCAGGGGAAGAACCATCATCCAGTTGGGATCATGAAACCCCCTCTTTCCGTTCCCATGTTCCATTACCGTCCCTGTCTTTGGAAAATACGCCCGAACCAATACAGTCAGCATATAAATGGCTGTCATCAAGGCAGAATACAGGATAACCGCCACTCCCACATAGGGAAGAAATCCCCCTGGTATGCCTCCCTTTACCGCTTCCCCTCCATAGGCAAAGGCTGACTGGCATAGATTCCATTTACTGATAAATCCTGCAAACAGTGGAATTCCCATAAGGGATAAGCTTGATACTGTCAGGCAGCCAAATACCACTGGCATCTGCCTGCCTAAGCCGTCCAGTTCATAGATATGGGTCTTTCCAGTCTGATGCATCACCGCACCTGCGCAGAAGAATCCGCAGATCTTCATAAAAGCATGGGCAACCATATGGCACAAGGCCGCTGCCAGCCCCAGAGGGCTCATGATGGAAGCGCCAAACAAAATATAGGACAGGTTACTGATGGTTGAATACGCCAGACGGCGCTTCCAGTGTACCTCTCTCACTGCCATGGTAGAACCATAGACAATGGTGACCAAAGCCGCTGCCATCACGGTCCACTGGGCCCACGTTCCCCGCAGAAAATCAGTTCCAAAGCTAAAATACGTCAGCCGCAGAATTGCAAAAGCCCCGGACTTTACCACAGCCACTGCATGGAGCAGGGCTGTCACTGGAGTGGGAGCCACCGTGGCTTTTGGAAGCCACCCATGGCACGGGAACAAGGCTGCCTTGACTCCAAAGCCAAAAAATGCCAGGACATAGAAGGTTAAAAGTACATTTTCATACCCCTGGGCCAACTCCTGATTCAGCATACCTCCTGCCAGAAATTCCGTATTCCCTGTGGCTGAAAAGCCCAGCACAAGAACCAGGCCCAGAAAAGCAAACGCCGCTCCTCCCAAGGAATAATACAGATATTTCCTGCTGGCATGGGCCGCCTCCCTGGATAGAGGGTGAAGCACCAGAGGAAACGTAACCAATGTCAGAAGCTCATAAAACAGATACAGCGTGATCAGGCTGCCGGAAAAGGCAATGCCTGCGGTAACGCCGTAAGTCATGGTATAGTAAGCAAAAAAGGCTGGCTTGCGAGGCTCCTCTTTCATATATTCAAAGGCATACAGGGTAGCCAGGGGCCACAAAAAAGCAATTAGCCCTGCAAACACACTTCCCATCCGATCCAGCTTAAACATGACGGTCAGGTTGCCAAACAGACGGAACAGGGTGAACTGCATGGTTCCCCCGTCTTTGTCCCCATACAGCTTCCCTAAAATCATAACTATAATCAGGCTGTTGAGAATCACCAGCCCTTCTATCCCCAGATTCAATAGCCGCTCCTCCCGTTTTCCGGAAAATCGATCCCGGAACGCCAGGAGAATGCAACCGCAAAGAATCGGAAGAAATACCGGCAGCGCCAGATAAAATCCAGTCATATTTTCACTCTTCCCTCTTTCCTGATACCCCTGCTGTCTTAAACCTCATTTCTCTGTTAAAAAACCAATTCTCCTATGGATGCGATCATCTGAAGCAAGCTGCCTGGAAAGCATCCAAACAGCACAGCTCCCATTGCCAGCACCAGGATAGGAAGAAGCATCAACAAAGAGGGCTCCTTTCCAATCAGCTTCCGTTTTTTAAGTTCTGTGCTGTCAAAATCTTGCCCTGGGAAAAATCCCTGAATCGCAATAGGCAGAAGATAACCTGCAGTTAAAAGTGCACTGACCAGAAGAACCACTGGCCCAATGAATCCCCAGATTCCGGTTCCGGAACTTAACGCTCCCGTGGCAAGATACCATTTGCTGACAAACCCGCTGGCTGGTGGAATTCCGATGAGGGCCAGGGATACTGCCGTGTAGCAGGCCAGAGTAAGAGGCATCACCTTTCCCAGCCCCCGCATCTGCTCCACCCTGGTCCATCCGGTCTTCTCTATGACAGCGCCGGCTGACAGAAACAATCCATTCTTGATGATGGAGTGGAATACCACGTGGGACAATGCCCCCACAAAGGCAATGGGATGAAGGAGGCTTAAGCCAAACATCACATAGGACACCTGGCTCACTGTGGAATAGGCCAGCCGCTTCTTAAACACCTGCTCCTTATATGCCAGCATAGAGCCCATGAACACAGTGACCAAAGAAAGAGCCATCCAAACGGTCTGAACCCAGGTTCCGCGAATAGGATCCGGCCCTATAATGTAGTAGAATACACGGATCACCGCCAGAATACCAGCCTTGGTGATGACACCGGACATGACTGCGCTGGCAGGTGCCGGAGCCACCGGATGAGCCGTGGGAAGCCACCCGTGAAGAGGAAACATACCGGCCTTGGTTCCAAAGCCAACGACCATGCAACAAGCTGAGGCCAAAAGAAGGCCTTCCTTTCCTGCAATAGCCTGGCTTTCCAGCACACCTCCCGGGGTAAATTCAAGGGTTGGGCTGACGCTTGCCAAAAAGAAGATCCCAAACAGGGCCAGGAATGCGCCTGCCACCGAGTAGAACAGATATTTTAGTCCTGCCTGCACCGCCTCCTTTGTCAGTTCATGAAGCACCAACGGAAGGGAGGTAAGGGTCATAAGCTCATAAAATACATACATGGTAATCAGGTTTGACGAGAAATCAATCCCCATCAACACACCTTCCACCATGAGGTAAAATCCAAAAAAACGGTACTCGTCATGTTCATGCTCCATATAGGCAATGGCGTATATGCCCACAAGAAGCCACATGACCGCTGTAAGGCCTGCAAACAAGCCGCTTACCTGGTCAATCCGAAACGAAATATGGATGGTATCAGTCAGCCGGCACAACACCAGACTGCCCCCAGACAGGATTGCTGTAAAGATAAGAGCAGCCTCCACAATAAGAACCGCTGCTGAAAGCCCGGTCACCAGCTTTCTGTTCTTCCTTATTTCCTTTGACACCAGAACCAATATTCCTGCTAAAATCGGTATCATTACCGGCAACAGCAATTTCATACGTTTATCTCCTCCTATTCAAACATCATAAGTCCGTCGCCGATGGCGTTGACAATGGGCTGGGAGAACATTCCCAGAATCACATTCAGTACAATAAAGCACAGGACAGCCAGGCGAAGGTTCCAGGATGATTTCGTTGCCTTTTCCTTCACGGAAATTTCATGCCCCTCCACCGACACCGCCGGTCTGTACAATGTGATCACCAGCCTTAAGAAATAAATCGCATTCAGTACGGTACTGACTGCCAAAGCAATCAATGTGATAAACATCTTGTGAGGGCTCTGCAGTGCAGATGTTGCAAAAAGAAGCTTGGAGATGAAACCTGCCAGCATTGGAAACCCTACCATGGACAAAGCCCCGATTCCAAATCCGATTCCAGCCAGGGGATTCCGGTATCCTGCCCCTCGCAGGCTTAAGTAATCCTTTTTATTTCCTGACACCTCATAAAGTCCCACGGCACTGATAAACAACAAAGCCTTGGTAGCGGAATGGGTAAAGATATGAAAAATAGCCGCCACCATCCCGGCCTGGGTTCCAAGGCCAATTCCCATATAGATATATCCAATCTGGGCCACGGACGAGTAGGCAATCATCCTTCGGGTATCCTTCTCTGCAATGGCGTGAAGGGATCCCATAATCATTCCCACCACGCCAAAGACAAACAGCACGTTGACAATGTGGCTGGCCACTACATTTTCCCGCCCTAACACCCGGTAAAAGATCTTAATCAGCAAAAAGATATAGCCCTTGGATACCAGGCCAGAGAGAATGGCGCTGGCTGTGGGCGTGGCATATCCATAGGTGTCGGGAATCCAGTAGTGAAAGGGGTACAAACCGCTTTTGATTCCCAACCCCACACTGACCACCGCCGTGATCACCAGCATGGGAACCTCATAGCTGCCGGAGGCTTCAATGGCCGCCACAGCCTCCTTGGCAGGACTCATAAGAAGATGGCCTGTCACATCATACAGAAGGCTTAACCCGATGAGAAACAAGCCGGATCCCAGCTGGCTTAAAATCATGTATCGGATAGCCGAGGACAGGCTTCGCCCTTTTTGTCGGATCATAATAAGGCCGCATCCGGCGATGGTATTGATCTCCACAAACACATAAGCTGTAAACAGGTCGTTGGTGTACACCAATGCCAGAAGGGAGCTTAACATCAGGTCAATCATAATATAGAATAGATTCTGCTTACTCTCTTCCACATCAGCCTGGGTATATTTTAAGCCGCCTACAACTGCCAGGAACATAACAATCTCAAATAGCAGGGCTGTCAGCCCCTCCAGGACTCCGGCACGTATCTCATTGCCCCAGGGTGCCGGGAAATGTCCCATCATGTAAGTATAACTTTCCCCGGTCTTTATACCGTGCAAAAGAACGGCTGCCGACAAAATCCCTGTGACTCCAATGGCTGTCAGGCTTAGATTTCTGGCTTTCTTACCAGACAGCACAGAGGACAGGATTCCGGAAAACATTGCGATGATGATGGAGAAAAACGGAAAATTCTGTACAAAACTCATGTCCTCTCATCCTCCTTCACCCGCAAAAGAATCTGATCCAAATCCAGAGAACCATACCTCTCATACAGACGGATGGTCAGAGCCAGCATAAGCGCCGTGGTACTGACCGATACCACGATACCCGTAAGGACCAGGCCGCTGGGCACCGGGTTAATATAAGCCGAAACATCCTGAATACCATCCACCACAATAGGAACCATGCGGTCGCTTATATACCCCTTAGCAGCCAGAAACAGATACACTGCCGTATCCATGATGTTCATACCCATGATTTTCTTGATCAGGTTCTGATGGAGTAAAAGTATGGTAAACCCAATGCCAAACAGAATCACAGACACAGTTTCTTCCATATTCAGAGCCATATGCTCAAGCATCTACATTCCTCCTTTCCTGAACAAGGTGTAAAATGCATACATGGTGCATGCCACCACCAGGCCAACGCAGATATTAAGAGGCAGAATCAAGCCGCTGCTTAAGATAGCCCCTGGTGTCCCCAGAGGAATCCCGCTGTCTAAATGGTTGGCCCCTGTGAAGAAAGAGTAACTTTTCGCCAGACAGTAAAAGGTCAATGCACACAAAGTGGTTCTCCGGTAAACCGTTTCCGTAAAAAACCGTTCCGTCTTCTGAAATCCAAATGCATTCAGATACAGAATCAGCCCGGATCCCAGCACTGCTCCTCCTGAAAATCCGCCGCCAGGGGACAGATGGCCATTGAGCACAATGTAAATTCCAAAAATCAAGATAACCGGCACCAGGATACAGGCACATTTCTGAAGAATGATGTCGTTCTTCGGCTCATATAACCGGTCATAGGCCGCCTCTTTACGCCTTTTTTCTGTCTGCTTATCTTTGCTGGAAGCATCGATCCGCAGAAGCACAAGGACACAACAGGAGGCGATAAAAAGCACGCAGGATTCTCCAAATGTATCAAACGCGCGGTAGTCCAGAATCATGCCAGTGACAATATTCACTGCTCCCGTCTCCTGAAGCCCCCGCTCAATGTAGCGGGCGGATACCTCGTTGTTGTCCGGATTCCCGGCGTTGCCGAATATGGGAAGGTAGGCTACCGTCCACAAAAGCACCAGGATCAGGCTTCCACACAGAAGCACTGACAGAAATCGGTAAAATTTCCGAAAAAGCGCCAGACCGTGGTCTACCGATGGATCGAATCCCTTTGCAAAGATCGGCAGTTTCTTCAGTTCCTCCTCCTGAGCTGCCTCGTAGGCTTCCAGGCTCTGGGCTCCATGCGTCCAACCGCTTCCATCCGTGTTTCCGTCTGGCACACGGGCTTCCATCCCCTTCGCCAAAAGATCCACGTCTCCGTCCACCCAGTTTTTAAATTTCAGCCAGCGGCTCTGGTCATAATTGTCCTTCTTCCGACTCATCCGTCTTCTCCTTTCTGATAGCCCGTATCTTCTTAAGCGTCACAAAGAATAAGATGCTTGTCACCCCGGCTCCCACGGCTGCTTCCGTAATGGCCAGGTCCGGGGACTGAAGAAGAACCCATATCACGCACATAACCAGGCTGTAAGACATGAAGATAACGATGGATGTCAATAAGTCCCTGGTACACGCCACAGAGATGGCGCAGCCAATCAGAACAATCAGCAAAATCAGTTCAAACACCTTCATGGTTTTCCTCCCTCTCCTCTTCTTCCTCTGCTTCATGTGGCTTATGCTCTCTGTCGATCAATAAAAGCTCGCCTAAATCTTCGTTGGTCATTACCTCCAGCCGGCTGAGCATATGTCCAGATACCGGAGAGGCAATCCAGAAAAATAAGATTACAAGAAACAGTTTCAGGGAATCCAGGGAAAATCCCCGTACTACAATCAGCCCCAGTATCACAAACAAGATGCCCAGGGTATCCCCCAAAGCCGCCGCGTGCATCCGATTCAGCGCCTTGCGGAATCGGTTGACCCCGAACACTGCGGTGATCATAAAGAACAGGCCAATCAAAAGGCAGCCTGCAGCAAGTATCCATTGAATCCAAAGTCCTGTCATCTGGCCTCCTCCTTCTCTCCCGCCTCTTCTATGATCTCATGCTCCTGATGATGCAGATTGTCATCGATGGCATGAAGATCCGCTTTCATATGCTTCCTCTGAAGGTATACGCCTGTGTAGACTTTGCACAGAACCACCACCCCCAAAAAACTGATCATGGCATAGATCAGGCACACGTCCACCAGATAGTTTTCATCTAAAAGCACGGATAAGATGGCGATTACCATGATGATCATGGTTCCAGTCATATTGACGGCAATGATCCGATCTGGAATCCCCGGCCCCAATATGGAACGGATAAGGCTTAGGACAATCAGAACTGCCAGCACGATCATCGCTCCGGTCAACAGGATTTCATACGCTTGATTGATTCCTTCCATTTTTCCTCTTTCCTGACGTGTATCCCACGTCATCCTAAGCGATGGAGGCACATTACCTCCAGGCCGCCTCTTTTTCCTCTATCTTCCCCAAAAGCTCCACGAACACCGAATCCTCCAGCCCCTCTGCCAACTCCCGATCCAGACAGTGGACGCAGAACCGGTTGTCCTCCACCGACACAGTGATGGTTCCTGGTGTCAATGTGATGGAGTTGGCCAAAAGCACCTTTGCAAAACCTGTTTTTAAGTCCGTATCGAAGTATACAATCGCCGGCTCCGGCTGAAGTTCCGGGGACACAATCAGCTTAAGGACCGCTACGTTCGCCTTGACAATCTCCTGCACCAGAACCCAGAAGTACTGTAAAAACAGGGGTATCAGCCGGAACAAAAGCCTTTCTTTACGTATGCTGTAATCCATGTAGCGGCAGACAAACAAAAAAAGCGCTGCTGATATGCCCAGGCCAAAGAGGCAGATTTCCAGTGTCACTTTGCCATTTAGGATCAACCACACCGCAAAAAACAAAAAAAACACAACAAATCCTCCCTTTTCTTAAAATTTTCTTAAAATTTGCGCCTTATTATAACTCAATTTCTACAGAATTACAAGATCATTTTGCCGAAACAAATATTTTTTCTCTAGCCTATTTTCTTCTTGCCAATACTCTGCTATACTTACCATAATAGCCAAGGGATTCTTTGGCAACAAATAAACTGTTTTATATAAAGGAGAGGATCACCATGAAAATAGAAGAAACATTGCGTCTATTGGAATCGGCCCAGATGAAAGAGCTGTTTCAAAAGCTGTACGGTGAAGCTTCTGTAGAGGAAAGCATTGTCCGTTACCAGGAATTGGTGAAAAAGTTTAACGAAGAATTCGGAGAAAAGGAGATTCTGCTGTTCAGTTCTCCCGGACGAACGGAGATCAGCGGCAATCACACAGACCATAATCACGGCAAGGTGCTGGCTGGAAGCATCAACTTAGACTGTGTTGGCGTGGCCGCGAAGAATAAGTCCAACCAGATCAATATTGTCAGCGAAACCTTCCACCAGTCTTTTACCATTGACTTAAACCGTCTGGAGCCAAGCGAGCGCATGGCAGGAACCGTAGATCTGGTAAAAGGGCTTTTAAAAGGCTTTCTGGATTCTGGTTTTCAGATCGGTGGATTCGATGCCTACATTACCAGCAATGTAATCAGCGCAGCAGGCGTCAGTTCTTCAGCTTCCTTTGAGATGCTTCTCTGTTCCATCCTAAATACCTTCTTCAATGAAGGCCGGATGAATACGGTGGCTTACGCCCATATCGGAAAGTACTCGGAGAACCACTACTGGAATAAGGCTTCGGGTCTGTTGGATCAGATGGCCTGTGCTGTGGGCGGGCTTATCACCATTGACTTTAAAGAACCTCAGAATCCAGTGGTTGAGAAGATTGACTTTGACTTCCATTCCCAGAACCACAGCTTAATCATCGTCAATACCGGCAAGGGCCATGCCGATTTAAGCGCCGACTACTCCTCCGTTCCTCTGGAGATGAAGAAAGTTGCTGAGTGCTTTGGCAAAGAGGTGTGCGCCCAGATCACAGAGGAGCAGGTGATCGAACATCTGGCACAGGTCAGAGAGTATGCCGGAGACCGGGCGGTTATGCGCGCCCTTCATTTCTTTGAGGAAAACAAACGGGTGGATGCCCAGGTAACTGCCCTGAAAGAAAACCGTTTTCAGGATTTTCTGGCGCAGATCACGGCTTCCGGCAATTCTTCCTGGAAATGGCTTCAGAACTGCTACACCACTGTTAACGTGGAGGAACAGGGAATCAGCATTGCCCTGGCTTTGACTGAGTTGTTTATCGGTAAGAAACAGAAAGGCGCATGCCGGATCCACGGCGGCGGGTTTGCGGGAGTGATCATGGCCATGCTGCCCAACGATCTGGTAGAAGAATACATAGAGTATATAGAAAAGGCACTGGGCGAAGGCAATGCATACCGCATGAGCATCCGGCCATATGGCGCTATCTGTGTCAACGAACAGGTTCAGGAGCTCTGATCCTCCCGAATCAACAAGAGTTCAGGAAGCGCTTTACCAAGAAAATCCCGGCGCCTGGTGCCGCAGAGTCATCGGTAAAGGCGCTGTGTATCAGGCGGATATCTGCAGACGGGAACGGGCATTCTTCTTTTGCATACTGTGCTAAAAGAGAAAAATCCGACTCCTCCATAAATGGGTGCAGATATCCGCCGATGATATAGTCACAGTCAAACAGCATACGGATATTGTTGATTCCAACGGAAAAGTCCCGAAGATAACGGTGCCAGATTTGGGTACGTTTTTGACAGCCAGCGCGCATTGCTTTAAAAAACAGTTCCAACGGCTCTCCAGCTGTCTTTTGCAGGGCATATGCAGAAAGATACGCCTCCATACACCCTCTTTTTCCACAGTAGCAAAGGCGGCCTTCCGGATAGAGGCGCATGTGTTCTATGACGCTGCTGCGCAGCTTGGGTCCCCGATGCACCTCTCCTCCCACTATCAGGGCACCGCCGAAATTCCGGTTCAAAGACAGAAGAACCGCATCTTTTTTATTGTTTCGGAACCACATCTCTGCAATGGCGGAAGCTTCTGTATCATGGATCAGCATACAGGGGAAGCTTATAAACTTCTGAATTTCTCTCAGCTTTAGTCCTGTACAGCCTAAGATCTCTCCATAAACCACCGTAGCGCCATCACTGGATACCAGTCCCTGAATAGCGATGGATACGCCCAAGATCGGTTCCCGTAAAACGTCCTCATCGCTGCCTGTCCCATCCCTGTCTTTTTCCGTCTCACAAATGGCCTCATGGGCAAACCTTTGGATTTCTTTTCCCAGATTTTGAAAATAGGCATCTGTCCGTGAAAACGGAACCGAAAACACCCTGGATTTCAAAACAATTCCGTAAAGATCCACAGCGACGATCCGATAAAGATCCTTTAAAAGCACCACGCCGATTGCAATTCTTGCCCTGGATACAAAGTGATAGATATGGGCTTTGCGTCCCCCCGTAGATTCATAGAGGCCCTGGCGCTTAATAAGTCCAAACGCCTCGATCTCCTTCAAGTTCTGGGTTACCGTAGGAAGGCTCATGGAAAGAGCCTGGCTAAGCCCCTGCCTGGAAATCTCTTTCTGCCTGTATACGGTGTGAAGAACCCGCCTGCGGTTGGCAGCCCGAATATCGGAGGAGGTTGCAGATAAGGTCATAGAAAAACTCCTTTCCGTGTGGAAAAGCCATACAGGCAGGACTCATGCATTGGATCAAGCCTTGGCCTTCTTGGCGTTCAGTTCCTCTGAATGCAGCTCTCCGGCTGCAAACAACGCGTTTTTCGTAAGGGTCGGTGCCACCAGTTCATAAACCAGCACAGAGAACAACACCACATTGCGGACCATAGCGCCATCTGAAAGCGTGGATGCAGTGATAGCCATTCCCAGAGCCACTCCGGCCTGAGGAAGAAGGGTGATTCCCAGATATTTCTGAATATTTTTCTCGCAGCCAGTCATGGCACAGCTTGAGTAAGCTCCCAGAATTTTTCCGGCAGACCGGGCAATAATGTACACTGCGCCGATAAGGAGGACAACGGGACTTCTTAAAATCTGCAGATCCAACTCCGCACCGGAAAGCACAAAAAACAGGATACTTAAAGGCGTTGTCCATCGGTCAAGACGCTCAATCAGAACCTCGGATGTCTGGCAAATATTGCAGAAAATAGTTCCGGTCATCATACATACCAGAAGAAGAGAAAATCCGCAGTGTACCGGCCCCAGCTGAAATTCCACCATAGAAAGGCCTACTGTCAGCAGGACAAAGGCAACTGTCATGGAGATCCGATTTCCCCGGGAGTGGAAGTACCGCTCGCTCCAGTCCAGAATGAATCCGGCCACGGCTCCTAAAAGAAGGGAAAGGATAATCTCCAACACTGGCTCCACAATCACCGTGATAGCGCTGATCCCGCCTTGCTCCAGAGCGCTTGCCACACCGAAGGAAGCGGAGAACAATACCAAACCTACTGCGTCATCAATGGCTACTACCATCAGAAGCAGCCGGGTGAGAGGACCGTCCGCCTGATACTGACGCACTACCATAAGCGTGGCAGCCGGAGCTGTTGCGGCAGCGATGGCTCCCAGGGTGATCGCTGATGACAGGGAAAGGGCCTGGGGGAATGCCAGATGAAGCAGGATCAGCGCTCCATCCACAATGATGGTAGTGACAACTGCCTGAAGAATTCCCACAGTGATGGCCTGACGGCCCATACTGCGAAGCTGTCCGAGACGGAACTCATTTCCGATGGTAAATGCAATAAAACCCAGAGCCATCTCTGAGAGCAGCCCCATCGAGCTTACCTCCTCCATGGAGTGAAAACCAACTCCTGGAAGACTTAAACGGCCCACACAAAACGGTCCGAGAAGAAGGCCGGTGATCAGGTAGGCTGTAACGGCGGGAAGCCCCACACGCTTTGCCACACGAGACATCATCAGTCCTGCAATAAGGGAAATAGAAATACAAAGAAGAAGATTCTGCATAAAGGCATCCTTTCTCAGAACTGGCGGATTCCCCCTGTTCTGTCTTTTTTATAATTTTTCTTAAATTTTATGACGTTATTAAAGATATCACGTTTTTCTATAAAATCAATCCAAAAAATACACAAATTTCGTTGAAAGAATTGTTAAAAGATTTTACAAATTTCCACTTCCATCTCAGCTGAAAACCATTTGTTTTCTCTTTCAGCCGTTGCATAGCCAGGTAGAATATGATACAATCCGTAAAAAGAAAGCCCTGCATCGGTTTTAAAGGGCGTAAAGCAGGGAAGTATGTGTAAGAAAGGAACAAACATTATGAAATTGTTGATTATCAGGCATGGAGATCCAGACTATTCCATCGATTCTTTGACAGAAAAAGGCTGGAAGGAAGTCGAATACCTGGCCGAACGGCTGGCAAAGCTGGATGTAAAAGATTTCTATGTCTCCCCTTTGGGAAGGGCAAAGGATACCGCCTCCCGGACACTGGAAAAGCTTCACAGAACAGCCAGGGAATGCCTGTGGCTACGGGAGTTTAATCCCCTGATCTGGAGGCCGGATGTGGAGGACCATGAGGAAATTGTCTGGGACTGGCTTCCTAAGGATTGGACGAAGGAAGAGCTTTTCTTCCACTACGACCAATGGCAGGAAGCAAAGGTTATAAAAGAAAGCCAGGTAAAGAAAGAATATGACTGGGTGACAGAGAACTTCGACCAGGTTCTAAAAGACCATGGGTACATACGGGAAGGCCATTGCTACCAGGTAGAAAAGGCCAACAACGACACCCTTGTCTTCTTCTGCCACTTCGGAGCCGGCTGCGTGCTTGTCAGCCATCTTCTGGGCATCTCCCCCATGGTGCTGTGGCACACAACCTGCGCCGCTCCGTCCTCCGTGACCACCCTTGTGACAGAGGAGCGCAGGAAAGGAACTGCCCTTTTCCGCATGTCCTCCTTCGGAGATATCTCCCATCTGTACGCCCATCAAGAACCGCCGGCTTTTTCCGCCAGATTTTGTGAGTGCTACGACAACACCGATGAGAGACACGATTAGTGGTCGGTACTGTCTGGCAGTGGGACGAATCATGGAGAGGATGCTACTTTATTCTAGTGTATCCATTAGAGGAAGTACAGGGAATCAGGGAAAGCTCCACATGCTCTTCTATCCCCTCCGGAGTTGTTCCCTCATCCATCCCGTTTGCACCAGGCTCCCAATCGGCTTTCAGCACAAGCTTTAAAAGAGCCGTCTTAAGGATACTGCTGCCAAACACAAAGTTTCCCATGCTATATACAATAGGCTTTCCATGATAATATTCTATATTCTGAAGAACATGGGGATGGCTTCCCACCACCAGGTCTGCTCCTGCATCGATGTATTGCCTCCCCATGGTTTTCTGATATTCTTTGGGCTCTGTTTCCCGCTCCACCCCCCAGTGGACATAAACCACCAGGTAGTCGCACTGCTCTTTTGCCGCTCTTATGGCCTCTATGGCCTGAGCCGGATCATAGGTGGAAAATACCCCCGGATGGGAAGGCCCTGCCGCCCAGCTGGCATCCATATACACTCTGCATGTTCCCAGAAACCCTATGGTCCTGCCACCAGCGTCTATGGTTACCAGCTGTCTTGCCCTGTCCAGATTCTCCCCGCCTCCTACATAGTGAATCCCAGCTTCATCCAGGGTCTGACAGCTGTCTAAAAGCCCGTCCTGCCCGAAATCCAGGATATGGTTGTTGGCCAAGGTCACAAGATCCACCTTCATCTCCTGAAGAATGGATACTTTCTCCGAAGGCAGACGGAATGTAAACTGTTTGTCTTCTGCCGCTGTCCCCCTGTCTGTAAAAGGAAATTCCTGATTCACCATAAAAATATCCGCCTGATCAATCTCCTGGCGTATCCCGTCATCCAGCACTCCCTGAATCCCTCCTGCCTGGTCATAGGCTTGGAGCACATAATCAGAAAAATACACATCCCCGGCAAACAGAAGGGTGATATCGGTCTTTAGACTGGCCGGATCGACTACCGTTTCCTCTGCCTGATTCCCCTCACTCCCTATCTTCCCCTCGCTTCCGCCATCTCCCTGGCTTCTGAGATTCCCTTCGCTCCCGGCATTCCCACCATCACCGATGTCTCCTCCAATTCCGATGTCTCCCTGGCCTTTAGTATCCTCTTCCCTTCTGCTATCGTCACTACCTCCGGAATCTTCTCCCCGTTCCGATCCCTGTCCGTCGCTTAGAGATGCCGCCAGCGTTTCCTCCGTACCGTTCAATCCTCCATGTACCGACTGCCTTTGCCATACCATCCACCCAGCCAGGGAAGACAGCGCAAAAACCGCCACCATTAAAATTCCAATCAGCCATACCAAGCCTCTATTTTTCCTCATACCATTTCCTCTTATTTCCTACCATACATTTTATCCGCGCATTCTTCGGGAATATGCTGTTACTATCCCTGAACCTACGCTGTTTTGTCCCGTTACTTTCCTAATAATTTCAAAAATCTCTTATCATTCATCTGCTCATTTGTAAGATAGCTGCCATCTAAAAATAACGCATACGTTGTAATTGGTGTGGGAGCGTTTTGCGCATCCTCTTTGTTCTGTATATGAATGGCCTTAAATTTTATACCGTTGTCTTTTGCAATGTTTTCAATTACAGGAACATATTTTGCATTAAACGGACACTGGCTGGTGTAATACAAGACGTATCCCATCTCATCAATATGAGGGTGTTTCGCACATTCTTTAAATTTTGGCAAGAAAGTATCTTCTGTAAAAGGGAAATACCATAACTGAATGCCATTATCCGCCTGATCACTGATGGCAAACCCTTTGTATTTCAGGAATTTAGGGTCAGCCAGAAATGGTTTTTTCTTTGCCGCAG
>CANDZL010000020.1:0-49797 GCA_947425205.1 uncultured Hungatella sp. | reverse complement strand
AGCGGGTCATGTCTTTCATAATGCAGACACCGATTTTTCCGTTTTCCACGTCCTCTATCATGCGGGAGTAAGCGGAACGGTCAAAAAATCTGCCTCTTTCGTCGTCGTCAATGTAGTGCCGGATATTGGTTAATTTTAACTGTCTGGCATAGCTTTCCAGAAATTTCTTCTGGTTCTGTATGGAGTTGCTTTCGCCGCCGTCCCTGTCCTCGTCCCCCACGGATAGGCGGGAGTAAAGGGCTGTGATTTTGCTGTAATCATTCATGTGCATATCCTCCTGCGTCAATATAGGTGTTGCTTACAGTTAAGATTATGCACCTCACGTAGGGCGAGCGTGCCCAGAAGAATCTTATATGACTCTCTCTCCGGGCGGCCCCTTCTCAGGCATCCCTTCCTCTTGCTCCCCCTTGCAACTCCCCCACATCTATGATAAAATCAACTTGTTTTCATTAACTACAACCCCCTATCGAAAGGAGATCCCATGAATTCCATCCCCCAATTCGACATCATCATCATCGGTGCCGGCCCTGGTGGTATTTTTTCTGCCTATGAGCTTATGGCCAAGCGCCCTGACCTAAAAGTCGCTGTCTTCGAAGCAGGTCATTCTCTCAACAAGCGCCGCTGCCCCATCGATGGCAATAAAGTCACTTCCTGCATCAATTGCCCTACCTGCGCCATCATGAATGGTTTTGGCGGAGCAGGTGCCTTTTCAGACGGAAAATACAATATCACCAATGACTTCGGCGGTACTCTGTATGAATACATCGGCAAAACAGAGGCCCTGGATTTAATGAAATACGTTGACAGCATCAACACCTCTCACGGCGGCGAGAAGACCAAGATGTACTCCACCGCAGGTACCAAGTTTAAAAAGCTATGTATGCAAAATAAGCTAAAACTGTTAGATGCGTCAGTCCGCCACCTGGGTACGGACATTAACTACGTCGTCCTGGAAGAATTATACAATGAGATGAAAGACCACATCTCCTTCTTCTTCGACACCCCGGTTACCCATATGGAGATTCTGGAAGACAGCTTTCGGGTATACTACGGTCAGGATCAGGCAGCAGATGGCAGACAGTGCATTATCTCTGTGGGGCGGAGCGGCAGCAAATGGATGGAGACCATATGCAGGGAACTAAATATTCCAACCAGATCGAACCGTGTGGATCTGGGCGTTCGTGTGGAGCTCCCTGCTGTGATTTTCTCCCATCTGACCGATGAGCTGTACGAAAGCAAGATCGTCTATCGCACAGAAAAATTTGAAGACAACGTCCGAACCTTCTGTATGAACCCATATGGCATTGTGGTAAATGAAAATACCAACGGAATTGTCACTGTAAACGGTCACAGCTACGAGGATGTGGAGAAGCGGACTGACAATACCAATTTTGCCTTGCTTGTTGCCAAACATTTCTCTGAGCCTTTTAAGGACAGCAACGGATATGGGGAGAGCATCGCCCGCCTGTCCAATATGTTGGGAGGCGGTGTTATCGTCCAGCGCTTCGGAGATCTGATCCGTGGAAGAAGAAGCACTGCCAACCGGATCAAGGAAGGCATGGTAACTCCTACCCTGGCAGCCACCCCTGGAGATTTAAGCCTGGTTCTTCCCAAGCGAATCCTGGATGGCATCATTGAAATGATTTATGCACTGGATAAGATCGCCCCTGGCACTGCCAACGATGATACCCTGCTCTATGGTGTGGAAGTAAAATTCTATAACATGGAAGTGGAACTGGATGAGAATCTGGAAACGAAGTACAAAGGCCTCTATATCATCGGCGATGGCAGCGGCGTCACCCACTCCCTGTCCCACGCATCCGCCAGCGGCGTGTATGTTGCAAGAAAAATTGTCGAAAAATCATAATTGCAAAACCGTGTAACGTAAAAGAAGCGCTGCAAAAAGATGATTCCTTCCATCTTCTGCAGTGCTTCTTCCTTTGTCTGCCGTTCCCTACATCATGTAAAAGGACGCGGCACTTTAGACACTTTCACTCTCCAGTGCCGTAGACTCATACTTGTCTAAGATCGCTTTCTGGATCATATCGCGGGTTTCAGAATTAATCGGGTGAGCAATGTCACGGTACTCACCATCAGCGGCCTTACGGCTGGGCATTGCAATAAATAATCCCTTTTCGCCTTCAATCACTTTGATATCATGAATCACAAATTCATTGTCCAAGGTGATAGATACAATGGCTTTCATCTTACCGTCTTTTTCGATTCGTCTCACTCTTACATCTGTAATCTGCATGAGCAACCCCTCCTGTTGTACTTCTAAATGGTTTCTTCCATTTTCCTATAACGTATACCGTTCGTTCTTCTCCACCACAATTTTAATGTTATCCGGTGTACCGATATAAGTCGTGTTGGCCCGGATAGTATCCCGGCTCTCCACGATGCAATTCTCAATGACAGTATTATCTCCGATGTATACGTCATTCAGAATGATGGAATTCTTAATCACACAGTTATTGCCAACATATGCCTGTCTGAACAATACGGAATTTTCTACCACACCGTTGATGATGCTTCCGCTGGAAATCAGGCTATTTTTCACATCTGCTCCCGGATTATACTTGGCCGGTGGCATATCCCCAACCTTTGTATAAATCTCCGGATACTGGCGGAAAAAATAATCTCTTACTTCTGGCTTCAGAAAATCCATATTGGTTTTGTAATAGGACTCAACGGATGCAATATTGCTCCAGTATTCATCTGTCTTATATGCATAAATTCGTTTCAGGTTTTTATAACGAACAAGAATATCATTTACAAAATCAAACCTATCTTCCTGGGCACACTGTTCGATCAGTTCAATCAGCTGGCGGCGCCTCAGCACATAGATGCCGCAGGAAATGGTATTGGATTCAGCGACCATAGGCTTCTCCTGGAAGTCCACGATCCGTCCGTCCTCATTCATCTTCACAATTCCATACCGGGTCACGTCCTCCTTTGGAGGCATGGCTTTGCACACAATGGTGATATCCGCCTTCTTCTCAATGTGGTACTCCAGTACCCTGGCATAATTCATCTTGTAGACACAATCTCCAGATGCAATGACCACATAAGGTTCATGGCTGTTCTTCAAAAACGTAAGATTCTGATATAATGCATCTGCAGTTCCCCGATACCAGTCATTGTGTTCCGCCGTGATGGTCGGTGTAAAGATAAACAGGCCTCCTTGCTTCCGTCCGAAGTCCCACCACTTGGAAGAATTCAAGTGCTCGTTTAGAGAGCGGGAATTGTACTGCGTAAATACGGCTACATTCTGAACATGGGAATTGGACATGTTGCTTAAAGCAAAGTCGATACTGCGGTAGCTTCCTGCAATGGGCATGGCCGATATAGCCCGCTTGTTGGATAACTCACGCATCCGCTTGCTGTTGCCACCTGCTAAAATGATTCCGATTGCTCTCATTGTGCACCACCTGCCTTCATAATGTAGTCTCCGCTTGCCAGCGTTCCCTCATGATAGTCTTCCGCCGTCGTTACACCGGAGACAGCTGTATTCTTCCCAATCTTCACGCCGTCTGGAATCACACTGTGTTCTCCTATGGTGACCAGATCGGACTGATATACCTTAAGGTCATACTTGCTTTCGGCGAATTCTCCGATGCCAAGCTCTGCCGATGCCCCAATGGTCACATCTTCCGCAACAATAGCTTTGGTTATCTTGCTTCCTTTCCCAACAACGCTTCCTCTCATGATGATAGAATCCCGCACGACGGCATCTTTCTCAATCACAACCCCTGCTCCGATTACAGAGTTCTTGACCTGTCCATAGATTTCTGTCCCCTCTCCGATAATACTGCGCTCCACCTTGGCTTCCGCTGCAATAAACTGAGGCGGGATGATATCACTTTTGGTGTAAATCTTCCAGTACTCTTCGTACAGGTTAAACTCCGGAATAATATCAATCAACTCCATATTGGCTTCCCAGTAAGAACTTAAGGTTCCTACGTCTTTCCAGTAGCCATTGTACTCATAGGCAAAGATTCTCTGCTGACGCTCATGGCAAAACGGAATGATGTGTTTACCGAAGTCACACCCAGGAACATCCTGCAGCTTTATCAGTGCTTCTTTCAATACATTCCAGGTAAATATGTAGATTCCCATGGAAGCCAGATTGCTTCTTGGATTAGCCGGCTTCTCCTCAAATTCTGTGATTCGGTTGGTATCATCTGTAATCAGGATCCCAAATCGGCTGGCTTCCTCCATAGGCACCGGCATAGCGGCTATGGTAACATCTGCGTTGTTGGCCTTGTGGTATTCCAGCATAACCTCATAATCCATCTTATAAATATGGTCTCCTGACAGGATTAGAACATATTCCGGATTGTAAGTCTCCATATATTCCAGATTCTGGAAGATAGCATTGGCTGTACCGGTGTACCAGTCGCTGCCTTTGCTCCTCTCATAGGGCGGAAGAATGGTCACGCCTCCCACATTGCGATCCAGATCCCACGGGATTCCAATTCCGATATGCGTGTTAAGGCGCAGGGGCTGATACTGGGTTAAAACTCCTACGGTGTCCACGCCAGAATTGATACAATTGCTTAAAGGGAAATCAATAATCCGATACTTTCCGCCAAAAGAAACTGCCGGCTTTGCTACTTTTTGAGTTAAAACTCCTAATCTGCTGCCTTGTCCGCCTGCCAAAAGCATGGCTATCATCTCTTTTTTAATCACACGATCACCTCTTGCTGTAATGTACTTAGTGCTACAAGCGTTGTTTTCATTTATTATATCACATCTTTTAGAAATAGTGAATAAATTTATGAAATATTTTTCCAGATTATTGTACATTTTCCGACATTTTTTCTTTATACAACAAACTTTCTACTTATTTCTATACGAATATTTCTATTTTTTGTGGCCATTTTTGTGGTTTTTCCTTCTATTTTCCCTGATTTGCCTGGAAAAGCCTACAAGGGCCTTGAATCAAGCTGCAAAATAAAGTATAATTATAAAAATTGTGCTAAAAAAGGAGACTTTTTATCATGAATCTGGTAACAGTAAGAGAAATATATAGGGAGCGGGAGAAGTATCTAAATCAGGAGATCCAAGTAGGCGGCTGGGTCCGCAGCATCCGGGATTCCAAAACTTTTGGTTTTCTTGTCCTTTCTGACGGCTCCTATTTTGAAAGCCTTCAGGTGGTCTATCATGATACAATGGAAAATTTTGCTGATATCTGCAAATTAAATGTAGGGGCTGCTGTGATTGTGAAAGGGCTCCTGGTTCCCACGCCTGAAGCGAAACAGCCTTTTGAGATTCAAGCTGCAACGGTAACCGTAGAGGGCAGTTCTGCTTCCGATTATCCACTTCAGAAAAAGAGGCACAGCTTTGAGTATTTAAGATCCATCTCACATCTTCGTCCCAGAACCAATACCTTCCAGGCTGTGTTCCGTGTTCGTTCCTTGATTGCTTATGCTATCCATCAGTATTTTCAAGAGAGAGATTTTGTGTATGTCCACACCCCTCTTATCACCTCCAGCGATTGCGAGGGAGCCGGGGAGATGTTTCAGGTAACCACCTTGGATTTGGCCGATATTCCAAAGGACAAGGATGGAGCCATCGACTATAGCCAGGATTTCTTCGGAAAGCCTACCAGCCTGACTGTAAGCGGACAGTTAAACGGCGAGACCTATGCTATGGCATTCCGCAATATCTATACCTTTGGCCCTACCTTCCGGGCGGAAAATTCCAACACGACCCGCCATGCTGCCGAATTCTGGATGATTGAACCGGAGATGGCTTTTGCCGATCTGGAAGACAATATGGCAGTGGCGGAAGGCATGTTAAAATATATCATCCGTTATGTATTGGAACATGCACCGGAGGAGATGAATTTCTTCAATCAGTTTGTTGACAAAGGACTGTTAGACCGTCTCAATGGTGTGTTAAACTCTGAATTCGGCCACGTTACTTACACAGAAGCCATAGAGATCCTGAAAGAAAATAACGAAGCGTTTGATTATAAGGTATTCTGGGGATGTGACTTGCAGACCGAACATGAGCGTTATCTTACAGAACAAGTATTTAAAAGGCCGGTGTTTGTCACAGATTATCCCAAGGAAATCAAAGCATTCTACATGAAGCAGAATGACGATGGAAAAACTGTTGCCGCTATGGACTGTCTGGTTCCCGGTATCGGTGAGATCATTGGCGGAAGCCAGCGTGAAGACAATTATGAGAAGCTGGTTGCCCGTATGAACGAATTGGGATTAAAAGAAGAGGATTACGCCTTCTATCTGGATTTGCGTAAATATGGCTCAGCCCGCCACTCTGGTTTCGGCCTGGGATTTGAGCGCTGTGTCATGTACCTGACCGGAATGTCCAATATCCGGGATGTAATCCCGTTCCCAAGAACGGTCAACAATTGTGAATTATAATTAGGTGACAAGGAGGAACCCACATGAAATTTATCCATACCGCTGATGTCCACTGGGGGTTTGCCCCGGACAGCAGCAAGCCATGGAGCAGAGAGCGGGCCCAGGCCATCAAGGATACATTCACCCAGATTATCACTAAGGCCAGGGATTTGGAAGTAAATTTCCTGTTTATCTCCGGAGATTTATTCCATCGCCAGCCTTTGCAGAGGGATCTGAAGGAGTTAAACTATCTCTTTAGCACGATCCCCTTGGTTCATGTGGTGATTATTGCAGGAAATCATGACCGAATCCGGCCAAACTCCTGTCTCAATAGTTTCTCCTGGTGTCCCAATGTCACCTACTTTATGGACGAGGAACTGCAAAGCGTGTATTTTGAGGATTGCAACGTGGAAGTCCATGGTTTCAGCTATCATACCCCTGAGATCCTGGATAATCGGATTGACCATCTGGAAGTGCCGTCAGACAGCAGAATCCATATTCTGATGGCTCACGGCGGAGATGCTTCCCATCTTCCTTTTGACAAAAATGCGCTGGCTGCCTCTAAATTTTCCTATATTGCCTTAGGTCATGTACACAAACCAGAGATATTGTCGGAGTTTAAGATTGTTTTTCCCGGCTCTCCGGAACCTTTGGACAAGACAGAAGTGGGAAGCCACGGTGTCTACTACGGTGAGATCAATCCGGGAACCCAACAGGTGGAGGTCCTTAAGTTTCTCCCCCTGTGCAAATCCCAATATATTCCTTTGGCGGTTAACATTACCCCAAGCACCACCAACCTGGAATTAGAATTAAAAATTTCACAGGTTATCAGCATGAAAGGCTCCCACCATATATACCGTTTCCGGATTCGAGGATCCAGGGATCCAGAGACCGAATTTGATCTGGAAAACCTAACCTCCAAATTCCGAATCAGTGAAATTATCGATGAGTCAGAGCCTGAATATGATTTCAGCGCCTTGTTTGCTGAACATCCAGGCGATATGATTGGATTTTATATCAGTGCTCTCCAGAAACCGGATATGAGTCCTGTGGAAAAAAAAGCTTTGTATTATGGAATCCATGCTCTTTTGCATACCACCGATGAAAGGAGTTAGCATATGAAGTTTCTGGAGCTTCACATCAGCGGATTCGGTAAATTCCATGATCAGACCATCTCCTTTCAAGATGGCATGAATGTAATCTATGGGAAAAACGAAACCGGAAAATCAACCATACACACATTTATCCGCAGTATCCTGTTTGGTATCAATCCTCAGCAGGGATTCGCTCCCACCAATGATCTTTACAGCAAATACGAGCCCTGGGAGGATTCCAGTATATACGAAGGCTCCCTTCGCGTTGAACATGGAGGAACCATTTACCGCATCGAAAGGCGTTTCCAAAAAATCCAGAAAGAATTTCGGATTCTTGACGAGACAACTGGCAATGAGCTGGAACCCACCAAAGCCTTGATGGATCATCTGCTAAATGGCTTAAGCGAAACGGCCTACAACAATACTATCAGCATCGGCCAGTTAAAAAGTGCTACGGATGAAGGCATGGTTTCTGAGTTAAAAAACTATATCGCCAATATGAATACCTCTGGCAATATGGCGCTAAACATCACCAAAGCTTCCGCCTTCTTAAACAGTAAGCGAAATGATCTGTCCGCCCGTCTGGTTCCAGATGCCGCCAGATCCTACACCTCCGTACTGGGTGAGATCAAGGCATTGGAGAAAGAGATCGCTTCCCCTGAGTATGAGAACCGGCTTCCTGACTATCAAAGGCAGAAGCAGGATACCCAGGTACAGCTAGAACAGATGCAGACAGAACGGGAGCAGCTTCTGCAGCAGACTGCCCGTGGCCGGGAAGTATTATCCCAAAATCATTTTTCCAGCCTGGAAGACATAAAGGAATGTCAAAATGATGCCCAGAATCTGTTTTCGTCCTATGAGGGGCTTCTGGCCACCGTCAAGAAGCCATGGCGAAAGGTTCTCAGCACTCTTCCTTTTCTGCTGGCCTCAATCCTTTTTGTCCTGGCGGGTTGTTCCCTTACCATAGGTGTTGATTTTATCCGTTCCGTTCCGGGACTGTCACCTCTTCTTATTTTTGGTATTCTGGCAGGCGGGGCTGTCCTTTTATGCGCGGTGGGTATCGTGATCATTGTTGGCAATAACAAGGTAAAAAAGGAACTGTCCTCTGTCAATGAATCTCTGGAGAAGATTTTAAACCGCTATTTAGGTGACTCCGGCATCACCCCGGAGGCCCTGGAATCCTTCCATAAAAAAATGTCCGAGTTTGAATTGCTCTGCGGCACTGTCACTCAATCAGAAGAGACGTTAAGGAAATTGAACGATGATGTCTCTGGCCTCCGAACACGACAGGCTGATTACGGCCAGGCCATTGAAGGGCTGGAAAAGAGCCAATGGGAACTGGAGAAAAAGCTGGAACAGCTTGCCAATTATAAGACTCGTGCAGAGGCTCTTCGCTGTATTCTGGCAGAAAATGAGCGAATCTTTGAAGAGTTGTCTGCTATTGACCTGGCCCTGGAAACCATGACCCAGTTGTCCACGTCCATTCGGAATTCCTTTGGCCTGTATCTCAATCAGAGCGCTTCGGATCTTATAAAGGGAATAACCGGCGGCGTCTACACCAGCATGGGAATTGATGAACATCTGAATCCGTTTCTCAATACCAGAACCAAACTAGTCTCCCTGGATCAGGTCAGCAGCGGCACCATGGATCAGGTTTATCTGGCCCTTCGGCTGGCTGCTGCACAGATGATCCAGGCTGACTATCCGGAACGGATGCCTTTGATTTTTGATGACAGTTTTGTTCTGTATGATGATGAACGGTTGAAAAACGCATTAAAATGGCTTTCCTCTGCCTACAACGGCCAGATCTTACTGTTTACCTGTCACCAGAGAGAAGCCCAGATGTTGACTGCCAGCCAGCTTCCATTTCATCTCATCTCCCTGTAATGCAGGGCAATGTCTTGGATTTTCCGCCGCAGTGCGATCCTGGGGTCACTTTTTTGTATCATAGGACGCACTTTCCTATGATACAAAGAAAACTGCACTGCCTACTTCCATTGTAAGCGGTGCAGCTCTCCTTTTACATTCATCTTCTCAAATCCATTCTGCCTAAGCGCCTCATACAGCACAATGGATACCGCGTTGGACAGATTCAGGGAGCGGATATCTCCCCACATAGGAATTCTCACACATCGTTCCTGGTTTTCCACCAGAATCTCCTCCGGAATCCCGGCACTTTCTTTGCCAAACATCAGAAAACAATCCGGTTCATACTCTGCTTGCGTATACACCTTCTGCGCCTTGGTGGTCGCCATATAGATTCTGGCACCAGGATTTTGGTTCAGAAAATCTGTGTAGTCACTGTAAACCGTCACGTCCAGCTTATCCCAATAATCCAGGCCTGCACGTTTCAGCATTTTTTCATTGAGCCGGAATCCCAAAGGCTCAATGAGATGAAGCCTGGTGTTGGTAGCTACACAGGTTCTTCCGATATTGCCGGTGTTGGCTGGCATCTCTGGCTCTAACAATACAATATTCATAGGCTATTTATATCCCACTCTCTGCATCCAATTTTTGAACAAACCGTTCCATACGCCCCAGGGCCTCCTTCAAATTCTTTAATGAATAGGCATAGGAAACTCTTAAGTAGCCTTCCCCGCAGGCTCCAAACGCCGTGCCTGGAACCACTGCCACCTTCTCTTCCTGCAATAGCATTCTGGCAAATTCATCCGATGTCATTCCCAGACGCTTAATGCTTGGAAAGGTATAGAACGCGCCGTTAGGTTCAAAGCACTCCAGTCCCATATTCTCAAAGGCATGAAGGACAAACCGCCTTCTCTGGTCATAGGACTCTCTCATCATCTCCACATCACTGTCCCCGTCCCGCATGGCACTGATAGCAGCATACTGGCTGGTGGTAGGAGCGCACATAATGGCAAACTGATGGATCTTCAGCATCTGCTCTAGAATCACATGGGGGGCTGCCGCATAGCCCAGCCTCCATCCAGTCATGGCATAGGCCTTGGAAAACCCATTGATAAGAACGGTTCGGTCTCTCATCCCCGGCAAGGATGCAATGGATACATGGCGTTCGTTGCCGTATGTCAATTCGCAGTAAATCTCATCGGAGAGAACAAATAAGTCCTTTTCCTCAATAATTCGGGCAATTGGTTCCAGATCTTCCTGTCTCATCACAGCTCCCGTTGGATTATTGGGAAACGGCATAATCAGGATCTTGGTTTTGTCTGTAATCTTCTCCAACAGCTTTTCCGGAGTAAGCCGGAACTGATCCTTCTCCTCAAGCTCAATGGGGACCGGCACTCCGCCTGCCAATATGGCACAGGGCACATAGGACACGAAGCAGGGCTGAGGAATCAATACTTCATCACCAGGGTTCAGCATGGCCCTCAAAGCGATATCGATGGCCTCACTTCCGCCTACGGTCACTAAAATCTCCTTATCCGGGTTATACGTCAGGCCGCATCTGCGGGAAAGATATCTGCTGATCTCCTCCCTTAATCCTTTTAACCCTGCATTGGAGGTATAAAAAGTCCTGCCTTTCTCCAATGAGTAGATGCCTTCCTCCCGCACATGCCAGGGAGTATCAAAATCTGGCTCACCTACGCCCAGAGAAATGGCATCCTTCATCTCACTGACGATATCAAAAAATTTGCGAATGCCTGATGGCTCAATCTGGACAATTGTATCTGACAGAGGGTTTCTCATGGAGTAATCAACATCCTTTCATCCTGAACCTCCTGAACCAATACGGTTCCATGGTCCTTATATTTTTTCAATACAAAGTGGGTAGCCGTGCTCAAAACAGATTCTAGGGTCGACAGTTTCTCCGATACAAACAGCGCCACCTCTCTCATGGTCTTTCCTTCAATAAATACAGTAAAATCATAGGCTCCTGACATAAGATACACAGCATTGACCTCATTATACTGATAGATTCTCTCCGCGATCTTGTCAAATCCCATCCCCCGCTGAGGAGTCACCTTCACTTCAATCAGGGCGACGACTTTCTCGTCACTGGTGTTATCCCAGTTGATCAGGGTATGGTAACCGCAGATAATGTGCTCTTTCTCCATTTCCGCAATCTCATTGGCCACGGCTGCCTCACTCTCTCCCAGAATAACTGCCAGATCTTTCACATCAATCCTGCTGTTTTTCTCCATAAAGGCTAAAATCTTCTCTCTCATTACAGCGCCTTCCTCTCTATTATTTTATATAATGCATCCCCCGCCGGCCTGTCCATGTATCTGCAAACCTGGTCATAGAAGACCTTGCGGGCAATTCCCTTGGTTAAAGTGCCGATCCATGCTGCTGGGATCCCTCCCTGCTCCAGCCTGGACACGGTATGCCCTCCGTTGTCTGTGATTAAAACAGCACAATGGCTGCAGTACAGATCATACGGATCCAGTTCATAAAACTCACATATCTCTATGGTGCTCTGCTTAATGGGAATCCGACACAGGTCAATTTGAAACCCTATGCCATATGTCTCAGAAATATTCCAGAGGGCGGTATGAATACCGCCCTCTCCTGCCTCTTTCCAACAGATGGCACCTGCCTGTCTTAAATTGTCCCAATCCTTTTGATCCTCTTCCGGAATCCTTTGAATCTCCTGGAGATAGCCTCTGGAAAATCTGGAGAGCAATTCTGCCTCCTTCTCCTCCACAATCCTCCTGGCACCATCCAATCCCACAAAACCTGCAACTACCAAATCCTGGCCTGGCATTACATGACCAGGCATCGGATTTTCCGGTTCCAGATTTTGCAAGATAATATGGTTGGTATTTCCTTGTCCTGCTGGTTTCATGATTATTCCTTACTTGTCTCCTATCTTACAAGCCAGATACTTATCATCCTGGTATTATTGCTATTATGCTTGAAAGACACTGGTTTAAGCACCTGCCGCTGGATCCGGAGCCGGACTAGCCGCTCCTGGATCTGGAGCCGGGTTTACTGCTCCTGGATCCGGTGCCGGGTTTACTGCTCCCGGGTCTGGGGCCGGACTGGCTGCTCCTGGATCTGGAGCCGGGTTTACCGCTCCTGGATCCGGTGCTGGGTTGGCTGCTCCTGGGTCTGGGCTTACTGCTCCTGGATCCGGTGTCGGATTTACCGCAGACGGATCTCCCTCTGCTGGCATGCCTTCCGTCGGTACTGCCGGCGGAACCTCCGGGCCTACCCGGTAGATCGCCTTTGACGCATTGTAGGTATCAGTATGAAGAATGGTCTTTTCTGTCTCTACCCCGTCAATGTATACATATTTCCACAACCGGGACCGAACGCCGCGGTGCGCTGCCTGTACCCGCACTCTGGCACCTGGCTGTAACGACGGATCCACATTGGTAATCGGCTCTCCCGGATCTGTCACTCCCAACGTCTCCGATACATACTTGATGGTTCGGTTGGCTGGACGTGTCTCCTTTCCATAGATGGTAAAGGTCAATGTCTTCCCGGATGTACCGCCCTCAATGTAAACCGGCGTGTCATATGGATTGGTAATCTTGATATCTTTATAAGTGCCTGCAATCGCTGCATCGTTGGATGGTTTTACATAGCTGACCACCATAGAATGATTCTGGCGCTGCGTGATCTCCATCTCCGCAAGCAGAGCCGCATTGTAAAGAGTGGTTGCAATCTGACACACACCTCCTCCTACACTGTCTACCACCTGCCCATTCTCATAGGCTGCCGCAGATGCATACCCATTGGCTTTCGTAAAAGGATGCATACATTCATATCCGGATAACGTCTCTCCTGGCATCAGCACCGCACCATTGATCTTCCCGGATCCAACCTGCAGATTTTTCGAGCGGGATGCACCACTGCTGGAAAAGTCTGTAGAAAATGTGCCAAGAACATCCTGAATGGAGGAAAGCATCTCTGTCGTCTTTGCCGGCTGTGTCTCGGTCACTTCTGCTGCTACCAGAATGGGCTCCTTCAGCCCATCTTTTAGTGCCTCATTCAGTTGGCTTATGGTGGCATCCAAATCTACAGAAATACCATTCTGGGACGGGGTTACTACAAACGCCCCGTTCTCCCTGACAATGGAAGCGTCTATCGCCTCCTGGACAAACGGCTGGCATTGGGTTGTCACAAAATCCGTCACTGCGCCTTCATCTATCTTAAATTCCAACTGGATATCCATTGGATGATTCTCCAGATCCTTCTGTTTCAAATAACGGTCAATAATATCACCGGAGCCGTACTCTTCAATCGCATTCTCTAGAGCATCTGTATTCTCCCAGTGAAAGCCCAGCTGCTTTGCCGTAGTCTCCACCTTTGTCCCCGCCACTTCCAGCGCCACAGACTGTTGGGACATCTGAGACACGTACGCTTCCACCTTCTGTTTGGCTTCTTCCACGTCTGTGCCTCCCAAGTCCTGTCCATCAACATAGACTCCCTTGGGAACCACATCCGCCCATGCATCCACCGCTAAAAATAAGGTCAGACCAATGGCCACGGTACAGACCTTTCTCACCCATTTCTTCCCTTTCATAATACTGCTCCTCAAACTTCAAAAACTGCCTAGTACAAAATAGAAGTACTAGAATGTAATCGCTCCAAAAACCATAGGTGCCACCATTGCCAGCACCAACAAAATCACGATGATCGTAGACACAATCTTTCTTGTCTTCTTATTGTTGAAATCCATCATAACTGTACTCGCCTTTCTATGCTTTCGTGCCGTATATTCTTCCGTACTGTGATATAATCTTATCCGTCATTCTGGATATCTCATTTCTGGATAAATAGTCTATCTGCACAGTTATTTCTATTTTATGATATTTTAGCAGTTGATGCAAGACTTCTTTTTGCCTTTTTGATGCCAACTGTTCTTTTTTTATCTTATAGACCAGCTGTCTGGGGGAAAACCGTTCTGCTCCACAGTCCCCAAACCGATCAGCCAATACCTGGTACAGATCATGGGCTCCCCTGGCATCTACCAATGCCCGGTGAGCAGCTCCGGTTTTCACCTGGAAATACTGGCACGCATCGGCCAGATTTTTCTTCTGCTTTGCCGGCATAAATACCCTGCTCAGCTGAAGGGTGTCGATCCCTTCTTTATCAAACGCCAGGCCTTGGTTGACAGCCGCCTTCTTTAAGAAACGATAATCAAACATTACGTTGTGGCCTAAGAGAGGCAGCCCCTCACAAAATTCCACATACTCGCCTATCACCCTCTCGATCCCAGGAGCATCTTTCAGCATATCATCCTGAATTCCTGTCAACTGCCGGATATGCTGGCTCAGTTCTTGTCTGGGATTAACCAAAGTTGCTTTTTCTTCCACAATTTTCCCGTCTCGGACTAAGACTCCGGCAATCTCAATGATCTTATCGGTTTTAGGATTCAGGCCTGTGGTCTCTATATCAACTGCCACATAAGAAACTGGAATGTTAACCATTTATTTTCACCGCTTTCGCATTGTAGGTAAGGATATCTCTGTTTTTATAATCAAACAGAATCATACTGCCATCCATCATGACTTCCAGATGAGCCATCTTGCTTATCTGTCTGGCATCATACCCTTCATATCCTTTCAGATATACAGGGTTCTTTTCCTCCTCCTGAAAAAACTGACGTATTTTTTCCTTCCAGGGGCTTAAATCTCTGGCAAAAGACGGACGGCTTTTCATATTTTCCCTCAGATAAAGATCACAGATCAGGCAGTCCCGGTATACTTCCCTATCCCCACCCTGCTGCGTTAAAAATTCAAACAATACCTCATATCGGGCCAGGCGGCTGTGTTTTATGTCCGATAATCCTCTCGCTTCATAATACCGGGCCAACTCCTCAAACATGGCAAATGGAGAATCCCAATACGATTCCATCTCTTCCAGTGTGTTTGTAAACTGTCTGCTGTTATAGTATACTTCTACCATCTCCTCCACTGCCTTTAACTGCAGAATCTCACTGTAATTGATCCAGGCAGTGGAAAGAACTTCATATGGTGGAGCTTCATGATAACGAATTCCATATTCTTTTGCTGCCTCCGCCATATGAGATCCAGCCAGCACCTTCAGAAATCCCAGCTGAAGCTGCTCCGGCTTCATCCGGTATACCTCATCAAAGGATCTCTTAAAACGAGCCAATCCTTCATAGGGCAGCCCTGCGATCAGATCTAAGTGCTGGTGGATATTTCCAAAGGTTTTTATGGAAGCAACCATCCGTTGTAACTGCTTTAAATCCATCTCTCTGTGGATCTCCCGGATAGTCTGGGGATTGGTGCTCTGTACCCCTATCTCCAGCTGTACCAGCCCTTTTCTCATCCGCTTTAACACCGCCAGTTCCTCATCATCCAACAAGTCACCGGCTATCTCAAAGTGAAAGTTAGTAATCCCATTATCGTGTTTCAGCAGATAATTCCAGATAGACAAGGCATGGCTTTTCTTACAATTAAATGTCCTGTCCACGAATTTCACCTGAGGCACTTTATGTTCCAGAAAAAAATCCAATTCCTTTTTCACCAGATTCAGACTGCGGAACCGTACCGTCTTATCTACAGAGGACAGACAATAACTGCATCGGAAGGGACATCCCCTGCTACTCTCATAGTAGAGAATCCGATGTTCCACCCCTTCCAGTTCTTTGTAGGGAAACGGAATCTCATCCAGATTTAGAAGCGGCCTGGAAGCGGTTTTAACAATCTCCCCATTCTCATTCCGAAACAAAATTCCTGAAATCTGCTCCTTCCAGCCTCTTTTCTGTTCTTTTCTTCCACCATAGGCTTCTGCCAATTCCGCAAAGGTTGCTTCTCCTTCCCCAGCCATAATCCCGGTGACAGAGGCCTCTTCCTCCAAAAGCCTGACTGCGTTACAGGACGCTTCCGGCCCCCCAAGCCAGATATCTGTATGGGGAAGGACCTTGGGAATGTCCCTCAAAAGCTGCCTGATCATCGGAATGTTCCAGATATAGCAAGAGAACCCGATCACCTGGGGCTCCTGCCTGTAGATATCGGAAAGGATGTCATCTGGCTGCTGATTGATGGTATATTCCGCCAGATCAATCCGCAGGGTTCCTGACCCTGACGGAGTTGTCTGCCCACTTTGCGCCTTCTTTAAAAGCATCTGGTTCCCATAGGCTTTTAAACTGTATATGCCCAGGTTGGAATGGATGTATTTTGCATTGACTGCTACCAATAAAATCTTCATTCAGGTTTCTCTCCAGTGCGGACCACATGGTATCCTGCTGCTTTTGATAAACGGTTCATGATGGCTTGTCCCAGATGGGATGTCGAAAAACATTCTGAAAAGATATAATCTGCCTGAAGGTCATCAAATTCCCTCAACACAGCAAACAGATTGTGTGCTATGGTCTCCTCTTGGGCGCGGACTCCCAGGCTTTTCACAATTCCTCTGGGATACTGTAGCGCCGTCTCCTCCGTGCAGATAATTCCCACGCAAAATCCCTGATCCATCTTCTCTCCAGCCAGACGGTTGATCCTTTCTGTCACTGTCTCCCTGGCCCCTTCCCCCGCTTCTACTAAAACCATCTGGGCTTTCGGCGCATAATGGCGGTACTTCATGCCTGGAGCCTTTGGTTTCGTTCCGGCACTTACCGGCCCAAGAACTGCCTGGTCTGTCTCCACATTCCCCACTGTCTCATGGAGCATCTCCATGGTAACCGCGCCAGGCCTTAACAATACTGGCACCGGTCCAGATACATCAACAATGGTGGACTCTACCCCGATCCCCACTGGCCCTCCATCTATCAGCATATCGATCCTTCCATTCATATCCTGGTATACATGCTCTGCCGTAGTAGGGCTGGGCCTTCCTGAGGTATTGGCGCTGGGGGCGGCTATAGGAACCCCGGCCATCTCAATCAAACGAATCGCTATAGGATCCTCAGGCATCCGAACCGCCACAGTATCCAAACCTCCCGTGGTCTCGTCAGGAACCTCATCGTTCTTTGGAAAAATAAGCGTCAATGGCCCTGGCCAATAAGTCTCCATAAGCTTTTTCCCCGCCTCAGGAACCTCCCTTACCAATGATTTCAACTCCTCTACATGTCCAATGTGTACAATCAGAGGATTATCCGACGGGCGGCCTTTCGCAGCATAAATCTTCCTGGCCGCTTCCCGATTCAACGCATTCGCTCCCAATCCATACACAGTCTCTGTCGGAAATGCCACCAAACCGCCATCCTGTATGCACCTGGCGGCTTGTGCAAGCAATGTGTCATCTATTGCCTCTTTCTCTATCTTTATCACTTTCATGTCTGTCTCATCTCCCCTCTTCAGGCGGCCCACACAACAGCCTTACAGCTGCCCCTTATCATACCAAAATAAGAAATAGAATGCAACCATCCCAATGCAGTTCTTTTTTCTCTTGTCCACCAATATATTAAACTAATGGAACCATCAGGAGCCAACCATGAAATTCCCCGACAACGCCCAAGGCAAACTACTACCTTCTTACCTCCTTCCGGCTGTGGAAGCGGTTATGGCCCTTATCCTTTTCGTTCTGATATACAATCTTTCCTGGCAGGCAGCCATCTTAACCTCCAGTTCCTCCGTCACGCCAGCAGAAAAAAAGCCGGTTGTGGTGATCGACAGCGGCCATGGAGGCAACGATCCCGGCAAAATCGGTGTAGACGGAACCTTGGAGAAAGATATTAACCTGCAGATTGCCCAGCTGCTAAAACAATATCTGGAAGCTTCGGATGTACAAGTAATCATGACCCGGGAGGACGACCGGGGTCTGTACAAAGAACAGGATAATCACAAAAAAATGGCAGATATGAAAGCCCGCTGCCAATTGATCAATGATGCGGCTCCTGATCTGGTAATCAGCATCCACCAAAACAGTTATCATGAAGAATCTGTAAGCGGCGGCCAGGTTTTTTACTATAAGCGTTCTGAAAACGGGAAACGCTTGGCTGAAACTCTCCAAAAACGTTTTGACTTTATTCTGGGGGAAAACAATACACGAAAAGCCAAGGCCAATGACAGTTACTATCTGCTGCTGCATGTGAAGCAACCGATTGTCATTGTGGAGTGCGGTTTCTTAAGCAACTGGAAGGAATCCTCTCTTCTGACATCAGAAGACTATCAAAACCGTTTGGCATGGACGATTCATATGGGAATCATGGAATATCTAAACACCAGAGAGTAAACGGCACGCCAAAGCAGCCATGTAGTCACTCCTTCCATTATCGTAAAAACCCCTTTCTAAGAGCGGGTCTTGTTACCTGCCCTTAGAAAGGGGTTTTATGAATACCCAGTGCCCATTCTATGGCCTGGTAAATACATTGTAGTCATATATCGCATCTTCTACAATCTCATTCATATACATACAGAAAATATCCGTCCTGTCATACTCCTGCCATTGGTTAAACGCCGGCATCGCAATGATCCGGTCTCTGATCCGCCAGGCATCTCCGCCTACAGCATATACATTTAGCAGCGCGTAGATCTCCGCCATCTCCTCCCGCTCTCTCGTAGGCAGATTATATTTCTTTAGATTCTCCAATGCCTGATTGTAAAATATTTCCTGCAAAAAGGTATCTGCATAATTTTCAAAGTTTTGAAGATTGGCATCCGGATTTCTTTTATCTTCCACCCATTCGGATACCTGCACATGCTCTGTATGATAGGTGTAGGCTCCGGCTCCAAAATACTTCAATACTCCATAGGTACATGGCGACATGCTCAATGAGCCAGTCACAATCTCATCGATCTCATCCTCCTCCGAAGACCGATAATGCTGGACATGAAGATGTCCGCTTAAGTACAGATTGATGTCCCAGCCTGACAGCAGATCCACCAGTTCCTCTGCGTGTTCTATGGTGCAGTTGGTCTCATAGACTCTGCTTTCCTCAAACAAATTATGATGGGCGACCGCAATCACCTGGCGTTTTTCAAACCAGGCGGTATCCAGTATCTCCTCCATCCATTCATAGGTTTCTGTCTGAATCATGCCTCCTACCAGATTGCCGTCCTCATATTGGCAGCTGTCCAGCATCAGAAGCCAGGTTCCGTCTTTTAACTGAGCTATGTAGCTTAAGGAAGCCGGATCCCTGCTGATTGCCTCATCATAGCCAAAATCACGGTAAATAGTGGCAAATTCCTCTGGAGTTGTCCTGGTCGCCGGAATCACTTCCGCCCCCTTATAGGAAGCAGCCTTCGGATTATTGATATCATGGTTTCCCGGAATCACATATACAGGGATTCCATGATCCTCCAGCTTCCCCAATTTTTGCGCAAATGCCTCATGGCTTAGCTTCTCTCCTTCCAGGGTAAGATCTCCGCTTATGATCAAAGCCTGCGGTTTTCTCTCGATAACCTCATCAATAAATGCATCTGTGATTTCCCAAACATAGGTGGTTACCTTTCCGTCTCCATGTTTTACCTTCTCCTCAAATGCTGTTCCAAAATCTGTCAGTTCCTTGGCCAGATAATGAATATCCGTGGCAATGACAATCTCCGGATTGATCTCTTCTTTTCTGGATTCCCCCAGTTCCAAAGGCGGTATGGTCTCCTCCAACTCCTCCTGCTTAGAAAGCGTAGGCCCTTCTGCCTCAGTAGATGCTTCGTCTACTCGTTCAATCTCCGGACCTGATACTGATTGTGAATCATATTGATTACATGCCGTGCAAACTACTGTTGCCAGAAATCCGGCCAGAAAAACCGGAATGACCCGTTTTCTCATTCTACTGCCCCTCTTACTCGTTTACCTTTACTACATCCCAGATAGATTCCGGCTCAAACCCCAATTTCCAGCAAGCCACGCCGGCCAGATCCGCTTCCCTAATCTGTTCCATTTTAAGCCCCAGAGAAGTTTCATCTTCTACCCAGATAAGCTTAAGGCCCTCCTCCGTCTCCAATTCCCCGTAATACTGCCCCAGTTCCTCCTGCCAATACAGCTTAACCTGGTTCTCCTCGATCCAGCTGCCAGTAGCCGCTATGCCAAGAGCAGAAGAAGTTGTCTCGTCTCCGTCTTCTGTCCATACCCTGGTGTAAAATGGGATGGCACAGATCACTTTTTCCTTGGGAACCTCATGAATGGTATCTTGAATTCCTTTCTCTACATAGGCTAACGATGAGACCGAACCAGCTTCCCCGCCGGCATAATGCTCATCATAGGCCATAATAATCACATAATCTGCCACTCTCCCTTGCTCTGCGCGGTTATAGAACGACGTATATGCCGAGGGAACATAGTTATCCACCGACAAAATAATCCCTTCCTTGCGGCAGGATACAGAAAGTTCACGGATAAACTGAACATAGTGGGGACCAGCCTCCGGCTTGATTCCTTCGATATCCAGATTGATTCCATCTATCCCGTATTGCTTTACCTCATCTATCAGATGGGCGATCAGTTCCTTTCTCACAGATGTCCTGGCAAATAGTACCTCAGACTTCACATTCTCCCCACGGTTAAAATTGTCCAGGACAGCCCAAACCTGCATCCCTTTGTCATGAACCAGATCCACATAGGACTGATCGGCAAACGAGTGATAGCTTCCCTCATTGTCTGTAAGCGCAAACCAGGTGGGGGCAATGACATTGACCCCTTTGGTGTTGGCTATCAGCTCCTCCAATGCCCCATTGGCCTCTGCTGTAGTCACCTGATGCCAAGCCAGGCAAATCTTTTCGTCCAGAGAAATGGAACTGTACAAGGGCTCAACAAACAGGTCTGTCTGTCTCTCCGTCCATGTCTCATTCATCCGCTTATTGGGAATATAGCCAATAAATCCATCTTCCGTGCGAACCTTGGACCACTCGGTCATCTGTTCCAGAATCCGGAATTTCCCCCCCTTTTCAAGGGTTGTAATAATCGGGCTTTTGATTCCTCCCAGTTCCCTTACTGCTGTCTTCTTCTTAACGTCTCCCAGCTGCCAGGATTGTCCGGAACGGTTGATATAAATGCGTTTATATTCTTGTGTATTGTACACTTCCGTATGGATATCCGTGTAGTTGCCAACCAGGCCAGCGGAAAGGTAGATCTCATCGCCCTCAACTAAAATCAGAGGCTTCCCCTCACTTCCCATGGTTCTCCTGTCCGCATAGACAATGGCATCCGGAAGCGTGTAAACCAGGAGTTTCTCTACTTCGTCCCAATAAAATTTTTCATTCAGCTGCTCATTCACCCACTGAATCGGAAGATAAGTCTGATTGTCCCTGGTAATTCCCTGTTCCTCCTGCAGCTCATCGTTAAGATATATTGCGGTCTTCTCTCCCTCCACACCGAGGAGCTGGCTGATATCCGCCTGCTCCTTTGTAGGAATGTACCTTTGCAGGATCCGTACCCCCAGTGTACCTGCCACGATTAAGACGATCAGCCCCACAACAATCAAATATGGGATCAGCTTTTTTTTCAAATTGAATCCTCCTGCGTAATTTCCATTCTTACCAAATTGTTTTATTGTCCTCCGGACGTACTCCTTCCGGGGGATGCACATGATTTGCCAATGACTTTGTCCTCCTTCGTCGGACAGCAAATCAGCGCTGGTATAATCTCTGTCGAGATTATACCATATTTTCTGCAGCTTGTATCTTAAGTTTCTATTAAAAGAACCCCTATCCCATGCCCTGTCTTTGGCTGCAGACGGAAAATGATACTCCCAGAGCTCCCGTTTTTCCAACAATCTTATTTTATCGGTTGTATACCAGGTCAAAGTGAATCTCTTTCAGCCTTCCGTCCCCTGACCCTACATAATCGCACATGTAAAAAAAACCGTCCTCCCGTATCTGAAATATTTTCTCCCAATCACTATCCTTGGGCTGTTCTCCGTCAATATAGACTGGTATTCCCTTTGACTCATACCGTTTTAACCCATTAATATATTTTTTCTGATCTTCTTTCAGATACCGTTTTTTCATTTTCCCACTCTCCTGATTTCTCCGCTTCCTTCCCTGAAGGTTTGTGACACATCACTTGGAAGCGGAGTTGTCTAATTTACCATTTCCATTACATCAACCGTTTCATCCAGTCCGCTTGTTCTTTTGTGACTGTAAATGCATCTACTGAAAAGGGAATGCGAAGCACGGTGGGTTTGCGCCGTTTATTCCATTGTATTCTGGATTCCTCACTGCCAAACGCAGCCAGGCATTGCCAGCCATTTTTTATGGCCCATTCCTGCCATGTATCCGTCTCCCCAAATGCACCTTTTTGCCATTCGCTGAATGAAAGAATAAAAAATACTTTATGGCAGCGCAAAAGTTCTGCGCTTTTTAGTTCCTGTATTGCTCCAAAATCAATGACTATTTTCTGATACCGGTTCCGAAGACATTCTGCCAGGCAAAGTTCATCGGCTTCGGGATAAAAATCAACCTCCTGAATCTGATAAACTGTCTCCTGCTGTCCTGCTTCCGTACAGGCATTTCCAAGCCTTGCCATGTCGCCGTGATGATTCCACTCCAGAACCGCTGTTTTTTCTCCCCGCCCGCTGCAAAGATAGTTGGATGTCAGAACGCTGAAATGGGTTACGCCCACACCTCGCCCGGATCCAATCACCCCTATGATCTGTGACGGTTCATAGATACTTCTTGTTCTTTTTTTCCAAATACGCCTTTGATTGATTCCCATAGTTTCCCGTTTTTTTCTGTCCTTAACAGGAGCTTAAGTTCTTCCGCTAACATGCGGTAAAAGGAGTCTGTCTGCTGGGTTCGTAAAAAAGGATTGGTAAATTCCGGTGCCCGCAGGCAACGGTACTCTCCCGGCATCTTTTTTACCGCCCCCTGAACAACATGGTTATAGATAATTGTCATACGGAGGGCTTCTCTTCTCTCCCTCAGACAGTCAATTGCCTCCTCCCCTTCTTTCTGTTGCCACCACTTTCCTCCTGTTATAAAAAACCATAGGCTACACTCTTCCGTATCGGCCAACTTATTCCAATCACTTCCATAGTCTCTGACCACAACCGGATAGGTGCAGGGCTTCATATGAATCGCCTTTCCATAGCGGGGTTTCATCGGAAGGCCAAACACCGTATAAATGCCATAGGAATCTGTCTCCTTTCTTAAGGTTTCCGCCATGCAACGCACATGGTTGGACTGATTCCACTCTTCATACAGGCATTGGTATCCGTTCCTTGTCAGATATGCGCAAAGCCCAATGGCCAAGTGGGTCGTACCCGCGCCTGCATGGGCCCCGGCAAAAGCGATTATAAGAGATGTCTGCTGATGTTGTCTGACTCCTTCTGTTTTCGTAAGCAGTTCTTCCAGATCCTGCTTTAATTCAAGAGCAGATTGGTATCGTTTCTTTCTGTCCGTATGAAGACACCTGCGGATTATGATTCCCAAACGCCCTTTCAATTCTGTTTTCTGTCCTTCTGTCTGTCCGTGCCCAGTCAGTAAGAATGCCAACACTGCTCCAATCTGATATACATCGGTGTATATCCCCAGTTCTTCTTCCCCCTGCTGTTCTGGTGCACAGTAACCAGGTGTCCCATAGCGGCTGGGAGATTGATTGGCCTCTTTTAGCGTATCTGCGTGGTCAAAATCCAATAATTTTATCTGCTCATGACATAACAATAAATTTCTTGGCTGTAAATCAAGATACAAGATAGGGAATTCTTCTGCGGAATGCAGATAATGTACCAAGTCACAGATCTGGATTCCATAACGGATCACTGTGTCCTGGTTCAGATGACCTTTTCTTTTCATCAGGTCATAGAGTGAGTCTCCTTCCAGAAACTCTTCAATAAGATAACTACAATCAGATTCTTCTTCTAAATCATATACAATGGGAATGCCAGGATGCCGCAGCCGCTTAAGTAGCAGTGCCTCCTTCCGAAACCGCTGATAACAGACATCGGATTTTGGTACTTCCTTAATGGCCCGGTACTCATCCAGTTCCAAATGGTGGGCAAGGTATACGGTACCACTCCTTCCTCTTCCTAAGATGCGGAGCAGACGGTATTTCCCAAACAGAATCGCGTCTTCTATTCACTCGCCTCCTTTCCAACATTTTAACCATTTTCCTCAATTTCTTTCTCAACATCATCTCTTATAGACCATATATTAATACAAATTCCTCTTTTATGCAATGGCAAATTTGAAATTCCATAAATTTTTCATAAAAAAGTGTACATAGTAATTGCTATTTGACCGTATTATATAGTATATTTATATTGCATTATTTTATTCACTTTTAAGATAATGGTAAAACTACTTTTTCTGCAAAGGAAGTGATCCTATGAAAATAGAACGCATCAATGACAATCAGATTCGCTGCACTCTGACCAGTTTTGATCTAAGCGTAAGGAATTTAAACTTAAGGGAACTGGCATATGGAAGCGAGAAGGCGCGCAACTTGTTTCGGGAGATGATCCAGAAAGCTTCCAGTGAGGTTGGGTTCGAGGCCGAAGATATTCCGCTTATGGTAGAAGCCATTCCCTTGTCCAATGAAAGCGTCATGTTGGTTATCACCAAGATCGAAGACCCGGATGAGCTGGATACCCGGTTTTCCAAGTTTTCGCCTTATTCCGAGGAGGGAACCGACGCATTGTCCCAGTTGGCCAGTGAGCTGCTGGAAGGGGCGGACGGATTGGCCAAGCTTTTAGGACTTCCCTCTTCAGGCCAGGATGAGCGTTCCTCCCTGGAAGGTGAACCTACGGATTCGGACTCTTCTTCCAGCCTGGTATCTCCTGTACGCATCTACTCTTTCAGCAGCTTAGACCATGTTTCTGCTGCTGCCAGGGCTTGTGGGGATTTATATGATGGAGTGAATACACTATATAAAAAGCCAGGTACATTCCAATATTATCTGGTAGTCAAGGAAGAAGGATCCGATAATTTATCATTCAGCCGGGTCTGCAACATTCTGTCTGACTACGGGACGAAGATCCGTCATGAATATGCCAGTGAAGCTTACTATACAGAGCACTATGAGATCATCTGTAAAGATAAGGCACTCCAGGTTTTTAGGCGTATCTGAACATAACTGAAAAAGGAGCTGTCCCGGTTTGGACAGCCCCTTTTTACATCTTTGATACTGGTCAGCGTGTGGCCAGAACCTCATTCATCTTGGATACCAGATCATCACAGTCGATACCATGAACCATGCAGGCTTCCTCCAGGCTCTCCGCCTGAGCGGACGGGCATCCCAGACAATGCATTCCAGCTGACATAAGCATCTGCGGAATCAGTTCATCCATCTGAACCATCTGGCCGATCAACATATCTTTACTAATCTGCATTAGTATTTCCTCCTTTATCCGTACTGTATATTACTATAATACTTTTCTCTACGCTTGGCAAGGCCGAATTTTCTTCCCAAATCTGACATTCTCCTTTCATTAGTTTAAACTAACTAATATTGCTTTCAATTTTGTACAATTGCGCCTACAATTTCCACTTGAATATTTCCGGATTATAGTATAGAATGATAGCAAATGCATAGAATATAAGGAGGTAATAACCATGGCACGTGTTATCAGTGATGCTTGTGTATCTTGTGGTACTTGTGAAGGCGAGTGCCCAGTTAATGCAATTTCTCAGGGTGATTCCCAGTATGTGATTGACGCAGATACTTGCATCGATTGTGGTGCTTGTGAGGCTGCTTGCCCAACCGGCGCTATCAGCGAGGCTTAATTTATAATCCGCAAATACATAAATGCCTCTTCCATAACAGGAAGAGGCATTTATTTTCATGAAACAAAATCCAGGAGGACTTTATGAGCAGACCATTCATTGGCTTAACCCCATCCCATGACATCCATACCAACGATATCTCTATGCGAAATACTTACTTAGGTGCCGTTAAAGGAGCCGGCGGCGCTCCGGTTGTCCTGCCACTAGAGTTGGAAGAGCCGGATCTGAAGCAATTGGTTTCCATGCTGGACGGTTTCCTTTTCACCGGCGGCCCGGATGTCCATCCCTTTTTGTTTGGAGAGGAGACCCATATACACTGCGGAGAGGTGTCAGACAAACGGGATTCTCTGGAATTAACCCTTTTGCGTCTTGTTATGGAAGCGAAAAAGCCGATTCTAGGTATCTGCCGCGGAATCCAGCTGATCAATATCGGTCTGGGAGGCACCATATACCAGGATCTTCCCAGCCAGTTTCCCCAAGCCTTCCCCATTGCCCACAAGCAGCCGTTTCCTTATGCTACCCCGTCCCACTCTGTATCCATCGTTCCTGGAACCAGGTTGGCAAGTATCTGTCAGTCTTCAAGCATCAAGGTAAACAGCATGCATCATCAGGCTGTTAAAGACTTGGCCGCCGGATGTATCGTAAGCGGTACTGGGCCGGATGGGCTCATCGAGGCCATAGAAATGCCAGACTATCCGTTTCTGGTTGGCGTTCAATGGCATCCGGAGTATCTATGGGGTCAGGATCCATCCGCTGCCAGCCTGTTTTCACATTTTGTAAAAGCATGCGGATGATCCGTTCCATCACGGGGCTCCCTGCCAGGCAGAGGGCCCTATGGTTTCTAAAAAAGCTTCTTCCCGCTTTTTCCAAATTTCTTCTTTTTGAAAAAGGGCATCTTCGTTGCCGCTGCTTCCGCTCTCCCTCTTCCGTTTTTCTGATAGGCCCGTATGGTTTCATCCAACTGCTTGAACCGCTCTTCTTCCTTCTCATCATTGACACGAAGCAGATACTCCACTTCTTTCATCACCCGGTCGGTCACATTTTCACTGACATTTTCACTGATGGTCTCGCTGACATTTTCACTGACCTCTTTTGTTATTTCTTTGCTGATCCTCTCCATGTTGGCTTCCATAGCCTGTCCAATGATATGATTCATGATGCTCTGAAGCTGCGCCATCTTCTCAGACGTTATATCGGCTGTCTTAAACGGCTGTATGGGAGCGGCTGTCTCAAGGCTTATCTCCTGAGCTTCGGACTCCGTTTTACAGGCATTTTCCCCTTCCTTTTCTTTCTCTTTTGTCTGCCTCTCCTTCATATGCCCCTCTCTTATTTGGCTCTCTTTCCAGGCTGCTTTCATATCTTCCTCCATATAATCTTCGGCAATGATGATGTCATTCATCCCGCCTGACATTTTATTTAAGGCACCTTTGATTGCCTTCAGCTGGTATCCTTTCTCTTTCAGTTCCTTTATCTGACGAAATAAGCGGATCTGGTAATCCGTATAATACCGATGTCCCATCTCATTTCTTGGAATCTGCATTTCCAACTCATCCTCCCAATATCGAAGAACATGGGATTCCACATCTACCTTTTTGGCTGCATCTGATATCAAATAACGTATCTCCGCCATATGATCCTCTCCTTTGGTTCATAATAACACAATCCTTCTTTGCATTCTGTGTGCATGTCCATACCTTATTAACATCATATGACTTAAGAATAAATATTATGATTAAAAAATAAAAAAATACCGGCCCAGTGCTGTCTGCAAATCTGGTTTCCGGTATTTTGACAGAAATTTCGTAGTGTTTGTCTTTTGTGTCAGTATGTCAATGCTGTTCCGGCTGTCTGACCGCATTGACAAACTTCGTAAACTGAGGCATCCACAACAGATTCACGGTTCCAATAGGACCATTTCTCTGTTTGGCAATAATGACCTCCGCGATATCCTTCATTTCAGAATCTTTATTATAATAATCATCCCGGTACAGAAACATAACGACATCCGCGTCCTGCTCGATAGCGCCTGACTCACGAAGGTCTGAAAGCATAGGGCGGTGATCCGCCCTGGTCTCACAGGCACGGCTCAGCTGGGACAGAGCCACAACCGGAGCCTTTAACTCCCTGGCCAGAGCCTTCAGAGAACGGGAGATCTCAGAGATCTCCTGCTGACGGTTGTCACCGTTTTTCCCGCTTCCTGTCATCAACTGAAGGTAATCGATAATCACCATACCCAGCCCATGTTCCAGCTTAACCTTTCGGCATTTGGAACGCAGCTCTGTGACAGAAATCCCGGGAGTATCGTCAATAATCAGAGTGGAACTGCCAATGACTCCAACCCCCTCCACCACAGCGTCCCAATCCGAATCTGTCAAAGTACCTGTCCGCAGTTTCTGGGTATCTACATTGGATTCCATGGACAGCATACGGTTTACCAGCTGTTCCTTGGACATCTCAAGGCTGAATACCATGCATGGTATTCCCCTTCTCACCGTCACATAATCCACCACATTCAGGACAAATGCCGTCTTGCCCATGGAGGGACGGGCAGCAAGAAGAATCAGGTCAGAGGGCTGAAACCCTGATGTCTTGTAATCCAGATCGTGAAACCCTGTGGGAACTCCTGTAACTGTCTCCCTGGTCCTATATGCCTTCTCTATGTTCTCCAACACATTTAAAGCCACCTGGCGAATCGGAACAAACTCTCCAGAATTCCGATTCTGGAGCAGGTCAAAAATCTTCTTTTCTGTGTCTGCCAAAATGGTCTCCAAGGGCTCCCTACCCAGATAGCAGGTGTTGGCAATCTCCTCGTTGATCCGGATCAGCCTCCGCAACACAGCCTTTTCTTTTACAATGGTGGCGTAGGATTTCACATTGGCTGATGTAGGCACCGTGGTAATGATATCCCGGACAAAGTCCAGACTGGAAATCTCTGGCGGTACATCCTTCTCCTTCAATCGATCCTGGAGCGTCACCAGATCCACTGGTTTTCCTTCGTTAAACAGTTCAACCATCGCCTCAAACATAATGCCATAGGGGTGCTGATAGAAGTCATCTGCCGTGACAATCTCAGAAGCGGCGATGATGGCCTCCCGGTCCATCAGCATAGAACCGATGACCGATTGTTCCCCCTCAATGCTGTGAGGGAGTACCCGCTTTATGAGGGCTTCATCCATGGTATTCTCCTTACGCTTCTACTACCTTAACCGCCAGCTTTGCTGTCACATCCTTATGAAGCTTTACCGGCACCTCATGAGTTCCAAAGGTTTTTAACGGTTCTGGAAGCACCAGCTTCTTCTTGTCAATATCCAGGCTTAATTGGTCTTCAATTGCCTTGGCAATCTCTTTGCTTGATACGGAGCCAAACGCTTTTCCGTTGTCCCCTGCTTTGATGGCCAGGGTCACCGATGCTTTTTCCAGCTTATCTCCCAGTTCCCTTGCCGCTGCCAGCTGCTGGGCTGCGATCTTCTCTTCATTGGCCTTCTTAAGCTTTAAGTCATTCAAATTTTTTGATGTAGCTTCCACCCCTAGCTTTTTGGGCAAAATAAAATTCCGGGCGTAACCTTCATTTACCTTGACAACCTGGCCCTTTTTCCCCAGAGTTTTTACATCTTCTAATAAAACAATCTCCATTATCGTCTCCTCCTCGTCTCTTCTTTAGCTGACTTCGCCTTTTTCTATCATTTCTTTGATTACTTCTTTCAGTTTCTGCTTTGCCTCGTCAATGGAAACTCCTTTCAGCTGGGCTCCCGCCATAGCACGATGGCCACCGCCGCCTAAACGCTCCATCATCACCTGTACATTGACCTCATCTATGGAACGGGCGCTTAGGTAGATCATTCCATTATACTTAGACATTACCACAGAAGCCTTGATTCCCTTAATTTCCAACAATTCATTGGCCGCCTGGGCCGCAACAATCGTTGGATTCTCAATGCCCTGGGTGGGACATTCGCTGATAGCAAAGGCTTTCTCGAATACCTCTGCCTGGTTGACTGCCTGGGCTCTGGCCTTATAGTTCTCCATGTCGTCCCGAAACAGCTTTCTGACTCTGGTAATATCTGCACCGCAACGCCTTAGGTAAGCGGCTGCCTCAAAGGTACGAACTCCTGTCTGATTGTTAAAATTGTTGGTATCGATTACAATACCAGCATACATGGCATCTGCTTCCTGGGATTTGATCTTGATATCATCTGCAATGTACTGCAGCACCTCCGCCACCATCTCGCAGGCGGAAGAAGCATAGGGCTCCACGTAGGATAGCACCGCGTTGTCTATGATCTCGCTGCTCTGCCTGTGGTGATCCAGCACGACAATGGTCTTTACCATCTGGAGAAGCTGAGGCGCATCCGTAATGCTTGGACGGTTCACGTCCACCACCACAAGGATGGTATTGGCATCTACCAGCTCTGCCGCCTGCTCTCCGTTTAAAAACAGGTCATCCGGATACTGGTTGTTGACAAACCGCTCCATCACAGGGCGAACCGATGAAGTCACTTCGTTAATCACAATATGTGCCTTCTTGTCCAGGGCTGTTGCGATCCGGTAGATACCTACAGACGCTCCAAAGGAGTCCACATCCCCCAGTCTGTGGCCCATGATCAGCAAGCGATCCTTGGTCTCCATTAACTCTCTTAAAGCATGGGCCTTGACTCGTGCCTTGACTCGGGTGGTCTTCTCCTGCTGTTGAGATTTTCCGCCAAAGTATTCAATCTTCTCGGCGCTCTTGATCACCGCCTGGTCGCCTCCGCGCCCCAGGGCCATATCGATGGCCATACGGGCAAACTCATAGTTCTGCCCATAGGATCCGCCGTTCATGCCAAGGCCAATGCTTAATGTCACGGACATCTCATTGCCAATGTTTACTGCTTTTACTTCTTCCAGAATGGAGAAGCGTTGTTCCCGCATCTCCGGCACATAGTGCTGCTTGATAGCAAAAAAATATTTGTCCTTCTCCAGCTTTTTCACCACTCCGGTCATTCCCGAGATATATTTGTTGATCTTTCGGTCGATCAGAGCCATGAGGAGAGAACGGCGAACCTCCTCCACACTCTCTAAGGCTTCATCATAATTGTCCAGATAGATCAGGCCGGCTACCATTTTCTGATCATCAATCTCCTGTTTGTACTGCAGAATTTCAGTCTCGTCAAACAGATACACGGCAAAAAGCGAACTTTTCTGGCCTGCCTCCAAAAACTCTGCGGCCTGCTCATCCGGCTCCATCATCACTGGCTTCAGATCCATACGGTATTTTGATTCTCCAAAGGAAATGTGCAGGCTGGTGCTTTCCTTTAAGCTTGACAGCATATCTTTTGTGATTCCCGGAAACATAGATGGTAAGGTGCGCCCACTACTGTTATCTCCCTTCATCAGTTCTGCGAACCGGTCATTGGTCCATAAAATATAGCCAGTGTCATCGGTCATCGCATAGGGAAGATCCAGATCTGACAACAGTTTTTTCTGCACCCAGGCATAGTCCGCGGAGAATTCCACCAGACCGGCCAACAGCCGCTTTCGTTTGTAGACATAAAGAAAGATTGCTATGGCCAGATATACCAGGGTAAACAGGCATATGACCAGGCCGGCTGTTATATTGACAGCTCCTGCCGCCACATTCATAAGGACCACCAATGTCCCTAAGATCAGAGGCCATTGCAGATAGATTCCCAATTGGCCCTTTACTTTCTTTTTCTTATTCATAGGCTTTCTCCTCTGGAGGCACCGAATTGTGCTCTGCTTTCGGTATGACTCGTTTAAGTGTTCCCAGTATACCATAAGAAAAGCTTCAAGTCCATGACTTTGAATTTCCAAATATAAAAAAGAATCCTGCTCCGCAGGCCTCTCCGCCTGCGGCGGGTCGCTTAAACGTCATGATTCCTTTCCGCCACAGTGCGATCCTTAGGTCACTTTTTTGTATCATAGGACACACTTTCCTATGGTACAAAAAAGGACTGCTGCGGATCGCAGCAGTCCCATCCCTTTACTCCATCGTATATGGCATCAGCGCCAGATGACGTGCTCTCTTAACTGCAACTGTCAATGCTCTCTGATGCTTCGCACAGTTTCCTGTGATCCTTCTCGGAAGAATCTTGCCTCTCTCCGATACGTATCTCTTTAACTTGTTTGTATCCTTGTAATCGATCTCGCCATTCTTCTCACCACAGAACACACAAACTTTTTTTCTTCTGCGGATCGCGCCGCCTCTTCTGACCTTAGCGCCGTCAGCTTTATCATTCTTATTGAATGCCATGGTCTGCAACCTCCTTCTATAATCGATAACCCAACGATCCGTGATATTTAGTTAAACGGAAGACCTTCGTCCTCAACGCCGTCTGGAATATTCATAAATCCATCGCCGATGGCGCTGGCCGGAGTCGGCCTTGACACAGGCTGGTAGCTGTCGCCGCCTGCAGAAGCATTCTTACTGTCTGCAAATTCCTGGTCATCTACAATCACTTCCGTTGTATAAACTTTCTGTCCATCCCTGTTGGTATAACTTCCAGTCTGAATGCGTCCGGAAATCAAAACCCGCATTCCCTGACGGAAATACTTCTCAGCAAACTCCCCGGCCCTGTCAAATGCCACACAGGGAATAAAATCCGCCGTCTGCTCGCTTCCGTCCTGGCTCTGGCCTCTGCGGCCTCTCCGGTCTACAGCAAGGGTATACCTTGCAATGGCCATCGTTCTCTCGCCCTGGGAATATCTTACTTCCGGATCTCTGGTTAATCTACCCATTAGGATTACTCTATTCATTCGATCACGCTTTCTTTATCTGTTATGCATCTTGTCTTACGCATAAATATCTGATCACCGGTTCCATAATACGAATATGGGACTCCAATTCGTTTGGACAGTTGGAATCAGACTCGAACTGAATGAAGTAGTAGTATGCCTCTTTCATTTTCTGAATCTCATAGGCAAGTCTCTTCTTGCCCCATTCATCAATGTTGGTCACAGTACCGCCAAAACGGGTAATGTATCCCGTTACCTTCTCAATGGCAGCAGCTCTCTCTTCATCTTCGAGTTTTACGCTAAGAACAACAGCTAACTCATATTTGTTCATAGTTTCTTACCTCCTTATGGTCTCTGGCCCTCGTTTTCAGTTCCGAGAGCAAGGATTGATGTGTCACGGAAAGTTATTGTAACAGAAATTTCCTTAAAATGCAAGGGATTCTGTCAATTCTTGTATGAATTTTTTCTGAAAAGGGAATCGTTCAGATAATCCTTGAACCAATGCCGTTTAGTTAAGAATCCCCTCTCCAAGCTACGTTATCGCCATATACAAATATTCATTAAGAAACGGCAAGCATTGACCCAAAAAGAAATGCACGAATTGATCAGTATCATTCCCAAACTCTGCCGTTCACCCCTTTGCTCCGCCAACAACGTAGCTCCGGAGCGAACCTTTTAACAAACCTTTTATCCACCCTCTCCCCCCACCGACATCTCTCATCTCCCCTAAATATCCCTTCAATCCTACCCCTTCACCGCCCCACTAGTAAGCCCCTCCACCATATACTTACCCGCAAATATAAACGCCACCACCACCGGCAAAGATGCCAGCACAGACAATGTCATCATACCTGCATAGTCAAAAATAAATTCCCCGATAAAACTGCTGGCCATACCTACAGGCAATGTCTTCATCGTCTCTTTCTTCATTATAATCTGTGCAAATACAAAGTCATCCCAGGAATACAAAAACGTATAAATGCTGATGGCAATCAACCCCGGCCGCACCACAGGCAGGATCACCTGCCAAAGCACCTGAAGCCTGGAGCATCCGTCGATCCTGGCCGCCTCGTCCAGAGAGACCGGAACCGTATCGATGAATGCCTTCAAAAACCACACCGTAAATGGCAAGGAATACACCAAATCAGCCAGAATCAGCCCCTGATATGTACTCTGAAGCCCTAATTTGGAGTAAAATGTAAACAGGGAGATAATGATCACCGTCACCGGAAAGACCTGGATATTCATCAGGGAGGTCATGAGAAGATTCTTCCCCCTAAACTGAAAACGGGAAAACCCGTAAGCCGCAAGCACAGACACCATCAGGCTGATTGCCACAGAGCCGGCGGAAGTGATCAGGCTGTTCTTAAAGTACCCCAAATATTTTGCATTGCCAAACATCGTCCTATAATTGTCCAGGTTGGAAAAGGAAAGGGAAAAATCAGGGGGCCATGAGATCAGCACGCTGTTGTCTTTAAACGATGCGATTACCATCCAGTACACAGGGAATAGGAACATTCCGATTAACAGGATCAAAAACCCGTATACCAGAATCTTTTTCAGTGTCTTCGTTCTCATTTTGCCTCCTCTCTACATGTAGCTGCTTGTCTTCTTGTCGGAATACCGCCTGTACAGAAAGACAAACACTCCCAAAAAGACCAGCCACACAACCCCAAGGGCCGAGCCTTTTCCAAAATCATAACTTATAAATGCCTCTAAATAGGCTCCAACGGAAAACGTCGTCGTGCGACCCATGGGGCCGCCGCCTGTCATGTTATAAATGATGGTAAACATCTGGGAATTGTTGATGATTGCCACCATGATGGAGGTATCAATCACCGGCCGGATAGATGGAAGCAAAATGTGGGCAAAGGTATGCCAGCTGCCTGCTCCGTCAACACGCGCTGCTTCCATCAAGTCATAAGGCACACTCTGGAGCCCTGCCAGAAGCATGACCATCATATACGGAGTCTGCCGCCAGACACAGGCAAGCACAACACTGGGCAATGCCAGGGTGTTGCTGGAGGTCCAGACCAGATTGATGTTGTCGATCAGCCCCATATGATACAGAATCCAGTTGAATACGCCATATTGAGAGTGCAGCATCCAGGACCACAGAAGGGCGGTCACCACTGAGGGAATGGTCCACGGGATCATAAACAGGGCCCGCATCACATTTCTTCCTTTGATAAAGCGTGCGTTCAGAAGTAACGCCACCGCCAGTGCAATGAGGAACTGAACCGAAACCACCAGAAAGATGAACATCAGTGTGACGGCAAAATAGGCCCCTGCTTCTCCGCTTGAAAACAGGCTTCTGTAATTGGCAAACCCATTCCACTCAGGCGCTTTTACACTGGTTAGCTTATAATCCGTGAAGCTCATCCATATGGCTTTCAAAATAGGGGCCAGCACAACAAGGCCAACCCCAATGAACGCAGGCAGAATGCAAAGAACAGCAAAACGTGTATCCTTCTCTTTTACCATATGACGTTCCTTCCTATTTTACGTAGTCTGTCTTAAGCTGTTCCTCTAAATCGCTTACTACCGATGCCGTATCTTCATGATTGATGATAATACGCTGCAAGGCATTGGCAATGTCCAGCATACTGGCCTTGAAACCGGAGAATTTTTCCGGAAGGGCCCGGGCTTTCGGCAGCTCTTCAATATATACCTGTGTGTATTCATTTCCCGGTGCAGAGTAGTAGGCAAGTCCCTCCACGCTGGTACGGCTGGGCATGATATTAGCCGAATACGTGTTGTAAATCTCCACTGCCTCCGCACTGCTAAGCCATTGAATAAATGTGTAGGCCTCCTCCTTGTGTTCGCTTTGCTGGGACACCGCCAGATTGTGGGCAATAAAGAAATTGATGGGTGTACCCGTGTCACTGGGGATAGCGCAAAGCTTTGTATGGGCATCGAATTCCTCCCTGTTGGCAGCCATATTCTGAATTGCCGCGTAGCCGAACGCGGTGTCTACAATGAATGCCACCTGATTGTTGGCAAACATGTTGCGCAGATCCTTGATCTCCTGCCCTACCGGCGTAATCCCGTCATTCACAAGGCCTTTCACAAAATCAAATGCCTCCATACTTTCCGGGGAATAAATGGTTATGTTGCCCTCTTCATCACACATGTCTCCGCCATAATTCCACAGATACGGCAAAAAGTAGAAGCCGGAACTGTCCATGGCCTTTGTCTGAAGTCCAAGCCCATAGATGGTGTTGCCGTTTTCATCCATTCCCAAAGCAGTGACCGCTGCTGCCATATCACGAAGCTCTGCCATTGTATCCGGCACCTTATCAAATCCTGCCTTGTCCAGAAGTTCCATGTTGCAGTACAGCACTTCGGAGGATGGAGCCCATGGAAGCCCCAGCTGCCTTCCGTCATAATTCAGCGCATCCATCAGATTTCCGTAGAAATCCTTTCTCACATCCTCTTCAATGTAAGAATCTATGTCTGCCAGCGCGCCAGCGCTTACCATGGCACTGAACATGGAGTTATGAACCTGAAGGCAGTCAGGCATCTCCTTGCTGGCATTCAGAATCAAAGTCTGATCCAGATAAGAGTTGTATGCTTCCGCTATGGATTCTACCTGAATATCCGGGTGAGACTCATTGAACGCTGCAATCATTGCCTCAAATGCCGGAATTGTCGTGTTCTCTGCCATCCCCCAGTTCATAAATGTGATGGTAACCGGCTGGCTGGCCGAACCCTCTGAATCTTTGTTATCGGAAGCCAGGCTGGTCTCAACACCGGCTGCTGCTCCTGACTCGGTATTGCCTTTCGCAGAATCCTTGTTGTCTGAACCTGCTCCTCCACTGCCCGAGCCTGCTCCCCCACACCCTGTCAGGCTGGCCAATAGCGCTGCACATAGAACATATGCCGTAACCTTCCTCATATCGTATTCCTCCTTCATGTAAGTACCTCTTGTACTTTTTTGTACAATAATTCTACTTCAAAACCCGGTTTCCGGTAAAGAAACAAAAGTGGCAAAACCTGCCTGATTAAGCGCATCTTCTCTCCTCCTGCCCTGCGCCTAAAGACCGTCCTGCCATTTTTCGTCAATCTGTATATTTTTGTGCTGTCCTTGCTGATATGCCTGAGGCGTGATTCCTGTTGCCTTTTTAAACACTTTAGAAAAGTATGTGGAATTATCAAAGCCCAGTTCGGCTGCAATCTCCCCAACGTTTTTATTGCCAGACAAAAGGAGGGCCTTGGCTGCATTTACCTTTTTATCTGTAAGGTAGGCTGTAAACCGTTTTCCGGTACGCCTGTGAAACAGCTTGGAAAAGTAATTGGCAGAGAGGGATACATATGCAGCTACCTCCTCCAGGGAAATGTCCTCTTTGAAATGTTTTTCCACATACTCCTTCGCCCTAGCTATGACAGGATATTCGTTGTCTCCATCCATCAGCTTTTTAAACTCCAGGTCGGCCTTTTGCACAAAGGCAACCGCGCTCTCCCGACCGGAAAGGATCCGCAGCTGATGTTGCAGAATCTGCTGGCTTTCTATGACCTGAGCCTCATCGAATCCCATCCGTCTCTTAAGGCTGCTAAGCTGAAACATGAGCAGGCAACAGACACCACATAGATACTGGGGATCCGCTTTCTTCTCATCCAAAATGTAGGCGCAGACATCCCGGAGCGCATCCTTCAGGGCCCTGTAGTTCATGGTTTCAACTGCCTGAGCGATTGGAGCCAGTAAATCTTCCATCGTAACAATTCCGGCTTTCGCAGACTCCGGCATTGATGTCATACACACATCCATATTGTACAGTTCTGCCTTATGCATGGAGTTGGATGCCTCCACCCATGCGCTGTTTAGATCACCCAGACTGTTTTTCACAAGGCTGCAGCCGATAAACGTCCTATAGTTAAACAGATAGTGTATGGTTTCCCTTACCCGCAGCGCCATAGAAGTCATGATGTTTACACAATCCATGGCATCTGCGCAGTCAAATATTGTGCAGATTACACCGTCCCGATGGAGGCTTAAGGTTACCGCCTGGGTATAAGACCAGGCAATTTCTTTTATTACGTTGATCATAGGCCCCACAGTGTCTGCAAATTGGGGGGCTGGCAGTTCATTTTTCTCCATGCTTAAAATATGAAACGCCGCCAGGGCCAGGGGCCCCGCAGGAAGATTTCCCTCCTCTTCAATCTCTCTGCGGCAGACTTCAGCCTGTGCTATGCTGCATCCATTGATCAGCTGCCGGTATGCATGGCGGATGCTGCTTTCTGAAAGGTCGCCGGCGGGAAAAAGTTGTGTCTCCTTGGCCTGTTCTTTCCGAACCTGTTCAGCCGCCTTATAAAGCGCCTGTAAAAGGCTGTCCGGCTCCAGTTCCAGCTTCAGAAGGTAATCCACCGCTCCGTTTTTCAATGTGCTTCGGACATATTCATAGTCACTGTATGCACTCAACACAAGGAAGGCCGCCGGAATCTTCTTCTCTTTGCAGCGAAGCAGCAGCTGGATCCCATCCATGATAGGCATCTTATAGTCGGTGATGATAATATCCGGCTTAAGCCTGTCTATCTCGCTTAACGCCTTTTCCCCATTATCCGCTTCCCCTACAATGGTGAACCCCTCCTTTTCCCAGGAAATAAGTGATTTTATCCCAACTCTGGCCAGCATCTCATCGTCTACGATCAATACCTTATACATCCCTTTCTTCCTTTTCCTCCTTGTTGTCAAGAAACGGTATGACAACCGTCATCCTTGTGTAGCTTCCCGGTTCACTTTCAATGGAAATTCCATACTCTTCCCCGTATTTCAACCGCAGGCGCTGGTGGATATTGCTGATGCCAATTCCGTTGAACCGATTGCCATTCTCCGGAGAATGGAGCACCGAGGCCTGCGTCTCCTGGTCCATCCCCACTCCGTCATCGGTTACCTGGATCCGGATTCTGTGATTTGCCTCTGGCTGACAGCTGATGCATATGGTTCCAACACCTCCCTTTGGTGCAATTCCGTGAAAATAGGCATTCTCCACCAACGGCTGAAGAATAAACTTTGCGCAGGGCGCATTCATAAGATCTGGAGCGACATCATAAAAGATTTCACAGTTATAGGAATGGGTGATCTGTTGGATAAACAAATAGTCCTGAACATTGGACAGTTCTTTTTCAATGGTAGTGTCATGTTCCATTCCCTGCCAGGTGCTCTTCAGCAGACGGGAAAATGCATCGATAATTTCTTTGATGTTAGTAGCCTTTTGTATGATTGCAAGCCAACGGATCGCATTCAATGTGTTTGTGATAAAATGAGAATTGATCTGGGATTGAAGGGCCTTGTACTCTAAATCTTTGTATCGGGTCTTCTCTTCTATCAACCGTCCGGCTAACTCATCAATATACCTCACATTTCGATTGTAGCTGGAAACCAGCTTTTCGATCTCCTCAATCTCTCCCCCGTGCTCGGTGACAATCGGCAGATGCCTGCCATCCCGCGCCTTGTCTAAGGAAGCACGTATCTGAACAATGGGACGCACCACCCGCCGGTTCATGGAGTGCCACAAAACCAACGACATAAGAACTCCGGATGCCAGGGCGGCAATCACAACAGCCAATAGCCTCCCATTTTCAGATAAGATCCCTTTGGGTGCAATCAAAAATACCATGTAGCATCTCTGCCGGGGAATCGGGTATAGAAAGACATCGAAGTCCTCCAAAGTTCTGTAAAGAACCGCTTCCTCCGTACTCTGAAATCCTGGCAAAAGTTGCAACACACCGTCTGGCAGCGGATAGTCGGCCTTGTTTAACACAATCCCCTCCTCATTTAACAGATAGGAGGAGAAGCGTTCCTCTTCTCCCTGCTCTAGTATAGGGAGATCCACCAGTTCCATATCAAACAGCAGCAACATCCCCCCTATCACGTGGTCATAATGCCCGTCCATGACGCAATGGACCACAGAAATGCTGGTGCTTTCCTCTCCATAGACACCGGTGAAAAAATCGCGTGTGGATATAACCATGCGGCTGGTGTCTGCTGCAGTCCTGTATTCTTCACTGTCAATCAGCGCTCCATGGTCAACGTTTCTTCCCAGCCACGAATCTCCCACAAACCGGTAGACGATCCCGTTTTGGTCGAAGATGATCATCGCCGTAAGATTGCTGTAAACGTTGGACATGACATTCTGCATTAACATTCGATCCAGATTATCTACCGCACGGACATACGCATAGTTTTTCGCCTCGGCATTCTCAATAAGGGTCTTTACATCACTGTTTACGAACATGTAATTGCAGATATCCTGAATATCTTCCAGTTCCCGGGAAATATTTTTTCCCACATACTGCGTCGTGGCGGAGTAGTGTGCGATCGTATTGGCTCTGACTACGGATTGGGTTGCAAATACGGCCAACAAACCGATGATACAGCAGAAAACCAACATTGTTGCCATAAAGTAGACAAGAAGCATCACCTTAAGCGGACGCGCCTTTTTCGGTTTCACAACACCATCTCCCCTCAATGAAACAACAAAATTTCACATAAATATATTAAAATGATACTAAAATTGTCAGTTGTGTTTGTCAATAGGCAATCATTTCCTGGCCAGAAAAGTGCAGAAATTGTCCTTTTTTTAGGATTGTATTCCTTGTATGAATCCGTTACAGTATATAGTGAATTCTGGCCGGCAGCATGAAGCAAAGGCTCTCATTGATCTGTATGTGCCGATTCATAACAGTATAAAAGGGGGAATGATCTTGATCTTGAATTTTTTAGGCTGCGGCTGCGCCTACCGCCCTGATCTGGGAAATACAAGCGCGTGGTTTCAGACAGGCGGCCATCTGTTTCTTCTTGACTGCGGAGAAAATAGTTTCACCCGTATACGGCAGAGCACTCTCCTGGAATGCTGTCGTGATATCACCGTGCTGATCACCCATAGCCATGCTGACCATATAGGCAGCTTGCCCACCTTGATCTCCTATATGCATGATGTGGAGCGAAAACCAGTTACCCTATGTTTTCCCTGTGAAGATATCACCTATTGGATGTCCTGTTTTGGAATCTGTCAGGAAGATTATCGGTTTCTGCAAGGTATGGATATGGTATTGCCTTCTGGTATCCGTTGCCATGCCGTCCCTGTGGATCATCATCCAAAAATCCCCTGTTATGGCTACCATGTCACCGGCAGTTTTGGTTCTTTTTATTATAGTGGCGATGCACGTCGATTGCCGCCGGACATCTTAGAGGCATTTCTCTGCAGAACGATCCAACAACTCTATCAAGATGCAACCTTCCTTGAAGAACAAGGCAATTCCCACGGCAGCCTGTCCTATCTGTGTAAGGTTATTCCTCCGGCCTTGCGGCAGCATGTCTATCCCATGCACTTTCATGATGATCTTTTTGAAGCGTTACAACACGAAGGCTTTGGCTGTTGCATGAAACAAATGCCACATCATTGATCGTTGGAGGAATTTATGGAACAACCCTTATGTTTTGCCGTAATGGCAGATCTTCACATGGACATTATGCACGACGGGAGCCGGCGTGTGGATGGGTTTCTGGATGCCGCACGGGCTGCCAATGTGGATTTTATCCTGTCTCTGGGAGATTTTCTTTACCCTGTGCCGGCGTATACTTCCTTATGCTCTCCTCAGGCGCTTCCTGTGAATCTTCGTCTGGCTTTGGCCCATCCCCAGGAACCACAGCTGGAGGTTCTGCATCGTTTCAACAAGTTTGAGAAGCCTGCATATCATGTATTGGGGAATCATGAGATGGATTTCTGTACAAAGCAGGCAGTTCTGGATGCGTATGGATTGAGCCGCAGCTACTATGCCTGGCATATAAACGGATGGCATTTCCTTGTGCTGGATTCCAGCTTCTATCGGGATCGGGATGGGACTGTGCGGGATTATGACCGGGGCGGGTATTTTGAGACCGGTGACCTCCCCTACCTTTCCGATGACCAACTTTGCTGGCTTGAGAAGGAACTTACGGCAAGTGATGAGCCTGCCGTCATCTGCTCCCATCAGCCGTTATTTCCTTGCAGAAGAGGCATAAAAAACGTACAGGCTTTTCAGGCAGTTCTTGCCAGGGCAAACAAAGAACGTAAAAAAGTACGTCTGTGCCTGAACGGCCATATCCATATCGATGACCTGCAAGAATATGAAGGGGTGCTGTACTACACAGTCAACAGCATCTCCAATCTCTGGATGGGGACAGCCTTTGCCGCACAACATTATGCCCAGGCGATTCACCAGCAACATCCCAGCCTGGAGTTTGTAGCCCCCTATGAAGATCCTTTGTTCGCTGTGATAACGCTGGACTCTTCTGGTATACGGGTTATTGGCAGGCACAGCCGGTTTATACCGCCCTCCCCGGAGCAGCTGGGCTGGCCCGGACGGGCATCATCTTCCATCGAAAGTTGGGACAGAGCCTGGTAATGAATACACTCCCAACACAGTCCAGAAAACAAAAAAGTCGCCAAAATTTTCACAAAACGAGGATTCCTGCTGTTAAGATAATGACGGTTTGTGCCGATATAGTAGATAGATAAATTTTCCAATGTTTATTTATAGTTCTATAAGGAGGAATTCATATGCAGTTAAATACAAATTATGATGCTGTCGCCCGGCAGTATAGCCAGTCTGTACAGCAGACCCATGTTACCGCTTCCACAACAGATGCTGCAGCGGCTTCTTCTAAGAAAGATACCGCCAAGGCTGAGACTCCTGATGTGGATAAGGTTGAGCTTAGCAAAGACACAGATATCACCAAGATGAGCAAGTCTGACCGTGCTGCATTGGTACAGAGTTTAAAGGATGATCTGAACAATCAGATGTCCCGCTTTACCAACATGATGACTCAGATGTTCCAGAAGCAGGGCATCACCGCTTCCAAGGCACAGGGTGATGATTTCTGGAAGATGATGGCAAGCGGCAACTATACGGTGGATGAAAAGACCAAGGCGGAAGCCCAGGAAGCAATCTCCGAAGATGGTTTCTGGGGTGTAAAGCAGACTTCTCAGAGAATCTTTGATTTCGCTCAGGCATTGGCCGGAGACGATGTTGAGACCATGAAGAAGATGCAGGCTGCTGTTGAGAAGGGATTCGAGCAGGCAGGCGCTGCCTGGGGCGGAGAACTTCCTTCCATCTCTGGCGAGACCCATGAGGCGGTCAATAAGCTGTTTGATGATTATTATGCAAAGCAGGGCGTAGGCGCTATGGCATAATTTGTCGCGTGTACGCAGGATTGGATGTAAATTCTGATGCACGAGGTAAGCCAAAGGGCTGCTGCACATGGATGTGCTTCAGCCCTTTTTGTATGCCTTTCTATCAGAAAGGCACTTTTTAATTTTCTGGTTTGCGTATGCCTCGTGTATTTTTCTCTACCAGTTTCCGCTCCACCATGATCTGATGGCCGCATCCTGTGCATTTCAGACGGAAGTCTGCTCCTACACGGAGAACCTCCCATTCGTGGCTGCCACAGGGATGGGGTTTTTTTAATTTTACAATATCTCCGATTTCATATACCATAATGGTTTCCTCCTCCGGGCATGGTTTATGTACCCTCAACATCTACACCACTGCTTGAAACACCTGCCCAATGGGATCCGTGATCACCAGATCCGCATTGGCATCCCTGGCGGTGGCGGATCGGTTGATGAGAACCAGCTTTTGCCCCTGATAGTAGTCAATAAGCCCTGCCGCCGGATATACGGTTAAGGATGTTCCGCCTACGATCAGCATGTCAGCCTGGCGGATATAGCCCACAGACTTCTGGAGGACTTCCTGATCCAGCCCTTCTTCATAGAGCACCACATCTGGCTTGATGATCCCTCCACATTTACAGACAGGAATATCCCTTGCCTCTTCCACCGCCTTAAGTCCGTAAAACTTCCCACACCTTGTGCAATAATTCCGATGGATGGAACCGTGAAGTTCCAACACTTCTTTGCTTCCGGCCATCTGATGCAACCCGTCAATATTCTGAGTAATCACCGCCCTTAGCTTCCCTTCCCTCTCCAGCTTTGCCAGAGCCAGATGGGCACCATTGGGCTTTGCCGTGGTAATGATCATTTTATTTTTGTAGAAACGGTAAAATTCTTTGGGATTGCTCATATAGAAGCTGTGACTGATAATGGTCTCGGGAGGGTAATCATACTCCTGATTGTAAAGCCCGTCCTGGCTTCTGAAATCAGGGATCCCACTTTCCGTAGATACCCCCGCTCCGCCGAAAAATACAATGTTATCGCTTTCTTCTATCCACTGCTTTAAAGTCTCAATCTCTGTCATAGTTTTGCTGCTCCTTTCCTCTCAAATCTCCCTGCACTGCTGGTTCAGCCATTTCTCCGCCTGCTCTACGCCTTCTGCTGTAAACGGAAAATATTCCGTTGTTTTTTCCTCCTCCGGAGTTGCTTCTGAGCAGAACTCCCCCTTCCAACATACAGCTGCCAGGCGTTCCCCTTCCTCATCTGAATGTTTTTCCAGCACAAAACGCAGTGCCCCTTCACTGCCGGTGAATTTACTTTTTTTCAAAAGTGGAATCCCCATAACTCCTTTTAGTTGGATCATATACAACTCACCTCTTCTCTCTTGGTTACCAGCACTTTTCTTATATTATAATCGGAAACTACCGGAAATACAACAGGCAGCAATGTCGTATACGGCTTCCAATTTCATTCCATATTCTCATAATTCCAAGAAGACTCCATAATATTTTACAGGAATAAGCCGATATATAACATTAGAAGAGTATTGAAATGTTTTAACTGTTTGTTTTTAAGGGGGCTTATTTTATGAAAGTTACAGCACAAAGTTGGCGGGTGACTGCCAATCAGACCGGATATACCGCCGCCCTGCCAGATGATGCCGCTGAGAAGGAAGAGGAAAAGGCCGTTGACAACCGGATAGAAAACGATGAAGATACCGATACGTTCCTTGCTTCCTTGGAGGCTTTGAAAAGCCAAAAGGCTGACGATTCCAACAAGTTTAACATGAGTGCTTCCAAGCCTAAGGATTCCGTAGGACAGCTTGCGGCGGAATTGGCCAGAGCTGAGACAAGGCTTGATGTACAACAGGTTTCTTCGAAGGCCACCCGCGCTTTGCTTAATCTGAAGATGACCTACGCTTCCAGCAATGAAAAAGATCAGAAGAAGATCGCCCAGATGATCCGTCGTGTGGAAAAGCTGATCAAGAAGATCAATAAAAAGCTGAAGCATTTAAGCAAGGAAGAGCAGCTTGAGATGCGTCGGAAACGGGCGGAAAAAACCAATGACATGGAAAAGGAAGAACTGCTTCGCAATGAGATCGCTACCCGTAAGAAAAAACGGCGCAGGGAAGAGCGGGAGTACGCCTTAAAGGAATTGGCCCAGGATGGAAAAGACAATAATCAGGAGATCATGAACAGCTTAAGCGGAGCCATGGAGGGCGGACTGTCTCTTGATGGGGCCGCACTGGGAGATTTGAGCAGCATGGGGATTGACGGAGGCACCATGATGGATATGGGAAGTATCGACGTGATGGCTTAAGAGACTGAATGGGGATGCCCGGGGCATCCCCATTCAGTCTTTATTTTTTTGTTTTTACTTAGGCCGAACCGTAAGGCGGCGGATATGGCCGTCACCGGAGACCTGCTGCAGGGTGACAATGGCCATGATATTATATCCACCAAAAGAGGCAATAAATTCTGCATGGCGGTCATCTAAGACAGCTGCTTCCATGATGGCATACTGGCGGAATAGGAATTTGTTGCGGAAAAACATGGAGATGGCTTCTTTTCCGTACAGATGGTACTCATGTTGGGCAGTACCGTTAGGGCAATAGTCACAATAGTGTCCGTCGTCTGTAAACAGCCGGCCCAAGGCTGTATAATCTTTATTTTCCATGATTTCTATAAATTGTTCGATGGGTCTCATAGTATCCTCCATTTAATAAACTTTCTCCGTGTTTAGCAGCGCATCGGTACCACCATCCACAAACATCACGTTACCATTGACTCCTTTTGCTTCTTCGGAGGAAAGAAACACGATGACAGAAGCAATTTCTTCAGAATCCATCAGTGTCTCCTTTCCATATTTTGTGGGGATCGGCAAGGCATTTAATGCCATTTTTGCATTTGCCGACATGGTAGCGGTCATAGCAGTGTGAACGTTACCTGGGGCTACAGCATTGATACGGACACCGTTTGCCGCATAGGTGGCAGAATGACGGCGCATCCATCTGGCAATGGCATATTTGGTCGCCACGTAGATACTGTTTCCCACGCTCAAGTTGGTCTCGTCTAGTTTTGAGACAACGTTTAAGATGCGCTGTTCATCATCATTGTTGTTATTTAATAAATCAGCCAGATCCATCCGGGCAGCGCCCTGGGAGATGGTGTTGGAGGAGGTAACCACACAGGTACCGCCTTTTTTCTTTAAAAGATCATAGACTCCTTTGACAATAGATATGGTTCCGAAAAAGTTGAGGGATATGATCAGTTTTAAGTTCCCACAGGCACCAGACACACCGGCACAACAGATAAGGCCGTCTAATCCGCCTGGCTGTAACTCATGCAGCCTGTCAACTGCTTTCTGACGGCCTTCTGGCATGGCAAGGTTCGCCTCAATGTCACACTTTCTCAAATCAATATTAATGACCTGGTGTCCTTTTGCTTTTAAAAGCTCCACGGTTTTGGCACCGATTCCGCTGGAGCCTCCTGTAATTGCGTATACGCCCATTTGAAATCCTCCTGTTGCTTTTCATATACTCTCGCAATCTCTTTATTCCTGATTTTGTGTTCCTGATTTCGTGAGAGTACATTCTCTTTACAAAGTATCTGTCTTCTATTATACTAATATCTGATATCAAAGAAATGACCAATTCAAATAAATATAAGGATACCAGATTGTGGTGAGATATGATTTTGAAAAGAAAGGGCAGCTGACTTTATATGAATATTTATGCAGGTGCCTAAAAAAGGATATTCAGAGAGGCCGCCTGGCCGCTGGGGCAAAGTTGCCGTCCAAGCGACAGTTGGCTAAGGATAACGGCATCAGTGTGCGAACGGTCATGAATGCCTATGATCAACTTCTGGTGGAGGGATATTTAACTTCCCAGGAGAAGAGAGGATATTTTGTGGCAGATGTGGGTACAGTGTCCGAGACACAGCAGAATCTTGCCCCTCAGCCCAGATTCTATGTGGAGGAACCGTGGTTTGCAGATTTCACAGCGAATCAGGTGGTCTATGATCAGTTTCCATTTGCCACATGGAGAAAGGTCATGCGGGAGATCTTAAGCCAGTATGACAGCCAACTGGTACGGAGGGCCCATTTTCTGGGGGTTAAGGAACTTCGGCAGGCCATTGCAGATTATCTGTACCGTTCCAGAGGTATGACGGTATCACCGGAATGCATCGTCATCGGGGCAGGCATTGAATATCTGTACAGTCGTCTGATCAAAATACTGCCAAAGGCTTCCGTGTATGGGGTGGAAAATCCCGGATATCGAAAGATTCCAAAAATTTTTGAAGAGTGTGGGCTTGGATGGACTTATGTGGATATGGATGAAAAGGGAATCAGCATGGAAAGCCTTAAAAAAAGCAGTGCCTCTGTGGTTCATGTTTCCCCGGAGCACCACTATCCTTTGGGTACGGTGATGTCTGCCACAAGACGGTTGGAAATATTGGAATGGGCCAGAGAAAACTCAGAACGGTACATCATTGAAGATGATTATGATTCAGAGTTTCGCTACCATTCCAGGCCGATTGCCCCTTTGCAGAATATGGACGAGAATCATCGAGTCATTTATATGAACACATTCAGCAAGACTCTGGCACCATCCATACGCATCAGTTACATGATTTTGCCAGAAAAGCTAATGGCGCGATATGTGGAAAAAGCTAATTTTTACTCCAATTCTGCTTCCAGCTGCGAACAGTATGCCTTGGCAAGTTTTATTGACAACGGATATTTCGAGCGGCATCTAAGCAGGATGCGGAAATATTATCAGAGAAAAGGGGAGCTTCTTATAGGGATCATCCGCCAGTCTTCCTTGCTTCCTGTGACAGACATCATGGGTGGGAAAAGCGGGACTCACTTACTGGTAAAAGTCGATACCTCTCTGACCGATACAGAGATAAAATGGGGCGCAAGACAGCAGGGAATCCATATTTCCTGCCTTTCTGAGTTCTGTGGGGAAGAGAAGGAGCGGTATCAGGGAGTGATGGTTCTCAATTACTGCGATATGGATGAGACAGCGCTCCGGGAGGCGGTAAGGAGATTGGGTAACGTGTTTGTGGAGTGGTAATTCAATGGGCGGAATGCGTCTATGCAATGTACTGTACATACATTCCGCCCATTTTTTGGATTCAATTCTTGTAAAACTCTATTCCTGTCCGACCAGCCTGGTCCCTACGGTTGCCATCAGGACAGCGCCTGCATCCGGATACTCCATGTTCCTGGTATTCAGCCAGCTTGCCCTTCCTGTTCTGGCTATCATCCCTTTCGTCCGTTCCATCCCCTGTCTGGCCGCCTCGGCTGCTTTTTCCAACGCTTCCGACAGATCCCTGGTATCCTCATAGCAAGATCGTAAGGTTTCCACATAGGGATAAAGGGCATCCAATATGGTTTTGTCTCCTGTCCTGGCGCTTCCTCTGGTTGCTATGGTATCTGCAAACAGCTTCACCAATCCTGGTATCTCGTCTTCTTCTATATGGCTTCTGTGATTCAATTCTTTCCCCACAGCCATCATCCCAAAACTAATCAGGGTTCCCAGGGTGGACGGGGCGCATCGGTTCCATTCCATGGCACAATCCATAAACAGCTTTGACATCTCTTCTGTTTCATTTCCTTTTATCTCTCTGTCATGAAGGATTCTCTCAACCGCTGCCGCGCCTTTTCCTATGGTAATTCCCATATCACCGTCTCCCAGCCTGCTGTCCGCCTCCGTAAATGACTCCTGGTTCTCCCGACAAATACGGCATAGACTTAAGAACAGATTCTCTACATCTTTTATTCCGTATGATTCCATAATTCCTCCTGAATATTAAAAATGAATCAATGGCGTATACGCCTGTGCACACAAAAGCTCTTTCATCGTCTTATCCAACTTTAGGATGCTTACGGACAAGCCAGCCATTTCCAGAGAGGCGGCATATTCTCCTACCAGAACCTTCTCTGTCTTTAGGCCCAGACCTTCCAGATATTTTGCAACATCATTATACAAAATATATAATTCTTCTCTGCTGGTCATCCCAAGCCCATTGACCAAAACGGAGAGCTCATCCCCGGCCTTTAGTTCCAGATCCTTAACTATAGCTGTACACAATTCCTTTGCGATCTCATGGCTCTCCATTATCTTCTGCCGTCTCACTCCTGGCTCTCCATGAATCCCCATGCCGATCTCCATATCCTCATCGCCGATCTCAAACACCGGTTTTTGGGCTCCTGGAAGGGTACAGGAAGAAAACGCCACCCCGTATGTAGCTGTATTCTGGATCACTCGTTCCGCTAAATCCCGAATTTCTTCCAGGGAGGATCCCTTAGCCGCCGCTGCGCCGGCTATCTTGTATGCGTATACAATACCGGCGATTCCTCTCCGCTTCTTGTACTCCTCCCTTGAGGCGCTAGCAATGTCATCCAATCCTTTCACCGTGGCTGTCTGTATTCCTTCCATCTCCAAAATCTCAGATGCCATCTGAAAATTCATGCTATCCCCAAAATAGTTGCCAAAGAGAAACAGGATCCCCTGTTCATGTTCTACGCTGCGGGCAGTATCCAGGATTGCCTCGCAGGATGGAGAGGTAAATACATTTCCCACCGCTGCACCGTCGCACCATCCTTCCCCAACATACCCTAAAAATAAGGGCAGGTGGCCAAAGCCTCCTCCTGTGATAATACTTACCTTTCCCGGAACCTTGCTTCAGTCGGTCATTTTTTGCGGACAGTTCAATACATGCCTGTCTGTTTCGCTCCCTGCTCCTGCGTTTGCTCTCGTTTGATTTCTCCCTCTGTATCTTCTTGGCACAAGCAGGACAATACTTCGATATGCCAGAGCGGGGAACATATTCAACACCGCACACCGTACAATTCTTAGGCTTTAACGCAGTCCACCGCTTTGTCGGTGTGATATGTAATTCACCGACAAAGCCGATGAATTTATAATAAATCTTGATTT
>CANDZL010000019.1:0-49941 GCA_947425205.1 uncultured Hungatella sp. | reverse complement strand
TGGAAACTGTGATACAATCCAGATACGGAAAGTCAGAGAGCAAAAGGCGGCTTACCCTCCTCCATGGAGGGGCTAACCCTCCAGACGAAAGAAAGGAGGGATTGCCAGTGATTACATATCAGGATTTTTTCTTGTTTTGTACATTCATTGTATCCCTTATCAGTCTGCTTTGTCAGATTTTTAAGGGTAGAAAATAGCCGCCACTACTACCAATAGTGACGGCCAACCCTGCAAAGGGTTGTGATCTAAGCTGTTGAGAGGGTAGGCCGCTTCTCTGGCTTTCCCCTTCTGTCCTCAATATACCATATCCAGAAATAGGTTTCAAGTATTTTTTATAATCTGGATGCAGGAATGGCCATCCTATTCTACAATTTATGTGGAAGGAGGGCTATTTTTATGGTTGAGAAAATATTGGAGAAAGTAGTCAATGAGATGGTGCCGTACTTGGAAGATAAGCAGCTGGAGCATCTGAAGAACGTGCTGTATATCAATTTCCACGGGAAGGAGGTATGTGATCAATGTACGGATTTAGTAGCACGGGGGAAAGTGGGGACGAAGCCAAGATTAAGATGTTTGTAGCAAGCAAAAAGGCAGTAAATCGGCAGGATAATACCTTAAAGCAGTATACCTGGGAAATCCTTAATATGTTGAACTTTCTGGGAAAACGTCTGGAGGATATTACTGGTATGGATTTACGGTATTACTACGGTATTATGAGGGAGCAGCGCGGTATTAAAATGTCAACCATGCAGACAAGATTACATTACCTTAGTAGCTTTTGGGATTTTTTAAACACAGAAGAGTTGGTAAGCGGTAATCCCGTTAAGAAAGTAGGCCTATTGAAATTGGAAAAAGTAATTAAGAAGCCTTTTTTATCGGAAGAAATGGAAGCACTGCGCATAAATTGTATGGAACTACGTGATAGGGCTTTAATAGAGTTTTTATATTCTACAGGTGTCCGTGTCTCTGAATTGGCTGCTTTAAATGTGTGTGATGTAGAGATAGGGAAGCAGGAGTTGATCGTATATGGGAAGGGGAGTAAGGAGCGAAAGACTTATTTAACAGATGGGGCGAAGTTCCATCTCCAACGATATCTGCAAATAAGGAAGCAGGAAGGACTGGAAGAGCAGCCTTTATTTGTTACACTTGATAAGCCACATAACCGATTGACTGTGGCGGGCATTCAATATATGCTACGTCAACTTGGAGAGAGGGCAAAGGTAAAAAATGTACATCCACATAGATTTCGGAGGACAGTAGCAACAGATTTGTTATCGAGGGGGATGCCGATCGAGCAGGTGAAGGAGTTTCTTGGACATGAAAAACTGGATACGACTATGATTTACTGCTCGGTGAAGGAAGAAAACGTTCAGGCTTCTCATAGAAAGTATGCATAAAACAGTTCAGGTAGCCTTTTAAGGTAGGCGGAAACGTCTGCTTTATTAAGTTTACCATATTTTAAGGAAGTTTAGAATGTACATATAGAGAGTATACCCTCAATGAAATAGCAAAACAAATAATTTGAGTAACAAGAGAATAATAAGAAGGATAAGCTGTAATGATCCGTATAAAAGTTTCAGAGATGCATTATATAACTCTTTTATAGATGATTATACATTTATAGCATTTGCCGGAACACATTCCCCAATACCAGATAATCCATTTTCATTCGTTTCTGGATATGCAATTGCAATTCATTGTGGGTTGATTACTTGGAGTAATAATTTTATATTATTAGGATTTGGCTCAAATAACAATATTGAAAGTAAGGTGCTTGATCTTTCCGATAATTAAATAAGACACCCTACTATAATGTACATACCAAATTTGTAAATATACAGAGGCTTCATGATGTTGACTTAAATACAATAACAGATCCTTGTATTGTATATGCCGACAATTCAGACCAGCCCCAAAATATAATTTTCCAGAAGATACCGTAAACGGATGGCTATGGACAATATCGATGTATGACGCTAAAAAACAAGTGTATTTAAGACATGGTTCCTCCAATACTATATCAAATTATATAAGGTCATAGTTTAAGAGTTTCGAATGGTTTAATTGGGCCAAAATCACTGCTGCACAAACCTCTCGATGGATTAAGATAAAAAATTATCGATGGGTATATTGCACCATCTTGTCCAAGTACCTGTACTCCAAAATTTTGTCCTATAATTTATTCCGTTTTTTGTAGAAATGTATATCTGAAAAACTAAGTCTGCATCATCAAGATAAAAATTATTAGAGTACACTATAAAAATGCCAGAAAAATATTCTGATGAATCTGGAGTATTTAGTACATTCCCCGGTTTTTGATCCACAAGTAGAATTGCACTTGATAAAAATGTGTTCAAATCAGAACCTTTTGTAACTCCATATCGGGGAAGAATGATTTTGCTATTTCATTGAGTGTAGAGATGGAATAGATGTTGTCGAATATTGGAAACTGTGATACAATCCAGATACGGAAAGTCAGAGAGCAAAAGGCGGCTTACTCTCCTCTTTGTGATATGGAAGAGGAGAAAAGATATGCCCCTGCAATTTGCAATCAGCTGATAAAGGATTCCCAGGATGATTTCCAGGCAAATTATACTTTTTGATTAGTTGGGGAGATTCATCCGAATTCTGGCTTTAGGCGAGAGAAGAAATTTCCTGTTTACTTTTGTAAAATATATGCTATAATTTAAAGAGTTTACAAGTTTCAATACAAAATCAATCAAAGTTAAATCGTCGCGTGGCCGCGTTTAGCTGTGTTTGAGGTTATATTGTTTTGCTTGTCGTAACAGTTTTCTGTGACGAATGGCGAAGCATACCCATTTTCAGACACAGTTCCCGGTTTGAGGACTGGAGGAACGTTATGTGGTATGTTATGCAGGTGCGAACCGGTAGGGAAGAGGAAACCATCTCTATGGTTCGCCAATATACGACAGACTCCCACATGGGAGAATGCTTTCTACCAAGATATGAACAGAAGAAGAAATACGCAGGCGCCTGGCATTTAGTCCAGGCGCTTTTGTTTCCCGGATATGTATTCGTGGAGACGGAAGAGATTGAAAAGTTTTATATGGGGCTCAAGCAGGTGCCCAGTTTGACGAAGGTGTTGGGGACTGGGGAGAAGTGGACATCTGTAATAGATGAAGATTTGAAAGTACTGGAGACGCTTTTAAATAGGAGAAGGTTAGTTAAGATGTCAACTGGATGTATTGAAGGAAACCAGGTGACAGTGTTGGAAGGGCCTTTAAAAGGGTTAGAAACTGTAATTCGGAAGATCAATCGACACAAAAAAACAGCAATCATTGAAATGAACATGTTTGGTAGACGGCAAGAGGTCTTGGTGGGTCTGGAGATCGTAGAGAGGATATAAAGAGACAGTGGAGATGGCACTGTATAATTTGTGTCAATATTAAAATAAAAAAGATAGGAAATTAAGAGTGATGTATAGTCACTCTTTTTTAGATGGTAAGACAGAGTATAGATCAAATGGATTATATAAAACAATACATTAGCTATATTGGCAGTATCGCACCTGAAAGTAATATGATCACGATTCCAAGTCAGAAGATATTAGAGGAGAAAAACAATAACCATGTTTAAAAGAAAAGATGATTTTGAGCCGTTGGAAGCTAAAGTATGGCTTTCTAGTCCAACAATGTATGGTGATGAACTGAAATATATGCAAGAAGCATATGAGACAAATTGGATGTCTACTGTTGGGCAAAATATTAACGAAGTAGAACGATTAGCTGCTGATTATGTAGGTGTTAAATATGCGGTGGCTCTTTCATCTGGTACAGCATCTCTTCACTTAGCTATGAAATTGGCTGGAATTGAGGCATATGGAATGCCAAAGATAGGGCATGGAGTTTTAGAAGGACGTAAAGTATTCTGCTCGGATTTGACTTTTGATGCTACTGTAAATCCTGTAGTTTATGAAGGAGGTGAACCTGTTTATATCGATACGGAGAGAGATTCATGGAATATGGATCCAATTGTATTAAAAAGGGCTTTTGAGATTTATTCAGATGTGAGAATTATTGTATGTGCCCATTTATATGGTACACCAGGTAAAATTTCAGAAATAATTAAAATTGCAGAAGACCATAATGCAATTTTAGTTGAAGATGCAGCAGAAAGTTTAGGGGCTACCTATAAAGGAAGACAGACAGGCACTTTTGGTAGGTACAATACAATTTCTTTTAATGGTAATAAGATTATTACGGGTTCATCTGGGGGCTGTTTTCTCACCAATGATTTGGAAGCAGCAAATAAAGTGCGTAAATGGAGCACTCAAAGTCGCGAGAATGCCGCCTGGTACCAGCATGAAGAAATTGGATATAACTATCGGATGAGCAATGTAATTGCAGGAGTGGTTAGAGGACAGTTTCCATATTTGAATAAACATATTGCGCAAAAAAAAGCAATTTATAACCGCTATAAAGAAGGATTTAAAGGATTTCCTATTAAAATGAATCCAATTCCTGAAGAGTGTGAACCCAATTACTGGTTAAGTTGTTTGATAATTGAGCCTGATGCAATGTGTAGAACCATTCGTGGGGAGTGTGATGCTGTTTATGGTGCAGAGAGTGGGAAGTCTTGTCCGACTGAAATTTTGGAGGCGATTCATTCTATAAATGCTGAAGGGCGTCCCATATGGAAACCAATGCATATGCAGCCAATTTATAGATTAAATCCATTTATTATTAAAGAAGGCAATGGGCGAGCAAGAAGTAATGCATATATTGCAGGAGAAGTCGAGGATATAGGGGCAGATATCTTTAATAGAGGAGTATGTCTGCCTTCGGATAATAAGATGACACCAGAGCAACAGGATCAAATTATTGAGGTTATTAAGGCCTGTTTTGAGTAATGGATGAAGAATAATATACCATTCAAGGAGGCTTGCTGTGTTAACAATATCAAAAAAAGAAATCATAATGTTTACTGCTGGTGTAGTAGGTTCTATTACAGTAATTGTTACTTATGTGATGAAGAAGAAGGTTGAAAAGACTACATATAAAGTTGAGAGCATAGAACAGATACCAAGCCGCAAAATGGGATTTTATGAGAAATATTTGAAGCGTTATTTCGATATAATCTGTGCAATTGGAGCAATTGTTTGTTTCTCGCCGTTGTATCTTAGTGTGGCAGCACTTATTAAGATAAAATTTGGTTCTCCAGTATTGTTTATACAAGAAAGACCAGGCATTGTGAAAGATGGAAAGGAAACTATTTTCAAAATGTATAAATTTCGTACAATGACAAACGAGAGGGATGAAAATGGAGAACTGTTACCAGATGAACTCAGGATAACAAAATTTGGTAAATGGCTGAGAAGTACAAGTTTAGATGAACTGCCAGAAGCTTTCAATATTTTGAATGGTACAATGAGCGTAGTTGGACCAAGACCCCAACTGATTCGAGATATGGTGTTTATGACTACAGAACAAAGAATGCGTCATACGGCAAAACCAGGGTTATCAGGATTGGCACAAATTAATGGACGGAATAATATTAATTGGGAAACGAAGCTTGATTGGGATCTCAAGTATATTAAAAGAGTCGGATTTCTAACAGATGTAAAGATTATTCTGAATACATTTGTAAAGGCGTTCATAGAGAGAGAAGGCGTTACTGAGAAAGACATGGCGACCGCGGAAGATTTTGGTGATTATTTACGAAGAACTGAAAAGATCAGTGAAAAAGAGTATCAAGAAAAACAAGATTGGGCAAAAGAGATTTTTGCTCATATTATAAATAATTTATAGGCTATGAGGTAATAAAAAATGGATACAATTACATTCAAACCCATATTTTTACCACAAAACAAAGGATTGGGAAATGCTCTGAGAGAGGCATTGGTGAATGTTGGTAATGACTTAGTTGCAAGAATGGATAGTGATGATATTTCAGATAATAAACGTTTTGAAATACAACTAAGAAAATTTATAAAGTATCCTGATTTGGATATTGTTGGCGGCAATATTACAGAGTTTATTGGCACCCCGGAAAATATTGTAACAGAACGAGTGGTTCCAAATAAAGACATAGACATAAAAAAGGACATGAGAAAACGATGTGCTATGAATCATGTAACTGTTATGTATAAAAAGGAATCTGTGCAGAGTGTGGGTGGATATTTGGATTGGCCATATAATGAAGACTATTATTTATGGATTCGCATGATGGAGCATGGATGCTGTTTTCAAAATGTTTCATATAATCTTGTAAATGTGAGAACTGGTGAAGACATGAGTGCCAGACGTGGGGGATGGAATTATTTCCATAGTGAACAGACTCTTCAGAAATATATGCTAAATCATAAGTTAATCAGCTTTCCAAGATATTTGTTTAATGTTGTAATACGCTTTGGTGGTGAAGTAATAGCCCCTAATTCAGTTCGCAGAAAGTTATTTAGATATCTGAGAAAAAAATACAAGCCGGAGAAATATGCTCTAAACAAACGGAAAAGAAAAAGGATAGATTCCACTAAGAAAATTGATTATCCACCATTTTCTGTAGCGATGTCAGTATACGAAAGGGATAATGCAGAGTGGTTTGATGCTGCTCTTAAAAGTATTATTAATCAGACAGTAAAGCCGAATGAGATCATTTTGGTAGTAGATGGACCCGTTCCTCAAGCAATACATAGTGTTATTGATAAATATACTAAAATCTGTGCTTCTGGGGAGAAAGTCTAGGATATAGAAAAGTGGTTTCTATTTGATGTCAGCAAAAGGGAGGTTACAAAAAGATATCCATTTATCTATATATTTATAAAATGAAGGCCGTTTTTAAAAAGGATAATTATTAGAATTTGTATTTATAAATGTTTCAGTAAGATTTATCGTGTGGTTTTTGATGCTAATAAATTAGGAATCAAATATTTAGAAATTCTGCAAGCTAAAAGAATTGAAATGGAAGGAAGCCATATAAGAAGAATGAAGATAGTATATATTTCTAAGTTAAATGGAGCAAAATGGTCCGGGCCATCGTATAGTGTTCCGGCGCAGATTGATGCACAAAGTAAAATAGATGATGTTATTTGGATAAATTTAGGCCAGGAAGAGAATAGCGAATGGAACAAGCTAGACTATTATTATAATAAAAGAAAGATTTCTTTTAAAAAAATATCTGGACTTATGAAGCCCTTTGATAAGCCGGATTTGGTTGTTGTAGAGCAGTTTTATGCGTTTTCAACCGAAAAGGTTTTTTATAATTTAATAAAAGAAAAGGTTCCTTATATTATTATACCAAGAGGAGAATTTACTGAAGCAGCGCAGGCGCAAAAACATGTTAAAAAAATGGTTGCCAACAGATTGTTTATGAATAGGTACATGAAAGGAGCTTGTGCAATTCAATATTTGACACAGAAAGAAAAAGATGATTCCAAAATATGCAAAGGATATCCAGGGCTTGTTATTCCTAATGGTACCCAGGAGAAGGAGAATATTAAACAACAGTTTTCACCAGATGAATTGTGCTTTACATATATAGGCAGAATTGATGTATATCATAAAGGGCTAGATTTGCTGATTCAAGCATGTAATTTAGTTAAAATGGAATTGATTCGAAATAGCGTTATTATCAAAATATATGGACCAGATAGAGACGGTAGGTTGGATGAAATGAAGAATTTGGTTGAAAAATTTGGCCTTACTACGGTGATCCGTTTTTTAGATGCCGTTGTAGATCCAGAAAAGAAAAAAGTCTTATTAGATACCGATGTTTTTTTAATGACATCAAGGTTTGAAGGATTACCGATGGCGTTGATTGAGGCAATGTCTTATGGAATACCTTGTGCTATTACAGAGGGTACCAATATGCGAAATGAGGTTAGAGAATATGACGCTGGATGGGATTGTCAAAATTCTAGTGAATCAATAGCGGATATGTTTCTTAAAGTAATAGACGAGAAAAAGTTTCTTAGCCAAAAAGGAAGAAACGCACACAGATTATCAAAAGAGTATACATGGAATAGCATAGCTGAAAAGAGCCAACTTGAATATGAAAAGATTATACGGAGAGAGTAATGTTAGAAATTTATGCAATAACATTAATTTGTTTGGTGCTTACTAATTTTTGGTTTTGTATAAAGAAAGTAAAAAGAAAAGGTGTTTTTTTGATTTTGGATATAGTTTCAATAGGAATATTGATATTAATTATGTCCCAATCCTTATATTCAGATTTGGTTGCGTACGAGCGACATTATACATTTTCGGCATCAGATATGTTAGATGCAAGATTTGAAGCAGGGTTTAATTGGTATATGGTAATATGTAAATACTATTTAGGATTATCTTTTTATCAATTCAAGTTAGTTACATATACTATATGTACTTTTTTACTTTATGTAACATATAGAAAGTTTACCTATAATTTCTCATATTTTGTTATGTTATTTATGATGTATGAAATTTTTTTTGACGGATTACAAATGAGAAATTATATTGCTATTTGCCTCATAGTTTTTGGTCTGCCATATTTGATGTCTGGAACAATTAAAGGATTTATAGTATTCATAATTACCGCTGTACTTGGATTCTTTTTTCATGCCTCATCTATTGCATTATGGATTTTTGGATTGATTGGTATTGGTTTAAAGTCAGGTTATCGGATAAAAAATGGAAAACAATTAGTAGAATATACGATACTATTTATAGTCCTTGTAGCTATCTGCTTAGCAAGAATGGGCATATTATCATCTATTATTAGTAGCATTGCTTTAGCATATGTTAATGTAGATACAAGTAAAAGAATACTATCACACTCTTCAATGGCATTAGGCGGATCACAAATTTATTTGACAGCACTTACCTTTACATATGTTTTTTTTGTAACATTTATTTTTCGAAAGGAACGGGGAAATGTTTTTACAAATTCTTATAAACGATTAAGCATCCATAAACTGAAAATAAGAACAATAGAACAAGAAGTAAGAATGGACTATGGGTATATCCGAAAATTTGAGTATTTAAACTATTTATCATTGTTCTTTTTAGCATTATGTTTTATAGGAACGACATTTTATAGATTATTGAGAGATATTTGTTTAATTGATATAATGTTTTTTGGGATTATTATAAATAATTCTAAAAGTAAGAATATGAGATTATTAGTATATGTGGTCTCTATCATATTAGTAAGCGGTTGGGTCTTTTATGATTTGATTGTACCCGGACGTTTTTTTACACATATTATAGGATATTTAAAGTAGAATGTTGAAATGACGGTATTGAAATTCCAGTATTACTACCTATTCGCTGTTTATTTAAAGAAAGAGGAATTATGAAAATAAGAAGGCTTAAAGCACTTTTTAGAGGAAATATATGTTTTATTTTAAATAGAAAAGTAAAAAATAAAACATGGAAAATATTTATTGAAAAGTTTTTTATGTTAGAAATGGGAAAGAAGTCAAAATTTATATTAAAGGGGGGAAAAGTAAATATAGGTAATAATTGTAGAATAAGTGTTAGAGACAATGCAGAATTATCATTTGGAACCGGGATTTTTATAAATGATGGTTGTCAAATTATTTGTAGACAAAAGATAACGATTGGGAATAATGTGCAATTAGGCCAACGAGTAATGATATTTGATCATGATCATGATTTTAGAGTGCCTGGCGGGATCTTGGAGGATAGGTTTAAATGTAGTGAAGTAGTTATAGGAAATAATGTTTGGATAGGAGCAAACAGTATAATACTACGTGGGACAGTTATTGGGGATAATTGTGTTATTGGTGCAGGTTCTATTATTAAAGGGCATTATGAAGAAAATTCACTCATCGTACAAAAGCGAGTTGATCAAATTTCCGCAATTGATAGGAGAAGGGTATAATGTTTGTTATCTTTAAAAATGATGCAGAATACTTCGAATATATGGTAGATTGTAATGGGAAAGTGTGCCATAAAGATGTCCAAAATCATTTATTATACAAGTTATGCAACATACATAGAAGTGTTAAGCTAAATAAGATATGTAATATGCCCTTAAAAAATGTCTGGTATAATTATTACTTAGATTATGATTTAATTGATAAAAATGATAAAAATATTTTTGTATTCTTTGAAGGCAATCAGATGGCATATGATAGGAACTTTATTATTTTTTTAAAGAAAAGGTTTATTAATTCAAAATTTGTATTTAGATATACAAATATTATATGTTATTTAAATTCGTGGACGGTAGACTATATTAATAAGACGTTTGATCTGGTTGTCACAATAGATTGGAAAGAGAGTAAGAAAAGAAATTGGATGTACTTTCCGAATACATATAATTTAGGATTAGTGGATAATAAAAGAAATGTTAAGATTAAATATGACTTATTTTTTGTTGGAAGGGATAAAGGGCGCTTCAAACAGCTAGTGACATTGTATAATATATTATCTAAGAAAGGAATTCGGTGCCTTTTTTTAATAAACGGGGTAGAGGAAAAAGATAGGATATACCATCTAGAAGGTATAAAAAATATTAAAATAGTAAGTTATCAAGATATTGTTAAATATATAGCTGAATCAAGATGTATTTTAGAAATTTTACAGGATAATCAGTATGGGAGCAGTCTGCGTCCTATGGAGGCAATTGCTTATGGAAAAAAACTATTGACAACAGATAAAGAGATTATAAATTGTAGTTATTATGATAAAAGATATATGAGAGTAATTAAAGATTTTAATAATATAGATTTTAGCTTTATTAAAGAGGATGAAAGAATCGTATATGAAAATTCAAATGAAATCTCATCTGAACAATTATTCAATGAGATATTAAAATTTTTTATAATATAAAGTTAAATTGGGCTGTAGCATATTCAATTAATTAGGAGGCAATATAGTTTGAATATAAAAGAATTAAGTGATCCGGCTAAAACGTCGATTTGGTTTGCGGCTTCTAATATTGCTAGAAAACTTATTTTATATGTATCAATGCCAGTTTTTACTAGGCTGTTGACTACAGAACAATATGGTATTTATACGTTATATTGCTCATGGAGTGAAATAATTTTTTTATTCACTACACTAAGTATATCTTCAAATGTGTATAATAAATGTTTTATTAAATACAGAAATGAGATATGGCAATTCACATCAAGTATTTTATTCTTGACTGTGGTCACATCAACAATAGTTGGAGTATTCTGTATTGGTGGCTACCCTATTCTAAAGAATATAGTAAATCTGCCATTGATTGTGATACTTTTTATTATTGTTGATTCGATTTTTTCACCAGCATTTAACTATTGGGCAGTTACACAGAAATATGAATATAAGTATAAGTGGATAGTAATTTATTCATTATTGCAAACACTTTTGAACCCGATAATGGGAGTTTTTATTGTTATCAAATGTAACGGAGGTGGAGTAGGAAGATGCGCTTCTGTTGTAGCAGCTAATTCTATTATTAATATACCCATGTTTATTTGGATAGTGAAACAGGGGAAATGTTTGTTTAAATGGAGTTATTGGAAGTATGTACTAATAAGTGCTTTGCCATTAATACCTCACTATCTATCCCAGATACTTTTAAATCAAATGGATAGAATTATGATTGGAAAGATATGTGGTATTAGTCATTCTGCAATATATAGTGTTGCATATTCTATTTCAATAGCTTCTCTCATAATAAATAGGGCAGTTAATGATTCATACACACCATGGCTATATACTAAGTTAAAGAATTGTAATTATGCTAATGTTGCAAAGGTTACAAATAGGCTGATTTTTTTGATTGCTATAATGGACTGTCTCATTATTCTTGGAGGACCTGAAATAATATCAATATTAGGTACATCGGAGTATAAAAGTGCAATTTGGGTCATTCCACCTGTTGCGGTAAGTGCATTTCTTTTGTTTGTATATGCATTGTTTTGTAATATTGAATTTTATTATGAGGTTTCGAAATATATGACAATAGTTTCAATTATTGTTGCAGCTATAAATTATATTCTAAATTACATGTTTATACCTATATTTGGGTTTATTGCAGCAGCTTATACAACTTTATTCTGTTATATGATATTTGTTATTTTACATTATTGTATTATGAAAAAAACATTACATAGTAATGGAATTGAGCAGCTGTATGATGATAAATTAATTTTAAGGCTTATGTTTTTAATGATTGGGGGTGGAATTGGTATAAATGTGTTATATTTAATAAATTTAGTAAGGTATGCCGTTTTCATTATAATTGTTTTGGTTTTAGTTGTTAACTATAAAAGGGTTATTAATCATCTAAAGTTCTTTCTTATATAATCTACTAAGTTAATTATGTTTCCCAATTTGAATGAATATTTCAAGATAGAAAAAAGATAAGGTTATTGAATGTGAAATTATTTTAATGTATCTATTGGGGAATGTGGTTAAGGTATTTTGAATTAGGAAGGGAGATAAAGAATATTGCAGCAGGATAGAGAAATAAAATATGATATTTTAAGAATTTTATCAATGTTTGCAGTAATTTTATTGCATGTTAATGCGACCTATTTTGATGTAAAGGGAGAGATTTCTTTTATATGGGAAATTGAAAATGCTATTAACTATTTTACCCGTTTTGCAGTTCCCTGTTTTGTAATGATATCTGGAGCATTTATGCTTAATAAGAAAAAAGGAATATTATCTATATATGTATCTGCTATATATAAAATTTTAATTCCATTTTTATATATGACAGCAATGTGGGTGGTTATTATGATCTATCAATGCATTAAGGGAGCAGATTTTGTAGGTGATTTGCTTTTGCCTATATTATGTGGAAACTATGGAGCCTTATGGTTTATTCCCATGCAATTAGGGCTATACTTATTGACTCCTGTATATATGGCTGTAATTGAATATCTAGGAGAAAAAAAGTACTTTTTTGTTGGTGTACTATTGGTCTGGTCTATTATTTCCCAAGTATTAACAAAAAGTAATGCATCTTATACCATAGGAGTTGTTGGTTGTTTTTCTTCATATTATCTTTTAGGGGGGGTATTATATTCATACATCCCCAAAGAATATAACAGAACTAGATACATTATCTTACTGTTGCTTATATCTGTTATTGTTTTAATCATAAGATCATTAGGATTTAGGCTTTATATGATTGATCCTTATGTTAGCCATTTTTCACCTGGAGTAGTTGTTTTTTCAATTATAGTATTTATGCTTTTTAAGCAAAGTCAAATAAAGTATGCTCCAAAGATAATATCAAGAATTTCAAAAAACTCGTTATAAATATATATGATTCATAGAATAATAGTGATAGTTGTTACAAAAATACTTGATTCTGCTGTGGAGAATGAACTATTAAAAATAGTTATGGCATTTATTATGACATTTATTTTATCGTGGTTGATAGCAGAAATATGGATTGAAATAAGAGATACATTGAACCAGAAATATCAAATAAAACAGAGAATCTCTGATTATTTATGTAACAAATATTCATTGCAATAAGTAGGAATAAAGCTATTTTGCATCATAAAGTTGCTTAACGGAAAAAGGAAGATGGGCAAAGAATGAGCATACCGTTTCCTACTGTTGAAAAAGAAGGTTAAATGTATTCTATTTCATTATTGATTTGTATCGGAGCAAATTGAAAGGAATATAAGTTAAAATGAAAAAGATAAAAAAAGAAGAAATACAGCCATTGCTTTTGAATATTTTAAAAGTTTTGAAAGGGTATTTCGATAAAAATAATTTACAATTTTATTTAATAGGTGGAACTCTGTTAGGAGCTATCAGACATCAGGGATTTATTCCATGGGATGATGATATTGATGTTATTATCACGAAGGATGTATATAAGATGCTGCTTGAATTAGTAAAAAAAGATCCATTTATTGATGAAAACAAACGATATCGTTTTCTGCTACCCTCTACAGGAACTAATATACAGCCAATTTTTCAACTGGTTGATACCAAAACGATAGTTTACGAGAAGAATGTTGAAAAACAATATGCGAATGGGTTGTGGGTAGATATTTTTTGTCTTTCATATTGGCCAGACGATCATAGGAAAGCTGAAAAGATAATGAGAAGGCAAAAAAGGCTGCTTAAGATGTTACAATTATCTATTTGTGGTAATCTTCAGGATAAAAGGTATAAGTTTATATATCCCTTTGTTCTTCCTATTAAAAAAGTTATGTTAGCATTTGGAATGAATAGTAATTACTGGAGCATGAAATTGCTTAGGTTAGGTGATTATCCGCCATCTCAATATATCGGGAATCTTTGTTGGGCAAGTAATATAAAGGATCGATACCCTAAAGAATATTTTCGTACAACAGCTAAAGTGTGGTTTGAGGGAGAGGAATTTGATGCACCTGGTGAATATGTAAAGATCCTGACTCAATTTTATGGAAACTATATGCAACTTCCTCCAGAAAAAGAGAGAGTAGGACATACGTTTATTGCTTATTTTATTGATTAAAAGATACTATATAGAAATGAAAGTTGAGAAAAAACAATGAAGATCGTATGTATATTGGCAGGGGGGATTGGCAACCGTTTCCGATCTGCTGTACCAAAGCAATATCATTTGCTTAATGCTAGACCTGTGATAGAATATGTTATTGAAGCCTCAGTAAAAAGTTCAGCGGATGAAGTAATGATAGTGGCTAATAAAGACTATAGATATAATCTTGAAAGTAAGTATGGTGTTCTTACTATTGAAGGAGGTAAAAAAAGAAACCATTCTATCTTCAATGCTATAACCTATATTCGTGATACTATGCAATGTGAGAAATTAATTATAATTGATGCAGTATGTCCTCTTATTAATGCTGAGATTTTAAACCTCTATTTTGACTATCTGGATGAGTATGACGCAGTATTTACCACATCAGATATAACAACAAGTATTGGAAAATATGACGGTTCCATAGTAAACTGTAGTGATTTTTTTCTTATACAATCTCCGGATGCATATCGATTTGATATGTTGTCATCTTGTTTTAATGCGAGTTCAGATACCACTACTCCATTATATCAGCTAAGAGAAAATGCAAAAGTAAAATTTTACTACGAGTTTAAAGATTATATAAAGATTGTATATCCTCATGATATAGCTATTGCTGGAGCGTTACTAAATGAGAGAGAACGATATATCCGGTTTGTATCACACGCAGATACTAACATACTTGGATTATTTGCTAAACTTAGACAAATGAACAGGAAGAGCACAAAGGTATGGGAGAGAAAACTGGATGTAGATATGGAAAAGTTATTTTCTGCATGGGAAATTTATGAATTTACAATAAACCGAGATGCTTATATGGGATTAGTTCTGGAGTGTGGTTCTAGAAAATATGGTGCGGTTATTATAAAGATATATGCCCCATTCTTGGAAAAAAGATATAAAAAGGAATTGTATATTTTAAAAAATTTGCAGAATTATCATCAATGTACTCTTTTAGATTATGATTATGATAAGTGTGCAATGCTGCTGGAAAGAATTATTCCGGGAGATTACATTGAATTTTCAGAAGATACAAAGATTATTGAAGAAATGTTCAAAGATATGGAGGAAAATAAAGTTGCTATATCGACAATAGAAGATATAGAACCTGAGATTAAAGGAATACTCCAACAGGCAGAGGAGGAGTTTCAGACAGCAAGTAAATGTGATTATCAAATCGACAAAGTACGGTATCTTTTGGAAAATGCAAAGGCTGTGTATGATGAATACTTTATTACAGAAGATAAATATCTTCTTCATGGAGATGCATATTTTAAAAATGCGTTGAGGGGGAAAACAGGTGTAAGGCTTATTGATCCTGTTGGATACCAAGATGCATTTATTTTTGAGTATATGCCCTTTTTTACATATGAACTTATTATTAATACAGATACATCAATGTATCGGGAGAAGTTTAAGAAGCTGGTGGCCTTTTTTGAAAAATTTACGAATATATCAAAGTTTTACGCAGCAGTCTATATATTTTTAGTAAAACAATTGATTCCATCAATTTATGAAGCTAATGATCACTACAAAAGAGCGGATAAGTATCTTGGTTTAATAAAAGATTTATATTTGGATGAAAACGATAATTTTGTTTTAAAGAAATTTGATATTTAGATTAGGAGAGGATGATTTGAAAAACACGGATAAGAATATTGTGATGATTACAGCAGGTGGAATCGGGCAGAGATTTGGTGCTGAAATCCCAAAGCAGTATCTTATGCTTGATGGTAAGCCGGTTATTGAATATGTAGTCAATGCATGTAAGAAGAGTAAGGTGGCAGATGCTATTCTTATAGTTGCTGCTTCGGAATATCATGAGCAGTTATATAGAAAGTATGGAGTAGATATTACAGATAGTGGGTGTGAATTAAATGAAACAAAGCGAAAGGGTTTTGACTACATAGAAAAAAATAGTTCATGTAAAAAACTTATTGTAGTAGAGGCAGTACGACCATTTTTGGAGGCTGAGGTGTTAGATAAAATATTTAAACTTCTGGATAAATATGATGCAGTCGCATGCGCAAGAAAGATAACCGATAGTTTGGGACAATATGGAAAGTGGGTAGTAAACAGGGAAGAATATTATACATTAAATCCGCCGGAAGGTTTCAGATTTACTTTGTTAAATCAATATTTTAGAGCAGATTCCTCTTATACAGAGTCTATTCAACAACTTCCGGATACAGCAAAAGTATATTTAAACTTTAATGTGCCATATTATGATAAGATTACTTACCCAGATGATTTGCTTCGGGCTGAGGCTGTCATGAGATTGAAAAACCACAAATTTTAGGGATATAATAAGGTTACTTTGGCACAAAAATCTTTTGGGAGTGTCAGTTAATATGATTTTAAGTAATTATAAGGCCGTAATTAGGCTTTTTTTATTTTAAGCAGAACTTATTAATTGAAAAAGTATGGAATAATGATAGAAAATTATGTGTTAATAAAATAATAGGAGGAGAGCAAGTTATGCTCAATAATAAAACATGAAAGATCAGAATGTGCAGTTGACAAATCAGGCTATCTTTGTAACTGGAGGTGCAGGATTTATAGGTTCAAATCTAATTATTAAACTATTACACGGATTTAGTCCAGTCTATATAGTATCTTGTGATAACTTGAATGATTACTATGATATAAGTTTGAAGAAGTACAGGTTAAAAGAAATAGAAAAAGCTGCAGAACTGTATCCTGAATCAGATTTTGTATTCATAAAAGGTGATATTGCAGATAAGAGTTTGATTAATGGAATTTTTGAAACTTATAAACCCTCTATTGTTGTCAATTTAGCAGCACAAGCTGGGGTAAGATACAGTATTACAAATCCTGATAGTTATATAAATTCTAACATTATTGGGTTCTATAATATTCTTGAAGCATGTCGTCACGCTAAAGAGAGTGGATATAAGGGGGTAGAGCATTTAATTTATGCTTCTTCATCTAGTGTTTATGGCGGTAATAAGAAAATTCCTTTTTCTACTAATGATGATGTTTCCAATCCTGTGTCTTTATATGCAGCAACAAAAAAGAGTAATGAATTATTAGCTTATGCATATAGTAAGCTGTATAATATTTCTTCTACTGGGTTGAGATTCTTTACAGTGTATGGACCTGCTGGTCGACCAGATATGGCATACTTTGGGTTCACAAATAAGTTTATTTCAGGTGAGACAATACAGATTTTTAATTATGGAAATTGTAAAAGAGACTTTACCTATGTGGATGATATTGTAGAAGGTTTAATTCGTGTGATAAAAGTAGCACCAGAGAAAAAGAATGGGGAAGACGGTTTGCCAATTCCTCCGCACTCCATATACAATATTGGCGGTGGCCAACCAGAAAGCCTTCTAGATTTTGTCGATATTTTACAGCAAGAATTAATTCGTGCAAAGGTTCTTCCACCAAACTATAATTTTGAGGCGCATAAATCTTTAGTTCCAATGCAGCCAGGAGATGTACCAATTACTTATGCCGATACAGAGGCTCTGGAAAGGGATTTTGGATACAAACCAAGTGTGGATTTAAGAACAGGACTAAGGAAATTTGCAGAGTGGTATAAGCAGTTTTATCATATAAATTAGTACTATTTTTATTCAGAATACAGGTATTGTTTTTATAATAATAGTGTTAAATAATTTGCTTGATTTTCAAGTATACAGTGAATAAATATGAGCCGAATAATATAACATTGAAGATTACAGAATTGGTAGAATTTCATAAGACGGCTAAAAAGGTAAAACATAAAATTGATTGTGAAATATATAGAAACTAAGTAGTTATCAGTACATGTGGGAATTGAGGAGGATGTCATTGATAGATGATTTATATATTCAATTGGTATAAGGGGGAAATTTTTATGGTTAATTTCATATGAGAGATTTGATAAGCGAGCATAAAAAAGATGTTCCTATTTGCCATGTGCCTGTTTAATTTAAAGTGTACGATTTTGACATATTTACACGTTAGTATCGTGTTTGCTTCAAATCTATGGTCCTTTTCCAGATAATATCTGCATCTAAAACTCAAAAGTGTTCCCCCAACCAACATATTATCCATAGATTGATAACACAAGAATTTGCTATGATAACCCTATCAAATAGCAAAGGAGAAGGAACTATGACAAAAGAAAAAACATGCTGTACATTTTCTCAGTTGTGCAGCCAATGGGAAGAATGCGTTCGGTATCAGGTGAAGCCTTCTACGTATGCAGTATATCTTACGATGCTTGAAAAGCATATACTGCCGGAGTTGGGAAAATACCAGGTGAGGAGGATGAACAACAAGATTGTGGATCAGTTTTTGCAGGATCGGCAGGAGCAGGCTTTGTCCTGGAATACTATGCGGCTGATTATCTTCTTGCTGAAGGCGATCTTGCATACCGGAGAGGATGAGGGGATTTATACGGCGGAGAAGATTCATTATTATATTCCCAAGTATAAAAAGCCCTACATGAAGGTATTTGAGCGTGGGGATGCGGAGAGGCTGATCAGTTATCTGGAGGAATCAGACAGGATATTCGAGATGGGGTTGTTGATTTCCATATGTACGGGGATCCGGGTTGGGGAACTGTGCGGCCTTCAGTGGCAGGATGTAAATTGGGGAAGGGGGACGCTTCGGATCAATAGGACGGTTTCCCGGATTCGTAATCCAGAAGCAGATGAGAGAGTCGAGAGAAGGAAGGAACGGGATACAGAAAGGAATTTGGCAAAGACAATGGTTTATATAGGAACCCCGAAAACGGGAACTTCAATCCGGGAGATACCACTTCCGGATTTTCTTATTATAAAGATGCTGGAGAATAAAAGGGAGGGTTCCTGCTATATTTTGACAGGAACGGAGAAGTGTATGGAGCCCAGAGGGGTGCAGAGGAGATTTAAAAACCTTTTAAGAAGGTGCCAGATCCCGGATATCAACATTCATTCGCTGCGTCATGCATTTGCGTCAAAATGGATTGAAAATGGGTTTGACAGCAAGGCGCTTTCGGAGATACTGGGGCATTCATCGGTAAAGATTACTATGGATATCTATGTTCATAGCAATATGGAACAGAAGAAGGCGTATATGAACCGGATGGTATAGGGTGTAGGATAGAGTTAAAACCATAAGAAGATAGAAAAATAAAGAGGAACGGAAAACACGGCAGCAGGCAGCCGCTTAAGATATTTGAGCAGCTGTGGGGCTGCCGTTTTTTGCATTTAATTGGATTGGGGCAATACTTGCGCTGTATAAAATGCCGTGTTAGAATGTAGGTATTAGATGTTGAAGAAGGGCGGGCGAAACATGGGTATTTATGTAAATCCAGGGAATGTTTCTTTTCGAAAAGCGCTTAACTTAGAAATTTATATAGATAAGACAGAGTTGATTGCTTCTACCAACCAGAGGATCGATACAGCGAATTGTTTTATGTGTGTTAGTCGCCCCAGAAGGTTTGGAAAGTCTATGGCGGCGGATATGCTGGTGGCGTATTATAGTAAGGGGTGCGATTCCCGAGAATTATTCTCTGGGCGAAAAGTGGAGCAGCTGGAATCTTATAAAGATGGTTTGAATCAACGCAATGTAATCCGCCTGGACATTCAGAGATTTCTGGAATCAGAGAGGGACTTGGGGGTTTTTATCTCTAAAATAGACGAGGTGGTTGTTGGAGAACTGAGGGAGATATTTTCAGATGTTAAAACAATGTCTGCAGGAGATAAGCTTAAAACAGTTCTTAGTGAAATTTTTAAGCGGACAGGACAGGGATTTGTCTTTATTATTGACGAGTGGGACTGTGTCTTTCGATTTGCCAAAGGACATCAGAGGACACAAAAGGCGTATGTTGATTTTTTGCGAGGGCTTTTCAAAGGGGCGGAGTATGTGGAATTAGCATATATGACAGGGATCCTTCCGATTAAAAAATATGGGGAGCACTCTGCACTTAATATATTTGAAGAGTATTCTATGGTTTATCCGGCTGATCTGGCAGGATACTTTGGATTTACGGAACGTGAGGTATTAAAGGTTTGTGAAGAGGGGCAGGTTGATTTTGAGGAACTCCAAAAGTGGTATGACGGATATGTGCTAAATGGGATGCATATTTACAATCCAAAGTCTGTTGTGGATGCAGTAAGAAGGGGCAGGGTTAAAAGTTACTGGACTGGAACGGAGACGTATGAAGCTTTAAAAGTGTATATTGATTTGAATTTTGACGGATTGAAAGAGGCAATCATGGTTATGCTGGGAAATGGACGGTGCAAGGTCAATACCCGAAGATTTCAGAATGACATGACTACTTTTACGTCAAAAGATGATGTGCTTACTCTGCTGGTTCATCTTGGATATCTGACATTTGATGAAGAGACAGATGAGGTGTTTATTCCGAATCAGGAGATTGCACAGGAATTTCTAAATGCAATAGACAGTGCGGACTGGGAAGGCGTGGCGCAGGCCCTGAGTGATTCGGAACATGTTTTAAAATGTACATGGAATCTGGATGGAAGGGCTGTGGCGGAAGGTGTAGCAGCAATTCATAACGAGACAGCCTCCATGCTAAAGTACAATGACGAAAATTCCCTTACCTGTACTGTGCTTATGGCTTACTATAGCGCAAAAGCGTATTATATGAACCCGGTTATGGAGTTGCCATCGGGGAAAGGCTTTGCGGATGTGGTGTATTTGCCCAAACGGAATGTGGACAGGCCGGCGCTGGTGGTGGAATTAAAATGGAATAGATCTGCAGAAGGTGCCATCGCCCAGATTAAGGACAGGCAGTATGCAGATTGGATTCAGGGCTATACGGGAGATATTCTTTTGGTGGGAATTGACTATGACGAGAAGAAGGGGTATGAGTGCGTGATTGAGCGGTTGGTGAAGGAATACAGAGGGCAGGCTGTCTGGAGCACTGAAATTTGGCTCTGAAAGGGCATGATATTAAGAATTTATCATCTTGTCTTCTCACCATCCATGTGGTATGATAAACAGGAATATTACAAAATGAGGAGAGATAAGCAATGGAATATAACGATACTTATGAGCAGGAGATAGATTTAAAGGATTTAATGTTTGTAGTCCTGCGGAAGTGGCGTCCGATTTTGCTGGTGGCGATTGTTCTTGCAATTTTGGCAGGCGGATATAAGATTGGCCGGACATTGTCCCAACAGTCGGATCCGGAATTTCTTAAGGATGCAGAAGAAAGCTATCAAAAAGAGGTTTCTATGTATGAAATGAATAAGGCAGCGACAGAGCGGGAGATTGAGAATCTGATGCTGGATCTTGAGAATCAGGACAAGTACATGGAACACTCGGTTTTGATGAATATCAGCCCATATGATGTATCCGTTTCTTCGGCGGATTTCTTTGTCAAGACAGACTATGAGATCATGCCCAATATGGTATACCAGAATATCAACTATACGGATAGTCTGATCAAATCCTACGCCGCTGCAGTGATAAAGCAGGGATTGAATAAAATCTCAGAAGCTGAGAATATAGATGTAAAATATCTGGAAGAGTTGGTAACAGTTGATATTGATTATAACAACGACATGTTTGCTGTTAAGGTAAAGCACTCTGACCCGGAGAAGGCGGAAGCGATTATGGATAGCATCATGAGCACATTGAAAGGGATGCGCGGGAAGCTGTCTTCAACAATTGCAACGCATACGCTTTCCGTTATGAATGAGACTTCTTCCGTAACGGTTGATCTGGCAATTTCAGACACACAGAAATCAAAGAAAGATTATGTCAGTACATTGGAGACAAGCCTACAGACGAAACAGGATGAATTGAAGGAGATGACAGAACCGAAGAAGCCGGCAGTGTCCAAGATGTCTGCTGTGAAGTCAGGAGTTAAGTATGTGATTCTTGGCGGGGTTCTGGGGGCCTTCATGGTCGTATTTATAGTATGCGTAGCATTCCTGATGAGCGACAAGGTGGCATCTGCAAAGGAACTGAAGAATCGTTTTGGTGTGAAGACATTGGGCGTATTGGTGTCAGGAAGCAAGAAGAAAGCATTGGGATTTGTTGACGGGTGGCTGGATAAGTTGGAGGGAGTGGACGTTACCACCCCGGAAGCGGTCAGATATGAAGTGATTGCAGCAAATATCCGAAACTATGCCAAGGACGCAAAAAGCTTGCTGGTAACCGGAACGGTGGACAAGGCTGCTCTGGATACAGTGGCTGCGAAGCTGAAGGAGTTGCTGCCAGGCGTGGAGATTTCCTGTGGAGAGGATATGCGTGTAACAGCGTATACGTTGGAGCAGATCTCAAAGCATGAAGGAGTCGTTTTGGTAGAGAAGAAAGGGGTGTCTACCTACACCGGTGTTTCACAGGAGTTAGAGACCATTAAAAATGTGGGCAAGACAACCGTTGGGTATATTTTGATTTAAAATGTAAGCCAGACAAGACACTAGGAAAGTACACCTTCCAGATCAAAGGGAGGTGTATATTCCTCTTTGGCACTGCTTTTTTCCTGCATGAATCCGTTGGTTAACCCCAATTGGATGGCAGTGTTCAATACCTTTTCATATTCATAAGTTGTAACCCTGCGGCTGATTTCTGGGAAATCGCCGCCTTTTTTTGCCTGGTAAAAAGGCGTGTACTGGCTTAACAGGCTGATGTAATATTCTTCAGGAGGAAGCGCCTCTTTTATCCATTGGAGAAGACGGATAGAGTCTTCTTTGTGGCCAGGAAGAACCATATGGCGGATGATAACGCCGGATTTCATGATTCCCTGATCATCCAGTACCGGGGCACCAGTCTGGCGGATCATCTGCAGAATCGCTTTGGAGGCATATTGAAAATAGTCTGATGCCTGGGAATATCGGGAAGAAATGTGGGAAGCCTGGTATTTTAGATCAGGAAGCCAGATATCTATATAATCCTTTAAAAAATATATTACCTCAATGCGTTCATATCCACCACAATTATATACCACAGGGATGGACAGATGGTCTTTTACCAGATCCAGTGCTTCCACAACTGATGGCAGATATTGGGTGGCTGTCACCAGATTGAGATTATGCGCTCCCTGTTCCTGAAGCCGGAGAAAGATCTCCGCCAGTTCCCTGCCAGAGACTTCTTTTCCAAACCCTTCATGGCTGATTGGGAAATTTTGGCAGAAGCAACAGCCCAAAGTACACCCGCTGAAAAAAACAGTTCCGCTCCCTCTTGTGCCGCTGATGCAGGGCTCCTCCCAATGATGAAGAGCCGCCCGTGCCACCTTCATCTGATTCGATGACCTGCAAAACCCCACAGATCGAGTACGATCCACATGACAGCAGCGGGGGCAGAGAACGCAGCTACGATAAATCGTTTCATTAAACGGAAATGATAAAACATCTGGCCATATTTTTTTCGACATAGTATTTGTCCCCCTTGAAAAGATCGGTTACCAATAGGCAGTTATCATCAATCATCATATTCGTTTACAACAGAAAACGCAAGCAGAAAGAGATTGTCAGTGTACAATCTTTGTGTATTTCAATAAAATTTTTGTAATTCCTATACAAACAATAAAAATCTGGTATAATGTTCACGTAAGCAATGAGCAGTGCGAAAAAAGACGAAGACAAATTTTCGTCATGCTTGCATGTAAGAAAATTTGTCTTCGCCTTTTTTCATAGGGCGAAGCCCGTGAGCGAGAAGGAGCGAAGCGGATTCGAGCGTGCACTGCGGCGTCGAGAGAAGCGAAAGGAATCCCGCCCGATCGAGCACGAAACACTCTCAAGCGCCGACAGTGGCATTCACAGTAGCAAAAGAGCCAGTCATGGATCTAGCATGAAAAGCCATCGAACGTGCCATGCAGCATCGATCGCGCTCAAAACGCCCTCTGTGGCCACACCACAGTGAAGAAACGCCCATCGCCCAAAAACAAAGCAAAAACAAAAATGTAAGGAGGATTTACAATGAAATTATCATTCAGATGGTATGGGGAAGACGACAAGGTGACGTTAGAGCAGATACGTCAGATACCAGGCATGCAGGCCATTGTAACAGCAGTTTATGATGTTCCCGTTGGAGAAGTGTGGAGCCGGGAGAGCATAGCCAGACTTAAAAAATTAACAGAAGATGCCGGCCTTGCCTTTGAGGTAATCGAGAGTATCCCGGTTCATGAGGACATCAAGCTTGGTAAACCAACCAGAGACCGCTATATCGAGAACTACTGCGAGAACATTCGGCGGGTAGCAGAAGCAGGAATCAAGTGCGTATGCTACAACTTCATGCCTGTATTCGACTGGACCAGAACCCAGCTTGACCATGTACTGGAGGACGGATCCACATCACTTGTATATTATCAGGAGCAGGTAGATAAAGTAAATCCGCTGGAAAGTGACAGCGATTTAACCCTTCCAGGCTGGGATTCCAGCTATACCAGAGATGGATTAAAAGCGGTCGTGGCAGAGTACAATGCTATGAGCGAAGACGATCTGTGGAACAACCTGAAATATTTCCTGGAGAAAGTAATTCCGGTTGCTGCAGAGTGCGATGTAAACATGGCGATTCATGAGGACGACCCATGCTGGAGCATCTTTGGACTTCCAAGAATCATAACCTGTGAAGAGAACCTGGACAAGTTCTTAAAACTGGTAGACGATCCTCACAACGGTATCACCCTGTGCACTGGTTCTCTGGGCTGCTCTGCCAAGAACGATGTGGTTCGCATGGCAGGCAAATATGCGGCTATGGGCAGAATTCATTTTGCGCACATCCGCAACGTGGCGGTTCTGGACAACGGTTTTGAGGAGAGGGCGCATTTGTCCAGCTGTGGCTCCCTGGATATGTATGGGATCTTAAAGGCGCTTCATGACAATGGATTTACCGGATATGTGAGACCAGACCACGGGCGTATGATCTGGGGAGAGACTGGGCGTGCCGGATACGGCCTGTATGACAGGGCATTGGGCGCTACCTATATCAATGGCCTCTGGGAAGCCATTGTAAAGAGCAGCAAATAATCATTCCCATGGGAGAAACTGTAAAAAAGCGGTTCAAGATGGACTGCCGGAGTTTTTCATATATTCCTTAGGAGTTTTTCCCAGTGTTTTTTTGAATACGGTAGAGAAGTAAAGGGGATCGTTAAAGCCTACGGCATAAGCGATCTCCTTTATTGTGCTTTTGTGCCGGATTATCAGGTTGCAGGCCTCCCGGATGCGGAATTCGGTTAAATACTGCTGGGGAGAGATGGACAGATGGGTCTTGAAAACCCGATACAGACGGCTGCGGCAGATGCCGGTATATTGGGCAATGTCATTGATGGATATGGCTTCCTGATAATGAGAAGCAATGAAATCGCAGGCTCTCTGAACATGCTCAATACCAGACCTGGACTGTGGATCCAACTGGTCACCGGCTTCCTGGATTAAAAAGGCAATCAGTTCATAAAGCTTGGAGGTCATGGTGATAATCTCGTGGGCCTTGTGCCCCCGGTATTGGTAGATATTCATCAGAAGATCTTCCATATGTTGTGGGTCATTGAGCGTGATGACCGGAGTCTGGGGAGTGAAACCAGTGGCATTCATAAGAATGCGGGCATCGTTTCCATTGAAGCCGACCCAGCAGAATTCCCATGGGTCTGTTATATCCGCCTGATAATCAATGGGAAAACTGGGATAGATGAGAAAAGCCTGGCCCTTGTGGACAGGGTGAGGGGTTCCGTTGAGGGTATAAACACCTTTTCCTTCCATAACAAAATGAATCAGGTAAAAATCCCGGACCTCTCTTCCACGATGGTATCCACCACTGCATTGCTGATGTCCGGTACGGTAGACGGACATGGAAGCCATGGTGCGGAATTGATTTTTGAATGAATATTTATACTCGTAACCTTTCATGATTCTCCATCCTTTTCTGGAATGCACCGGAAATGATTTTCCTGTATGTGTTCAATGCTCTAGCCTATCATAGAAGAATAACTGATAAATGTCAATATATTAGCTCTGATATCTGCTGTTTTCCTTAAAAAATAGAAAATAATCTATAAAAATCAGAAAAATATGATTTTTAATGATAGAATATCTTAAAAATGAAGAAAATACCATCGTATCTCCAACACTGTCAAAAAAATATTGTAAATATACACAAAAATTTATGGCAAAATGACGAAAATAAAGATTTAATATACAATAAAGAAATATAATAATCTAAATTTAGTAGATATTTTGACACCATATCCATAGTTAATTCAAATAAAAGCATCATTTTTCTATATTTAGTCACCATTCCTTTCTGGAAATACAAATTCAACTTTTTTATAATCAACGTAACAGATACAAAAATCGCAGGAAGCATCAACTTTTTGCAAAATATAAAAAATGAGAGGTGGTTGTGTATGAACAATGGCCGGCCATATTCCAGAAAGAGAAAGGCAGAAAACTGGATAAAAAACGGTTTGAAGAATCCGTATAACATCATGGTGGCAGTAGCAGTGGTTCTCTTGTTTCTATTGGTTATTGTTCCACTTTTAGAGATGATTTTCACCACATTTCAGCTGGCGGCCAGAGATGTACGAAGAGTGGAAGGCGCGCAGGCAGGGGACTGGTCCCTGTATTATTGGAAAAAGCTTTTGGCCAGTGATGTATCTCAGAACATGCTGTACCGTCCTTTAGCTCACTCCCTGATGATTGCTTTTCTGGTATCCATTTTCAGCATTGCAGTAGGAGGATCCATTGCCTGGCTTATGGTCAGAAGCGACCTTCCTTTCAAAAAGTTTTTTTCACTGGCTATGTTGATTCCTTATATGATACCTTCCTGGTGCAAATCCATGGCATGGATTGCAGTTTTTAAAACGGCCAGGATCGGCGGTACAAGAGGCTTCTTATCTTATATCGGACTGGAGCCACCGGACTGGCTGGCTTATGGGCCGGTGGCGATCATCTGTGTGCTGACCATCCATTATTATGCCTATGCTTATTTATTGATTTCTGCTTCCCTGCGTTCCATCAATTCGGAACTGGAGGAGATGGGGGAGATTTTAGGCGCCGGAAAAATCATGATGCTGCGAAAGATTACGTTTCCGTTAGTCCTGCCGGCCATAGCGTCTTCCTTTATTCTGATTTTTTCCAAGGCCCTGGGAACCTTTGGCGTACCGGCATTTCTGGGTCTTAAGACAGGCTACTATACCATATCAACCATGTTGTACACCAGTATCAAGCAGCAACAGACTGCCGTAGCATTTTCTATCAGTATGATCCTTATAGGAATCGCAGCGGTCATTATTTTTATCAATCAGCAAGTGATCGGTTCCAGAAAGTCATATGCTACCATAAGCGGAAAAGGAGGCCGGGGTAATGTCCTTCCGTTGCGCAGATGGAAACCAGTGGTAGTTGGAGGATTGTTCCTGTTTCTGGGAGGATGTGTATTTCTTCCTGTGGCAATTCTGATTCTCCAAAGTCTGATGTTGAAACTGGGAGATTACAGCTTGTCCAATTTCAGCCTTCACTATTGGATTGGTGAAGGGGCGCCGGATATTTTCTATGGAGAGCCAGGGGTATTTCGGAATCCGCAGTTTTTAAAGGTTTTAGGGAATTCCTTAAAGCTTGTGGTGTGTGCCTCTTTTGCTGCTACGATATTCGGGCAGTTGATCGGATACATTACTTCCAGGGGACGTCATCTGAAGTCCGGACGGCTGGTGGAGCAGCTGGTGTTCATTCCGTACTTGATTCCCTCCATTGCTTTTGGGGCTATGTATCTGTCTATGTTCTCTGTAGAAAGGGCGGTCACTGTGGCAGGCTATAAGATAACCTTCTTCCCAGTGCTGTATGGTTCCTTCCTTCTGCTGGTTTTGGTAACGGTTGTAAAGAATCTTCCGTTTTCCAGCAGGGCAGGATCGGCCAATATGATGCAGATACATGTGGAGCTGGAAGAGGCGGCTCAGGTGGAGAATGCCGGATTTATTACCCGGTTTCGCCGGATTGTATTTCCTCTTTCAAAGGGCGGCTTCATGAGCGGGTTTATGCTGATCTTCATGGCTGTAATGAAGGAATTAGATCTTTTGGTTATCTTGATTTCACCAAAGACCCAGACCTTGCCCTATATGGCCTATTCCTATATGTCAGGCGGGATGGAACAATTCTCAAATGTAGTGGCTATCATAATGTTTGTGGTAGTATTTGCCATCTATTGGGTTGCCAATAAATTCTTTAACGCAGATATTACTCAGGGATTTTGACAGAGGGAGGATATAAATGAGCAGGATTGAACTGAATCATATTGATAAATTTTATGGAAACAACCATGTGCTAAAGGATCTGAATCTGGTGATTGAAGACGGCGAGTTTATGACGCTTCTGGGGCCGTCTGGGTGTGGGAAGACCACGACCCTGCGTGTGGTGGCTGGATTGGAGCGGCCACAGAATGGGGAAATCATCATGGATGACCGTATAGTAGTAAATGCAAAGGAGCTGTTTTTTGAAGAACCAGGAAAACGAGGGCTTAACCTGGTGTTTCAGTCCTATGCTTTGTGGCCTCACATGACTGTTTTTGACAATGTGGCCTTTGGCCTGACTGTAAAAAAGATTTCCAAGGCAGAGATTGAGAAGCGGGTGGCCAATGCCCTGGAACGGATGCAGATAAGCGAATTTTCCAAACGGTATCCTGCCGAGCTGTCAGGAGGACAGCAGCAGAGAGTGGCTATTGCAAGAGCTATTGTATCGGAACCGAAAGTTCTCCTCTTAGATGAGCCTCTTTCCAATCTGGATGCCAAGCTTCGTGTGGATATGCGTTCGGAGATTAAAAGGCTCCACCATGAGTTGGGAACGACTATTATCTATGTAACCCATGACCAGGTGGAAGCGCTGACCATGTCCACACGGATCGCCATATTTTTTGAGGGTGCTCTGGAGCAGGTGGCTGCCCCTATGGATATCTACCAGAATCCAGTGTCCCTTCGGGTGGCGGATTTCATTGGCAATCCCAGAGTAAATTTTGTAGATGGAACCGGAAGCCTGACAGGCACAGGAGAACTGCGGGTAATCTCGCGGCTGGGAGAAATTCTGTTTTCCTCCAGGCTGTTTACAAAGGAGATGCCAAAAGAATACTCTGGGGAATGTGTGATAGGCCTTCGCCCAGAGAAAGTAAAGATATTTAGGGAGCCTGGGGCTAAAAGGATCGAAGGGCGTGTGTATTCTGTCCAGTCAGCAGGCTCGGAGACAACCGTTCATGTGAAATTAGGAGAAGAAAATATTCTGGTAAAAGAGATCGGAATCCGATTCTATGAGGTTGACCAAAAGGTGTATCTGGAAATCGATCCGGACAAGGCGAATCTGTTTGACAAAAAAACAGGGCGTTTGATCAAACAGGCTGTTTTGGATTAAAAAAGGAGTTATGAAAATATAAAGGAGGAACAAGTTTATGAGACAGAAGAGAAGATGGATTGCAATGACAATGGCAGCAGTGATGGGGGCAGGGCTGTGTACAGGCTGTGTGACCAAAGCAGAGCTTGAGACAACGGCGGCCCCGGCAGCTACAGAGGCTCCAGCCCAGAGTCAGGCTCCGGCAGAAGGAGAGTCCGTACAGGAGACAACAAAAGCGCCGGAGGCATCTGCCAGTTCCTGGGCGGAGGAAAATGGCCTTAACAAGACGGAGACAGTGGAAGAACTTTATGAGAAAGCCAAGGCAGAAGGGGAATTGAATCTGTATGGCTGTACTGGGCGCTTAGAGACCGTATCGGCGGATTTTATGGCGGAGTATCCTGGGATCCAAGTTAATTTCTATGATTTGGGTATCAATGAAATGCTGGAGAAGTTCTCCAGAGAATATGAGGCTGGAATCCATACGGCAGATGTTCTGCAGTTAAAAGAGCAGACTGGCTCTGTCAGCCGGGAATATATCCAGGCAGGCCTTCTGCACAATTATCAGCCCGAAGATATTTTTAAAGGAGTGGAGCCTTCCTATTTAAGTGTCACGCCATTTGTGGTAGAATTGGATTGGTGGAATTATAATACGGAAGTGTACAGTGAGTTGCCCATCTCGTCCTGGTGGGATATTACCAAACCTGAGTGGAACGGAAAGTTCATTTTCCTGGATCCGTCGGGAGAGCCGGATCTGCCTGTGCTTTTTACAGCGATGGTTCAGCATTCCGATCTTCTGGAGGCAGACTATGAGAAGGTATTCGGAGAGCCTATTGTGCTGGCAGACAATGAACCGGATGCCGCCCATGCATGGATCAACCGTGTGGCGAAAAACGGGGTTATTCTGGAAACCTCCAACACCAATATTGTAAAGGCAGTGGGAGGGGCTAAGGGAATGACAGACCCGCCTATCGGATACGGTGTATCCTCCAAGCTAAGGGAGAGAGACTTACAGGACTTTGTCCTTGGAGTAGAGCCGGACAAATTTGATATGCCCACCACCTGTATAAGCTTTATGATTGCACAGATTGCTGACCAGTGTGAACATCCCAATGCAGCGAAGCTGTTTATCAGATATCTGTGTGGGGAAGCGGATCACCAGGGGAAGGGGCTCCAGCCGTTTTTAACTGCAGGCTCTTATCCAGTATTCCCAGATGCTCCGACTATTGAGGGAAGCCCGGATTACGACAGCATCCCTAAATTTGAACTGGATTTGGATTACTACTATGACAATTATTTGGATGTGTATGATTATTGGCTTTCTGTACAGTTATAATTCAGTATCTGACTGCTCTTTATGAATGATAAAAGATAAAAGTGGAGGTTTGACAGATGGGTAACAATCGAATACTGGAAGAGCAATGTCTAAGCCATCGAGTGGTATATCAGGGAAAATCCTATGAATTTTACGTGGATACCGTTAGGCTTCCTGATGGGAAGGAAACGGTTCGGGAGATGGTAAAGCATCCCGGCGGTGTGGCAATCTTAGCAATTGATGAGGAACAGAATGTGCTGATGGAAGAACAGTATCGTTATGCCATCAATCAGGTGTTTTATGAAATACCTGCAGGGAAGATGGACAAGATTCCAGGGGAGAAGCCATTAGATGCTGCGAAGCGGGAACTCAAGGAAGAGACTGGAAGAGTGGCAGGCTATTGGAGATATCTTGGGAAAATACATACGTCTCCCGGAATTATATCTGAGGTGCTATACCTGTATCTGGCCAAAGACCTCCACATGGAAGAAAGGGAACTGGATAGTGATGAGTTTATCAATCTGGTGCCAGTGCAGCTGGGGAAGCTGAAAGAAAGAATTGCAGAGGGGGAGATCAGTGACTGTAAGGTGATCACAGCCCTGGCCCTGGCTTCCCTGCACAAAGAGATTGAATAAGGGAAATTCTGAACAGAAAAACCGGCATAGCCCTGAACGCAAATCAGGTGCTATACCGGTTAATGGTTTGTACGATCAGCGTGTTGAAGGCACAGGCTTATGGGAATCATTGCTGGTTTCATCCTTGGCAGCATACGTAATATAAGGATACAATTCTTCATAGGATTCCAGCTCCGCTTCAGATGTGGGAAGGGAGGGAATCAGCCCGGTACAGTCCATGGAGGAGGCAGCCGGGAAATCGGAGGTTGCTTCCACACGGTAAGGATCGTTATCATAATGCTTGTTCTTGTTTGGCTCTTTCATTGTCATCACCTCACAATCAGTATGAGGCGGCAAAACAAAAATTATGCAGCATAGGGAAACCAAGTATTATATGGTAAAAAAGGAGTATATTTGTAACCATATAAAACGTTACTTTTCTTTTAATGTTGCTTCAATAAATCCGCGAAACAATGGATGAGGCTTGTTGGGGCGGGACTTTAACTCCGGGTGTGCCTGTGTGGCTATAAACCAGGGGTGGCTGGGTAACTCAATCATTTCTACAATTCTGCCGTCCGGAGAGATTCCTGAAAGCAGCATTCCGTGTTCCGACAATGCTGACCGGAAATCGTTGTTTACCTCATAGCGGTGCCTATGCCGCTCATGGATGGTTTCCTGCCCATAAAGTTGGTATGCCTTGGACTCTTTATCTAAAACACAAGGGTAGGAGCCAAGCCGCAGGGTGCCGCCGATATCCTCAATCCCATTCTGTTCTGGCATCAGGTGAATCACCGGGTGGAGGGTGGCAGGATCTAATTCGGCGCTGTGAGCATCTGTAAATCCCAATACATTTCTTGCAAACTCCACGATGGCCAATTGCATTCCAAGGCATAATCCTAAAAATGGGATGTTGTGTTGCCTTGCATAGGTTATGGCATGGATTTTTCCATCGATACCACGGCTGCCAAATCCGCCGGGAACCAGAATCCCGTCTGCACCAATCAGAATTTCCCCGGCATTCTCAGGGGTTACTGTCTCGGAATCCACCCATTGGATATTGACTCTGGCCCGGTTAGCCACGCCTCCATGTTTCAGGGCTTCCACTACGGAAATGTAGGCATCATGAAGCTGAGTATATTTTCCCACCAGCGCGATGGTCACTTCTTTTTCCGGATGTTTCCATGCATGGATCATATCCCGCCAGTCCTGAAGATCCGGCGTGGGACAATCCAGATTCAGGCTTGCACAGGCTACCTGAGCCAGATGTTCCTCTTCCATAGCCAGAGGCGCTTCGTAGAGAACGTCTACATCCAGGTTTTGGAGTACATGGGTTTGGGGAACATTGCAAAAAAGTGCAATTTTACTGCGGATATGGTCGTCTAAAGGATGCTCTGTCCTGCAAACGATGATGTCCGGCTGGATTCCCATACCCTGCAAGTCCTTGACGCTGGCTTGGGTAGGCTTTGTTTTCAATTCTCCGGATGTCTTTAAATAGGGGATAAGGGTGACGTGAATTAAGATAGTATTCCCAGGACCTGCTTCGCGCTGAAATTGGCGGATTGCCTCCAGAAAAGGCTGGCTTTCGATGTCGCCAACGGTGCCGCCTACCTCGATGATGGCGATCTCTGTGTCTTTGGAGCCATAATTTCTATGAAAACAGCTTTTTATCTCGTTGGTGATGTGAGGAATAACCTGTACGGTGCCGCCGCCGTAATCTCCTCGTCGTTCCTTGGAAAGGACGGACCAGTAGATTTTGCCGGTGGTGACATTGGAATTCTTGGTCAGGCTTTCGTCGATAAAGCGTTCGTAGTGCCCTAAGTCCAAGTCGGTTTCGGCACCGTCATCGGTGACAAAGACTTCGCCGTGTTGAACCGGATTCATGGTACCGGGGTCAATGTTGATGTAGGGATCAAATTTCTGCATGGTGACTTTGTATCCCCGGGCTTTTAAAAGGCGCCCCAGAGATGCTGCGGTGATGCCTTTGCCTAAGCCGGAGACAACTCCGCCGGTAACAAAAACATATTTTACGGACATGATTCGAACCTCCCTTGCTGAAGATGTAAAAATAACTTGTTTATTATACAACGGTCGGCTGTGGAAATCCAGAGTTTTTTAAAAAACAAAGTTTATATATTTTTTATGCCTCTTTTCTTGATTTATGGAGAAACTACAACTATAATGGTAGACAATGGCGTACACTAGCCTGATGTATAGATGAGGAGAACAACACGATTATGGAAGATAACAACAGGAATAACAATAATAACAGAAATAGTGGCAGGCCGCCTGGCTCCAGCCAGATTTTTGCGATTATCCTTATTGCCGGCCTGATTACCCTTCTGACGGTTATGGGCATGAGCAATTATCTGGGGAATAAGGCCCGGGTTCCATACAGTGACTTTTTGCAGCTGGTGGAAGAAGGGCGGGTGGAAAGCGTGGAGGTAGACAGCTCCCAGATTTATTTCCGCCTGAAAAAGGGAGATACCGGCTACAATCCACTGATGGAATATGTGACGATTCGCATGGAGAGTGGAGATCAGCTGATTGAGAGGCTGATGGAGGCCGGAGTCAAGAGCGAGCAACTCCGCCAGAATACAACGATGTGGAGTATTGTCAGCTATGTGCTGATGTTTGGATTCTTGGTATTCTTTATGAATATGATGATGAAGCGCATGGGCGGCGGAGTCATGGGAGTTGGGAAAAGCAATGCCAAGATGTACATGCAAAAGGAAACTGGAGTCACTTTCAAAGATGTGGCAGGGCAGGACGAGGCCAAGGAATCCCTGGTGGAAATCGTCGATTTCCTGCACAATCCTGGAAAATATACCCATATCGGCGCAAAATTGCCAAAGGGAGCGCTGCTGGTGGGCCCTCCGGGAACCGGTAAGACGCTGCTTGCCAAGGCAGTGGCAGGGGAGGCTCATGTGCCTTTCTATTCTCTCTCCGGCTCAGATTTTGTGGAGATGTTTGTAGGTGTAGGCGCCTCCCGAGTTCGTGACTTGTTCAAACAGGCTCAGGAGAATGCGCCGTGTATCATTTTTATCGATGAGGTAGACGCTATCGGCAAAAGCCGTGATTCCCGATATGGAGGAGGCAACGATGAGAGGGAGCAGACTTTAAATCAGTTGCTTTCCGAGATGGATGGTTTCGACTCCTCCAAAGGTCTTTTGGTTCTGGCTGCCACCAACCGTCCGGAGATTCTGGATCCGGCGCTTCTGCGCCCCGGCCGTTTTGACCGGAGAATCATTGTAGATAAGCCAGATTTAAAAGGACGGGTAAATATTTTAAAAGTACATGCCCAGAATGTGTCTTTGGATGAGACCGTAGATCTGGATGCCATTGCGCTGGCGACTTCCGGTGCTGTAGGTTCCGACCTGGCGAATATGATCAATGAGGCTGCGATTTTGGCAGTGAAGAACGGGCGGAAAGCGGTCAATCAGAGAGATCTGTTTGAAGCTGTGGAAGTGGTCTTGGTAGGCAAGGAGAAGAAGGATCGGATTCTCAGCAAGGAGGAGAGGCGGATTGTCTCTTACCACGAGGTAGGCCATGCGTTGGTCAGCGCCTTACAGAAGGATGCGGAACCTGTACAGAAGATTACCATTGTGCCAAGAACTATGGGAGCGCTGGGCTATGTGATGCAGGTGCCAGAGGAAGAGAAGTATCTGAATACAGAGAAGGAGCTTCAGGCTATGCTGACTGGATGCTTGGGAGGACGGGCAGCAGAGGAATTGGTGTTTGAGACTGTTACTACAGGGGCTTCCAACGATATTGAGAAGGCCACCAGGATTGCCAGGGCGATGGTGACCCAGTATGGCATGTCAAAGAAATTTGGATTGATCGGACTGGCCACCCAGGAGGATCAATACTTAAGTGGACGTATGGTATTAAACTGTGGGGAAGCTACTGCGGCTGAAGTGGATCAGGAAGTTATGTCCATGTTGAAAAACGCCTATGAGGAGGCGAAAAAGCTGTTGAGTGAGAACCGGGATATTATGGATAAGATAGCGGAATTCCTGATTGAGAAGGAGACCATTACCGGTAAAGAGTTCATGAGGATTTTCCATGAGTGCAAAGGGATTGCAGAGGAAGCCGGGAGCGACAAAGAGGCAGAGGGAATCCCGGCTGTATAGAAACCAGGCCGCCCAAGCAGGGCGGCCTGGTTTCTGGCAGTCAGTCCATTTTATGGGTTATTATTTTATAACAGCCACCTTCCCGATTTTTTCTACAGCCTTCTTCTCGGAGGAGGCAGGATATCCCAGTGCCGCCATACCGTATACCACATGGTTTTCGGGAATGCCCCATTGGGTTAAGATGCTTCGGATAGACGGCCGGTGGCAGATGGTCTGCAGCTGGTTGATCCAGACAGAGCCGATGCCGAAGGACCATGCAGCCAGAAAGATATTCTCCAGAGCGCAGGCGTTGTCTTCTCTGCCAAAGGGACTGTCCGCCTCATTGGATGGAAGGATGAGAACCTGGGGGTGGTACATATCGTAATTGGTGCGGTTCAGTTCTGATGAGATGGCTGCAGCCAGCGTTTGAATCTTCTCAGGGTCTACCACGGCCGTAAATTTCCAGGTCTGCCTTCCCATGCCGCTGGGCGCATATCTGGCGGCTTCTAAGATCTGTTCCAACTCCTGGGCAGGAATTTCTTTTTCCTGAAATGCCCGGACACTTCTTCTTGTCATGATTGTTTCTATAACTGGATTCATAGTGAAATACCTCCTTTTTCCAACTTATCTTCTATTGTAAACAGAATTGTGAAAAAAGCAAGGAAATTGTTCGTAAAGCCTTTGAAGCAGGATGGTGGTGGAGATGATGAAAAAGATTTCCAGGGCGCTGCTGACAATGCCTGCGATGAAAAGAAGGATGCCGCTTAAAATAGTAATAAAAATCAGCCACAGGCGGTAGCGCCTCATCCGATTGCGCACCCTTTGGGACAGAGAAGACAGCTTCCAGAAGGTTAGGTAAAGGCATATCAGGACAAGGATAGAGGACACAAATGCAAATGCCACATGAAGGAAGGACTGAAACGGCACTTGGGAGGGCAAATAGGGCGTGGAGACAGCAGCTACCAGAAGGGCCAGGGCTGTGTGAAGCAGAAGGGACTCTGTTTTGTGACGGGCAAGGTTGGAGAGAAGGCGACCCAGAATACAGTGATAGTAAAGGCCGATGATCAGGCCAAGGAAGAAAAAAGCCATCTGCCGGTTCGGCCAATTGCCAATGACAGACAGATTGGATGTCAGCCAGTTGGTACCGCTTACAAACAAGATTGTATAGATGGGAATAACGATATATGCAGTCAGGGATAATATCATAGTAGGCCTCCTTTGAATGTTATGTGCTCTCAAAATCTTATAAAAGCAATGTAAGAACGTTTTGAGAGCACATATATAAATCATAGGATTATTGTACCCAATCTGATATATCCCATATAGGATAAGAAACTGTCAATAATTACTAACGAACCAGGCAATACGTCAATGATAAATCTTGGCATGTTCGTAAATTGGCTCTGAAGTTAAGTTCACGCCTAATTTCTGGAAACAGCTGATATCCACCCGAGACAAGATCACAGAGGTATGGGCCTGGCAGCCTTTTAGCTTGGAAAGCTGATCCAGGGCTTTCTGGGCATGGATATCCGTGGCAGCACACATGGAAAGGGCGATCAGCACTTCGTCTGTATGAAGTCTGGGATTCTTGCTGCCTAAATAGCCGATCTTCAGCTTCTGAATGGGCTCAATGAAGGAGGGAGCAATCAGATGGATGTCATCTGGAATCTGTCCCAATGTCTTTACCGCATTCAAAAGCAGGGCAGCCGAGCAGCCAAGGAGGTCGCTGGTCTTGCCGGTGACAATCCGACCGTCTGGAAGTTCCATAGCAGCGGCGGGAGAGTGGTTGAGGGAAGCCTTCTCCTTGGCGACTCCAACCACTTTTCGGAAGTTCGGAGAAATCTTCGCCTGCTTCATCAGAAGCTCAATCTTGTATACTTCTCCTTCGGGATTGGAGTTTTTGGCCATACGATTTAAGGCATGGTAATAGCGGCGGATGATCTCCTGCTTGGAAGCTTCCTGGCAGGCTTCATCGTCAATAATACAGTTTCCTACCATGTTGACTCCCATATCAGTAGGAGATTTATACGGGCTGCTTCCGTAGATTCCCTCGAAAATCGCATTTAACACAGGAAAGATCTCCACATCACGATTGTAGTTTACCGTGGTTTCCCCGTAGGCTTCCAGGTGAAACGGGTCAATCATGTTGACATCGTTTAAGTCGGCGGTGGCGGCCTCATAGGCCAGATTGACCGGATGCTTGAGAGGCAGGTTCCAGATCGGGAAGGTCTCGAATTTGGCATAACCTGCCTGGATATTCCGCCTGTTTTCATGGTAAAGTTGAGACAGGCAAGTGGCCATCTTGCCGCTTCCCGGACCTGGGGCAGTGACGATAACCAAAGGCCTGGTGGTTTCTATATAGTCATTTTTGCCAAATCCCTCTTCACTGATAATGTGAGATACATTGTTGGGATATCCATCGATCCGGTAATGACGGTAGACTGTGATCCCCATGTGTTCCAGCTTGGTTTTAAAGATATCGGCCGCAGACTGACCGGTATACTGGGTAATGACCACGCTTCCCACGTATAGCCCTTTATCGCGAAACGACTGGATGAGACGAAGGACATCCACATCATAGGTGATGCCCAAATCGTAACGGATTTTATTTTTTTCGATATCCGCCGCATTGATGACGATGACGATCTCCGACTGATCCGCCAGCTGCATTAACATCTGAAGCTTGCTGTCTGGCGCAAAGCCAGGCAAAACCCGGGAAGCATGATAATCGTCAAATAGTTTTCCGCCAAATTCCAAGTAAAGCTTATCTCCGAATTGATTGATCCGGTCCCGGATGTGCTCTGATTGAAGAATCCGGTATTTTTCATTGTCAAAGCCTATTTTTGCCATAAGAATTTATCCCCTGTATTTATTTCACTGTCTTTTAGTGTATCACAAGATGAGGGAAAATGCATCAAAATTTTCTTTACATAAATGAAACCATAACCCTTGTTTTTCCTAAAAGGATTGTGCTATACTTAAAAAATTAGTAATGGAGGCATATATGGTGAGATGGAAGAAAGCTTGCGCCTGGATTCTGATAGGGATATTGTGCGTGGGTACAGGTGCAGGCTGTGCGGGAAAAGGGAAGACGGAAGAAGGGAAGCGGGTACAGGGCGAAAGCAGGATTAAGGAAGAAAAGCCTGGGTCAGATAAGGAATCTTTCCCCAAATTGAAGGTTGTCACTACCCTGTTTCCCTATTATGATTTTGCCAGACAGATTGCAGGAGATAAGATAGAGCTTGACATGGTGGTGCCAGCAGGAATGGACAGCCATTCTTTTGAGCCGACACCGGCGGATATGCGTATGATTCAGGAGGCGGATATCTTAATTTGCAACGGCGGTGCTATGGAACATTGGGTCAGCCAGGTCATGGAAGCTTTGGACACTTCCCACATGACCATCCTTACCATGATGGATTACGTGGATGTAGTGGAGGAAGAGGTCGTGGAAGGGATGGAAGATAAAGGGCATAATCATGAGGGGCACGATCATGAGAGCCACGAACAGGAACAGGGTGACGATATGCAGGAGAGGAACAGCCACGGCGGCCAGGAGAACAATGGCACCATGTATGGCAGCCATGGGGAAGATACGGAAGACCATGAAATCGAATATGATGAACATATATGGACGTCACCTGTCAATGCTATGGGATTTACTAAGGTTATAACCCAGGCCCTGGCCCAGGCTGATCCGGAAAACAGGAAGGAATATGAAGCCAGCCGAGATGCTTACCTGGAGAAGCTGGAACATGTCCATCAGATGTTTTTACAGGTGGCAGAGAACCGAAAGAGGAATGTGATTGTGGTGGGAGATAAGTTCCCATTCCGGTATCTGGCTAAGGAATACGGATTCGACTATCGTGCCGCATTTTCAGGTTGCAGTACGGATACGGAGCCCAGTGCCAGAACCATCGCTTACCTGATTGACAAAGTGAGGGATGAGAAGATTCCGGCAGTATACTTTCTGGAACTTTCCAGCCACCGGGTTTCGGAGATTATCGGGGAGGAGACAGGGGCCAAGGTTATGCTTCTGCACTCCTGCCACAGTGTAACCAGAAGAGAGTTTGACTCCGGGGTAACGTATGTGGATCTGATGATGCAGAATGCAGAGAATTTGAGAAAAGGATTGGATGAATGAGCGCACTGATCACATGCAGCCATGTAGATTTTGGATATGAGAACCATGACGCGGTTATTGACTTGACAATGGAAATCAATGAGGGGGACTATCTGTGCATTGTAGGAGAGAATGGTTCCGGAAAGAGCACATTGATTAAGGGGCTCTTAGGGCTTTTGAAGCCGACTGCAGGAGTCCTGGATATGAGTGGGGAACTGAGACGGACTGGCATCGGTTATCTGCCCCAACAGACAGCAGCTCAGAGGGATTTTCCGGCCACGGTCTATGAGGTGGTGATCTCTGGCTGTTTAAGTAGGAGAGGGAATCGGCCCTTTTATTCAAAGAAAGAGAAAAAACTGGCTATGGATCATATGGAACAGCTGGGAATCGCGGATTTGAAGGGGCGTTGCTACCGGGAACTGTCTGGAGGGCAGCAACAGAGAGTCCTCATAGCCAGGGCACTGTGTGCCACCAGACAGCTTCTCATCTTAGATGAACCGGTAACCGGCCTGGATCCTTGGGCTATTCAGGATTTTTACCGTCTGATTCGTAAGCTGAACAAGGAAGAGCACGTGGCTGTCCTTATGGTTACCCATGATGTGGCAAGCGTGGTGGAACAGGCCAGTAAGATTCTTCACCTAAAACAGCGTGTTGTGTTCTATGGAACCACAAAAGACTATAAAGCCAGCCAGGCAGGAAGGCTGTTTTTGGGAGGTGAGACAGGATGATAGACCTGATTATAGAGATGCTGTCCTACCCATTTTTGGTAAGGGCCTTGTTGGGAGGAGCCTTGGTGTCCCTGTGCGCCTCTTTGTTGGGAGTAAGCCTGGTGTTGAAGCGGTACTCCATGATCGGAGATGGGTTGTCCCATGTGTCATTCGGAGCGTTATCCATTGCCCTGGCCCTGGGTTGGTCCCCATTAAAAGTCTCCATTCCCGTTGTGATATTAGCCGCATTTTTCCTGCTTCGGATTACGGAAAAGGGAAAATTGAGAAGCGATGCGGCCATTGCTATGATTTCCGCCAGCGCCCTGGCTGTGGGAATCACGGCTACATCCCTGACAACCGGGATGACTACGGATATCAGCAGCTATATGTTCGGCAGTATTTTGGCCATGAGCCCCTGGGATGTAGGGCTAGCGATCTGTCTTTGCGGAGTGGTCTTTGGGCTTTTTCTGTTATGTTACAATAAGATATTTGCTGTTACGTTTGATGAAAATTTTGCCAGGGCAACAGGTGTCAAGGTATCTTGGTACAATGTGCTGATCGCAGTGCTAACGGCGGTGACCATAGTCCTGGGAATGCGGATGATGGGGGCGATGCTGATCTCCAGCCTGATTATATTTCCAGCTTTGACTTCCATGAGAGTATTCAAAAGCTTTCGCGGTGTGGTGTGGTCCTCAGGCATTCTCTCCGTAGTCTGCTTCTGTATTGGGATGGCGGCTTCTTACAGGTTCTCTACGCCGGCAGGGGCTACTGTGGTTTTAGTGAATCTGGCAGCCTTTTTGTTGTTTATGGGGACAGAGGCACTGGGGCGGCTGGTACATTCTGAAAGAAGATAAATCTAAGCGTTGAGGCCGTCAGATGTTGGCGGAGGAATCAAAACCAATACGATATGGGGGAGGGATAGGGATTATGGAGCAGAAAATGGGTTCCGGAAGACTGAAAAGGAGGCATCTGTTATCTCAGACTCAGTACATTGCATACGGATTTTTTATTTTGATCCTGATTGGAACAGGGCTTCTGATGCTGCCCATTGCCAACCGGTCGGGTGAGAGCCTGGGGTTGATTGATGCCTTATTCACTGCTACCAGCGCATCCTGCGTGACTGGGCTGGTGGTAGCAGACACATGGAGCCAGTGGACTCTGTTTGGGCAGATCGTTATCATCTGCCTGATCCAGATTGGTGGCCTGGGATTTATTACCATCGGCGTGTTTGTGTCCATTGTTCTCAGAAGGAAGATTGGCTTGAGGCAGAGGGGGCTTATGCAGGAGAGTACCAGCGCCCTTAAGATCGGAGGCATAGTCAGGCTGGCCAAACGGATTGTCCTGGGAACCTGTATCTTCGAGGGAACAGGGGCGGTACTTTTATCCATTCGGTTTGTGCCTCAATATGGATGGCTCAAAGGTATTTTCTACAGTATTTTTCATGCAGTGTCAGCATTCTGCAACGCAGGATTTGACTTGATGGGACATCAGCAGCCCTACAATTCCCTTTCCGCTTACTATGACGATTGGCTGGTCAACCTGGTAATCATGTTGCTGATCATTATAGGCGGAATCGGATTTATCGTGTGGGATGATATATACCGGAACAAATGGCATGTGAGAAAATACCTTCTCCAGACCAAGGTGGTGCTTCTCACCACGATGATCCTGGTATTTGGGGGTGGGGGCCTGTTCTATCTTCTGGAGAGGAATGCCCTGATTGCGGATATGAATGCCAGTGGAAAGATCTTAACTTCCCTGTTCAGTTCTGTGACAGCCAGAACAGCAGGGTTTAACACGGTGGATACAGCGGCCCTGTCTGACGGGAGCAAGCTTCTGACCCTTATCCTGATGTTCATCGGTGGAAGCCCTGGTTCCACAGCAGGCGGAGTGAAAACCACTACGATTATGGTACTGCTTCTCTACATTCATTCCAATGTGAAGCGTTCTTACAGCATTGACATTTTTGGAAGAAGACTGGAGGAGGAGGCAGTCAAACGGGCCGGGGCCATCTGTACCATCAATCTGGCGCTGGCTCTGGCGGTATCCCTGGCTGTGATGGCCATCCAGCCGTTGTCCCTGGCGGATACTCTGTTTGAGACGTTTTCAGCCATAGGAACCGTTGGAATGACCACCGGAATTACCAGGGACTTACTGCCTTTATCCCGGCTTCTGGTAGCATTTTTGATGTACTGCGGAAGAATTGGCAGCATGTCCTTTGCACTGGCATTTACCCGCCAGAAACGGGCCGCCCACGTGAAGAATCCGGTGGAGACCATCAGCGTGGGATAAGAATAACAACGCATTCCATATACAAAACCAGGAGAGGAGAATTCAATATGAAATCAATCTTAATCATCGGTATGGGAAGATTTGGCCGCCATCTGTGCAAGAATCTGGCGGAGTTAGGCAATCAGATTATGATCATCGACGAAGTAGAGGAAAATCTTGAGGAGATGCTTCCCCTTGTAGTCAGCGCTAAGATCGGTGACTGTACCAATGAGAGTGTATTAAACAGCTTGGGGATCGCCAACTTTGATCTTATCTTTATTTGCATTGGGACGAATTTTCAAAGCAGCCTGGAGATAACCAGCCTGGTGAAAGAACTGGGAGGACGGTACGTAATCAGTAAAGCCAACAGGGATATCCATGCGAAGTTTTTATTGCGGAACGGTGCAGATGAGGTGATCTATCCGGATCGTGATATTGCAGAAAAACTGGCGGTACGCCACAGTGCTAACCATGTGTTTGACTACATTGAACTGACAGACGAGTATTCCATCTACGAGATTCCGCCGCTTCCACAGTGGGTGGGAAAGAGCCTGAAAGAATCCGGGATACGCAACAGGCACAATATCAGTATTCTGGGAACAAAACGGGAAGGAAAAGCCAAGCTGATGCCCTCGCCGGACTATGTGATTAAGGGAGATGAGCATCTGATGGCCATAGGAAAAAAGGCAGATATTGACAGGATTTTGAAGGCGTTAAAATAGCGGATAATACTGTGTGGTACAACATAGAATGTTTAATAGAACATGGGGCCGTCCCAAATGATTTTGAGACAGCCCCATGTATGTTTGTTCAAGTCAACAGCTTAATTTTCTGTCTCGTCAACCCGATTCCCCATAGCTTTCATTACGAAAATGACTCCGATCATCAACAGAATTCCTATGGGAAGTGAAACCCATGCTGTCTGCACGAATCCGGCGATGATGTATGTCACAAAGGATACTGCCGCTGCAGTAACTGCATATGGCAGCTGTGTCATCACATGATTGACATGCTCACACTGAGCTCCTGCCGAGGCCATGATGGTAGTGTCAGATATAGGGGAGCAGTGGTCGCCGCATACAGCTCCTGCCATACAGGCAGAGATGGAGATAATCATCAGCTGTGGGTTGATGTTCTCAAATACGGCAACAACAATCGGAATCAGGATTCCAAAGGTTCCCCAAGAGGTTCCGGTGGCAAATGCCAGAAGACATCCCACCACGAAGATGATGGCAGGAAGGAAATTGATCAGCCCTTTGGCGCTGTTTTCCACCAGGCTTGCCACATAGACATCTGCTCCTAGGCTGTCAGTCATAGCCTTTAAGGTCCAGGCAAAGGTAAGGATCAGGATAGCCGGAACCATAGCCTTGAAGCCTTCGGGGATACATGCCATACAATCGGAGAACTTAAGAACCCGACGGATCTGGTAAAGAACAATGGTGATAATCAGTCCGAAGAAGCTGCCGAAGGTAAGTCCCAGGGAGGCATCGGAGTTGGAGAATGCGGTTACAAAATCTGTTCCTGAGAAGAAGTCGCCGGTATACAGCATACCAATTACACAGCAGATGATCAGAGAAATAATAGGAATCAGAAGATCGATCACCTTTCCCTTGGTCTCTGTAAGATCGTCTTTTGTAAGGCCATAAGGGCGTCCCGGTGTGGTGTACAGATCACCTTTTATGGCGTTTAACTCATGAGTTTTCATGGAACCAAATTCCATCTTCATCACCACCATGCCTACCATCATAACAATGGTAAGGATCGCATAGAAATTGTAAGGAATGGCCCGGATGAAAATAGAAAACCCGTCTTCACCCTCCACAAATCCAGTGACGGCAGCGGCCCAGGAGGAGATGGGGGCAATGATACATACCGGAGCTGCGGTAGCATCGATCAGATAGGCAAGCTTGGCCCTGGAAACCTTAAATTTGTCGGTAACCGGGCGCATGACGCTTCCTACAGTTAAGCAGTTGAAGTAATCGTCAATGAAAATCAGGACGCCTAAGAGAATAGTAGCCAGCTGGGCACCTACCCGGCTGTGGATCTTTTGGGCAGCGAACTGACCAAAGGCAGCAGAACCGCCGGCTTTGTTCATCAGGCTTACCATAGTGCCTAAGATCACCAGAAATACCAGGATCCCTACGTTGTAGCTGTCAGACAGGACGCCGATGATGCCATCCTCAAAAATGTGGGTGATGGTGGTCTCAAACTGGAAACCAGAATACAGAAGGCCACCCATCAGGATTCCTACAAACAGGGAACTGTATACCTCTTTGGTTATAAGGGCCAGTCCGATGGCCACAATAGGGGGAACCAGGGCCCAAAAGGTGGAATACACGGCAGGAACATACTCTGCTTCGCCCTCAGCTGCCATAACTGTGATGGAACAGGCAAGGGTCATAAGAAGAATCGTTCCCAGAGTTAAACATACTTTCTTTTTTGTGGGATACATGTTGTTTCTCCTTTTTCTTGATCGTTATCATTCTCTGTTGCATATAAAAACACCACAAACGATTCGATCTCCGAAGAGACGCGTCTGTGGCGTATGTTTCTGCAAAAAGCACAGTAAGCCCACAACACAGATAGCGCTCCACATTTGTGACAGTACGCCGCATGTTCTGCGTCGTCCCAGAACCTTACATTCCGGACCGGTGTAAGATCCTTCGGCGAAATCCCCTTTCTTAAGAAAACGGCGGCCCAGCCTCCAGTGTGAATAATATACTGGTTTCCTGATACTCTTGAATTCCGCACCTCTATCATGTTAAAGTTTGCAGTTGTTTTTACTGATTACGTATTGTATCACGATTTTTGGGAAAAGGGAAGAGATTTTTGGACAAGATTGTTTTTTTTATTAAATCATGTTAAAATTGTAATACTGTCTTTCAGTACTGTAAGGGGGAGTACAGCACTCTGGCGGCAGATACAGAAGAAAGGGGCTGTTTTATAATTGGAAGAAAATCAGAAGGTGCTGTTGTTTGAGAAAATGCCCATACCGAGGGCTATAGCGAAGCTGACAATCCCTACCATTTTAAGCTCGCTGGTTATGGTAATATATAATCTGGCAGATACGTATTTTGTGGGAATGATGAATGATCCGGTGCAGAATGCGGCAGTGACTTTGGCTTATCCGGTGCTTTTAGCGTTTAATGCGGTGAATAACCTGTTTGGGGTGGGAACCTCCAGTATGATGAGCCGGGCTTTGGGGAGCCGGGATTATGAGACGGTGAGGAGAAGCTCGGCTTTTGGGTTTTATTGTTCTCTGTTTTCCGGGCTTTTGTTTTCTCTGATGTGTACTATATTTAAGGGGCCTCTCTTGACGGTGCTGGGAGCGGACGAGGTGACTCGGGCGGCTACGGACAGCTATATGCTGTGGACAGTGACCTGCGGCGCAGCGCCGGCGATTCTGAATGTGGTGATGGCCTATATGGTTCGGTCTGAGGGAGCGTCTCTCCATGCCAGCATCGGGACTATGAGCGGGTGTATTTTGAATATGATTCTGGATCCCATTTTTATTCTTCCCTGGGGATTTAATATGGGAGCGGCGGGAGCGGGACTTGCTACCTTTTTGTCCAATTGTTTTGCCTGCGGGTATTTCTTTGTTTTGCTTTATATGAAGCGAAAGACTACATTTGTGTGTATCAACCCAGGCAAGATGGGATTTGAGAGGGCGATTGTTCTGGGAATCTGCGCGGTAGGGATTCCGGCTTCCATACAGAATCTTTTAAATGTGACAGGCTCTACGATTCTGAATAATTTTACGTCTTCTTATGGCGCGGATGCGGTGGCGGCCATGGGGATTGCACAGAAGGTGAATATGGTGCCGTTTCAGATTGCCTTGGGATTTTCGCAGGGGGTTATGCCCTTAATCAGCTATAATTTTGCCAGCGGGAATCACAGGAGGATGAAGGACAGCATTTTATTTGCCATCAAGCTGATGCTTCCGGCTACGGTGGCAGTGGCAGCCGGGTATTATGTGGGAGCCGGAGGCCTGGTTCGGCTGTTCATGGATAATCAGGTGATTGTGGATTATGGTACCCGTTTTTTGCGGGGTTTGTGTCTTGCCCAGCCTTTGATTTATATGGACTTTTTGGCGGTGGGTGTGTTCCAGGCTCTGGGTATGGGCAAGAATGCGTTGATTTTTGCCATTATGAGGAAAATTATATTGGAGATTCCAGCACTGTTTGTCCTTAATGCCCTGTTCCCCCTGTATGGATTGCCTTATGCCCAGCCGTTGGCGGAGTTGGTTTTGGCAGTCGCATCGGTGGTTATGTTGCGGAGAATCTTTGAACGGAATCAGGGAACCCCTCAAACGACTTGAGAGTTTGGAGAATGGCGTATGTATGAGAAGTACAGCATTGGGACAATGGCAGGACTTTTGGGAATTTCTGCGGAGGCTATTCGGTATTATGAGAGCCGGGAGATTATACGGCCTGTCCGGGATGCGGAGACAGGGTATCGGTATTATAATACCTGGGATCTGCATATGCTTCTTCGGGCGCGGCATTATCAGAGCTATGGGTTTACCCTGGAGGAGGTGGCGGAGCTGTTTCGCAGTGAGAACCTGCTGGAGATTAAAGAGCGGATGCAGACTGTGGAGGAGGGAATCGAGCATGAGATTGTGCGGCAGATGAACCTTTTGAAGCGGATTCGGCAGAGCCAGGAGATGCTGGGGGATGCCTGGAATAGTGTAGGAAAATATCAGATCCGGCAGAGGCCGGGAATTTACCGGATGAATACCCAGAAAAATTATACGCTTTTTAAGGATAAGAAGGATCTGGAGTTGGTTTCTCAGTGGTCGGCCAAGACGCCCTTTGTGTATTCCTGTGCCTTATTTTATGAGAAGGATGTGAAGAAGGGGGATGGGAATTTCGAGTTTGGTCTGGGAGTCAATGAGGAGTATGCCGGGTTTTTGGGGGTGGAAAAGACGGATAAGGTACAGTTTTATCCGGCATGTATGTGTGTTCATACCTGTGTTCCGTCCCGTTCGGGGCAGTATTTGTCGGTGGATAGTCTGAGGGGAGGGATTGCGTATCTCAGGGAGAATAACCTGGAATTGAAGGGGGATGTGGTTACCCAGGTGGTGTGTATGACCAAGCCGGGGGAGGAGTATTTTAACTGGCATATTGTGTGGTTTCCCATTGAGGAGGTGGGAGGGTAGGAATTTTTGGGATATTTTTGATGAAAGGATTGTGCAGGATGTATAAAAGCGTCCTGCTTTTTTTGTGCAAAATTTCGGGTTGACTTTAAAGGGGGTTGAGTACTTATAGTGGGGGAAAGGGTTTGTTACTTTTTTGGCAATGGCTTGCATGGGGGTGCCAAAGGGGTGTCAAAGGGGTGCCAAAGGGCCGCCAGGAGAGGGTGTCATATGGTTCTCTACTGGGCACGCTCTCGCTACATGGAAAGCGTAGCGGTACGTAAGGCGCTAAAAGACAGCGCCTAAGTACCGACGGTTTCCAAGTACCCATACGAGAACCATATGACACCCTCTCCTGGCTACGTTGATGCATAGCTGGGGAAGAAAAACTCTGCTGGCTGAGTTGGGGATAAGGAACTCTGTTGGTTTCGCTGGGAAGTGTAGGGGGAAAAAAACTTTGTTGGCTGTGTTGGGTGTTGCTGTGGGGGCAAGAGATGGATGGTCATTGTAAAATGTAAATAAGGGAAAGGATGGGAAGAGGATGAGTGAAGAGAAGAAGGTTGTATTGATTACCGGAGGGGCTATGGGACAGGGGAGAGCCCATGGGGTGAAGTTTGCGGAGAATGGGTTTGATGTGGTGCTGGCGGATATGCTGGATCCGGAGGATGAAAGGTATCGGGAGACGGTGAGGATGCTGAATGATCTGGGGGCTGAGGTTTTGGCGGTGAAGGCCAATATCTGCAGTACGCCGGATATGGAGAAGCTGTTTGCGGATGCCTGGGAGAGATTCGGGCGGCTGGATGTGGTTGTGGCCAATGCGGGGGTAATTAATTTTGGGAATACATGGGAATTGACGGATGAACAGGTGGAGAAGGTGATCAATATTGACCTGATCGGGACGTGGAGGACCAATAAGTATGCGGTTCAGTACATGTTAAAGCAGGGGTTCGGGCGGATTATTAATATTGCTTCTACCAGCGGGCTTTACGGGACTCCCAAGCTGGCTACCTACTGTATGGCAAAATGGGGGGTCCTGGGGCTTACCAAGACCCTGGCAAAAGAGGTTGGGAGCAAGGGGATTATTGTGAATGCGTTGTGTCCTACTAAGGTGAAGACACCTATGTGTGAGACTATGGAGTACGTGCAGTTTATCAATGAGCTGACGGGAAAGAATTTTAAGGATTATAAGGAGATGTATGCAGGGGTTCCGTTTTTGGATGTGGAGGATATCTCGGATATGGTTTACTGGATGGGAACCAGCAGGGCGGCAGGGAAGTTTAACGGCAGGGATGTGGCTCTGGATCTGGGGACATTACAGGCATAGGAAGTGCGGCGGTTCCGCTGGTCCTGGAAGAATGTGATGTATGGAGGAAAGGAACGACATAAGAAAAGAGGGCGGGTATGAAGAATTTTGGGTTTAGAAATAGGGCGGAGACAGAAAAAATCGGATTGGCAGAGTATTTTTTCTATGGGCTGGGAGATTTTTCCTTTTGCTTTATTTATGGGGCTATTGGCTCTTACATTGTGTTTTTTTATACGGATGTGGCTTGTATCAGTGCGGGGGTGGTGGGAACCATCCTTCTGCTGAGCAAGATATTTGACGGGATCTCGGATATGCTGATGGGATTTGTCATTGAGAATGTCCATTCGCCTCTGGGAAAGGCCAGGCCGTGGCTTTTGTGGATGGCGGTTCCGTATTGTATTGGATGTGTGCTTTTGTTTACGGTTCCGGATCTGGGGGAGACGGGAAAGGCGGTTTATGCGTTTCTTTCTTATAACCTGATGGCTACCTTTATTTTTACGTCTATGAATGTGCCTTTTGGTGTTTTGAGCAGTGTGATGACCAATAAGCAGAATGAGAGGGCCATTCTCTCTATCAGCCGGGCCAGCCTGGGGGCGCTGGGGGTGTTTGTTATCAGTTCTTATGCGCCGGATATGGTGGAACGGT
>CANDZL010000018.1:0-54480 GCA_947425205.1 uncultured Hungatella sp. | reverse complement strand
TTCTGACCTGACTAACCTATTCTTCATAAAAATCACCTTTCTTTTATTGTTTGTTGTTGTGTTTCTTTATGCTTTCATGGTATTCCAGCTTTAACAGAAAGAACATATCCAAAAAGTATCTAAAAAGTGTCAGAAAAGTTTCATAAAACTATCAAAAAACTGTCAAAAAATATTGTAAAAATGTTGCAAAAATGTTGTTTTATTTCTCAAGATTCACTCGCATCCTGTTCTACTATCACTTCTTAAAACCTCAATTACTGGCTTTACTCCGCAATAGCTTCCAAATATTTTTCAATAATGGAAACCTTGTATAATGTGCGCCGTCCAATTTGTATCTTCGCTCCTGCATCCGTACCGATTTTAACCGCCGTTGCCCTCCCACAATTCAGCATCCCTGCTAAAGTATCAGCGTTTACAGTTAAAAACTTCTCATTATCCCTGCTTAAAGTCTTTTTCATGCTTGTTTTCCTTTCATCAGCGTTTGTCTATTGACTTATTTTTGCACTAGTGCTAATACAATTTTACTATTGTATTGGTGGAAAAGTGAAATATTTACCAAATATTTGTTATTTGCAATATTAAGGAGGTTAATAAATGTGAAAGACTATGAATTAGATGAAAAATGTGGTAAACGGCTTGCCGAATGTATGAAACAAGCAAAAATGAGTGGAACAATGCTAGCCGATAAAGTGAACAAATATTATGAAGCAAATGGCTTATTGGCAACTAAAAGTATATCGCAACAAAAAATTTCCACTATCGTCCAAGGCCGTGTACATCTCAAAAAAGAAGATGCTGAATTATTCGCTATGATATTAAATGTTGATGCTGATTATTTGCTAGGACTGGAAGAATGTAAAACACACCTTGAAAAATCATCTAACCGCTATAGATTGAAATTGGATAGAATTGAATTATATCATCAGATTTTAGAACTACATGGATACAAATTAATCACTACGGTTTCTGACTTGAAAGAAGTTACTACAGATTTATCTTTTATTAATTATTGGATAGTAAAAGATGAAAAAGGAATAGAAACAGTTTCTTTACATCTTAATGACAAGGAACACTCACGAGTATTTTTCTTGTATGACACAAAAAACAAAAAATTATCTCCTCATATTCTTATGGATGAATTTTATAAAACCATTGAAGATATGGATTATCATTTTAAATGTAGTCTTGAAAGACCTTTTCGAGAATATCAAGAAATGTGGGAATATGCAATTCCAGTAAGGTAAAAATATATGTCCGAGCAATATAAAAAGCCCTCTCTACTTTTCACAGTAGCAAGGGCTTTGATTTTTAAAACTCTATTGAATTGAGATAAATTGAGATAAAACCGCCATTCCGGCAGCAGTATAACAACAAACTTTCCTTTATTTCCGGGCTTTTCCGGCTCTAAAATCAGGAAAGACTTTTCATCGTGGGGAACAACAAAACATCCCGTATCGCCGGTGAGTTGGTTAAAAGCATCACCAGCCTGTCGATACCATATCCGATTCCTCCTGTAGGCGGCATGCCGATCTCCAGAGCATTCATAAAGTCCTCGTCTGTGGTATTGGCTTCCTCGTCGCCTGCTGCCAGAGCCGCCTCCTGGGCCTTGAACCGCTCTCTCTGGTCAATGGGATCGTTCAACTCAGAATATGCATTGCACATCTCACGGCCATAGATAAAAAGTTCAAACCGCTCCACATGCTCCGGCTTATCCGGCTTTCTCTTGGTCAACGGAGAGACTTCCACCGGATGATCCATGATGAAGGTCGGCTGAATCAGATGCTCCTCCACAAATTCCTCGAAGAACAGATTGATAATGTCGCCGCGGACATGCCGCTCTTCGTAATGGATGTCCTTCTCATTCGCCAGTTTTTTTGCCTCCTGGGTGGTGGTTACCTGATCGAAATCAATCCCTGTATACTGTTTGATGGCATCTATCATGGTCAGACGCTGGAAGGGCTTTCCAAGATCAATCTCCACTTCCCCGTAAGGGATCCGTGTAGTTCCACAGACTTCCTGGGCCACATGGCGGAACATGTTCTCAGTCAGATCCATCATGCCATAATAATCGGTGTAAGCCTGATACAACTCCATCAATGTAAACTCCGGATTGTGCCTGGTATCCAGCCCCTCATTCCGGAATACGCGGCCGATCTCATAGACTTTCTCCATACCGCCTACAATCAGCCTCTTTAAGTACAATTCCAGGGAAATACGCAGCTTCACATCCTCATCCAACGCATTGTAATGGGTCTCAAAGGGTCTTGCCGCAGCACCGCCGGCATTGCCCACCAGCATAGGGGTCTCCACCTCCAAAAAGCCCTGATCGTCCAGATATCTGCGGATGCAGCTGATGATTCTGGAACGCATGACAAAGGTCTTCTTTACCTCCTCATTCATGATCAGATCCGTATAGCGCTGACGGTAGCGCATATCTGTATTGGTCAGGCCGTGATATTTCTCCGGAAGAACCTGAAGGCTTTTGGACAGCAAGGTTATGGAAGAAGCATGGATGGAGATCTCGCCGGTTTTAGTCTTAAACACCGTGCCGGTCAATCCGATGATATCGCCGATGTCCATCTTCTTAAACTCTTTATAGGATTCCTCGCCAATGCTGTCGCGGGCTACGTAAGACTGGATATTCCCCATTAAATCCTGAACATTGCAGAAGGAGGCTTTGCCCATGACTCTCTTGGACATCATACGCCCTGCCACAGATACTTCCTTCCCTTCCCACTGTTCATACTGTTCCTTTACATCCGTACTGTGAACCGTCACGTCATATTTGGTGATCTTAAAGGGATCCTTTCCCTCTGCCTGCAGCTGCGCCAGCTTCTCCCGGCGGACTTTCAGCAGCTGGTTGAGTTCCTCCTGGGTCTGTACATGATTTTCCGAATGGGCCTGGTTCTGACTCTGCTCTGCCACGATTTTCTCTCCTTTTTCGGTTATTGGTAAACTATGATACTCTCTGAATCTCCAACACTTTATACTGGATGACTCCTACCTGAGTCTCCACATCCACAACGTCTCCCACTTTTCTGCCAAGCAAAGCCTGGCCTACCGGAGATTCATTGGAAATCTTGTTCTGAAGGCTGTTGGCGTCCGTTGATCCCACAATCCTGAATTCCATCTCTTCATCTTCATCGATCTCGAACACTTTTACTTTACAGCCAACATTGATCTTCTCTAAATCGATCTCATCTTCCACAACGACTTCTGCATTTTTCAACAGCTTCTCCAGCTCTTCGATACGCAGCTCGATGTCTCTCTGCTCATCCTTGGCCGCATCGTACTCTGCATTCTCAGATAAGTCTCCCTGTTCTCTGGCTTCCTTGATCTTCTGGGCTACCTCTTTTCTGCGGAATACCTTCAAGTTCTGAAGCTCATCTTCATACTGTTTCAGTCCTGCATACGTCAAAATGTTCTTCTTCTCTGCCATAATACCTGTTACCTTCCTTTTACTTTCCTATCTGATTCTAAAACTCTGATTGAAACCTTTTGATTCCCCCCGTAACTTTTGTTCAAGACATTATATCCCAAACACCTGCTGTTGTCAAGAACGGAAAAACGCTAAAAGCCTTTCAAAATCCTCCCATGTCTCCACCAGGTTCACATCGTTTCGGAGGGCTGATGAATGGGGCAGGCCGGCAGTGTACCAGGACAGGTGCTTGCGCATCTCCCGGATGCCCGAATACTCCCCTTTATACTGAACCTGAAGCCTTCCATGGCGCAGGATCATATCTTTCATCTCCCCAAGGCTAGGCCTAGGAAGAAGTTCTCCTGTCTTAAGATAATGGAGGATTTCTGAAAAAATCCAGGGGTTTCCTTTGGCTCCCCTGGCTACCATCACCCCGTCACAGCCTGTCTGCTCCAGCATCTTCCTGGCATCTTCCGGCGCGAAAATGTCCCCGTTTCCCAGAACGGGAATCCCTACTGCCTCTTTTACCTGCCGTATCACATCCCAGTCCGCTTTCCCTGCATAAAACTGCTCCCTGGTACGCCCGTGAACCGCCACCGCAGCCACGCCGCAGCCTTCCGCGATTTTGGCAATCTCCACTGCGTTTACATGGGACGCATCAAACCCCTTGCGGATCTTTATAGTGACCGGCTTCCTCACCCGTTTTACCAAAGCTGTCAAAATCTTCTCCACCTGCTTTGGATCTCTCATGAGAGCGGAACCTTCCCCATTATTTACAACCTTAGGCACCGGACACCCCATATTAATGTCAATCCATGCGTAGGGGCCATCTTCCACCTGTGCCGCCATCTGGCTGACAATCTCCGGATCCGATCCAAACAGCTGAAGAGCCACCGCGCCTTCCTGTTCTCCTACTTCCATGAGAGGGGCTGTATTCCGGTTCTTGTAGACAATAGCCTTGGCGCTGACCATCTCCGTGTATGCCAGACCACATCCCTGCTCCTTACACAGCAGACGGAAGGGCAGATCCGTCACTCCCGCCATAGGTGCCAGAATCACTGGATTGTCCAGTTCCACATTTCCTATTACCAGTTTCTTCCACCCGGCCTTCCCGCTTTCCCCATTCCATGTACTTTCTGCAGCCGATTTCATCCCCTCTCTTCCTCTCCCACACCAGGCATCTGTTCCCCCAGAAATACAACCCGGTAAAAAAGTTCCAGCGACTGAAGCAACTCCCGTTTCTCCAGCTGATACTGCTTGATCTTAAGCCCGCTTCCAATCTCATCAAACAGATAGTCCCCGTCTGCCGCAGCCACCTTAAACTTCAGGTTTCCCTCCGGATCAAACTCCATGGTCAATATCCCGCCTACATCCTCTGTGAAGAGGACACACATGATCTGGAGCTCCTGGCGGACCGCTTCCGGCAGGGCCTTAAACTGTTCATTAAAATAATATTTCTGCTCATAGGAGTTGGCCCCGCAGAGCACCACTCGTTCTTCCATAAGCCGTCCCATCCCTTCTACCTTATGCGCCCTGTAAGTATCTTATGCGCTCTGTAAGCCGGATGTCATTCCGCCTGTCCATCCCTATCCGCAAAAAGAGAAGGCTCCATCTCCAGAACCCTCTCACATGCTCACTCTGCCAATTCTCTTCCCGCCAATGATTATCTGGTCAACAGCTTACTGATATCATACTGGTCTTCTGGAATATCCTTCTTCATAGCCAGCGCTTCCTGAATATCAAAATCAGTGTATTCCCCATTCTTATAAGCCACCACCCGGTTACTCTTGCCTTCCGCCAGAAGCTCTACCGCCTTGGCTCCCATGATGGAAGCGTACACCCTGTCTTTACAAGTTGGAATGCCGCCTCGCTGCATGTGGCCCAGTATGGTAGCCCTGGTCTCAATCCCTGTGGCTGCCTCAATCCTTCTGGCCATGGAAGCGGAATGCCCGATGCCTTCCGCGTTGATAATGATATGGTGCTTCTTGCCAATCTTCCGGTTCTCAATAATATGGTTGATCAGGATCTGCTCATCGCCGTCATACCGCTCCGGAAGCAGAATGTCCTCCGCGCCGTTGGCAAATCCACACCACAGGGCGATATACCCGGCATGACGTCCCATAACCTCGATGATGCTGCACCGCTCATGGGAGGTAGATGTATCACGGACCTTGTCGATCGCTTCCATGGCCGTGTTCACCGCTGTATCAAACCCGATGGTGTACTCTGTACAGGCAATGTCCAAGTCAATGGTTCCCGGCAGGCCAATGGTATTGACTCCCAGAGCCGACAGTTTGCCTGCTCCGCGGAACGATCCGTCTCCTCCGATGACTACCATCCCGTCTATCCCATGCTTTTTGCAGATCTCAGCTCCCTTTTCCTGTCCCTCAAGGGTAGTAAATTCCATGCACCTTGCCGTATACAGAATCGTACCGCCTCTATGAATAATATCGGACACACTGCTGGACTGCATATCCACAATCTCCTCCTGCAGAAGTCCCGCATAGCCTCTCATGATACCCTTTACCTTCATGCCCCTGTTTATTGCAGACCGAACTACGGCACGGATGGCAGCATTCATACCTGGAGCATCTCCACCGCTAGTCAATACACCGATTGTCTTTACCTTATTTGCCATCTTCCAACCTCCTGAGCGTAAGAGTTTTCTTCGTCAATATTTTAATGCATTTTTCCAATACTTTCAATACCTTTTTGCACGACCTTGACATTTTTTTCACCAAGCACCTGATGCAGTTCCTTTAACAGGCCTTGTTCGCAGGCAACCTTCCAGTTAGCCGGAAGGATTTTCCTGGCCCTCTCCGCTGCCAGGTAGATCACAACACTGTCCGGCCCCTCATATTCTTTCAGACATTCCATCACCTTACCGGCAGACCGGTCATAAGCCTCCTTGTCGGCGAATTGCAGCCACAGCTGCCTGGGCAGGCACTCAAAGGGGATGATCTGCTCGCAGACCAACTTTCCCACCGGTTCCTCACCGATGGATACCCTTCCCCGGATAAACATCTTCTGATCCTCCACAAGCACCTCCCGGTTCTTTTCATAATCCTTGGGAAATACAAGAACCTCCACCGTGCCTGTCAAGTCCTCCAGTGTCAGAAAGGCCATCATCTGGCCTGTCCGGGTGGCTTTTACGGTCTTTCCTGTCACCATCCCTCCGATGGTCACCCTGGCATTGTCCGCCACCCTGGCTTCGTCGGTCTCCTCATTGATGATAAAGTCTGTGCTCATGGCTGTAATGTTATTTTTCCACACCTGCTCATAAGCTTCCATAGGGTGGCCGCTGATATAGATTCCCAGTGTCTCCTTCTCAAATGCCAGCAGTTCCTCTTTCTTAAACTCTTCCACATTGGGAAAGGTTATCTGAAAATTCTGCTTGTCGTCCTCAGCTGCAAAATCAAACAGCGACAACTGGCCTTCCATCACGCTTTTCTTTTCCTTTGTCTTCCGCTCCAGCATCTCCGGGGCCACCATACACTTTTGCCTGCGGTTTCCTGGCAGCGTGTCCAGGGCCCCTGCCTTGATGAAGTTCTCCAGGGTTCGCTTATTCACTTCTTTGGCGCTCATCCGATCCACAAAATCATCCATGGTACGGTAAGGCCCCCTGGCCTCCCGCTCCTGTACGATCAGTTCCGCCACCGATCTTCCCACGCTTTTCACGGCGGACATCCCATAGCGGATCGCATTTCCGGACACCGTAAAGCCGCTGTCTCCTTCATTGATATCCGGAGGCAGCACATCGATCCCCATCTGCCTGCAGGTTAGGATGTACTCGGAGACCTTACCGGTATTGTCCATCACCGAGGTCAAGAGAGCTGCCATAAACTCTGTAGGGTAATAATATTTTAAGTAGGCAGTCTGGTAGGAAACCACCGCATAGCAGGCTGCATGAGACTTGTTAAACGCGTACCTGGCAAAGTCCGTCATCTCGTCAAAAATCAGGTTGGCGGTTTTCTCATCGATTCCGTTGCGGATACAGCCTTTCACTCCCTCCTCATCGTTTCCGTAGACAAAATTGCGGCGCTCCTTTTCCATGACAGATGCCTTCTTCTTGGACATAGCCCTTCGTACCAGGTCACTGCGCCCCATAGTGTATCCGGCCAGATCCCGGACGATCTGCATCACCTGTTCCTGATAGACGATACAGCCGTAGGTAGGGCTTAGAATGGGCTCCAGCTGAGGGCAATCGTAGGTGATGGAAGCCCGGTCATTCTTCCCTTTCAGATACTTGGGGATAAAATCCATGGGGCCTGGACGGTACAGGGAGATCCCGGCGATGATATCTTCCAGGTTCTCCGGCTTTAACTCTTTCATGAATCCCTTCATGCCACCGCTCTCCAGCTGGAACACTCCCTCATCCTTCCCGGTTCCGATGGCCTCCAGCACCTTTTTGTCATTGTAATCGATGGCATTCATATCCAGATGGACGTTTCTGTTTTTCTCCACCTGCTTTACCGCATCCTGAATCACAGTCAGAGTCCGAAGGCCCAGAAAATCCATCTTCAAAAGCCCCAGTTCCTCCAAGGTTGTCATGGTAAACTGGGTGGTGATGGTTCCGTCCGCTGCCCTGGACAGAGGCACATAGTTGTCCACAGAGGTACGGCTGATCACCACTCCTGCCGCATGCATGGAAGTATGCCTGGGAAGCCCTTCCAGACGCATGGACATATCCACCAGATACTTGACCTCCGGGTCTTCCTTGTAAGCGTTCCTTAAATCCGGACTGGACTTTAGCGCCTGCTCCAGGGTGATACCCAAGTCTCTGGGAATCATTTTGGCAATGGCATCGCAGCGGGCATAGGGCATATCCAGCGCCCGCCCCACGTCCCGGATGACGCCTCTTGCAGCCAGAGTACCAAAGGTTACAATCTGCACCACCTGATCCTTGCCGTATTTTTCCACCACATAGTCAATCACCTCCTGCCTCCGCTCAAAACAGAAGTCAATATCAATATCCGGCATGGAAATACGTTCCGGATTCAGAAAACGCTCAAACAGAAGATTATAGCGGATAGGGTCAATGTCCGTGATCTCCAGGCAGTAAGACACAATGCTTCCTGCCGCCGAGCCTCTTCCCGGCCCTACCATGATCTGGTTGGACTTGGCAAAATGGATGAAGTCCCACACGATCAGGAAATAATCAACATATCCCATGGTATGGATCACATCCAGCTCATACTCAAGGCGCTGCCTCAAAGTGCCGTCATCTTCCGGATACCGTTTGGCCATTCCGTCATTGCACAGCTTATTCAGATATTCCCAGGAATCGTACCCGTCTGGCACATCAAACTTAGGAAGCTTGGTCACGCCAAACTCAATCTCCACATTGCACCGTCTGGCAATCTCCCAGGTATTGTCAAGGGCTTCTTTCGCATAAGGAAACAAAGCCCTCATCTCCTCCTCGGATTTTAAGTAGTACTGCCCGCCTTCGTAGCGCATCCGGTTTTCATCCGTCACCTTCTTGTTGGTCTGGATACACAGCAAAATGTCATGGGCGGCCATGTCTTCTGCGTAGGTGTAATGGATATCATTGGTGGCTACCAGCTTTATGTCCAATTCCTTGCTTAACCGAAGAAGAGCCTGGTTCACTGTCTTCTGGGCTGGAATCCCATGATCCTGCAGCTCCAGAAAGAAATTTCCTTTTCCAAAAATATTCTCGTAGCGGAGGGCTGCCTCCTTCCCCTGCTGATACATCCCCCGCTCCAGGTATCTCTGCACCTCCCCCGCCAGGCAGGCGCTAAGACAGATGATTCCCTCATGGTATTCTTCCAACACCTGAAGATCTACCCTGGGCTTATAGTAGAACCCGTCTATGAATCCCTTGGACACGATCTTCATCAGGTTCTGATACCCTTCATTGTTCTCAGCCAGAAGAACCAGATGGTAATACCGATCCTCGCCGCTTACGGTCTCCCGGTCAAACCGAGAGCCAGGAGCTACATAGACCTCGCATCCTAAGATCGGCTTGACCCCCACCTCCCTGGCCGCCTTGTAAAAATCGATCACCCCATACATGGCACCGTGGTCTGTGATCGCTAAGCTGTCCATGCCCAGTTCCTTGGCTCTGGCTGCCAGTTCCTTAATCTTGCTGGAGCCGTCCAACAAACTGTATTCCGTATGGACATGTAAATGTGTAAACGCCATATCCGCCCTCCCCGTCTCCTTATCCCATTGTTACGCTGCCTACGCCCCTGCCAGGCCTAAATTTCAGAAAGGCAGAGACTTTCTCCACCAGTCTCCGCCTTTCTATCCCCACTGCAGCGCACGTCAACGCTTTTCCCATATATGATGTATCTTCTCCACTAACCAGGGGCACTCAGCCTTCGGTCAGATATTTTTCAATTCCACTTACTGCCTTCTCTTCATCCGCTCCGTCTGCCGTCACCGTTACCTTCTCCCCTGGCACCAACCCCAGAGTCATCATTCCCATAATGCTTTTTGCGTTCACCCTTTTTGAGTCGCATTCCACATAGATGTTGCTGTCGTACTGGCTTGCCACCTGCACCAGCATGGCCACAGGGCGCGCGCCCAAACCAGTTTCCAACTCAACTGTTACTGTCTTCCTAACCATAATTCTCCTCCTTACTTCTCCAAACGGCCTGTTTCCTGAAACCATAACCATTCCATTCCCATACAGGCCTATCCGGCACTATCTTGCGGAAGTTTTTATTTCCCCAGGTCAGTACCAGAATGCTGCCTTAACTCCTCAGCCAGAATACTTAATTTCCGCAATCGGTGGTTGACTCCCGACTTTCCTACCGGCGGCTCCAGAGACTCTCCCAGCTCCTTCAATGTGGCTTCCGGCCGTTCCAGCCTTGCCCTGGCAATCTCTTCCAGACTTTGGGGCAGGCTGTCAAATCCTATGGTTTCTTTGATAAGCGTGATATCCCTGGTCTGCTTTACCGCGGCTGACACTGTCTTGTTGATATTGGCGGTCTCGCAGTTCACCTGGCGATTGACACTGCCCCGCATCTCTTTCAAGATCCGGATGTTCTCAAACTCCATAAGCGCCACCGACGCTTCCATCACATTGAGGATATCCACAATCTGGCTTCCCTCTTTGATGTAGACGACAAAATACTTTTTCCGCTTCACAATCCTGGCCTCCAGGCCAAAGGTAGCGATAATAGACTGTAGTTGTTTTGCCTTATCCTCTGTGGCACAGACAATCTCAAAGTGGTAAAACCGCTGAGGGTCGCTGATTGAGCCTGCTGCCAGAAATGCCCCCCGTATAAAGGCCCTCCGACAGCATGGATTCTGAATCACCAGGTTTTTCACCAGCGACAGGTTCTCCCCTATCTCTCCCCGTTCATCCAGAAGCTTGGCAGCTAAAAGTACTTTTCTGGCATCCTCATCTTCGGAAACCGCAACGCCATAGGTACGGTTGCCCTTCAGATAGGAATTCTGCCGAATCATTATGTCCGTACTTATATTAAATGTTTTTTTCAATAATGTAAAGTACTTTCTTGCAACTGCCACATTTTCTGTACTGATCTTGATACAATATCTGTCATTCTCATCAATCTGGATCTTGCCGCACAGGCTGATAATCGCAGCAATCTCCGCAATCCGGCAATGCCTGGCCGGGCTTAGCTGCCGGGATAACTCTTCTTTCACTCCAAAAGAAAAGGATGCCATAACCTACCGTCTCCTGCTATCGTTTCCTGTCTTTCTCTATGTCCCTGTACTCCAATTTGGTTCCCAATTCCTTTTTCTGCCTCAGATGTTCATACAATGCCGTAGCAATGGTAACCGAGCGATGCTTGCCTCCGGTACATCCGATGGCAATGACCAGCTGATTTTTCCCTTCCAGCACATAGTTGGGAATCAGAAAGTCAATCATGTCACACAACTTTGTGAGAAATGCCTCCGCTGTGCCGCCCTGCATCACATAGTCCTGAATCTCCTTCTGCTCCCCGGTCTTGGCCCTTAAGCTTTCCACATAGTAGGGGTTAGGCAGGAAACGGACATCAAAAACTAAATCTGCGTCCCCGGGAATTCCGTATTTGAATCCAAAGGCCAGGACTGTGACAAATAGATTGCTGAAGCGCTCATTGTCTAAAAAAATCCGCTCCAACTCCTGGCGCAGCTCCTTGGTCAGCAACTTGCTGGTGTCTAAGATGACATCCGCCTGCTCTTTCAAAAAGCTAAGTTTTTCCCGTTCTTTGGCAATGCCGCTGTCGACCCTGCCTTTGCGGGCTAAGGGGTGGTTTCTTCTGGTCTCCTTGTACCGCTTTACCAGAACCTCATCGCTGGCATCCAAAAACAAGATGTCAAAAGAGACACCGTCGCTTCTCCACTTTTTGATAATGTGGTTGAAAAGGGAAAGCTCCTGGCCGCTGCGGACATCAATCCCCAAGGCCACCTGGTCTGACTGGCCTGGAGCCCCGATGGTCAATTCCGTGAATTTTTCAATCAGGGGAATGGGCAGGTTATCTACACAATAATATCCCAGATCCTCCAGCATTTTCAGGGCTACGGTTTTTCCGGCTCCAGACATCCCGGTTACAATTACCAGTTTCATGATTGAGACCCCCTGTCTTGTTTCGATGTGCCTATCCGATGAAAGACTATTCATCCTCTCCCAGTATTTTGACTTCCAATTCCAGTTCCACACCGCTGTGCTCTCTTACCCTGCGCCTCACTTCCTCACACAGGCCGAGCACATCCTTTGCCGTGGCCTGATCCTTATTGATCACAAAACCGCAGTGTTTTTCGGAGACAGCAGCTCCACCAAGCTGGAATCCCCGAAGGCCTGCGTCATCAATCAGCTTTGCGGCAAAATGTCCCGGCGGGCGCTTAAAGGTACTGCCGGCGCTGGGGTATTCCAGCGGCTGTTTTTCTCTCCTCCTGAAGGCCAATTCTTCCATTTCCCTTTGGATGGATTCAGAGTCTCCCGGACACAGGCTTAATTCTGCCGCCAGGACAATGTAGCGTTCTTCGGGAATGCAGCTGGTCCGATAGCCCAGTTTCAGCTGTTCCCCGTTTTTTCTATGTATCATACCCCTTTCGTCCAGCACATCCGCCCATACCAGGACATCTTTCATCTCCCCGCCATATGCTCCGGCGTTCATCACCAGGGCGCCTCCCAAGGTTCCGGGGATTCCGGCGGCAAATTCCAGACCTGTGAGAGAGGCTTCCTGGGCAAGGCGGGCAAGGCGGGCAAGGGAAATTCCGGCTTCCGCCCATATGGAGCAGCAGGAACATCTGGCATTCTTTAAAGCCTCTGTGGAGATGACTGCTCCTCTCCATCCCTCATCTCTTACCAGAAGATTGCTTCCGTTGCCCATCACCCGGTAAGGGATCTGAAACCTTCTGCACAGGGTAATAATCCCTGCCAACTCTTCTGTGCTTTGCGGCGTGATAAAAAACTGCGCCGGGCCTCCGATGCGGAATGTGGTGTGGCGCTTCATGGGCTCTTCTTCTTTGAAGGCATCTCTCCCCAAGAATGCAGCCAACTCCTGTCTGAATTCCTTCATCCTTCTTACATCCTTCCTCTTCCCAGGTTCGCCTGAACTCGCTTATACAACTCCTGAGCCGCATTATATCCCATGTTTTTCTGGCGGTGGTTGATGGCCGCGGTCTCAACGATAATGGCCAGATTCCGCCCTGGCCGGATGGGGATGGAATGGCAGATCACCTGCTTGCCCAGAAGCTCCGTATACTGATCCTCCAGGCCTAACCGGTCATACTCTTTGTCTCTGTCCCATTCCTCCAGTTTGATCACCAGGTCGATGGACTGGGTATCCTTTACGCTTTCCACACCAAACAGGGTTTTCACATCAATGATTCCGATACCCCTCAACTCAATAAAATGTTTGGTGATGTCCGGCGCAGTCCCCACCAAGGTTACATCGCTAACCTTGCGGATCTCCACCACATCGTCTGTAACCAGGCGGTGGCCTCGCTTGATCAGTTCCAGGGCAGCCTCGCTTTTTCCAATGCCGCTTTCTCCCATGATCAGGATCCCCTCGCCGAATACATCCACCAATACGCCATGGATGGTGATGGACGGAGCCATCTTGACCTTCAGCCAGCGGATGATCTCCGCCATCAGATCCGATGTGGGCATATCGGATACCAGGCAGGGCACATCGTAATAATTGCACCGTTCCAGCATGTTGTCATCCGGTATCTGGCTTCGGCTGTACACCAGGCAGGGAATTTTCGCCTCCAAAAGCTGGTCGTAAATCTGAATCTTCCGATCCGGATCCATCTGGCGGAGATATTCCTGCTCCACATAACCGATGATCTGCACACGCTCGTTGTCGAAATGATCAAAAAATCCGGCCAGCTGGAGAGCCGGACGGTTTACATCCGGATGAGTTAAAACCGCCTTCTCCATGTCAATCTCCGGTGTCATATTCTTTAGCTTCATCTTATCAATAAATTCCTGAATAGTTACGCCGTACATGTGTTCTATCTCCTTCCCCTTGTGTACTGAAACATTTATCTGGTAACATTGCACAGGACAGCGCGTCCCTTTGATGGGACATTGCGGTTCATGGGCAAGGCAGATAAATGAGACGATACTGGCCGCTTAGTAAATCAGCGGAAAAACTGATACACGCTTTCCGCTGCCTTCCGGTTCATTCCCGGAACCGTTTCCAGCTGCTCCACACTTGCGTCTTTTACAGCCTCCAGAGACTTAAACTGTCTCATAAGCGCCCGCCGCCTGGTAGGGCCGATATCTGGAATATCATCCAGTATGGACTTCACCTGCCCTTTTCCCCGCAGGCTTCTATGGTATTCAATGGCAAACCGGTGGGCTTCGTCCTGGATTCTGGTAATAAGCCGGAATCCTTCTGAATGCTTGTCAATGGGAACCTCCACATTGTTGTAATAAAGCCCCCTGGTCCTGTGGTTGTCATCCTTCACCATGCCACAGACTGGAATCTCCAGATTCAGGCTTTTTAGCACCTCCAGGGCAATGTTCACCTGCCCCCTGCCTCCGTCCATCATAATCAGATCCGGAAAGCGGGTAAAGCTTCCCAGGGTCTCATCCATGCCTTTTTCTTTCAATGCCATGGCCTCCTCCATGCCGTGGCTAAAGCGGCGGGTAAGAACTTCTTTCATGGAAGCGTAATCATTGGGTCCCTTCACAGTCCTTATCTTAAACTTTCGGTAATCACTTCTCTTCGGTTTTCCGTCCTCATAGACGATCATAGAGCCAACGGATTCCAGGCCGCTGGTATTGGAAATATCATAGGCCTCGATCCGCCGTACCCGCCCAAGGCCGATAAGCCCGCCTACTTGATTCATGGCTCCGATGGTGCGAAGTTCTTCTCTCTTGATCTTTTCCTTGTCCTGGGAGAGGACCAGGGCGGCATTTTTCTCCGCCAATTCCACCAACCGCTCCTTCTGGCCCTTTTTGGGCACCGTGATCTTTACCTTCTGGCCTCGTTTGGCCTCAAGCCACCGGCTGATCACTTCCATATCCTCCAGTTCTGTCTGAACCCAAAGTTCTCTGGGAACAAAGGGGGTTCCGGAATAGAACTGCTTCACAAAGCTGGTTAAGATCTGCTGGTTGTTCTCCGCTGTTCCCACAGTCACATGAAAATGATCCCGGCCGATCAGTTTGCCTTCCCTCACAAAAAATACCTGAACCACCGCATCGGTCTCATCCTTTGCCAGGGCGATGATATCCCGGTCTTCCATGCTGTTGCTGGTGATCTTCTGCTTCTGGGCTACTTTTTTCACGCTGGATAGAAGCTCCCTGTACTCAATGGCCTTCTCGAAGTCCATCCTCTCCGCCGCATCTGCCATTCTCTCTTCCAAAAGCCGCAGAATGTTATCGTACCGCCCGTTCAAAAACTCCAGGGCCTGGCCCACAGATTCCCCATATTTCTCCTTATCGATAAAACCCTGGCATGGGGCATCACACTGCTTGATGTGATAATTCAGGCAGGGCCGCTCCTTCCCCATATCCTTGGGAAGGTTTCGGCTGCAAGTGCGGATCCGATACAGTTTGTGGATCAGGTCAATGGTGTCCTTCACCGCTCCTGCACTGGTGTAAGGGCCAAAATATTTATTCTTGTCTTTGGCCATGGTTCTGGAAAACAGGACTCTGGGGAAATCCTCCGCCACAGTCACCTTGATGTAAGGATACGCCTTGTCATCCTTTAACATGGTGTTGTACCTGGGCTGATGCTCCTTGATCAGGTTGCACTCCAGTACCAGGGCCTCCAGTTCAGAGTCAGTAATGATATACTCAAACCTGACGATTCTGGACACCATCTGCTCAATCTTAGCCGTCTTGTTCCTGCTGCTCTGGAAATACTGGCGAACCCGGTTCTTTAAGCTGATGGCCTTGCCCACATAGATGATCTCATCTTTTGCATCATGCATGATATATACGCCAGGCTGGGCCGGAAGTTTCTTCAATTCTTCTTCGATATCAAACATTGTTCTGCCACCTTCTTTAAAAGTCTGCCGCCGATCAGGCGGCATCAATTCAGGTATGCCCAATGCGACCGCCAGACTTTCATGTGTGGTGGTGCGTCCACCGCCGGGCGCATGAAGGTTTACCGTAGACGGTTTCCGTCATATTTCCGCTGCATCTGCAGATTTTTCTCAATATGCTTTAACTGTTCTTCTATCTCGCCGCCACTCTGAGGAAGATCAAGATACACACACAGAACATCCAGTTCCTCCTGCCTTACCTTCCCCTTCATAGCTGCCAGAACCTCCATCCGTTCCCCATAGGTCTCCGCCTCCACAAACTGGCGGACCAAGGGGCTTAACTTGGGCTCTTTTTGCTCATTAAGCACCTGGGCCTGGGCCGGCTCTTGGCCTGAGGTTTCCCTTCCCCCAGCGTCGTGCCTCTTTTTTAACACCACTTTCTGGAAACGGTACTTCTGCTCCACATTGGGATATTTCTCATGATCCACCTCGCTGGTAAACATAGACAAGGGCCTGACATAAAACCCGTAATCTCCATACAGCGCCTGATAAACCACCATCTGCTCTCCGGTCTCTGTATGCTTCGCCACAGCTGTCACCTGATACAGTTTATCCTTAAAGTGTCTGTAAAATTCTCCTGGTTTAGGGATTCTCTCCATCTTTTATACCTCTTCCCTGTCTGTCATGCTGCCGGCTTCTTAAAAGAGATCTCCGCATCCTTTAACGAAATCCCCTCGTCTTCCGCCTTGGTCTCTTTAATCTGCTGTCCGGCCTTGGCCCCTGCGGCGATGCCAGGAGCCTCCTTGCCGGCCTCCTCCCAACTCCTTAACGCTCCCCAATGATACTTACATGCAGCGCTCCATAAAAGCCACTCATCATATCCTGCATCATACACTGCCTGAATCTGTTCCTGTACCTGTTGATCCCCGTACTGGATATAATGTTCCAGATAGGAGGCCGTAAAATCCTGAAGCCAGGGCCTGACCACTGCGTGTCCCGCCAGGCTGTTGCTGTCCAGAACCCGCCGGGAGCCCTGAAGCGCCGCCAGGATCGTATCATAAGGCTGCATATCGGGATGCTCTATCCCAAAGTTCCCGTCTCCATAATGGGACGGATAGATCATAGGACAGATATAGTCAAGATGTCTCGCCATCTCCTCGTAGGCCTGCCCTACATTTTCTGAATCCACTCCACCTCCAATGATGGCACCAAACACATCCGCCGAGACATAGACGCCTTCCTGCTCCAGCTTCTCATACGCATATTCCATGAATTCCGCGATGATCTGCGTCTTGCTGCGCCCGCCTGTGTCCGCCTCATCGTATACCACATTGTTGATGCCTCTCTCCGTGGAAAAACGGATATAGTCAAACTGTACCTCGTCAAACCCAGCCTGGTGGGCTCCGATCCCCACTTCCACCAGATAGTCCCAGGCTTCCCTCTTGTAGGGATTCACCCAAGCCAGCCCCTTGTTGTCCCGGTAGATGCTGCCGTCCGCCAGCTTAAGGGCCAGCTCTGGCTTCTGCTCCGGCAGATACGGATCACGGAAAGCCACCACCCTGGCAATAGTATAAATATTGTGTTCCTTCAGCCTTCTCATTAATCCCTGAATATCCGGAATAAATGCATTGACCGCCCCGATCTCCTGAACCATAGGCGTATTCATCCCAAAGGTGATCCTTCCGTTGTCATCCTTCACATCAATCACTACCGCGTTGATCTCTGTCTGGTCAATCTGCTCAATGATGTTGTTGATCATGGATTCGGTTCCTGCCACATAGGCTGACAGATAGATTCCTTTCACTTTTGTGGGTACCCGAACAGGCTCCGGTGCCTCTTCTTGTGTCTCTGGCTCCGATGCCGCTACTGTCATCATGCTTTCTGTTTCTTCCTCACTCTCCTCACTTTCCCCCGGCCTTACTACCACGGGTGCCGGCATGGTTGCAGTATCCGTCCTGTCATATCGCCTGCAGCCGCACAGCAGCACCAGAAATAAAAATCCGATTCCTATTCTTTTCTTCATGACCTTGTTCCTTTGTCCTTACTATAAAAGTCTCGAACCCTCATGGTAGGTCTGCGCACTTGCTGCGCTGACCGTACAGCGCCGGAATGCTGTTTTTTCATTCCGTGTGCATCCCCGAAGGGTTCATAGTAAACCTCTTTCCTTCATAGTGGTGCCAAGAAAAGCGGCATGGGGTTTACTATAAAATTGGGACTTGCGTTGTATATTCGAGACTATACCACACTTTTCTTTTTTTTGCAAATTTCCAGTTATGCATTGGCAAACTGGCTGTTGTACAGCTGTGCGTAGAACCCTCCTTTTTGTAAAAGGGACTCATGATTTCCCTGTTCAATGATGTGCCCGTCTTTCATAACCAGAATCACATCCGCCTCCTTGATCGTAGAGAGACGGTGGGCCACAATAAAACTGGTACGGCCCTCCATCATCTTGGCAAATGCCTTCTGGATCCGAATTTCCGTACGGGTATCGATGGAGGACGTAGCCTCATCTAGGATCAGCATAGGCGGCAGGCACAGCATGACCCTGGCAATGCACAGAAGCTGTTTCTGCCCCTGGGACAGGTTGCCGCCATCCTCAGAAATTATGGTGTCATATCCGTTTGGCATTCTCTTTATAAAGGAGTGGGCATGGGCTTCCTTTGCTGCTTTTATAATCTCTTTTTCCGTGGCATCCGGCTTTCCATAGGAAATATTATCCCGTATCGTGCCTGATTTTAACCAGGTTTCCTGAAGAACCATTCCATAATTGGCCCGCAGGCTTTTTCTGGTCATCCTGCGGATATCATAGCCATTTACCTTGATGGCTCCGCTGTCCACATCGTAGAAACGCATCAGCAAGTTGATCACCGTGCTTTTCCCACAGCCGGTAGGCCCAACGATGGCGATTCTCTGGCCAGGCTTTACCTGAAGGTTAAAGTCCTCTATCAGCTTCACCTCCGGGTTGTAGGAGAAATACACATGATCCATAGCTACATTTCCATCTGCCTCCTTTAGATCCACTGCCTCCGCCACCTCAGGAGTGAGCGGCTCCTCATCGATCAGGGCAAACACTCTGCTGGCAGAGGCAAGGGCATTCTGTAATTCTGTCACCACTCCGGAAATCTCGTTAAACGGCTTCGTATACTGGTTGGCATAGCTTAAGAAACTGGAAAGCTTTCCCACGGAGAGAAGGCCGTTGACCGCTGCAAACGCGCCGGCGATCCCAACACTTGCATACACCAGGCCGTTGACAAAACGGGTGGACGGGTTGGTGATGGAGGAAAAGAAGATCGCTTTTAAGCTGTATCTTCCCAGCCTCTCATTGATCTCCTGAAAAGCCTCCTGCGCCTCCTTCTCATGGCCGAAAGCCTGGACAATCTTCTGGTTCCCCAGCATCTCATCAATTAGGGAGGTTAGTTCTCCCCGGGTCTCCGATTGATGCTTAAACATAATATAGGTCTTCTTGGCAATGAAGCTGGCCACCAGCAGGGAAACCGGAGTCACACAGACCACCACGATGGCGATCAGAGGATTGATATAGAACATGAAGCCCAAGGTTCCCAGAATGGTAATCACCCCTGTGAAAAGCTGGGTGAATCCCATTAAAAGCCCTTCGGAGAACTGATCGATATCCGCGATGATCCGGCTGATCACATCGCCGGAAGGGTGAGAGTCAATATACTTAAGGGGAAGGGACTCCAGATGATTAAACGCCCGGGTCCGGATATCCTTCACCACCCGGTAGGTGATGGTATTGTTGATATGGTTCATCAGCCACTGGGACACCGCTGTGATGACAATTATCACTGCCATCTGGATTAGAATGGCCCTAAGGCCCTCAAAGTCCACGTCTCCAGGCCCGATGATTAAGTCTACCCCGTTTCCAATGAGAATCGGCGCGTACAGCGTGGTAGCCACAGTGACCGCCGCCAAAACCAGGGAAAGGAGCACCCCCCATTTATAATGGCCGATATAGTTAAGAATCCTCCTCACCGTAGATTGGTACTGGTTTGTCCTGCCTAAGGCAGATCCATGTGTTTCAGCATTGGGCTTATGCATTTTGATCTTCATGCTGGCGCACCTCCTTTTCTGACAGCTGGGAGAAGCAGATCTCCCGGTAAACTTCGCAGGAATTAAGCAACTGTTGGTGAGTTCCCAGTCCCACCAGCTTTCCGTCATCCAGCACCAAAATCTGATCCGCATTCTTGATGGTGGTGGCCCGCTGGGATACTAAAAAGACGGTCATATTTTTCGTATGTTCCTTGATGGCCTTTCGAAGAGCCGCATCGGTGGCAAAGTCCAGGGCGGACGCGCTGTCATCCAGAATCAGAATCTCCGGCCGGCGCACCAAAGCCCTGGCGATGGTCAGACGCTGTTTCTGGCCGCCGGATAAGTTTTTGCCTCCCTGCTGGATCTGCAGGTTCAGCCCCTTTTCCTTGCTGTCTACAAATTCTCTGGCCTGAGCTGTGTCCAATGCCTCATAGATCTCCTTCTCACTGGCATCCTTCTTGCCCCAGAGCATGTTGTCTCTTAACGTTCCTTTAAACAAAACTGCCCGCTGAGGCACAATGCCGAATTTTTCACGCAATACATGGAGAGGATATTCTTTCACATCCACGCCGTCCACGAAAACCTTCCCTTCTGTGGCATCATAAAACCGGGGGATCACATTTACCAGAGTGGATTTGCCTGAACCAGTTCCGCCGATGATGCCGATGGTCTGTCCTGTAAGCGCCTTAAAGGAAATCCTGCTTAAGGACGGCTCCGATGCGCCTGCATAGCAGAAGCTTAAGTCCTTAAATTCCACTTTGACAGAAGGCTCTGCCTCAGACTGGCCAGCATGTTCCTCCTGATTGTCTGCTTCTGTCTGCCTTGTCTCTTCAGGGGACTGCGCCGTCTGGCTATGATTCCACATTCCTTTCCTGTCTGTTATGCTGCTGTTCTCCTCAAAAACAGCGCTGACCCGGTTGGCACATGCCAGGGATTTGGATATGGTAATAATCAGGTTGGCCAACTTCACAAGCTCAACCAAAATCTGAGACATGTAGTTGACCAATGCTACCACCTCACCCTGGGTGATGATTCCGTTCTCCACCTGCCAGGCACCGGTCTGAATCAGCACAATGATGGCACCGTTGATGATCACATAGGTGATGGGGTTCATCAGGGCCGACACTTTTCCCACAAACACCTGAAACCTTACCAGCAGGCTGTTTTCCTGGTCAAACTTCTCCATCTCATCCTGCTGCCGGTTGAAGGCCCGAACTACTCTGGCCCCCAGAAGGTTCTCCCTTGTGGTTAAAAGCACCCGGTCTACCTGTTTCTGTACTTTTTTATAGAGGGGCATACTGATCAACAGGATGCCAAAGACAACAACCGACAGCATGGGAATCGCCACGACAAATACAAGTGCTGCCTTTACATTGATGGTAAATGCCATGATCATGGCGCCGAACACGATAAACGGAGAACGAAGAAACAGCCTTAATACCAGGTTTACCCCTGACTGGACCTGGTTGATATCACTGGTCATGCGTGTAATCAGGGTGGATGTACCTATGGTATCGATCTCCCTGTAAGACAGGCTGTTGATATGCTTAAATAAATCATTTCTCACAGCAGTGCCGAATCCTACGGCTGCCTTGGCTGAGAAAAACTGGGCGGTCAGGGAACAGGCCAGTCCGATCACGCCAAGGGCTACCAGGATGCCGCCCATCTTAAGAATGTAGGGCCCGTCCTGGTTTTTGATTCCCACATCAATGATCTTGGCCATCACCAGGGGCACAAACAACTCAAAGCTGGCCTCCAGCATTTTAAACAGGGGACCAAGGACGCTTTCCAGCTTATAGCTTTTCAGATATTTTAGTAGCTTCTTCATAGAAATTCCTCCCTTTTGTTTCTATGTACGCCTGGTATCTCTCTGCGCCAGAGATCTCCAGCGTACATTTCGGTATGGTATCCGATAGTTTACCATGAATTTGTTCCGGAGACAAGTGCAGGGCAGGCAATTGGGGCTGCCGGCCTGCCACGTTCCTGCCACTATCCCTCCACTTTCGCCGCCTTATGAAAGATCAGGAATCCGACAGCGAAAAGAACCGCCAGCATTCCCACTCCGCTGCTTGGATTCTGGGTTAACTGAGTCACGAATCCTACCAGGGCAGTCCCCATAAAGGAAGCTCCTTTGCCGCAGATGTCAAAGATACCGAAAAATTCTCCAGACTTTTCCGGCGGGATGATCTTTGCAAAATAAGAGCGGGACAAAGCCTGGATTCCTCCCTGGAACATGCCTACACATACTGCCAGCACCCAGAATTCCCACTGTTTGTCCAGCTGGATGGCAAACAGGGCGATGCAGAAGTAGCTTGCAATACACAGTTTGATGAGAGAGGTGTTTTTATATTTCTTAGCTGCTTTCCCAAAGATAAGGGCAAAAGGAAATGCCACAATCTGAGTTACCAAAAGGGCCAGCAAAAGCCCCTGGGTATCCAGCCCAATAGCGCTGCCGTAAGCGGTAGCCATCTCAATAATGGTGTACACTCCGTCGATATAAAAGAAAAATGCAAGGAGAAACAGAACGATCTTTTTGTGGCTTCCAATGTCTACAAACAGTTTTCCAAGCCTCCGAAAGCTTTCTGACACCACCTTCCCCTGACGCGCCACCCCATGTTTCTGCTCATAGCTGCGAAGGAGAGGAAGGGTTACCAAAAGCCACCAGGCGGCATTGATACAGAATGCAATGGTCATAGCAACCGGCATGGTAAGGCCCATGGCATCGTATCCCAGCACAAACAAAAGACTTATGATAAATGGAATGCAGCTGCCGATATACCCCCATGCATACCCCTGGGAAGACACCTGATCCATCCGTTCCTGAGTGGTCACATCGGACAGCATGGCATCATAGAAGATCAGGCTGGCCGAGTATCCTACCTTGGCAATGACAAAAATCGCCAGAAATACTACCCAGGAAACCGGCAGGGATAACGCAGCACAACCGATGACTCCTGTCATCATGCAGAATGTGAAAATCGGCTTTTTGTATCCGTTGGTATCCGCTATGGTTCCCAACACCGGCCCGATCACCGCCACAATCAGCGTCGATATGGAAACCCCGTATCCCCAGTATGCCATGGCATCCACGTCGGTTAGCCCTCCCTGCCCGGCCAGATAGTTGAAATAGATGGGCAGAATGGTGGCCACCAAAAGAACAAAGGCTGAATTGCCCACATCGTATAAGATCCAGTATTTCTCTAACTTTGTCAATCTTCCTTCTGTCTTGGGGTCTGTACTGTTTTTATCCATGGTTTTTGAGCCTCCGTTTTCTATCATTTTCTTACAGGTCGAACAGGCTCAATTGCTGTGCCTCTTCGTATCCCCGCTTATATGCATGGACAATATCTTTCATGTTATATAGTATGCCATATTTCCGGCATTCTTCCGTAAAACAGTTCCATAATTTCTTGGCCCTGGCGCTGTGGCATTCGTACTGGTTTTTGTAGGTCTTTCCATACCGGGCTGCCAGCCCCCTGCCAGGAAACAACTCCTCCAGCTTCCTGTAATACCATTCCCGCTGGTTATCCCTTAAGGTCATACCAAAATATGCATAGATAAACCTGGCACCAACCTCATGGGCGGCTCTCACAATTCCTAAAATATTTTTCTCCTGATCCTCCAGAAACGGAAGCACCGGCATAAGAAGAATGCCAGTAAAAATATTCTGGTCCCTTAAATCCGATATTAACGCCAAGCGCCGGGAAGACACCGGGACACCTGGTTCAATCTTTGCCGCCAGCTCATCCTCAATAGTAGTTATAGTCACCTTACAAAGCACTGGGGAATGCTCCCGGATGCTGTCCAGAATATCCACATCCCGATAAAGCAAGGGACTTTTGGTGGCGATAGCAGCGCCGAAGCCAAAAGCATCTATAAGCTCCAGGCTGTGCCTGGTCAGATTCAGCTCTTTTTCAAATGGATTGTAGGGATCGCTCATAGCCCCGGTTCCCACCACTCCCTTTTTCCCTTTCCTGCGCAGGTCATCCCGGATGATCATCAGGGCATTTTCTTTTGCCCGTACCTGGTCAAAATCCTGAATCTGGTAACAGTCCGAGCGGCTGTCGCAGTATATGCATCCATGGCAGCAGCCTTTGTAGATATTCATATTGTAATCCATGCCAAACCACCCACTGTCTTTTGTCTTTGTAACAATCGTCTTAGCAGGAATGTATTCGATCATTGCAGCGTTTCCCCTACTCTTTTCAATCTTTCCATAACTTACCATAACTATACTCTATGTCCCATTATACCGTCAAGACGTTGTTGCCTGCCGGGGTTGATAATGTGGATTCTTTATGCTAGGATAAACGCATAGACTATTTCAAAAGTAAAGGTGCGTATATCCATGATTTCTATGATCGTCCATGGAAAAGAGATTTTTGACAAATATAAACGGGATGAGGTTACGGTTTACGCCGCCCAGGCTTCCTTTTTTATTGTTATCTCCTTTTTTCCGTTTATCATGCTTCTTTTAACGTTGATTCAGCTGATCCCTGGTATCAACAAATCAGACCTTCTCACGGCTTTAGTCACCATCATGCCGGATATGCTGGACTCTTTGGTAGTCAGTATAGTGGATGATCTGTATACCAAATCCCCTGGCACTGTGGTAAGCATCACAGCGGTCGCTGCTGTCTGGTCCGCCTCCCGGGGAATGATGGGAATCGAGCGTGGGTTAAACCGGGTCTATGAAAGTCCCAGAAAAAAAGGTTACGTCATCCACAGGTTAATCTGCTCCGGCTACACGGTCATTTTTATTGTTGCATGCATTGCCAGCCTGGTTCTCTTAGTCTTAGGCGGTTCTCTGCAGCGGTTTGTCAACAAATGGTTTCCCATGATCTCCCAGGCTGTAACCTTTTTTCTTAACCTTCGCTCCCTGGCAGCCTTGTGGATGTTGATCCTTATCTTTGCCGGACTGTATACCCTTGTCCCTGTCAGGAAACACTCCATGCGAAGCCAACTGCCTGGCGCTTTGTTCAGCACAGCCGGATGGATCCTTTTCTCTGGGTTCTTTTCCATTTACTTTAACAATTTCAGCAACTATTCCTATATGTACGGAAGCCTGACTGCTGTTGTGGTACTGATGCTGTGGCTGTATATCTGTATCTGTATTCTTCTTATAGGAGCGGAAATCAATTATTTTTTGGAGCGGTATGATGGCGGACGTTCCTGATAATTCCTGATAATTCAAAATTTTTCTCTGGTTTTTCCGGACATCTTGTGTTATAATAGGAATATTGGAGCCAAAATCTAAAAGAACATAAAATTCATATCGGAGGAAACTTGTATGTATGGAAATGTTATTGTAGGACAGTCTGGCGGCCCTACCGCTGTCATCAACTCCAGTCTGGCAGGTGTTTTCAGAACCGCTATCGACCGTGGGGCGAAAAAAGTGTATGGTATGCGTTTTGGTATTCAGGGATTGTTAGACGAAATGTATGTTGACTTGTCCGACTATATCAAAAATGAATTGGATATCGAGATCCTGAAGAGGACTCCTTCTGCATTTCTTGGAACCTGCCGCTACAAACTGCCAGCCATCCATGAGAATCAGGATATCTATGTCAAGATCTTTGAGATTCTGAACAAGCTGGATATCGAATGCTTTATCTATATCGGTGGCAATGATTCTATGGACACCATCAAAAAATTATCAGATTATGCCATCTTAACCGGACAGAGCCAGAAGTTTGTAGGCGTTCCCAAAACCATTGACAACGACTTAGCCTTAACCGACCACACTCCTGGTTACGGAAGCGCCGCCAAGTATATTGCCACCTCCACGAAGGAGATCATCCGCGACGGTAATGGATTCTCCTACAAGAAGCCTTTGGTCACCATCATCGAGATCATGGGGCGGAACGCAGGATGGTTAACCGGCGCCGCTGCTTTGGCAAAGGGAGAGGACTGTGAAGGTGTCGACCTGATCTACCTTCCGGAGGTTCCCTTTGATACCGAGGCATTTATCCAGCAGATTAACCGTCTTTTGAAGGTTAAGAATACGGTATTTGTGGCTATCTCCGAAGGAATCCGCCTTCAGGACGGTACCTATGTAAGCGAGGCCGGCGGCGGCTCCGACTATGTAGATGCATTCGGCCATAAGCAGCTGACAGGTTCCGCCACCTACCTTGCCAATCTGGTAAACCACAAGGTTGGCTGCAAGACCCGTGCCGTAGAATTCAGTTCCCTTCAGAGAAGCGCTTCTCATCTGGCATCCCGTGTGGATATCAACGAGGCATTCATGGTAGGCGGCGCTGCAGTCAAGGCTGCTGACGAGGGAGACAGTGGGAAGATGGTAGTAATCGACCGCGTGTCAGATGATCCTTACCAGTCTGCAACCGGTGTCTATGATGTTCATAAGATTGCCAACGGAGAAAAACTGGTTCCGAGAAATTGGATCAATGAGGACGGAACCTACGTGACTGAGGATTTCATTGATTATGTGCGTCCATTGATTCAGGGCGATTATCCATGTGTAATGGTTAATGGACTGCCAAGACATCTGTATCTGAAGGCAGAGTAACGAATCAGAATACAATCGAAAAAGGGGCAGGACAGATTATAGCTATCTGTCGCTGCCCTCTTTCTTTTTCTTGGTCTGCCTAAACCATCGTCCTGAGGCAGTTGCAAAATAGCAGATTCCCACACTATATCGTTCCGATAAGCGCTATATACCATACACCTTGCTGTATTTCTCTGTCAGATAGTCCACATAGTATTGCGGGTCAAAGTCTTCTCCTGTCACATCCTTTAATATCTGCCGGCTCGTCTTTAATTTTCCGTACCGATGAATATTCTCTCTCAGGAATTCCCGGATCACCGTGATACCTTCCTGCCCTTTCTTTAACAAACCTTCAAAATCCATATGGTTCTTCATATATGCATAGAATTGTGCTCCGAATGCGCTTCCCAGGGCGTAGGATGGAAAGTATCCAAAGGAACCTTGGGACCAGTGAATGTCCTGGAGAACCCCTTCTGAGACATCCTTTGGCCTTACACCCAAATATTCTTCATATTTATCTGACCAGACCTCAGGAAGCTTCTTCACATCCAGGTCTTCTTCCACCAGCATTTTTTCAATCTCATACCGGATCAGCACATGAAGGCTGTAGGTCAATTCATCGGCCTGGGTGCGGATCAGGCTGGGAGTCACTTTATTCACTGCCCTTACAAATGATTCCAGGGAAACTTCTCCCAGCTGCTCTGGAAAGATCTCCCGAAGCTTTCCGTATACAGGCTCCCAGAAGGCCTGGCTGCGGCCAATGATATTCTCAAAAAACCGGGATTGAGATTCGTGCATGCCCATGGATGTCCCCTGTCCAACCAGTGTCTGGGTCAGTTCATCGGGAATCCCCATCTCGTAGATCCCATGCCCAGACTCATGGATCACAGAAAAAATGGAGTCGTCTACGTGGTCATTGTATGCTGTGGTGATCCTTACGTCATGGTTATGGAGGTTGGTGGTAAACGGATGGGCACTGACCGCCATTACCCCCTTGTCAAAATCAAATCCCACATAGCCTGCCAGATACCGCCCAATCTCCTCCTGCTTCTCCTCCGGATAGTCACCGGTCAGGAAATGATCGTCAATGGAAATGCCGCTGTCAGTCAGCTTTTTCAAAAACGGCACCAACTGATCTTTCAGTACTCCGAAAAATCGGTCCAGCGTCTCCATATCAAAACCTTTTTCATACGTATCCAGCATGACATTGTAAAGCTTCTGCCCTTTTTTGGCCCTGTAGGATGCGAATCGCTTCTGGTAGTCCAATACCTTTTCAAGAGTCGGGGCAAACCCGTCAAAGTCCTTATCCTTTCTGGCCTTCGCCCAGATCCTGGTGGATTCCGAGCACAGTTCTGCAAACTCCCTGTATTCACTGGCAGGAATGCAGTCAAGCTGCTCAAGCTCCTCTGCTGCCTCCCGTACGATGGCAGCCTCCACCTCTGACAAGCTTTTATCCTGCTGGCATGCCTTTACCAAACGTTTGAAAGTCTCATCGGTTATGACGCGGAAATATTCTCCGGAGATGGCACCGATCATTTTGGACGTATAAGGTCCTGCCTCCTTCGGGGCCAGGGTCTCATTGTCCCACTCAAACAGGATCATGGCTGTCTGAAATGCCTGAGCCCGCTCTAAGTACGTCTGTAACTGCTCATATTCTTTGCTCATGATTGTATTCTCCTTCTTAAATCATGTCCTTTTCAGACACTTTTTATTTTCTTATTTCTGTACCTTAACTTGTCGTTTGCCCTAATTTTTAAAACTAAGCCTTCGATTTCCTAATATTAGTAAAAAAGCGCGCATCCTGCCCAGAGGGCTTTTGTTCCATAGAACGAACTTTCCTATGGAGTGAAAGAAAAATCCGACCGCCTAAACGGTCGAATTCTTTAGTAGTATTTCTTAGATCCCCACAGATTATTCTTTTTCAGTTCCAGGTATTCATTGTACGCCTTTTCCAAAATCTGCTTCTCATTGGAAAACTTCAGCAGATGGTAGGCCTCATAGAACTTATAGTATCCGGAATCCATAAAATACTCCTCGCGTTGTGGTTTACTGTAGTAGCTGTCCGCCATCATCAGGTACCAGTGAACATCTTTCTCCACCATATCCTGGGGCGTATTGAAGGAATATTGGCTTTTCCCAATATATTTGATAATGGATGCGCTGACACCGGTCTCCTCTTTGACTTCGCGCAAAGCCGTCTCCTTATACTCTTCTCCAGCCTCTACGGTTCCTTTCGGCAAAACCCACCCCTCGTATTTGTTCCTGTAATTCTTATACAAAACCAGAATCTTACCCCGAAATATCACCACACCGCCACAGCTCGTTGCCTCTATCATTGCAATTCCTCCTGTTTACGCCTGCATCCTGTACCGCAGCAGGCTTTGGTGTGTCTTCATAGACTGGTATTAGTATACCTCTTTTTACGTTGATATGCAAGTTTGGAATCACAGTTTTAAAAAATGATAAAAATTTTGAAAAATAAGAAGCTAAGCACTCCAAGCCTTATACACATGAGCTTCATCATAGTCTGGCGCATATTCTGATGCTGCTTGACAGATGGATTCGATGATCTCAAGAGACTCCTCCAGTTCCTGAGCGATTGTCTCTGCCTCCTTCCCCTTTCGCAACTTTCGGCAAACCAACGATACTAGTTTTCTGTTTTCTCCCCACTGTATGCCGCGTTTCTCCCCTTGCCTTTTCCCTTGTTCTTTTCCGGCATTAAAACCATCGTCATAAATCATCTTGCCAATCTGTGTCATAACCCACTCCTCCTTTACTTTCTCGCGATAGTCTTTATCAATCACTTTATCTGTAAATGTTAAGATTCCTGCCAATACCTGGGTCTTCTGATTGCGATCTTCTATTTTTTTTGCGAGTTCCACTGCCTGCAAGATTGCCTCTTGCTTGCCTTCCATTCCTTTTACAGTAAGAGGAAATACCATGAGCTGCAACAGATCTTCCGTGTTCAGCCACCCCTGCCTATGAATTTTAGCAGACAACCTGTCATATATAAGTCTGGTATCCATATTCACCAGACATACAGACTCATAATCAATGATCGCTATAGCTTCATCCTCCAGCAAAAAAAGATTATCCAGCCTTAATTCATTGCTCTCCAATGCCGGAAGATTGGTGGGCAGTGCTGCTGTAATCTTGATATGAGGCAGTCCAAAAGGAGCCAAGCTATGGCCTACTAGTGCCTCTCCTGTAACCTTTGATGCAACATCCTTATTCTGGTACGTGATATCCTTTTCTCCCCTCTGCTTCCGATTCCTTTTTTTCTGCTTTCTCTCTTTTGGGTAAGGCTTCTCAGCTTTGGCTCTTTCCAAACTTTCTTTTTGTTTCTCCATAGATCTCTCCTTTATTATAATCGATTATCTGGTTTTCCTGCAACAAAAATTATCCAGGGCAGCCCTTTAAATCTTTGTTAGCAAACAGTTTTTCGCCACATCACCGCCTTCCCCATTAAAGAAAAATATGCACTGTTTTTGGATTTTCTGCTGAAACAGCAGCAGAGTAAAAAGATGAAACAGAATATTTTCAGGAGTGAATTCCCGAGAAAAATCAATTTTAGTATAAGATAAAGGGACGAAACTGTCAACATGAATCCATAAAGGATGTATTTCCAAAGAACGTATTTCTCAATAACTATTTTATTCAGCCATACGGCAACTTACACAAAATGCTTGTTGCAAACTGGCTTGTTTACATTAACTCATTTTGTGCAAATGACCGTATGACATCATCTTTCTATCTCACGACATCCCAACTTGGATTTTCTGCTTATTGCCCAGTACCATGTCTACACGATCACGATACCGTATTTATATACTCTCCCCTCTACCGAATCTGCTCCAACACCATGGGGTCCTTAATCTTTTTATCCTCGGAAAGGAATACAATCTTGGACATAATCTCTGCAGTCTTCGGATCCTCATCCACAAATGGAAGGAACAGTTTGCCTCTCTTCTGGCTGTGAACCGGAAGAATATGAAGCATGGATCCGCCCTCCTGATGTACCACGCCGCTTCCCAGATGAACGGTGTAGTTGGCCCGGCTTCCCTGAATCAGGGCGTGGCTGTCTTTTAAGGTTACATTCTTTAAGCCGAACAAAGGCAGGTTGAATTCCACAATAGCACGGCGCATCTCTATTGTAGAATGGCTGGTCTCCGGATCTACGCCACCGGCATGAGCCACGCTGACCGCCAGATCCACATCCCTCATGACCTCGCTGTAGATCAGTTCCGGCACCTCCCGGATGCTTAAAGACCGGTAAGTCTTACGGTCGGAAAATTCCACCCACTCCAGCGTTGGCGCTTCGATATCGCTGGGTGAGAACCAGTCAGCCAAGGCGTAAATTCTGGCTACGATATTTTCTTTATAATAAACCTTCTGTAGCCCCTCCTCATAATCTGCTACCCAGCGGCGGCTCTTCAAACATCCTACCGTCTTCTGAGGCTGAATCTGATTGCCAGCAAACATCCGGGAGGCCGTCTGGTCTAACTCCTCGGAAAGCTTTACATACAGTTCACGGAATACCTGCTTAAACGGCTGTCGAATCTGGCGGTCAAACAGAGTTTTCTGGTACTCATGCCACACTCCTGCCTTGTAAAAATCTAAGGGGTGGGCGATACGGACTTTCTCACTGCCTTCCAGAATAAGGCTCTCTCCGTTCCAGGATGTCAGACGAATCCTGCCTTTCGATTCTTCCCTGCTTCCAGAGCCCACTGATCCGTTCTTGCCTGCTGAAGCCTCTCTTTTCCCTCCGGCCGCTTCTGGCACAGCCGAAACAAATCCCATTCCATTTTCTCCCATCCACACCAATGGTTCCAGAATGGCCTTCACCACAGGATTTTCCAGAAGCCCTGCCGTCTCCGCTGCTGTAAACCAGGCCCCCTGTTCCATGGACTCTTCCATCAGCTTCTTGGTCCGCACGTACTGATCTTTTAGCTTCTTGTGAGCATCCTTAACCTCCAACACATAAGGATCCTTTCCCAGGCGGGAAGGAATCGATTTTAACATCTTATCTTGTTTGCGGCAGAGGATTTCACTTTTTCCATCCGCCCCTACCTGAAGGCAGATCTCCACATCCGACACTGCCTTCCACTCCATAAACGGCACAAACTCCTGGATCAGCCTGGTCTCCATATTCAGGGTCAGCCTGGTGACATCGGCAAATCCGGCATGGACGCTTAGGTTCACCAGTGCAATCTGGGCAGCCTTGGATTCGCTTGCCCTCCTCTGTGCTCCAAACTGCTTGGCTTCCTTGGAAAACTTCTGAATAAACTGGTATCGTCTCAGCAGATCCGGCTCCCGCTTCTCCTCAAACGGCACCAGGCCCAGACTCATCAGCAAATCCTTGTTTCTCTTGCCCTTAATCTCCTCTTCCAACATCTCCACAGAGGTCTTCCCTGTGGCGGCATCGGCATATTTTCTTGCACGGGAATGTTTCTGCCCGTCAGAAATATACTTGGCCGCCTTGTAAAGAAGACTGAAGTTCTTCTCTCCCAGGCTCTCGTAACATTCCCTGAACCAGTCAATATCAAATGCGCCGTCCTGCAACTCTTCCTCCGACAAAGGCGTATATCTGGCAATCACCGCTTTTTTCTGGTCGTCAAACCGTTCATTCATATGGGCCATAAAATAGTAACAGCCGCTCTTTAATCCTTCCCACCCCAGATAATCCTGGATCACGTCGATCCACTGAGGCGCATACATGGCTACCTCCACCAGACGCTCTGCCTTGATGCTGGTTCCCTTCAAAGCCTCCTTAAGCATCTGCCCGTTCTCCCCTTCCGCCGGATAGCAGGCTTTTAAAAGGCGGCTCAACACATCCTTCTTCGAGTTATTTCCACGATAATACCAGGAATAATAGGCATCACGGCTTAAGGGGTCCTTCCCCAGGGCCATAAGAATCCGCACCAGATAGGGGATTCCCTGAATGTATGTGATTCCGCTCATGTCCACGGAAACCCTTGTCTCCGCCTCCCCTCTGCGAAGTTCAATATCCACAAGCACCGGTATAATAGAATCGTATAATTCCTTTACCAGTTGCCCACACCAGGTCTTCTCTCCTACCAACTCTTCTCCCTTTTCCAGAATCTCGGATGCCAAAGTCCTGCCGAAAAACCCCTCCCAGATCCGCCGGTTTCCAGGCTTCTTGTATTCTCCCTTCACCAGCTGTGTCAACGCCTGAAGGGTATCCCCTCTGTGGAAATAATTAAGCATAGCCTTATACAGAATATCCTTTGACACCAGTCCCATGTGAAACGCCTTCAAAAACCAGTAGGGCGTGATGGCAGTCATAGTGCCAGCTCCCCAGCCAGGCATATTTCTCGCTACGGTCACAAACTGGCTTCTCTCCCTGTCCTCCTTGCAAGCTAACTCCAGCCCCCACGCAGCATAGAATGCCATGACAAATTCCTCATCTGTCTTCCAATACCCCAGCCCCGGAAAGAGCCGGTCAAAGAACCGAAGGTTGTTTATACTGGTCTCTGTTTTCGCCATACGACCTCTCCAGTCCGTATACTCATAGGAGACCATCATCTTCTTTCGGTCAACCATGGGAGTTAAGATCCGGGCAGCCTGAATACCGGCGTTTAAAAGCAACGACGGATCCAGAAATTCCATGCGGTAGACAGCGCGGATCTCACTTAGCTGTTTGGTGTACTCCACAGAATAAGGCTCTGGCCTAAACGGCATCTTCCCGAAAACCGCCTGATAAAACCCTTTGCCCTTCTCATATGCCTGGCCGTTTCCCAGAAGCATCCTTGCCTCCATCTCCATAAATGTACCGTAATCCCTGATCTCCCTCTCATAAAAGGCCCGCAGTTCCTCCGCCAGAGGATAGCTGTCCAGAAGATAGCCGTTATTTCCTGTAGGCTTGGCATCCTTTTTCAGAGAAAAGGAATTGCCGATCAACTCCTTCTGTCCGAACTTGCTGTCATACTCATAGTCCTTGTGTTCCCTGATCCATTCATCCAGCTTCTTAATGATGCCAATGATCTCCCTCTCCGAAACAGGGATACATTTCTTTAGCACATCTGGATCCGTTGCAATAGGACGAAGCTCCTCCGCCGCATCCGGGTCATACAGGCCAAATCCTTTTTCTTCCGCCCCGGAAGGCGTCTCCTCCCCCAGAATCTCCTTCAAGAGAATCTTCTCTTTATCCGTAGGAGCCTGGAGCAGGGAGGCCATAGGCTTCACCGATTCGTAGAAGGCCTCCTTTCCCTCCTCCTTTGACAGGCGGAGAAGAAGATCCAGCCCCGCGCTGCGTTTCTCCTCCCTTTTATCCTCCAGAAGGCGCTTTAAGCAGGCAGCCATATCCGTATCCTCCTGCCCCATGAGGAAACGCAGAAGTTCTTTCCTTAAGCCACTTCTCTTAAAACGCAGCATATCCTCCATCAGGCGGTAGTCCTGGCTTTCCAGGGGAAGGGCCTTCACCAGAGAAATGGCTTTCGCTGAAGCATATTCCTCCGCAAGCCCCATGTATCCGATCAGTGTCTCCTTCTGCTCTCGATTGGCAGGGCGATGGAGAAGCAGGGCGATCAGATCCGACCTTCCGTATGTTCCGGTCATCTCCCCTAAAAGAGCCGCCGCCTCTGTCTTCTTCCCCTCATCTTCCAGAACATACGCTAAAAATGCTAACTGGCTGATAATCTGAGCCGGTGTCATCTCCACACGGTACCATGGGAAAATGCACGGATCGTAAACCAGTCCCTTTTTAGGAAGCTTCCCGTATATGTAGTGGAATTTCTCATATAGTTCCTGGGCTTCCTCCCTGCTTTTATAATAATCTGTCACTGCTGGCTTCCTCGGCCGTTCCTCCCGGCTGGATGGTGTGCTGGAATCCTTTTGGAACAGGCCCCGGATCCAGCTGTAGAGGGGAGTTGAGAATGCGGGAAGATAAGCAGCTACCAATTCCAGATCTTCCCAACACTCCAGGATCACCTTTTTTGCTGTGCGAAGCCGAAGCTTCTCATCAAACAGATTCTGATTATAATAAGAAGCCGTCAGTTTCTGGTTCTTCGTGCCATTGTCAATCAGCTCTGTCATAGCTTCCACTGCCCGATCCGCCTCATCAAAGCCAATGGCCCATAAGGCTACGCTGATGGCCACAGAATCATTGGTTTTTAGCTGCTCCTGGCAGAATTCAGGCTCCTCCAGGCAGCGGCCCATAAGCTTTAACAGCTTCCCTGTAATCCGGTCTACGTTGTTCTCATCAAAAATCCCAATCCAGGTTGCCACCGCCCGCCTCACAGAGGAATAGCGAATCAGATCATGATCCTCTATGACCTTTAAAAGCCTTAAAAATGCTGCCTTGGTGCCGTGGTCCATGGTCTCGCAGATGGTCTGGCGCAGTCCTTCCTGAAGCCTGGCAGCCAGCAGAAGATCGCCCAGCAGTGTATGCAGCTCTTCCCTGTCACTGCGCAGGATGCCAAGAATCATTTCCCGGTCTAAATAGGCCGTGTTGTTTTCACTTAGAATCAGATCCTTTAGGGCAGCGATCACCTTCTCATTCCCCCGGTCAATCTCCGCAGCATAGATCAGGTTGAAATTCTGGTTGAAACGCCAATTATGTTTTATGTAATCCAGTTTTTCCTGGTCCAACCGGTTGTAGAGGTAATCCTCCACCGGAATACCACAGTATCCCAGGTTCTCATAGGCAGTCAGAAGGGAAAATGCTTCCCTGGCGCTGGGGCCATACTGTGCGGTCCGCACAGTCCGGCGGTTCCATCCGTAGGAAAAGGGGAACTGGTTTAATTTGTCTATGATATGGAGAAAGGAAGCTTCATATTCCCTTGGGACAAAGGCCTGCATCAACGTGTGGCTTTGAAACCATTTGGACGGAGTTAAGGAGGGGTCGCCGTAAAACCGGCCCACCTCGCTGGTTATCAGCCCGGCTCTGTTTGGGTTCATTCCCATCAGTTCTCGGGCCAGCTGCTGGTCTGCCCTGTCCAGTTTCCCAATCTTTTTTTCACGCTCTTCCTGCCTTTTTCTGTTGATGGCAGCCCGCGTATTTGCATCAAAATCTGCCATATTACCACATCCTTCCTGTAAGCATTGTCAGTCTGACAAAAGTGAAAACAGTCTTTTCTGTTACCTTGATGGATTCATCCAGATGTTCCAGGGCTTTCTCATCCATGAAGATGCGGTAGATACCGTCCTGAAAGCACTGAATGGCATTGTCCCTAGCTTTTTGGGGATCTGCCTGTTTTTCGCCGTAGTTGACTCCAAAAGATACTTTGCCTGCCTGGGCCTGGTCATCAATCTCTTCTTTTGTAAGGCAGGTTAAAAGATCCGTGTTGGCCATGTTGGCATTGTACTCCGCTACTCCGGCATCGGTTACCGCCAGGATTAAGTCGCGGACTGTAGATGGAGTCCTGGGTATGGAGTAGGTTTTGGGAAGTACCGCTTTACGGCGCTTGGTCATGTGTTTTACGTTGACTTGGATTTCCAATTTGGGGTGAGGCCTCCTTTCGGGGTAAATTTGGTCTGAATTATCTCTGTATCGTCCGCTATATATTTGTAGCCTTGAAGCTGGTTCTCCTCTCAATCATTTACACAGGCGTTAGAAAAATACTGTCCAATCTTTGCGATCAGTGCCAGCACCTCTGGTTTCATCTCCTGCGGAAAGGAACTGAGTACCGGAGCCGTCTCAAAACTTAGAGTGCCGTTAAATTTTATGGTTCTTAATCCGTTTAGGAATCCCTTCCAGTCAGTTGAGGGCAGATTCTCCCGGGTCTTTGTAAAGGTGAAGGGAATCTGGTGGAGATCGGATATCCCGTCGTTGTCATGGATATGAAGAACCTTCAGGCGGTAATCCAGGGTTGTGATGAAATTCTCAAAATCGATTCCCACAAGATTTCCGTGTCCCGTGTCAAAGCAAAAGCCCAGTACCTGCCCATGATATTTTTCGTTCATCCGGTCTATCCGTTCTACGGCTTTCAACGGATTGCAGCATGGGCCTTCTACCAGGTGGCCTCCCAGGCTGTCGTAGAGATTCTCAATGCACATGGTGATTCCCATCTCCTTTGCCATGGGGGCCAGGCAATCCAGAAACTGTTCTGTGCGTCTCCACTCTTCTTCCTCGGAGCCCAAAAAGTATGCCAGCTTGAAACCATGGATCACAATATAAGGACACTGAAAAAACGCGCACACACTCATGCTCTTGGGCGCAACCACGTCTCTGAGATAATCGTTCAGCTCTTTGCTGGCTTTGGGCACATAGTTTGGGTAAGGCATATGCATCTGGTTGATGGTGATCCCTGCCGCCCTGGCACCGGCTTTGTGAGGAGCAAAGAACTGCTCCAGTTCCTGGATGGACTTGTCAAAGAACGCATTTACCTCTGACTGGTAGAGAGCGGAGTTTAGCAGATAGCCGTTTAGGCTGAAATCTGCGCAAGAGAATCCGGCCTGCCGAAGAAGCCGATATCCTTCCTCCGGATGATTGTCATTTACCACGTTTTTTGTCTGAACTCCAACCTGCAGCATATCTATTCCCCTCTCTCAATCCTGTCGAAATAAAACGATGGCATATATTCATCGTTGAAATACTCAATGGCATTGTCAATTCCCATGTCACGAAGCTGCTTCTCAATCTCCCGGTAGTAGATGTTGCAGATGAAGATTCCACAGTCCTTGGGAAGGTCTTTCAGGCTTTTTGGAGGCTTTACCTCCAGGCCGCAAAACTCGGTTCCCCACAGCCTGGAATTGTTGTCACAGGTAAATAGAGGGGGGTATAAAGTTCCATAACATTTCATATAGTTACGGCACATGTTTCCCGCGCCGAAAAGGGCTATGGAGTTATATTTCTTCAAAAGATTCTCCATCTCAATCTGCCATCTAAAATAATCTCCCACAGCTTTCGTCAGCTGCAAAAGCTGGGGGCGCAGAAGGGGCGAGAAGAAACCGGCTGTGGTGGAACCATTGAGGATCAGCTGGCCATCAAAAGAAATCGCCCGCAGTCCACGGATTAAGCCCAGCCAGTCGGTATTAGTCTGGCCGAATCCGGAACAGGTGAAGGGGAGCATGGAGGATTCTTTCTGCCCGTCGCAGTCCCGCAGGATCACTGCCTTTAAGCGGCTTCCTATGGATAAAAGGAACTCCTGCATGTTCTGTGCGCACAGATTGCAGGTACCTGCATCCATACAGAAGCCGAAGCGGTCTTCCTCTTCCTTTTGCGTCTCTCCTGCTGTTTGGCTTAACTGGTTTAAACGGTCTACCCAGATTCCTGCCTCCACGGCATCAGAGCAGATTCCGCGAACCAGGTGTCCGTTTACGTCGCGGCATTGGTTTTCTAAGAGGATGACTACATGGTTCTCCCTGGCTGTGTCCGCCAGTTTCAGATAAAACGTTTTGTTTGCCTCCCACTCTTCTCCCCGTTTTATACCGGAAGACAAAGGCCGTATAATGATATACTTGCAGCCGGCCTTTTTACAGACACGAATACTCTCCTGGGCCAGGCAAAACAGCAGATGGTTTAAATCCTCCCGTTCTGTGTTCCACGGCAGATAGGGCGCACGGGCCACAGGGGTACTGATGCCGGCTTTTTCATATTGATCCAGCATTGGCTTCATATGGTTATATAGTTCCCATGGGGTTTCAGAAATCAGGGGCTTGGTATCTGGCTTGCTCTCCGTTTTCATCCCTGGCGTACTTTTTGCCTTCGTACCTGGCTTCTTCTTATCTTTTCCCATGTTCTCAAGTTCCCATGGGGAGCAGAACATGGTCATGTCCAACAGCATATGTTCCAGTCCGGCTGCCCGGATATCCATAATGCCCTGACCTGGACGGGTGCCATGGATGATTCCTGCAGGGGTATATATAACGTTCATATTCCTTTTTGTTCCTTTCTTTCTATTTCCACTGTGACACTTTGAGCTTTGGAATCTGATACCAGTTTCACTCATGGCAGACTTTCCGGCTCGTTTTCTTTATTATAGTACAAAACACCCTATATTTCTATAGGATGTTTTCCAGATAAATGCCTGCGTAAGGCTGGTCTTAAGCTTGAGTTTGGCAGCAACAGCAAAAAATTACTTTAAAAGTCCCCCCACTTATCCTTCCCCTCCATGTATCATCCACTTCAAAACGTTTCTCTTCCGAATCCCCTCATAATTTATCTCTCCAAACACCTCATCCAGCGTGAGAAGATACTTAGGGTAATTGTCACGGATCTGCCTTAATGGGGCAAGTTCCCTCTTCAAAACCATCTCATCCAATGTGGTCTGGGCAACTTGAATATACACCGGGATCCCTTCAGCAAAAGCGACAAAGTCCACTTCCCCTTCTGATCCAATCTGTCCCACATATACCTCCTTGTACTGCCTTCTCAGCTGAAGGTACACAATGTTTTCAAGAATATGGCCAATATCCGAATCCTTGCTGCGGACAAGCATGTTCCGCATTCCCACGTCACATACATAGTACTTGTTTATCGAAGTAAGAAACTGCTTTCCTTTAATGTTGTATCTGCGTACTTCGTAAAATAAAAGGCTGTCTGTCAGTCCACGAATATACCGGTCAACGGTTTTCTGATCGATCTTCTTCTGAGCGGAAGTCATGGTGTTGGCTATGGTTGTGGGAGAGGTTCGGTTCCCGATATTATGCATCATAAATCTGGTCACTGCTTCCAGCATATTCACATCCCCAATTTTCAGCCGCTTCACAATATCATTTAAAAGAATGGTATTGTATATACCGCTCATGTACTCTTTCGCCTCCTGTCCTTCATAGCCATGCTTCAGGACATAAGGAAAAGAGCCTGTGGAAATATATCGGTTGAATTTTTCTCCAAGAGTCTCCTCCTCCCTCTCCTTGGTTCCCTCACAATACTCCTGAAAGGACAACGGCATCATAGAAAGCTCCACATAACGCCCGGTCAACAAAGTCGCAAGTTCTCCTGACATAAGCCAGGCATTGGAACCTGTCATATACACGTCACAGTTTTCCCTCAGAAACAGGCTGTCCACTGCCCTCTCGAAACCTTCAACATGCTGGATTTCATCGAAAAAAATATAATAATTCTTACCCTCCGTCAGCTGATCACGCACATACCGATACAAGGCCTTATAATTTAGTAAATCCTCAAATTCCAAGTCTTCAAAGTTAATTGCAATGATCTGGCAGTTCTCCACCCCATTCTGCAAAAGATAATCCCGATAAATTTCAAACAACGTAGATTTTCCACACCGCCGAACCCCAGTCACTACTTTGATAATCTGTTTATCCTTCCATTTAATCAGCCATTTAAGATAATCTGTACGTTCTAATCGTTTCATATAAACCACCTTTTACACTATATTAGGTAGTATACTCCATTTTTTTATAATTATCAACAAAAAACGGAATTCATTCCATATTTATACTTTTTTTACCATTACACTGCCCTTCTTTTACAGTTAACTGCACTCCATATCAAAATACAGCCTGATCCATTATAAAAGTTCCCTTTCAATCACAGACTTTATCTTTGTTGAGCTGGTTCCTTCCGTATAGGGGAAGAATACCATCTCTGCCCCATGCTGCTCCAAGAATTCCTTACTGGCAAGCCAGTCCGGATTATCCTTATAATCGCTGCCTGAAAACTGGCAATCAAAATGATAGAGGCGAAATGCATCCTCCGTATTTCTGTAATTCAGCGGAATTTCCACTGCCTCATCTACATAACGGCACGAGCGAACCATCTCAATCCGCTCATCAAAGGGAATAAACGGTTCTGTATCCTTAAATTTGCGGACTCCCTCATCTGTCACAACGCCGACAATCAGATACTCGCACTGCTCTTTTGCCCGTTTGAACATGTTTAGATGCCCTATATGGAACAAATCGAATACTCCGGAAATATAACCTGTATGATACTTTTTAACCTGTTTATGATCTCTGTCCTCATTTGGATTTTGCACAATCGGTTTTCGCTTTCGCGGATAATCCTTATTCCAATCAAAAATACTATACTCTGTTACTCCCATCTCATCTAACTGCTTCATAACCGATACATAATCCTTAATGCAGATCAATACCTTATATTCCCCAGTCTGCATATGCCGCAACAAATCAGGAGATTGGACCACAATCCCTTCCAGCTTTTCTCCCCAGTTTTCCTCATTGTTATCAATAATCCCATATACCGGATAATCGGTTTTATATAAGGCAAGAAATTTTTTTGTAAAGTTCCCTGCGCCAAACAGAATCAATTTGCGGGTATCTGCATTTTGAAAAATATCGATAAATAACTTTCTGTATCTCTCGTCAGAGTAATTCATACGCTGTCGGTTAGAATTTATCACTTCGCTATTTCCCCGAATCTTTTTATGGTACGACCGAAGTTCTTTCTCTTTTCGAAGCTCTGCAAGAAACCTCCATTCCATTCCTCTCCATTGGTCAAGATTCTCCATCAGCCCATATCGCCCGTATAACTCATTGATAGGAAGGATATTCTGCAGTTCCCCGCTTCTTGCATAAAGGGTTGAGATCACGCGGGTGATGATCATGTTCGCCGGATAATGTTCCTCACAAAATTCCTGATCATAGAATACAAATTCCCCGTCTACATAAAAACTATTTAACGGAACCATCTCTATATATCCTTTGCGCAGGATTACTCCTTGATGGCCGTCTTTTTCTCTGTCATCAGGCTCTACCGCTTCCGATGATTGCAAGATCAAGTCGCGGAATCGGTCTATTTCCTGTAAAAACCGTTCCTTATCTGTCTGAAGAAGCCTCTTTAAATAGACATGAGCTACCTCCCCCTCCACGTAAGGCATTTGATAGATGCCATTCTCCAGTCTCGCTTCCACCACAGGGATTCCATGGGCAGCCAAGTCACGCCCATGCTCAATCAATTTTTCTAACCGCTTCCTCCCCTCCGGATACACCGCCCGTTTTTCTACAAGCCTGGACTTACGGATGACTGTAATCATTGCATTTTCTTTTCCTCGTTCCATAGAACATGTAACGTGATTCACATCTGAAAACTGGCCATCAAGGGAGCATTCCACCAAATACGCATTGGCCATCTTATGAAACATTCCATTCTCTACCAAACTGCCATACAAATTCATCTCCTCAAGGAATACGGTATCTGGACAATGATAGGAGGGAAGGAGCCGGCTTACCATATCCTCTTCTGGCAGATAATCCTCCGAATAAATCAGCGCCGGATTCTTTAGATCGGACAGTACAGAAAAAAAGTGTGCAAACTGCCATCCGGAATCTGATAGCATACGCCTTATTTCGCACTGACTATAACAGCGGCCTCTGAATACATCTGTTTTTTTTGAATAGGCTCTGCGATAGCCTTCAATCCCATCAAAATTCCGCTCCGTATATGGATCCCTGTCACCGCAAAAGTATCGTATGCCAAAGCGATTATTTAATCCCAACAGCATTCTTCCATCTTTTTTTATCATTCCTCTCCACGCGCGCAGCGGTTTCTCCGGGACAGCCTCTTTTTCCAGGCCTTCGACGGATATGATGTAGTCAAATCCATCTGGATAGTCACGCTGCCACGTCTCGTCACATGTCAGCTCTGGATCTGCACATACCACACAGAGAGAAAGCTCTGTCAGCATTTCTGCCAGAGCCTCCCGTTGCTTTCCTATGTACAACACAACACTGCCCTTTTTAAAATCGTACCACCGCAATAAACCCTTTTGTATTTCATTTACCAGTTCTTCCGTCTGCATCACCAATTCCCACCTTTTTATTAACTCTAAGTTCCTGCCTTCTTGTTTCAAAGAAAGGCCAGTACATTTCCTGAAAAGCCAAAAGTGCTTTCCCATAATTACGAAAATACCAGAAATCGTTCTCATCCAAAACTGCATTTTTCCAAGGATCTACATAAACTCTTGGAAGAACATTCTTTTGTATCTTGGTGACATGCTCACACAATTCCAATATCAAATCATATGCAGCCTGAGAATCATCATCTATGGAAAACGTTACCATGATCTTCGCATTCCGGTTATGCTTTATAACATATCTCAAGACACTGTTCAGGCCATGGTAGTCTCTGCTCATATGGGTCTGCATATAAATCAGAATCGTTCCTGCTTCCTGAATACGCCTTGCAAGCCTGTCCTCCCCTTCTGTGTATGGAACAATTTTCCCTTCCTTTGCCTTGCCGCGAATGCCATGCATGAAATCGTCCAACGCATTCCACGCCGTAAATACGGTTCCATATTTCTTCTTATTCATTGCCCCATAATTTTTCCTGAAAAACTCCTCTGTAATCACCTGATAAAAATCATCCAGCTTTTCTTCCGGAAGATATTTTGTGAAAAAGTGGTAGCGGTTTCTGTTGGCATAATAGCACAGGAACATATTTTGTGTGTTTGCCCCAGACATATCGTGGAGCGCTTTTGCATTTCCATTCACTACTACTTTATAGCCTGCCTGCCAACATTTGGTACACCATTCGATGTCATCCCAGTAAATGAAGTTTTCTTCCGGAAACCCTCCAAACTTGCGCACTGCCTCTGTCCGCGCCATCACGGAGCAGCTGGCCACATAATCGCATTCCAGAATGGCATTGCCCTCCAGCTCTATAAGGCCGCCAATGACCCCGCCCCACTGGTAATTGTTATAGTCAATCCTGCCCCCAAGATCCTGAATCTTAGAAGGTTCCTGAAGATATAAGGTTTCTGCGCCGCAGATACCCACATCCCCGTGATGTTCCAGATACTCATAAAGATATTCCACAGCTTTGCAGTCCAAAAATGCATCGTTATCCACCAGCATGAAATACCTATATCCCATCTCCACAGCAGTTCGGATCCCTCTTCCAAAACCGCCGGAACCCCCAAGATTTTCTGCATTTTGAAGGATGGTTATGCTGTCTCCAAAATTCTTTTGCAGCCTCTTTACCGAATCGTCATCAGAGGCATTATCCACCACATAGATGTCTGTATCCTGATAAGTTTGGTCTTTAATGGATTGTACGCATCTTACTACAAAATCTGCCTTGTTATAATTGCAAATAAATATTCCGATTTCTTTCATCTGATATCCTGCCTTATCTGAAACAGTTCTGGTTTCTTTTTCAGTAAATCCCGCATGGCTTCTGTCTGGCGACCGAATGAGAAATGGCCTACTACTGTATTTTCGGCAACGATGGCGGCGTAGGAACGCAGGATGCAATATCTGCAAATCTCTTCCTCATCCTCTCCCAAATCTGTAGAGCCAGAAACAGGAAATCCCCTCATCCCATCCCAAAGTCCACGCTTAAACAGAATAAATCCAATGCTAAAACGGACACCGCAGACACTGTATTCCCTATTATCTAAAACCATTTTATTCAAATCGTCCAGTCTGGGAAGTTTTTCATCTTCTCCCCACATGAATCTGGCCACTTCTCCGTTGCTTTCTATGGCTCCTCCTGCATTTCCACCATAGATTGCCCGTCCAAATTTCTGTTCATAGAATGGTAATTGGCCTAAATACTTTAATATGCGAATATAGCCATAGCCATTCACTGGGATCAATGGTGCCACAAATCCTACACGATAGGGCTCGTTCTCTGCCACCTGGTTATACATCTTTAACAAGTTCTCAAAGCATTGATCTGTTGTAAAAATGTCCTCATCCATTTTATATATCCATTCAGCCTGATCGAACAAAGCCATTGCCACGTTCTGGATTAACGTTAGATCGTTTACCTTTGTGCTTAAATAAGACCATCCGTTATACTCTGCCATCTGTGACAGTCTGCTGCTTCTAAGACCTGATGATAAAATACATACATCAATATCTTTCGGTATATATCGGATAAGACGTTCAAATACATGCCCCCATAGAAATTCCTTATAACCACTTAATACAAAACATACTTTTTTGAATCCTCTGCGCCTGTCATCAAACTGATAGTCTGCCAGGCACCAGCAACCGGTCATAAATTTCTTCTCATTCCAGAGAATATATTTTTGATATCCCTTATCCAGAAGGATCCGGATAATCTCTCCCTGATGCTTTTCAGATACTGCAATGATAAAAACGGTATCATCCTTTGGCGTTTTCACATCTTCTATTTCTACTATTTTAAACCCATCTAACTCCGTCTGCCCATCCAGTAATTTGCTAACCACGATACCTTTTACAGATAGAGGAAACAATTCTCTAGGTGTTAGCTTGTTAAAAATCAGATCCAGAGTTCTTTTTCCTATAACCCCAGCTCCATAGATCCAAACATTCTTAGCCTGCCGTAATTCCCGGATATCTATTTGCATTCACTAACCTCCCGCATTTCTACCTGAGCACGTTCAGATTTATATATTACAAAAATGCTTTCATGACCTCATCTACTCGAAATATATTTTTAAAGTGATAATGCTGCAAATTACAATACAGCTCATACTGTTTTGTCTCTGTAACGGCAATCACAACTGCACAAGAATGTGCTTTATCCGACAGGCGCTCCAATTCAACAACAGGAAGCCCCATGCACCCCGAGTTTATACCATCCTTCCTGGTAACTGTAAAACAGGAGAGTTTTATTTTCTCTTCAAGCAGTTTGTAAGCAGTTTTTCTTCCTACAACACCGGCTCCATAGATGACTACCTCCTGGAATTTCTTCAGTGCTTCCATAACCCCTTTATAATAAACCTGTCCATTTCCAAAATCGCACAAACTCAACCGGCTGTCACGATTATTTTTTGATGTCTTGATAAAAAATAAATTTTTATCCTCATACATCGCATGAATCTGCATCCAGACCTGATCCAAAAAAGCATCTTTATCAATTCTTCCTGCTTCCATATCCGCATTAAATTCTTCAGAAATACGCATTAATAATGCGTATTGAAATGGAGCGTCTACCCGATAATAATGATTTAAATAATCTCTATATTTTGATGCAGTAAAGTATCTTCTGACTAAAGGATAGCTATTAAGTGTTTCATGGCTTTCACTTTCTGCTCTTTTATATTCATCAAAAACGCAAAAAATTTTCCCGGGATTTTTCATAGATGATCCTGGATTGTCAATTCTATAATGAATCATTGCATCCTCAATCAAGTACACTCTTTTTGCCGCTAACCATCCCAGAAGCGCAAAAGAAATATCTTGAAACGATGCCCCTGGTGTCTCATGAAACGTAATATGATTGTCAACAAGAAACTGTCTCCTATACAGACAACTCCAGATAGTGTCAGCCAGGTTCAGTAATGTTGGGCAATCTTCCACAGACAAAATGGTGTTTTTGGGATAGTCCCTTAGCCGATCCGCATAGGTATTCAGTCCTTTTTGATATCTGTAATATTCTCCTTTTACAATGTCTGCGTTATTCTGTACGGCCGCCGTATATAGTTTCTGAAGCATATTATGCTCTGCAAAGTCATCACTTTCTATTATTGCAACATAGCTTCCAGATGCATGCTTCAACCCGATGTTCATACTGTTTCCATATCCTGTATTCTCTTTGTGGATTACTTTGACTCGTGGATCTTTCCTAGCATAACGGTCTGCAAGAACGCCTGATCTGTCTGTAGAGCCGTCATCAATACATATAATCTCCAAGTCATCTATGGTTTGCTTCAATATGCTATCCAAACACTGTTCCACATACGCTTCTACATTATAAATCGGTACTATGACAGATATCTTTGGCATGTATTCCACTATCCTTTCCTCTCACATCCTATTTTGTTTCCACTCCGAATTTCATCTAAGCCTATACTGCAAAATGTATCGGCTTTTTCCATAAAATCTTATCTTTCGGAATTCCGTTCTCCTCTAGCTCTCTGCAGATCTCTTCATACAAGTCGTTCCGATTTACCGCTACAATAATATAGTCATAGCTACAACTCTGTATTTTTTCCACAGGATGAACCGAAGTATTAACATCCCTATACTTATCCCAATGTTTATCCACCCAGATAACCAGATGAATGTTGGGATTTTTCGAAATCTGTCTGTAGTAATCCATCCCCACTCTGCCTGCCCCATACAATATGATGTTGCTTTTGTCCTCCAAATCAGAAAACGGAAAAATGTATCGTATGGTCTGTGCAGATGAATCAAATCCCATGTACCAGGATATTTGATAGGTACGAGATAATATAAATAGCTGCAGTTGATGTATTAAAGCTTGTTTCTGTGGATGTTCCTCAAATACTTTGCTTAAAGACAAATATAGGTTATTTAAATCACTCATAAAATTTCGATTCACTGACCGCACCGCCGAATTACTTCGGTAACGGTAATAATAGAAGCTTTCATGAGTGACTCGTATTGACTTGCATTTTAAAATATAGCGAAAAAGAAGGTCTCTATCTTCCGCATAAGATATATTAAGATGAATACTTGTAATTACATCTTTAAGTATATCTGACCTATACATCTTGTTTACTAAAAAAGGCAATATTCCATCCTCAAATCGATTGTGAAAAGCAATCATATTCGCTATGAAATATTCCATTTTCTCTTTCGTATCATAATTCCCTGAATCAAAGGCATCTGTTCTAATCCAAAGTTCTCCGGAGAATAACTCACAATAACAGCCAGAGGTAATCAAATCATTCCCTTCTATATGTTCCACTAAAAATTCTATCATTTTACTGTCTATCCTATCATCCGCATCCACAAAACAGATATAAAATCCAGAAGCATACATTACACCCTTTTTTCTTGCTGCTGCTGCCCCTGCATTCGTCTGATGAATTACCATTATGCTTGTGTCCAACTGTGCAAACTTATCACAGATATCAGATGATCCATCCATAGAACCATCATCTACAAGAATAATCTCAAGATTTTTGTATGTTTGATTAATTATACTATTCAAACAATCCTCTAAGTAATCTTTTACATTATAGACAGGAATAATGATACTAATTAATTTCTTTTCCATGCTCTTATCTCATTCTAAGGTATATTTTTCAATTTTCGCCTAAATAATTCTTCAATAAATCTTGCTGCACGCTCTCCAGCATGTCCATCTTCATGAACTCCATAACGTTTAAAAAATTTCTGTATAGTATCTTCATATTGTTTCCTATCAAACTGTGTAATATTTTCTATCAGTTCATCATTCGTTTCAGCAATAGCAAAAGGCAGGCTATTATAATCTATTAAAAGAGTTCTTTCTCCGTCAATATACTCATTTCTATCCATTGACAACAAAAAAACAGGTTTTTTTATAAAAGCTGGTTCGAACATAATACTAGAATAATCCGTAATCAGAACATCTGAAGCTGCGACTAACTCCTGGCTGTCATAGTAACTGCTTACATCTACTACATATTCTGGTTTATCCAATTCCTTACTTTTTGTAGAAACAGCCGGATGTAAACGTAAAAGAATCCTCCAGTCTCCACCAAATCTACTTTCCAAGCCTGCTTTAACTTTAGCAAAATCCAAATCAATATGGCTTGCCTGTGGTATATACTTTTTCCCTGTCTTACTTCGAAAGGTCGGAGCATATAATAAGAATTTTTTGTTTCTGTCAAGAAGATAATACTCGCAAATTTTCTTCCGATATTTTTCAGAATAAAATAAAATGTCTGACCGACAGGATCCTGCTTGAAATATTTCACCGCTAAACAAAAATCCTTTCCTACATGTCTCCGTATCAAATTCACTCCCTGTAATTATGTAGTCTATAAGCTTACTATCATGTTCGCAGGTTGCAAGCATTCTCTCATCCTTTCTAAATTTTGCTAAATCAAATCCAAATGCCTTCAATGTAACACTCGACCAATGCTTTACTTGTATATATATTTGCCCACTCCGCTTCATCAGAAAGGTAGGAATCACCGTATCACATATCCACATCAAAGCCGTTTCCAATTCATATATATACTTTCTCTTATTTCTTTCTGATACTAACCGTACGCCTACTGGTGCTTCCGTATGTAAATTCTTTACAATCCATACAACATCCAAGTCATCCCGTAATTTTAATAACTGTTTTACAATTTCCTTTCCATGGCCCGCACAATCACACATAGTAAATAATACAATCTTGTTTTCACAAATTTGAGCTTTATGGCCTTCCTCTATATAATTGGTTATTCTATCCTTTCTCTCACAATCAACCCACCTTTTTCTCTCATTAGCTTCCATCGGTAACACTGCAAAATATTGGTATATCTTGTATATTTCAAGTTGTTTTGCAATCTCTTCATAATATATAAGACTGGTAATTAAAACTACTACATCCTCCGAAGAATACTTACTTAAAACAGATATATCTGTAATAATTATATTTTGACATTTTTCCCCTAATTCCTCGGAAATAAGTTCTTCTGCCTTACATCCCCACAAGCTTTTTTCATTATCAATAATGCCTTCTAACCTTGCATTCTTTTCATATTTATAAAAATAAAAGTCCGCTCCATCACCTATACCAAAAAGAAAGACAGCTTTTCCAGTTGAAACTTGTTCAAATTTTTTCCAGGTTTGACTGATTAACATTTTGTTATGTGTCAAATGCCGACCACTTGATATTGCCCTGTCAATTGCATCCATCTCCCCACCTCATTCTCTTCTATACCAACAAATATTATGAAGATCCGGAACATATTTTTTCATTGTGTATAGAACTTCTTCTCTATATTTATCTCCAACTGCCACAATAATTCCGAACTCTTCATTAAAATTCAAATCTGATAACGTACAAACAGGTATCTCTTCAATAATTCTTTCATTTAAGGCACGGTTGCTTACCAAAAAAGCCTCCGGTTTTTTTCCTTTGACTTTTAACATAGCAAAACAACATTTTCCTAACTCCCCAGCTCCAAAAATATAAAACCGCTTATATCTTTCTACAAACTCCAATAGTTCTTTTAATCTTTCTTCAAAACTTTCCAGTTGTGATATTTTCGATATCCCCAAGGAATTATACATATGATAAAATGCTTTCTTTAATGTGCTCTGCATATATTCCAAAAACTCTCCTGCATATCGTTCAGTCATAACCCAACCGGTATTAAAACCTGCGTCCTGTGCAACATATGCTAAAACCCGTTCAATGGCATGACTTATTGTTCCATCATCTTTCAATGGTTCCTCGTCAAAAGATTCATATTGCCAGTCTATTTCAAATAACTTTCTTAATGCAGAAACCCTTGCCCAGAATACAGTTCCCAAAGTTATGGGCTGCTTTTCCACAGACAGATCGCAAATTAACCCCATTTTATCTATCAATTCTTTTGTCAAAGAGTAATCGTCACCCCACACATCTGAATATAAAATAGAAAGATGCTCACTAATCGGAAACGGGGGAACCAATAATCCTAAATCAGGATTCTTTAAAAATAATGTTATCACGTTTTCTATATACTCGGCACTACCAATCATATTCTCCCACAGACAACGAACCCATGTCTTTATATCCTTCTCATATTCACTTTTCTTTTCCTTTTTATCGTGCAAAAAACATATATAGTCGTATTTTAAAACTTCTGCACGACATGCCACGAGAATTGCACTAATATCACGTCCTCTGTTTTGCTTTTCTATAATTTTACAATTCCTTCTATTAACAAAATCTGTATTATACAAAATTTTTTTTACCTTTTTATCCGAAACTGTAAAAATAATATCAATGTAACTTGGAATTGCTTCAGCAAATTTTATATAACTCTTTACAGTATCTATGTAGTGAAGATGAAGGGCTATTAAAATTCTTTTCTTCTGTACCAAAGAGGCAAAGTCTCTTTCAGTATAAGCTGTTGACAGAATATAGTTCATATTTCTTTCCACTTTTATATCATAAACATTTTTCATTATTATTAATTTTTATCATTCCTTCCGTTCCACTCAAAATATTTATTAAAAGCTTTCTTTCTCTGAAACATCTAAAAGATAATCTACGCTTACTATTTCAGCCTTCACTCGATTTTCTAGTTCTCTTTTGATATGTGAATCATTATCTTCGACCGTAACAATTATTATATCAATATCTTTTAACTCTTCCTGTAGTGTGTACACTGGAAATTCAAAAATCCTGCCTTTATATTCGTTCTGATCAATTCCATAAACTACATTGATTTTTTCATCCATTAATACTTTAACTAAAGATTTCCCAATTATTCCTAAACCATATATTGCAACATCCTTATACTTTTTATTATAAATATACTTCGATATGAATCTTCCCTCTAATTTTAAATTCAACATACGTTCAAATGTTCTATAAAAATTTTCATATCTATTACATCTATAACTTAACCTTTCTATTTCCATTTTCCCACAATCAGACAAAGGCACATCATCCGTGCCTGCTGCTAAAACAACATCTCCCTCTTGCTGGACAAATTCTTTTGCATCCCTTAATGCCTCCAAGTATTGAAATTCCCATTTCTTATCCGGCTCCAAATACATTCCTTCGCCCCATTCATTCCATGCATTAAGAAACAAAAAATCACAATTTCTTCTATAAGTTTTCAGTAGCAGCCTAATCATATAATTTTTAAACTTCTGAGGCGTAGCCCCAATCACTACTGTCCCATTTTTTCCATGCCGTGGTGTATCATCATATCCAGGAAAACCGCATAAATACTCTTTTTTCTCACTCTCTCGAATTTTAATATTAAGAATGTTGTTCCACACATCATCATAATCTAGCAAACTGCGTATTCCCTTATCATTTTGAAAAAATTTATGCTGCATCGCTGCCTGGGGTTCTTGAATCAATATAGCATCTAAAATAAATTTACCCCCTCTATTTCCAATATAATATATTCCGGGGAAACCAGCCTGGCATATTAAATTATCCCAACATTTTTTCATATCCTCAAGGCATGCTATATCATCTGGCGAATATATGATAAATATTGGCTTTCCATCTTTTTTTAAATAACGTTTATCTTTAAAAAACGGAAGCATATACTTAAAATGCTTCTCCCACTCCTGCCTTCCTCCGTAATCCTGCTTTAACAGTACTCCTCTGCCGTTTTGGTCTATGGCTCTTTCATAGACCTCCGTCCAGCAATTACCTGCAATATTTGACCATGAACGTACCCATGATTCATTCGCCCAGTAAAAACAAAAAGGCATATTTATATCTGTCCATTCAAGCAGATTTTCTGCTGGTTTTTCTAATATTTTTCTTCCCTTTTCAAAATAATAATGGTAAAAACACATACCATCAATCCCATATCTCTGCATACAGTCTGCTTGTTCCTGCATAACCTGCTTATCTAAAAGATCATAATAACATATAGGCTGTAAAGGCTGATCATGGCCTTCAAAAAATGGTTTTGCATTCTTAACGGTTTCCCACTCAGTAAATCCTTTTCCCCACCACAAGTCATTTTCTTTTACTCTGTGAAATTGCGGCAAATATATTGCATATACCTTCGGCGTTTTCATTCCATTTCCTCTCTAACTGTCATTATCACCAGCTTTATACCTATCTAAGATATAATCAATCATAGTACCCTTTCCCTGGGCAGTACAAGTCCGCTCCAAAGATGTAATAAAATTACCTAATATATATTCCTGATATTTTTCTGCTGTATACTTATCGTAGCAATGCATCCTGATATCCTGCAATCTTATATTATTGAATGGAATTTTCAAAAGCTGTTCCTTAATTTGAGGAAAAATATTCGTAGCAATAGATATAAAATAATCACTTGTCATATAATATTTTAGTTTATTATTCTTCTTAAAGTAGTAAAAAAATGCCTCCATCCAAAATTGAAACAGAATATTTCCAGTTTTAGCGCAAAAAAACTGAATATTCCATGACATATCCGAGCCAAACCTTGCATAATGTGGATATTGCCCATCATAAGATTTTCTTGTATACAGCGTATACTCCAGACATGTTTGCGGCATAGGTGCTGTCATTAAAATTGCTGCATCCATCCATATTCCGCCATATTTATATAGCAATATTGCTCTGATGATATCTGAAAGATGTGTCAATCTTATACTGCCTTCGTTTACTTTTTCCATTATATACTCAGGTATCTCAATATACTCTTTATAGTTGTTTTTTGTTATGACAATCTGCTTTACTCCTTCCGGAAGATTTCTCCTTTTACTTTCCCAGCAAGCTTTAATTACAGCAGGTGCTTTTTCCTCCCCCTGCCACCACATAGACCAGGCGATCACTGAATCCAATTGTGTCGGCTGGTTCAAGCCAGTAATCATTTCCCTGTAATTTTCAATTAATGGCCTTATATCTTCATATACTTCGTCATAAATTATCAAGTCATGTATATAATGTGTAACATGAAATAACTTTGCACCCGTTCTTTCAAGTAATTCAATATCTTCATCCGTCAAATATCCTTTCCAAATAGTTACCATCAGATAATCGTTGCAGTCCAAATTAGCATCCCCTATACTAAACACAGGAATATCATTGACCATTTTGGGATTCTTGGTTGTATCTGATACAACTATGCATTCCACTTCCATATTTATATCAAACATTTTTAAAGTCTTCAAAAAAACATTCGTCCTAAATCCTGCGCCATATATTTTAATTTTTTTGCTTTCTCCATATTTAGCAACATCCTTTAATTCATCAATAGAATAAAGCGATATCATCCCTTCCTCCTATATTCAAGTTCATAATTCATTAAATGTCATATAAATACTCTAAATATTTCTTCCCATTATATATTAGGAGTATTAATCGAAATATAAACCTTGTTCATCTCATTTTTTAATCTTCCTACAATCATTCCTAGCAACTATATTTCAATTTCTGATCTAAATTTAAAATACTCAAAAATAGAAAGTGGTGGCTCCCACACAATTTTCTCGCGTAAAACCCCCTTTTTCATCATATCAATTCGTATCTTATTAACAGTTTCTGCCTTCTTGACTGCAATTATCATATAGTCGAACTTAAACTGGTTGAATTCTTCCACATTATATATCATATTAGAATCTATACACTTTTGTATATCTTTATCTAGAATTCCCAATAATTTATACCTATTCTCTGCCTTTAACTGTGCCCAATAAGAGATCCCAACTTTTCCTGCACCATATAATAAAACCTTTGAATGTTCCGGTATTTTTTCACTCTTAAAAAAGAATTGAGGAATAATATTTTTATTTTTTTCGAACAAATTGTTATAGGCACTAATAGTTGATATAGAAACAAATTCTATTAAATCTGGAAATAATATTTCTTTATATATAGAATGTTCTATCATTTGTTTTAAAGCCAAATAACCGTAATTTACCTGGAGAAGCCCCCTGGGATTCCTTGAATATGTAAACGAATTCTCCCTTTCTCGGTGATGATATAAAATATCCTTTGATACAAAAATACTTTTCGCTTGTAAAAATGTCCCTACTATACAAACTGTATCATCCATGAATCCATGTACATGATCATCTATTTCATTTAGAACATTTTTTATCAATTCTGTCCGAAAAAGTTTATTCCAAACAGCCCCATTTATGAACTCATCCTTCCCATGTATCCCTGGAAACATACAGGTCAATATATAGTTTTCATTTTCATTAATCTCATATCTTCCTTCTGGAACACTATCCCCTAATATTTCTTCTCCCCTTCCCCAACGATATTCCCTGAAACCTCTTGAGGTTACAATATCTGCCTTTTCCTTATAGACATAGTCATACAAGGTCTGATACATATCACATTCTATCCAATCATCTCCATCAACAAATCCAATATACTTGCCTTGTGCAAAATTTACCCCGTTTCTTCTTGTTACCGTAAGTCCTCCATTTTTCTGATGAATTACTTTAACCCTGCAGTCCCTCTGTTTGTAATAATCACATATTTGTGGGCTTTCATCTGTCGATCCATCATCCACCAAGATAATTTCAATATTTTTATAAGTTTGATGAATAATGCTTTCTATACATTTATCTAAATATTGTGCCACATTATGAATAGGCACAATTATACTAATCATTTCCTCCATAAATATGGCCCCTTCATTCTACTTTTTCCCCTTTGCCCATAAACTAGGTAGGATAATGCTGTCATCAACCAGGCGGTAATGATTTTGAATGTCATTCATCAATTCAATTTCTATAGGGATATTATTGCTAAATGCCCTTATATCTTCAATTAACTGTTCCTTGTTATCTACCCCAAACACCAGATAATCAATCTCACTTGAGGCCTTAATAAACTGAATCA
>CANDZL010000017.1:0-55712 GCA_947425205.1 uncultured Hungatella sp. | reverse complement strand
AAATAACATGAGATGGAATTTAATTCTGCACTGGAATTTAAAATTTCAAGTCAGCCACCAATATGGAAGAAACAAAAAATCTTGAATTCTCTTTCAGAATGTGCTATAGTATAAACATAGGGAAAACAACCGCCCACAAAGTGGTTGACCTCCGTAAGCAGTTATAAACCTACCCCGGCCGCCAAGCACAAGGTAGGTTTATTTATTTTCGCTTGTTGTTCCTATCTATGTAGGCAAGCAGTGAGATTAAAAATGTTGCAAACAGGATCATATCCTCAAATGTAAACATTTCCATCCGCACCACCTCCCCTCTTTTGCAAGTGTAGGGAGGCTTACCACCTTGTAACACGATTGTTTTCTGGGAAATAGTATAGCATGAAAGAGGGCTTTACACAAGGACAAATAAAAATAGTAAATCGCACTCTGGAAGAATATAAAATGAACTGTAGGCAGTTTGTAGACACACGGTAGACAGTGTGCATCCTCCTTTGATTTTATTGGGTTTTTGACTCTTTCTAAAGTTCGAGTCCCGTCTCGCGCTCTTTTTAATATTACGCCAAGGCCTGAAAATGCAGGGGTCTTGGCGTTTTTGTGTGTCTTATAAGCTGTGGACTGTTTTTAGACAGATTAAAAAGCATTGAATACCTATTCATAGTTACCTTTTTTTGCTGGTAGATAGTAAATGGCCTAATAAGCCATAACATAGGTCATTCTGACAAATTTAATGATGAAATCACAATATTATCTATTTTCATTCGGATATTCGTTATAAGTCCCTCAATCTGTTTTTTTGTTTTGAAAACAACACCCTTGTTTTGGCAATATTTTATCATGAAACAGAGGGTTAAAGACATTGGAGGTCGGCAAAATATCGATGGAAGATTGGAAAGGACAAGGGAAGGATCATATGTCTGACGATGATTTCCACGGTCCACGGCGGTAAAAGGTGACGGACAGGACGGTAGCAGTCAGCCATCCTACAGGCCATGCGCACCAGATACCAGCTGCACCTAAAAATGTGTGAGCAAGTACTACCGCAAGAACGACGCGGAGGATCAGATCGATAAAGGTGGAGGTCATAAAGTCTTTCATACGGCCAGTGCCTCTTAAGATTCCATCAGCCACAAGCTTGGTGGAAATCACAAAATAGAATGGCGACAGAATCCTTAGGAAAAGAATGCCTGTTTCCATAGCCATGGCAGTAGGGTCTTTCATGAATATGTTTAGAACTACTGAGCCAGCAAAGAAGTAGAGAAGGAAGAGGGGAAGGCTCAACATCCAGACAAGCTTGATGCCAGCCCGAAAGCCTTTTTTGATTCTTGAAAGTTTTCCGGCTCCAAGATTTTGGGCAGAGTAGTTTGAAATTCCATTTCCCAGTGTGGTGAAGGAAGTTATTACCAGGTTGTTCAATTTGACTGCAGCGGAATACCCTGCCATTACAGCAGGGCCGAATCCATTGATCACACCCTGGATAACGATATTTCCTATGGAGATAAAGCTTTGCTGGAGAATGCTGGGAACTGCGATAGCTGCAATCTTTTTCAGAAGATTCCAATCAAAAAGAGGAGCCGTTCCTTGAAAGGAGATGTTCTTTAAACGTATCCATACGGCAAAGACAGCCAGAATACAGCTGACTCCCTGACACAGGAAAGTTGCCCATGCCACACCGGCAACTCCCATGTGAAATGCTTTCACAAATAAAATATCCACGGCGATATTGGCAGTGGAGGATATGGACAGAAAATAAAATGGGGTTTTGGAATCGCCTAACGCAGAAAAAATCCCTGTGGCAATGTTGTAAAAGAATACAAATGGAAGCCCCCATACATAGATATCCAGATACAGAGAGGAGTCTGAAAAAACTTCATCCGGTGTGTGAATCATATGTAGGAGCAACTTGGAACCAAGGATACCTGACAGCATTAAGATTCCACAAAGTACGAAGCTGAAAATGCATGCGGTTGTGATTGCTGTCTTCATCGTTTTATATTGTTTTGCCCCAAACAATTGGGAGACAATAACTGAGCATCCCATGTTGCATCCAAAGGCAAAGGCAATGAAGATCAATGTGATCTCATAACTGTTGCCTACGGCAGCCAGAGCGTGTTCGCTGATGAATTTTCCTGCAACCAGGCTGTCCGCAATGTTGTATAGCTGTTGAAAAATAATGCTTCCAAATAATGGCAGGCAGAATTTCCATAAGACAGTTTCCGGCTTTCCAACGGTTAAATCTTGATTCATAATATCATATCCCCTTTTTTGAATTTGTAGAAGATGGCGTGAAGAGTCTCTCACTTTTGAGACCGTATGATCAAACAGTGGTGAATGCTGTTTGAACGGTATCATTATAATACTTGTTGTACTATTTGAAAAGCAAAATCAACTCTTGTTGTAATGAGAATTTTATACTATAATAGTCTGAAAATCGATAAAAAGGAAAAGTAGATAGAGAACTATGAATAGGAAAAAACAGTGGTTTTGGACCATATTGATTGTGATTTACGTGGGATTTATTTTTCAGAATTCTTTGACACCTGCAGTGGAATCTTCCAGGCAAAGTGGCAGGGTGCTTGCGATTATATTGGCAGTATTCCGGACAGTAGGTCTGGATGGAAACATGGTGACAGAACATTTGGTTCGGAAGATGGCTCATTTTACGGAATTTTCTTTGTTTGGTATCTTGCTGTGGAATTGTTTGCGGGTGTACCGGCTACCGCAAAGGCTGTGGTTGATGATGCAGCTGTGGCTGGCCACCTTGATCCCCCTGATCGATGAGACGTTTCAGCTGTTTACAGAGGGAAGAGCGGGACAGGTAAGTGATGTCTGGTTGGATATCTCTGGGGTGACGTTTGGAAGTCTGTGTATGATTGCTGCTTGGTATTTGTGGAAAAAGTGGAAAGAGAAGAAAGATAATAAAGATAATAATAACGGGAAGAGGATAGGAAAGGCTTCAAAGAGGGGGAAATAAAAGGTCAAAACAAAAGGGATGTGACAGAGAGAACCGAGACAAAAAGGGGTCGAAAAAGAGAGTCGATACAAAAAGGAAGCGACAGAAACAACTAAGACAAAAAGGCCGAAAAAAGAGCCGGAGAAAAAGGAATGTGACAGAAAAAGCGCGACAAAAAGGCCGAAAAAAGAGCCGGAGAAAAAGGAATGTGACAGAAAAAGCGCGACAAAAAAGGTCAAAAAGAGAGCCTTGGCAAAAGGAATGTGACAGAAAAAGCGCGACGAAAAGGCCGAAAAAAGAGTCGGGTCAAAAGAACTGAAAGGAGAGGAGGAGGCATATGAGCAGAAATATTCGGATGCTTCTTCAATATGAAGGAACCCGCTATGACGGATGGCAGAAGCAGGGAAATACAGGCAATACGATTCAAGGAAGACTTGAGCAGGTGTTGGAACGCATGACAGGAAAGCCTGTGGAAGTTCATGGTTCTGGGAGGACAGATGCAGGAGTCCATGCCAGGGGACAGGTGGCCAATGCCCATCTGGAGACGCAGCTTTCTGAGAGTGAGATAAAAGAGTATGTGAATCGATACCTTCCGGAGGATATTCTGGTGCTGAAGGCAGAAGAAGTGGACTGGCGGTTTCACAGCCGCCTGAATGCAGTGGAAAAGATCTATACCTACCAACTGGATACAGCAGAGAGAGTTTCTGTGTTTGAGAGAAGATATCGGTATGCCGTGGGAGAAAGACTGGATGTGGAAGCTATGAGGCGAGGGGCCAGACTTTTGTGTGGAACCCATGATTTTAAAGGGTTTTCTTCAGGAAAAACGGGAAAGAAATCTACGGTACGGACAATTTATGAGCTCTCCATTCTGACAGAAGGCACCCACATAGATTTGCGGTTTCGGGGAAATGGATTTCTGTATCATATGGTTCGGATCCTGACAGGGACACTGATTGAAATTGGACAGGGTAAGAGAGAGGCGGACAGCATTATACAAATTCTGGAGTTAAGAGACCGCCAGTTGGCAGGATTTACAGCACCAGCTAAGGGATTGTGCCTGACAGAGGTTGGGTATTCGTAACCTATATGGCGGTTGAAGGTTATAAGAGGAAATTGTTCAGGGGTTATCTGAACAATTATGGTGGCGGAGCCTTTTGATGGGGGTTAACGTTGGTATCTGTCCGGAAAGGAGCAATGGAAAGATATGACAGATTTTTTGGTGAGAAGGTTTGTGAAGGATTATGAGACCATATCGGATTCGAAGGTGCGGACTTCTTATGGAGTGCTGGCCAGTCTGGTTGGAATTGTGTGCAATGTGATCTTGTTCGGGGCGAAGCTGGGAACTGGGCTTGTGATCAACAGTATCTCGGTTATGGCGGATGCATTTAACAACCTTTCCGATGCGGCTTCGTCGATCATCGGATTTGTGGGGGTAAAGATGGCTGGAAAGCCGGCGGATGAGGATCATCCCTTCGGACATGGGAGGATTGAGTATATCTCAGCGTTTATTGTGGCGTTTTTGGTTATTCAGGTAGGTTTTTCTCTGTTTAAGACATCGGTTGGGAAGATCCGGAATCCGGAGGAGATGACATTTCACCTGTTATCAGTGGCAATCCTTATCCTGTCCATCGGAGTGAAATTGTGGTTGGGGTTGTTTAATCGGAAGCTGGGGAAACGGATTCAGTCTTCGGTGATGATGGCTACGGCAGCGGATTCTCTGGGGGATGTAGCCACTACCTCTGCCACGATTTTGTCTCTTGTGGTCTTTGGCGTGTTTGGGTGGAATATTGATGGAATTGTGGGACTTATTGTGTCCGTGGTGGTTATGATCGCAGGTGTCAATATTGCAAAGGATACTCTGGCACCTTTGATCGGACAGGCCATTGACCCAAAGGTTTACCGGGAGATTACGGATTTTGTGGAGAAGTACGAAGGGATTGTAGGCAGCCATGATCTGATTGTGCACAATTATGGCCCATCCAAAAGTATGGCATCGATTCATGCGGAAGTACCCAGTGAGCAAAGGATCGAGGTAAGCCATGAGATTGTGGATACCATAGAGAGAGACTGCTTAAGGGAGCTGGGTATTTTTTTGGTCATCCATATGGATCCTGTGGAGACCCACAATGAGAAGGCGACAGCGTTGAGGGAAAAAATGGCAGGACTTTTGGATAGGCTGGATTCCAGATTGGAATTTCATGATTTCCGCATTGTGAATGGCACAGATCGGGTGAACCTGATTTTTGATCTGGTTGTGCCAAGAGAGTATAATCCATCTATGCGGGGCACAATAAAGGACAAGATTTCGGAAGAAGTACAGAAATGGGATTCCAGATTTTATTGTGTGATTACGGTGGAGAACAGTTACTGTGCAGAAAGTCCGGAATCAATCTGATGATTGATGAGGGATGGAAATGAAGGATGGCAGAGAAGCGGAAAAAAGAGAGGGAAGCCGGTCGGAGCATGACCGGCTTTTGCTGTTGATGAAAGAGGGGGACAGGGAGGCGTTTCGCTGTCTGTATGAGGAAACAGCAAAAAGTGTCTATGGCTATGCATTATCGATACTGAAAAATCCGCAGGATGCAGAGGAAGCGATGCAGGACACCTATCTGGCAGTATGGGATCAGGCGGGGCGGTATCATTCTGACGGAAAGCCCATGGCATGGATTTTTACCATCACAAAAAATCTCTGCTATATGAGGCTTCGCAGACAGATGAGCCAGGGCGGTATCAGCTTAGATGAACTGAAAGAGCAGGAAAGCGGCTGGGAGCCGGGGCAACTGTGCGAGGATATCGAATTGGCTCCGGAGAAACATGTGTTGTTAGAGGCACTGAAATCTCTGAAAGAGGAGGAGCGAAGCATCATTCTGCTTCACGATGCAGGGGGGATGAAACACAGGGAGATCGCAGAACTTCTGGATCTGCCTCTTGCCACGGTTTTATCGAAATACCATAGGGCAATGAAAAAGCTGACAGAGAAGGTGGGGAGATAAGCTCCTTTAAAATAGTGCACATGAAAATGTTCAGGTATTATGTCGGAATAATCGCTTCCTATTTGTAAAAAAGAGGGTTATGATAGGAATGTATTTACAAGAATATGATTTCTTGGAAGTCTGAGTGATCTTTTCCATATAAAGCTTTGAAAAGTAAGATGAGGGATGAACAAGGAATCGAAAACATTTTTGTTAGGAAAGGGAGGCTTGGCGTATCATGATTCAGGGGAAAAAGAAGTTTTTGACATTTAGCTATGATGATGGGGTGACACAGGATAAGAGATTGGTAAAGATTTTTGATAAGTATGGATTGAAGGCAACGTTTAACATCAATTCGGAGTTGCTGGGAACGCCGGGGTCTTTGAGACGGGAAAATATGTGGATTGGGCACAATAAAATTGAGCCGGAGGAAGTAACCGATTTGTACAGGAACCATGAGGTGGCAGCTCATACCCTTACCCATCCCCATCTGACGGAGATAGGGGATGAGGAGGTGGTCCGCCAGGTTGAGGAGGACAGAAAGAAGCTGGAGGAGCTTACCCATCAGAAGATTGTAGGGATGGCATATCCGGGAGGCGGAGTGAATCATGACGACCGGGTGGTGGAGCTTATAAGAAAACACACGAAAATCCGGTATGCCAGAACCATTACAAGCAGCTACAGCTTCGATGTGCAGGAGGATTTGCTGCAGTTTCAACCTACAGTGTATCATCTGGAATTTGATAAGATGATGGAGCTTGGGGAGAAGTTTATAAAGCTTAAGACAGAGGTGCCTCAGATTTATTATGTCTGGGGGCACAGCTATGAATTTGATTATTATGATACTTGGGACAGGTTTGAGGAATTCTGCAAGATGATGAGCGGCCGGGATGATATCTATTATGGAACAAACAGGGAGGTGCTTCTCTAAAAAGTCGGATTTTTCCTGGGGCTTTGTCGGAATCGTCCATTGGGCAGAAAAATAATTTCTGATAGAATAAAGGACGAAAGAAAGTGTTGATAAAGCTTTTAGAAAAGGAGAGAGGACTATGAGAAGAAATAGGAAGCGTGCATTGGCGCTGGGACTGGCCGGTATCCTGATAGGGTCTCTGGCAGCCTGCGGCGGCAGCAGCGGAGACAATCAGGCGGACACAGGCAGCGAAAGCAAGGCGGAGCAGACCACGGCAGCACCGGCAGACACCGCCGCAGCCGGTAAAGGTGAGGAGACAACGGCCGGAGAGGGCGCAGGGGAGCCTGTAACCCTGAAGTTTTCCTGGTGGGGCAATCAGAACCGGCATGATTATACCCAGAAAATTCTTGATAAATATACGGAACTTCATCCCAATGTTACCTTTGAGGCCATGCCTTCGGGATGGGATGGATATTTTGATAAACTGTCTACACAGGCAGCCTCAGGGTCTATGCCTGATATTGTTCAGATGGATTATCTGTACATAACAACTTATGCCAAGAATAATTCCCTTGCGGATATGCAGCCATATATTGATAATGGCACCATCGATGTGTCCGGAATGTCGGAGGCGGTACTGAATACAGGAAGAATCGATGACAAGCTGGCAGGGATTGTAGGGTCTACAGGGACACTGGCAGTGGGATACAATCCGGCGGTATTTGAGGAGGCCGGGCTGGAGATGCCCAATCAATCTGGTAATTGGACCTGGGAGGAGTTTGCGGATACGGCGAAAAAGATTAAGGAGGCCACAGGAAAGCTTGGCGTCACATCCACTGGGGTTGTGGATGATACGAACCTGTTTAATTACTGGGTGAGACAGCATGGAGAGCAGCTGTTCAGCGATGACAATAAGTCTTTGGGATATAAGGATGACCAGATATTGGTTGATTATCTGAATCTGTGGAAGGATTTGATGGATGCAGGCGCTGCTGCAAATCCGGATGAGTATGCTCAGATTGTGACCCTGGGACAGGAGGCCGGGCCTGTGGTTACGGGGGATGCAGGTATGATTAATGAGAACAATAATTATGCCAGCAAAATGAGCAGCAGGAACAGTGAACTGATGATTACTACGCCTCCGGTGAATCCTGCCAATACAAAGGCTATGTGGAATAAGCCGGGATTTTTCCTCTGCATTTCCGAGACCTCCAAGGTGAAGGATGAGGCGGCAGCGTTTATTAACTGGTTTTTGAATTCGGAAGAATCTAATGATATTATGATGGCTGAACGCGGGGTTCCGTCTATGGCCAATGCCAGAGATTTTCTGGTGAATTCCGGGAAGATGGATGAAAAGCAGAAAGAGATGTTCGCCTATGCGGATACGGTGCTTGAATTCTCGGGGGAGGCTCCGGCTCCGGACCCGATTGGAATTGCGGAAGTGGGGGAGAGTTTTAAAAATTGTGCCTACAAGGCGTTTTACGGACAGATTTCTACGGAAGAGGCGGCTGCAAATTTCCGGAAGGAAGCGGATGAGATTTTAGCGCGTAATAATTAATTCTCCTGTATGGATGCCCTGAAACTATGTGAATGAAATGTTCAGATGGTTTTGGGGCATTTTGTGGCTGAGAGGAAGAGGGGATTAGGGCAGAAAAAGAATTTGTTTTTTTAGGAAAAAGAGGTAAAATCAGAGTGGGAAAATATAAGTGGAAGGAGTATCTGGGATATGGCAGAGGAGTGCTTTGTGCTGGACAGGAATGTGGTAATTGATACAGAGATAGATAAGGAACCGGTGCGCCGCGGTGTGGCGCGGTTTTACAGGGATTTGGAAATGGTGCTGGAGCCGGTGGAGGATAGTGGAAGGGAAGAGGATTCCAAGGTTATTTATTTGAAGAAGGGGGATTTTCCGGCGGAGGAGTTTCATATTCGGGTGGAGGATAGCAGGGCTATGACCATTTGGGCTTCGGAGGAACTGGGGTTTGTCTACGGACTTCTTTATATCAGCAGGCAGTGTCTGGGGATTCTGCCTTTCTGGTTCTGGAATGACCAGAAGTTTGTGAAGAGGAGGGAGATTCCGGCTGGGTTTACGGAGTATGATTCGGTGAGGAAGCCGGTGGCTTACAGGGGGTGGTTTATCAATGATGAGGTGCTCCTTAGCCATTGGGAGGTAAAGAACAGTGAAGAGTATCCGTGGGAGATGGCCTTTGAGGCTTTGCTGCGCTGCGGCGGGAACACGGTGATTCCAGGGACGGACAGGAATTCCAAGAAGTATGGGGATTTGGCAGGAGGCATGGGACTGTGGATTACCCAGCACCATGCGGAGCCTTTGGGAGCGGAGATGTTTCTTCGGGCTTATCCAGATAAGAATCCTTCTTTTAAGGAGTATCCGCAGCTGTTTCGGGGATTGTGGGAGGAAGGAATTAAGCGGCAGATGAAGCATAAGGTCATTTGGAATCTTGGATTTCGGGGGCAGGGGGATGCGCCTTTCTGGGAGAATGACCCTCAGTATGATACGCCAGAGAAACGGGGGCAGCTGATTAGCAGCATTATGAGGGAGCAGTATGAGCTGGTGTGTAAGTATGTTTCTGAGCCGGTGTTTGCCACCAATCTGTATGGGGAGACCATGGAATTGTATCAGCAGGGATTCCTGGAGCTGCCTGAGAACGTGATTATGATTTGGGCGGATAACGGGTATGGGAAAATGGTGTCCAGAAGGCAGGGAAATCACAATCCCCGTGTAGTGGCGCTTCCAGGTGAGGGGCTTGAGGGACAGAGGCACGGAGTATATTATCATGTGTCTTTTTATGACCTGCAGGCTGCCAATGTGCTTACTATGCTACCTAATTCTATGGAGTTTGTGAAAAAGGAGCTTCGATTTGGGTATGAGAGAGGGATACGGACATTGTGGCTGGTGAATTGTTCTAATATTAAGCCTCATGTGTATCCTCTGGATTTTGCAGCGGCTTTGTGGAATGATTTGGATGGGGAGCCGGAAAGGCATTTGGAGCAGTATATAAGACAGTATTACGGGGATTTCCAGATAGAAGAGAGAAAGGAATGTTTCAGAGAGTATTTCCGGGTGACGCTTCCCTATGGGGACAGGGAGGATGAGCATGCAGGGGAGCAGTTCTATAATTATGTTACCAGAGTCCTGATTCATCAGTGGATGAAGGATGGGGGAAAGGCAGCCAATGAGGACCTTCGGTGGTGTACTTTGGCACAGGATTTCAGGGGGCAGCTTGGGTGGTTTGCAGGGAAATGTGAGCAGGCCCTTCCTGGTTTTCGGAGGCTGCTTACGAGGTGTGAAAGGCTGGAGGGAGAACTTGAGAATGGATGCAACGAGATGAAGACTGAAACAGGGAATCCGTGTGGCAAGATGGGAACGGAATCTGAGAATGAGTATAGTGGGACAGAAGATGAATGGAGGAAAAACAGATCCAGGTTGTGGAAGGATTCTCTGGCTCTTCAGGTAAAATTGCATACCCACTGTCTGGAAGGTGTAATTCATTTTGGAAGAGGCTTTTCGGCGTACGAGAAGGGGGAACTTCTGAAGGCCTTCTATGAAATCGGACAGGCAGCGGAGTGTTTCCAGCAGGCAGATATGGATATGAAGGAATGCTGCCATGATAAATGGAAAGGATTCTATGACAATGACTGCCAGACGGATGTGAAGGAGACAGCATATCTTCTGCGTCTTTTGATGGGGTATATAAGGAATCTTGAGGATGGGCCTTATTTTTATCAGTGGCAGAGACAGGTTATCTATCCAGAAAAAGACAGGAAGATTATGTTGCTTTTAAATTATGAGAACCATTTGACAGATGAGGAACTGTATCAGGCGATGAAGCAGCGCCGTGTAGTTTTTGACCCTTCGCGATAAGGGAATAATCGGAAAAGGGAACGGCTGGGGATGAAAAACTTTTTGGACTACTGGTATGGAAAGTATAGGGATTTAAAGCTGGCGGAAAAGATGATTATTGTATATATCTTGATGCTGGGAAGCTGTTTTCTCATAAGCGCTTGGGCGTTGCAGGTTAGCTTTAATATTTATGACGGGAAATTGTATGAGAAGTCTCTGCAGGAGCTGGACTTTTTTATTCAGGAGGTGAATCGGAGCCTGGATGAGGTAGAGGGGATTTCTTATAATATCGCGATGGATTTAAAGATTCAGGAGCAGCTTTCAAAAATGAAGGATATGGATTCTTCCACGGCGGACTATTCTTATGAAGTGTACCAGCTTCGTCTGCTTTTTAATAATGAATTGGCTAATTCAAATATGCTTTCGAATATCTTGTATACAGATGGGGAAGGCACCCAGTTCGTGGTGGGGATTGCTACGGGAACGGTGAGCGAGGCACTGTATGACTCTGTGATGGAGCGGTTTCATGAGGCCAAGGGGGCTTATGTGGTGCAACAGCCCACAGCGGAGTACCCGTATCTTTTGTCAGGGCGGGATATCCGAAAGTATGATGATGCCAGCCTGGAGTATCTGGGAAGCTTATTGATTACCAGTGATGTGTCGGGAATGATTGAGAAGAATATTGGCGAGTTGGAGGCGGAAAGCTCGGCGCTGTGCGTCTTCTCGGATGAGGGGATAGTCTATGAGAATCAGGAGCATATGATGGAATGGCTTCCAGAACTTGAGGGAGACAAGGGATATGAGATTATGACGGAGCATGGAAGGAAGTATTTTGTATGTCATGTAAGGTCTTCTAAGACTGGATGGATGTATGTGAACGTGTTTCCTTTTTCGGAGATTTATGGCCAGAATCAGGATTTGCGGCGATTGGTAATAGGTGGTTTTTTTGTATTGTTTTTGGCTTCGGCAATGATATTGAAGAGGCTTGCCCATGTGATTGTGAAACCGCTTGAGCATCTGACAGAAAGTATGCAGATTGTGGAGAATGGGGATTTTGACGGGGCCAGGGCGGTTTTGGGGGGCAGCAGACAGAAGGATGAGATTGGCTTGATGACCCAGGAATTTAAGGTGGCGTTGGATAAGATTGATTATTTGATTCATGAGAATTATGAGAAACAGCTTCTTTTGAAAGATACCAAGTATCAGATGCTGCAGGCTCAGATCAATCCTCATTTTCTGTATAATACATTAAACAGCATCCACTGGATGATTCGGGCGAGGAAAAATGACGAGGCGGCTAAAATGACGGTTGCTCTTGGAACAATTCTGCGGTCCGCCCTCAATAAGCAACCTTATGTTACGGTTGAGGAGGAACTGGACAGCCTGAAGCAGTATATGATGATTCAGGAGTACAGATACCGAAAGCGGGTTTCATTTTCTGTGATATGCCAGGTGCCGGAGGGGTATCTGATTCCACATATGACATTGCAGCCGTTGGTTGAGAACGCTATCTATCATGGGGTTGAGCGGATGCTGACACCGTGTGATATATCGGTGGAGATAAAGGAGGAGGGGGAACGGATTGTGATAACTGTGAGGGATAATGGACCGGGAATGGAGGAGGATGAGCTGGAGCGGGTTCGTACGTTTACTGCAAAACAGAAGGGGCATGGGATTGGACTGAAAAATATTTATGAAAGGCTAAAGATGGCGTTTAACCTGGAGGGGGATTTTGCCATTGACAGTGTTCTGGGGAAGGGGACTGTGGTGACTATCCGGATTCCCAAAAGGGAGGTGATGGAAAAAGATGATTAAGGTGCTGCTGGTGGATGATGAGGATATTGAGCGGGAGGCCATGGCGGAGATTATTCCTTGGGAGAAGCTGGGGATGGAACTGGTGGATATGGCGTGGAATGGAATTGAAGGGCTGGAGAAGATACAGATGCACAGGCCGGATCTTGTGATTACAGATATTAAGATGCCGGTGATGGATGGGATCGGGCTGATTCGCAATACGAAGGAGTTGTATCCCGATATGCTTTTTGTGGTGCTTTCCGGTTATGGGGAGTATGAGTATACCAGCAAGGCGATGGAACTTGGAATCCGGCATTATATTTTGAAGCCTTGCGATGAGGAAAAGATTGTGGAGGTGCTTCAGGGGGTAAAACGGGAACTGGCAGAGTTGGAGGACAAAAGAAAGTGGGAACAGGAGTATAAAAGTACGTTTGACCGTATGCTTCCCCGGGTGAAGGAGCAGCTTCTTGGGATTCTCATAAGAAAGGAGGAGGTGTCGGGAGCGGATGCCGTCCTTCTGGAGAAGTTTATGGAGAATGTGGGAAACTCGTTTGTCTTATTGGGGATTCGGTCTCCCAGGGAATTTGACCGGCTGGATGGGTTTGTGGTGACCAATATTTTGACAGAATTGATGGGAGTTAAGAATATTTATATGAGTACTTCTCTGGGAAGGGAAATGATTTATCTGATTCCGGAGGAGATTGGGGGGAATCTTAGGTCTCTGCTTTTGAAGGTTCACAGGGAGTATGGAAAGTATAAGCAGGTGAAGCTGCGGTCAGCAGTGAGCCGTGCAGGAGGGATCCAGGAGGTGGGGATCTTGTATGAGCAGCTGGAAGAATTGTTTTTTCTGGGAGATTGCAAAGAGGGGATGGAGTTTATCAGTTTTGACTTTCTGGGGGAGGAGAGAGACCGGGCTGTGATGGTGCTGGATTATGAACGGATCCGGGCTGCAAAGGATTATCCGGAGGTGATGTTAGAGATTTATAGCTGGTTTGTGAAGATGGAGATGAAGGGATTTTCTGAAAGCCGGATGGCGGAGTCGTTTCGGTTCTTCTTGGAGGTTTTCTGCGGCAAAGAGTGCAAAAGGTGGAGGAGTGAGGAAATCTGGGAGATTCTTAAAGAGGTTATGGATGGTTGCGGGGCGTTTCTCGGTCTGTCTTTGCCAGAGACAAAGGATGGGAGCCGTTTGAAGGAGATTCTTTTTGGTATTTACCGGAATATTAAAAATCCTGATTTGAGCCTGCAGTTCTTGGCGAAAGAAGTGCTTTTCATGAATGAGGATTATTTTGGGCGTTTTTTCTACCGCTGTATGGGTGAGAAGTATTCTGGGTTTCTGGTACGGATTCGGATGGAGCTGGCTATGCGTCTAATGGCATTTGACCCGGATATCCGGATAGCGGAACTGGCAAAGCAGGTGGGATATCCAGCAGATGGGCAGTATTTTGCTAAGGTGTTTAAGAAGAGGACAGGGATGGTGCCGTCGGAATACCGGAGGACATTGACTGAAGGGGAAAGTCGGAATTTTACAGACAAGTAATCTGTTAATTCCATTCAGGGTTTTATTGGACAGGGTTATAATGGGTTCATGAAAATCCAATAAAAATCGGATGGAAGGAGATTGATTACGTATTATGAGGAGCAAAAAGAAAAGAGCGGCTGACAATGGGGTGGCGTACCTGCTTATGTTGCCCTGGCTTGTTGGATTCGTTGGAATGTGGCTGGTTCCTGCGGTTATATCCATTTATTATTCATTTACGGATTTTAATTTGCTTAATAATCCGCGGATTATCGGGCTGGCAAATTATATCCGTGCATTTACCCAGGATGACACCTTTGTCCAGGCACTGAAGGTGACATTTTCTTATGTTTTGATTCTGGTGCCTTTAAGGCTTGCGTTTGCCTTGTTTGTCGCCATGCTTTTGAATAAGAAGCATAAGGGGCTTGGGCTATACAGGACATTATATTATGTCCCTTCTATTATAGGGGGGAGCATCGCCGTTTCTGTTGTATGGAAACAGATTTTCGGCAACAAGGGAGTGGCTATGACGCTGCTTTCCCTATTCGGAATCCAGCAGACCACATCCTTTCTGGGAAATCCCAGCACATCTCTCAGCGTGATTATTCTCATGGGTGTGTGGCAGTTTGGCTCATCGATGCTGATTTTCTTGTCTGCGTTAAAGCAGATTCCTTATACGCTTTATGAGTCGGCCATGGTAGATGGGGCTAAGCCTTCTTATACATTTTTTAAGATTACCCTTCCTATGCTGACGCCTACGATTTTTTTTAATCTGATTCTACAGATTATCAATGGATTCCGGGTGTTTACAGAGAGTTATGTAATCACGGACGGAGGGCCTCTTGACAGTACCTTGTCTTATGTGCTTTATCTGTACCGCAGGGCGTTTACCTACTTTGATATGGGCTATAGCTGTGCTCTTGCCTGGATTCTGGTTGCGATCATCGCTGTCTTTACGGTGATTATCTTTAAGACACAAAAGAACTGGGTGTATTATGAGTCGGAGGAGGGATGAGAAAATGGGAATGCACAGGAAGAGAAAAATACATGCGGTTTTGTTTCATGTGGGGGCTTGCGCCCTTGGCTTTTTGATGATTTATCCGCTCTTGTGGCTTCTTGCCAGTTCGTTTAAGAGCAATGATACCATGTTTTTGGACACATATTCTCTGATTCCCAAGACATGGGATGCGGGAACCAATTACAGCAGTGGTTTTTCAGGAATCGGTGGGGTGAAGTTTGTGACGTTTTTTGTCAATTCCCTGATGGTGACAGTCATTGGTATGGCAGGATGTGTGTTGACTTCCCTGCTGGCAGCATATGCGCTTTCTAGGCTGAAGTTTCGATTTTCAGGGTTCTGGTTTGGCTGCGTGATGATGACTATGATGATTCCCCCTCAGGTAATGGTGGTGCCTCAGTATATTATCTTAAAACAGCTGCATTTGATTGATACCAGGACAGCCCTTGTTCTGCCGTGGATATTCGGAGGTGCATTTTTTATCTTTCTGATGGTTCAGTTTTTTCGGGGGATTCCCAGAGAACTGGATGAGGCAGCTCAGATTGACGGGTGTGGGAAGATTAAGACATTGTTTTTGATTCTGGTTCCGGTGGTGAAGCCAGCAATTATCACTTCTTCGATTTTTGCGTTTTATTGGATCTGGCAGGACTTCTTCCAGCCATTGATTTTTATGAACAGCGTGAACCGTTTTACGATTCCGCTGGCACTGAATATGTATCTTGACCCCAACTCGTATAATAATTACGGTGGCCTGTTTGCCATGTCAGTGGTGTCGTTGCTACCGGTTATCATCTTCTTTATTATCTTCCAGCGGTATCTGGTAGACGGGATTGCCATGGATGGGATAAAGGGGTAGGAGAAAGGAGCTAATGACGAACATGCGTCCAGGAGTGGTTGCTTTGGCAGATGAGGAATCTGCTGGCAGCTGCTCCTGTTTGCGTATAAAGAGGATGGAATTGGGGCTTTGGGAAATGTTATTGTGCTTGTGGAAGTTGTGTGCTACAATTTATGTCAGGATTTTAGAAGGAGGAGACAGATGGGAGAGTTGGCTAAATTGCCCAATATTGGGAAGACGGTGGAGGAACAGCTGAATCAGGTGGGGATTTTTACAGAGGAAGATTTAAAGGCTGCAGGGGCTAAGGAGGCCTGGCTCAAGATTCAGGGGATCGATGACTCGGCTTGTATCCACAGGCTTCTGGCTTTAGAGGGTGCCATCCGGGGAGTGAAGAAGACCGTGCTGCCGGAGGATGTGAAGGCGGAGTTAAAGGAATTTTATCAGTGGCATAAAAAGTAAACGGAAGGTGCAAAAGAACATAGAGAAGTGCAGGAAGACGTAGACAAGCGCAGGGAAATGCGGACAAGCGCAGGGAAATGCAGACAAGCATGGCGAAAGCCGGAACGTTTGAGGCTGCAAAAGAGAATCAGCGAGGATCGTATCAATGGATATTCAGGGGATTATCGTATTTTGTATGGAACTGGCCGGTACCATTGCATTTGCAGCGTCCGGAGCTATGGTAGGGATAAACTGCGGGATGGATGTGTTTGGTGTGTGTGTATTGGGGGTGGTTACCGCTGTCGGCGGCGGGATGACCAGAGATGTGATCCTGGGCAATGTGCCGGGAGCGCTGATACGGCCGGTGTATGTGTCGGTTGCCATTGGCACTTCTTTGCTGGTATTTCTTGTGCTGTATTTTAAGAGAAATCTGCTGCAGGGCAAGGTGGGAGTGTTATATGACAAGGCTATGCTGCTTATGGACTCCGTGGGCCTTGGGATCTTTACGGTGGTGGGTGTGACCACAGGGATTGGCAGCGGGTATCTGGAGAATACGTTTTTGCTTACATTTTTGGGGACTTTGACAGGTGTGGGAGGCGGGCTTTTGCGGGATATGATGGCAGGGGTGCCGCCTTATATTTTTGTGAAGCATATTTATGCGTGTGCATCAGTGGCAGGGGCCATAAGCTGTGTGTGGATCTACCGGGAGTTTGGGCAGATTCCGGCTATGGTGGTATCTTCTGTGCTGGTTGTGGTGATCCGGCTTTTGGCGGCCCATTACCGCTGGAATCTGCCGCGGGTGAAGCAGTGATGAGATGCAGGGAGAAAGTGGGGTGGGGAGGCCGAGAGGGTCATAAGAAGCACAAGACAGCGGTGGATCTTGCCGCAGGGAAGAACCCAGGTACAGGGAGGCAGAGAGGCTGCCGCCAGGCAGAATGGCGTGTTTAAAGATAAGGAGACAGTATGATGAGGAGCAGAGAACGGGTATGGTACCGCCGGGGCAGCGCCCTGGCAGAGGAGATTCAGGATACAGAGGCAGGGGAGGGAATGCTTGCCTTGTGGAACCTGGGACAGTGTGGGTTTGTGTGGAAGCAAAGGGTTACCGTGTACATTGATCCGGTGCTAAATGATATGAAGGATGAAACAGGAGCATCCAAGAGGCTGTATCCGCCGCCTTTTCTGCCGGATGCTGTGAGAGGGGATTATGTGCTGTGCACCCATGGCCATGGGGATCATATGGCGGTGGAGACATTGACAGGAATTGCCGCTTTCGATGATCATATGCGGTTTGTGGTTCCGGAGGCGTGGGAGGATACTCTTGTGGAGGCAGGGATTAAGAGGGAGAGGATTCTGGGGGCGCGGGCCGGGAAGCGGATGGAGCTGCCGGGGATTACCATTGATCCGATTTCTGCTGCTCATCCGGTACATGAGACGGATGATCGTGGGCGGAATACGGCCCTGTGTTATCATGTGGTTATGGGAAATGTCCGTCTTATGCATCTGGGAGATACTTATCTTACGGATTGGCTTTTGGAGAATCTGAGGAGGCTGCCTGCGCCTCATCTCTTTTTTCCGCCGATCAATGGGGGAGATTATTTCCGGACAAAGAGGGATTGTATCGGTAATCTTTCTTATGTGGAGGCGGCTGTGCTGGCTTCCCTGCTTCATGCAGATCTGACCATTCCCACCCATTTTGATATGATACGGGGGAATACCATTGACCCGTTGATTTTTGCCGGGGAGCTGATGGAACAGAATCCGGGGGCTAAGTGGCATATTCCGGCGTTGGGGGAGCGGTTTATTTATCTTGTTTAAGGGAAAAATAGTAATAGAGTAAGGTATGTTCAAAGAATATAGGAAAAACCGTGTGATCAGAAGGCAGGGAGACAGGATATGGGAAAGATAGAAGGAATCAGGATTCAGAACTACGGTCCTCTAAAAGATATTGTAATGGGAAAGACGCGCTCTAATCAGAAAGGAAAGGTTCTGGGAAATCTGGTAGCAATGATAGGTCCCAGTGGAAATGGAAAGAGTACCTTTGCCGATGTGTTCGGCTTTCTTGCTGATTGTCTGGAGATGGGGGTTGAAGAGGCTTGTGATGCCAATAACCGTGGAGGATACGAAAGATTGGTTTCACAAAATGCAGATGGGCCGATTTCATTTGAGTTGTATTACCGTGAATCTAGCAATACGCGGCCTATAACTTATGAGTTGGAGATTGCTGTAGACGATACAGGGCGTCCGTATGTAAAGCAGGAGCGTCTTCGCCAAAGGCTGAAACGCTATGGATGGCCTCGTTCCTTTTTTTACCTTCAGGAAGGAAGGGGTTATGTTTTTGAGGGGAACGAGGACGAAGAGACAGGGCAAAATGATGATGGCAGTATTGTCGGAAAACCAGTAGATGTAGAATTAAATGATATCCGTAAGCTGGGTATTGTTACGTTGGGAGCAATGAAACAATATGAACGTGTTGAAAAATTTTTGAGTTTTTTGAAGAGTTGGTTTTTATGTTACTTTTCTCCGGATTCTGCCAGGATGATTCAATCGGCAGCACCCCAGGCTTATTTAAACAGAACAGGAAGCAATATCAATAATGTGGCACAATACATGTTTAGGGAGAATCCAAAGGAATTTAAAAAGGTACTGTCTGAAATTCAGGATAAGCTTCCAGGGATTGAGAAGATTGAACCAGTACGATTTGAAAACGGCCAGATGATGTTGAAATTTTGGGAAAAGGGATTTGAAGATGCTTTTTATTCACAGAAGATGTCGGATGGTACATTGAAATTATTTGCTTACTATTTGCTGCTGCATGAGAAAAATCCTAGACAATTGGTATTTATTGAGGAACCGGAGAATGGACTTTATCATCAATATTTAAGTACATTGGCTGCCCAGATGGTAGAAAGCGTAGGAAATGGTTTTTCGAAACAGATTTTCGTTACAACCCATAGCCCGTTTTTTGTAAATGCGCTTGCACCGGAGAATGTGTGGGTTCTGACGAAAGAGCAGAGTGGTTTTTCTGATGTGAGAGAGGCATCAGAATATCCGTTTGTTAAAGAACTTTCGGATGAAGGAGTAGAGGTGGGAGATATGTGGTATAGCAGGTATTTTGGATAAGGGGGGGACCATGTATTTTCAATTTTTGATTGAAGACAGATCTGCGGAGATTTTAATTGAGCACCTTATGGGAAAAATAAAAGAGTATTATCCTGGGAATGAGATTTATTATGACAGTAAGTCGTTTAAGGGGATCGGCCATTTAAAGAAAACAGGAGATCTGTTGGAAAGAAAAACAGGGAATTTGTTGAACGACTTGAGAATGTATTTGAGGGCTTTTGACAGAAAATTTTCGGGAATGAAAGAAGTTTCTATCGTAATTGTATTGGATAATGATATGCGTGATGTGAAACGGTTTCGCGAAGACTTGGAACTGCTGGCAATAGAGAGTATGGTGTTTACGGATCATGTATTCTGCATCGCGGTTAAGGAGATGGAGGCATGGCTTTTGGGCGATATAGAAGCCATAGAGGCAGCATACCCCCATATAAGAAAAAGTGTCATTAAAAATTATAATCAAGACGGGCTTGAAGATACATGGGAAGTTTTGGCTGATGCCGTATATAAAAACGGATTGAAAGGATTGCGGAAAAAAGCTGATAATGCCTATACTGAGATAGGAAAGGCCAAAGCTGAATGGGCAGACAGAATAGGCGGTTTTATGAACTTAGAGTGCAATCGTTCCCCTAGCTTCCAATATTTTATTACAAGTATAAAAAGCAGGATTGAGGCATCATGAAATTTGATTTTTATAATCGGAAGGCCGCTTGCCCATTACCTTATAAAAGGCATTGGAAAAATGGTTGGGGTTGGCAAAACCAAGTTCTCTTGCTACCTGGGTGACGGTCATATTTTTCTTTCTCAGAAGCCTGACGGCGTACTCCATCTTACAGGTTAGAATGTACTCCTTGGGGGATATGCCCAGGCTGGAGGAAAAAATTTTATAGAGGCAGCTTTCGCTGACACCGCAGGTGTGGCTTACCTGGGAGATCCGTAAGGGATCGCGGATGTTGGCGGCAATATAGCTGGTGGCTTTATTGAGTACAAGGCTTTCTCCTGATGCATGGACGGGGGAAAGCTTTTGATCTTTGCGGAAATCTTTCCGCCGGAGCAGTTCCATCACAAGCAGCATAAGGTAGCTGTGGATCTTGTGGTAATATCCTGGGCGGCGGTTCTCGTATTCTTCGGCTATGGTGTGGAAATAGAATTCTATGGGGGATTCCAGGGCGTGGAATACCCGGATTTTCAGAGAGGTTTCCATCATATGGATAAAGTTCTGTTCCTGGTAGTGGGGAAGAACTTCAAAATACAGGTAGAGAAATTCCGGGATTTTGTCTTTTTCTACACTGGCGGCGCTGTAGATGGTGTTGGGAGGCGTGTAGAGCACGTCTCCTTTGTTTAATATCATGGAGGAGCCGTGTATCTGATAGCAGATGGAGGCTCCTAAAAGATAGATGACCCGGTGGTAGGGAAGGGTGGTGTTGCTGACGGAGTGGACTTTTTTGGCCTTGAAGTGTCCGAAGGATATTAAGGACAGTTGATATGTTTTTAATTCTTTTGACAGGGAATCTTCGGGAATAAAGGGCAAATGATGAAAGTGGGTGTTGTGAAGCATCAATGGGTTCCTCCTGATTTTGATAGAATTTTTACGGAAAAATGTATGTTTTTATCTTAAGGCAAAGGTATAATAAATGCAACTGGAAAAATAAATATCTAAAATCGGGGAGGAAATTGTTAGATGAAGAAACGGATGACAGCGCTTTTTTTGGCAGTGATTGTGGTTCTTTCTGGATGCTCATCGGGAAGGAGGAATCAGACGGGAGCCGGCCAGACGTCTAAGGCTTTGGAGACAACACAGACGGAACAGGCGGAGACGGAAGGTGAAACGGACGCGGAAGGGGAAGAGGAGGCTGTACAGGCTGCCTATGATGAGGTGAAGGAGGCGGATGTGATTGTTGTGGGAGCTGGCGGAGCTGGTCTATCGGCTGCCATAGCAGCTGCGGATGAAGGGGCGGAGCATGTGATTGTGGTGGAAAAGCTGGGGAAGACCGGCGGTTCTTTAAATTTCACCAGCGGCTCTATGTCTGGTGCGGAGACGGTTATTCAGGAGTTGGACGGGATTGGGGATACCAAGGAGTCTTATGTTGAGGATATCATGTCCAACGGGGCAGGGCTTGGCAATCGGGAGTTGATTGAGATATATGTGGAGGAGGATGTCATGGCCATTGACTGGCTGTGGGATCATGGCTTGAGTGAGTATGGATTTTCTGAGCAGAATGGATTAAAGAGTGTGTTTGCTCCGGAGCATCAGCTGTATTCGGTTCAGAGGACATATAAGCCTAAGGCCATGGATCCTGCTAATTATAAGTCGGCTGTCCATGAGATTCTGGATAAGGAGATTGCCGGGTATGACAATATTACCATTGATTTTTACACGGAGGTGACGGAACTTCTGGGCAATGACAAGGGGCAGGTTCTGACAGCGGTGGGATTTAACAGTGATACCAAGAAGACGGTGTGTTATCAGGCGAAAAAGGGGATCATCATGGCTACCGGGGGTTATTCTGGCAACCCGGTGATGATGGGAACGTATGCGAAGCATGGGAGCAGCTATCTGGTCGGGGGCGCAGACAGTGCGGACGGCAAGGGTATCCGTATCATGCAGATGGTGGGTGCAGCGGTGGATGAGGAGAAGCTGTCTTATATTCCTACTTTCCCTATGGGGCTGGAATTCAGCGAGGGGAAGGGAGCCATCGGGGATGTGTATACATGGAAGGCTGGAGGCATCTATGTGAATCGGGAGGGGAAACGGTTTGTCAACGAGACGTTGGATGAGGTGGTTCCCAGAGAGACGGCTCTGGAGGAGCAGACGGATGCGGTTCAGTATAACATTTTCACGGATAAGATTATTGAGGATTTGAAGGGGGCCAATGCTGCCTTTATGTGGGAGTTTTATTATGAGCCGGAGGAGGGGATTGGACACAAACTGATTCAGTCTGCCGGCACGCTGGAGGAGCTGGCAAATATCATCGGTGTTCCGGCGGATGCTCTCTGTGAGACTGTGGAAGCGTATAATGCTGCTGTGGAAGAGGGGAAGACGGATGCGTTTGGCCGTGATTTCAGTGGAATGCCTACGGCTTACAGTGTGGCGGTTAATAAGATTGAGGGGGATACGTATTATGCGGTTCCGATCAAGGCGTTGGTGGTTATGACTTTGGGCGGTGTCACGGTGAATGGGGATATGCAGGTGCTGGATGAGAGAGGCAGCGCCATTCCGGGACTGTATGCGGCAGGTGAGGTTGTAGGCGGTATCTGGGGGAAATATGTTTCTGGCGGTACCGGGGTTATGGGGCCTGTGGTGTTTGGACGGATCTCTGGGCGGAATGTGGTGAACCTGGATTTGGCGGAGGGGGAGCCGGTGAGGGTTGCTTCGTTTGTGCTGGATCAGGGGCTGTTTGAGAGGAAGGCTGCTTCTGAGGAAAGTTATGATATGAGCGGAATCAAGGATGGAACGTATGAGGCTGTGGTTGACGGCCAGAGTGGTGACATGAAGGTGCAGGTGGTTGTGGCTGACGGAGTGATCGGGGAGGTGACGGTTCTGGAGAATCATGAGACGGAAAATATTGCGGGGCTGGCTCTTGAGAAGGTTCCGATGGCAATTGTGGAGCAGAACAGCCCGGATGTGGATGGAGTGACGGGAGCTACCCTGACTAGTGAACGGATACGGGAGGCTGTGAGAGACTGCCTGGAGCAGGGGAAGTAAGAAGATACCGATGGTCTTCAAGTACCCTGGAGAATACAATAGGATTCTCTCCTCAGGCTGTGTTATCTCTGGCAGTCGTTAATTAATTGACATTACCAGCGAATCGTAACTGCTTTATAAGACATAAAACGGATGGCGGATGGCAGGTGTTGTGGAAATGGGATTTTGGGGCTATAATGGGGAAAAAAGATAAGGGAGATTATTGGGTATGAAGATTATCATCTCGCCTGCCAAGAAGATGAATGTAGATACGGATACGTTTGAGGCTGAGGGTTTGCCGGAATTTTTGGATGATACCAGGATTCTTCTTAAACGGATCAGAGGGTTTGGCCTGGAGGAGGCAAAGGGGCTGTGGAAGTGCAATGATAAGCTGGCGCGGCTGAATTTTGAACGGTTTCAGGATATGGATCTGGAGAAGTGTTTGACTCCGGCGGTGATGGCTTATGAGGGGATTCAGTACCAGTATTTGGCACCTAGGGTACTGACGGGGGATGGTCTTTCTTATCTTAAGGATCATGTAAGGATCTTGTCTGGATTTTATGGGATGTTAAGGCCTTTTGACGGGGTGGTTCCTTATCGGCTGGAGATGCAGGCCAGGCTCCAGGTTAATGGCTGCAGGGATTTGTATGAATTCTGGGGGGATCGTTTATACAGGAGTCTGGTTAAGGATGACAGGGTGATTGTCAATCTGGCATCGAAGGAGTATTCTCAATGTATCCGGCGGTATGTTACATCGGATGACAGGTTTATTACCATTGCATTTGGGGAGATGGCAGAGGGGAAGGTGAGGCAGAAGGGGACGCTGGCCAAGATGGCCCGGGGGGAAATGGTGCGTTTTCTTGCACAGCGGCGGATCACGGATCTGGCAGGGCTTAAGGGGTTTCGCGGGCTGGGGTTTGCTTATTCGGATGTGTTGTCTGATGAAGAGACTTTTGTGTTTGCAAAGGATGAAACTAGTTTGTAACCGTTGCAGGGTTGGCGAGAACATGGAACGGCTGGAGTTTGGCAGTCTGCAGAGCATGGCTGCGGAATAAGGAAAGAGGCATAAGATGGAAGAGAGTTATGTTCTGCACCTACAAAAACAGTATCAAAAATTCAGTGATTTTTATTTCTGCTATTGCGGCCGTGCTCAGTGTAAGCCGCTTCACAGTTATGGTCCGGCAGTCCGGCCCAATTACCTGATCCATTATATTTTGGAGGGGCAGGGGGTATATCAGGTGGAAGGGAGGGAGTATCTTTTAGGCAAGGGGGAGGGGTTCCTTGTGGAGCCTAACAGGCAGACGTTCTATCAGGCCAGCGAGGACAATCCCTGGACGTATCTGTGGATCGGATTTGATGGTGAAAATTGTGAGACTTGTCTGCGTGCCATGGGGCTGGGCGGCAGCCAGTTAACGTTCCAATATGAGGAGGGGGAGGAGCTGCTGAGGCTTGTTGAGGCGATGCTCTGCCATAATAAATCGGACAATGCCAGCGTGTTTCTTCTTCAGTCTCTGCTGTGCCAGTTTTTTGCCTGTCTGGCAGGGAATATGACAAGGAATGTGGAGGCTGGCCTGTCAAGGACGGAACGGGAAAACCGGTATGTCCATCAGGCTCTGGAATATATAAGAAATAATTATGCCAATGGGGTGACTGTGGGGGAGGTGGCTGACTATGTGGCGCTGAACAGAAGCTATCTGTTTACTTTGTTTAAGAGGGTGCTGGACATTTCTCCTCAAGAGTATCTGGTGCGGTTTCGCCTGACTCGTGCCAAGGAGCAGCTGGTGATGACGGATGCTTCGGTGGCGAATATTGCTTTTAGCTGTGGATATCAGGATCCGCAGGTGTTTTCTAAGGCTTTTAAGCAGGAGTTCGGCATTACGCCGGTGAAGTACCGGAAGCAGGCCAAGGGGATGGTGTGAGAGGGCGCAGGCGGCAGGTTATGAAATTACATTTCCTGCCGCCTTCTCTTTTTATGCTTTTAATATGAAGATGTGGGAGTCAAAATCACAGGCAGGTGGTTCGTCTGGCCGCCGTTCTCCGGCGGCGCTGTCTGTGGTGAGGAGTCCTACATGCATCAGCTCATCGCCGAAATGGCTGTCTGCGCCATCTATGGTATAGGAAAGATGGGGATCCAGGCCTTGCAGCTTCACGCGGTGGTATGGGCCGTTGACTTCGTTGAGTATCTTATACCAGCCTACCAATGCGGTTCGTTTGTCGGGGCTGACTGCCATCCAGGCGGTAAAATTGCCGTCAAAGGGAGACAGAAGGCGGTAGAAATCGCCGAACTGGAGGACCTGACGGTATTCTTTCATGAAGGAAATCTGGTGGCGGACCTGCTCTCGTTCTTCTCGGGTCAATTGGTTTAGGTCTAATTCGTAGCCGAAGGTGCCGAAGCAGGCAACATTTGCCCTGGTGGACAAGGGGGTGATACGGTTTACCTGGTGGTTGGGAACTGCTGACACATGGGCGCCGATGGAGCTGATGGGGTAGCAGAAGGAGGTGCCGTACTGGATTTTCAGCCGTTCTACTGCATCGGAATCGTCGGAGGCCCAGCCTTGTGGGGCGTAGTACAGCAGGCCGGGATCGAATCTTCCGCCGCCGGAAGCGCAGGACTCAAAGAGAACCTGGGGGAAGGCGGTATTCAGGCGGTCGTACAGGTCGTAGACTCCTAGTATGTACCGGTGGAATAGTTCTCCTTGCTGGTCTGCCGGAAGGGCCTGGGAGTAGGCTTCTGTGATGCTGCGGTTCATGTCCCATTTGATGTAGGATACTTTGGCTTGGGACAGGATAGAGGACATAGCATCGTAGATGTAGTCTACTACCTGGGGTCTGGAGAAATCCAGGACAAATTGATTTCTTCCGTGGGAGGCTCTTCGATCTGGGGTCTGGATCATCCAGTCGGGGTGGGCGCGGTAAAGGTCGGAACCTTTGTTGATCATCTCTGGCTCAAACCAGAGGCCGAATTTCATGCCTAGTTTGTCGATACGGTCTGCCAGGCGTTTGATGCCGCCGGGAAGGCGCTCAGGGTTGGCTGTCCAGTCTCCCAGGCCTGTCCAGTCGTTGGTCCGCCTGCCGAACCAGCCGTCGTCCAGAACGAAAAGTTCTACGCCGTCTTGTTTGGCTGCCTGGGCAATGGATACTAGTTTGTCTTCGGTGAAGTTGAAGTAGGTGGCTTCCCAGTTGTTGATCAGTATGGGCCGGGGGGTGTCGCGCCACCTGCCTCTTGCCAGGCGGGAGCGGTAAAGGCTGTGGAAGGTTCTGCTCAAGGCTCCCATTCCGTGGGGGGAGTAGGCTGTCACGGCTTCGGGAGTCTGGAATGTCTGGCCGCTGGAAAGTTTCCAGTCAAAGCCAAAGGGGTTGATTCCCATGGTGACGCGGCTGGTGTCCCAGGTGTCTACTTCGATCTGGGCCAGAAAGTTTCCGGAATAGACTAGGGAAAAGCCTATGACTTCGCCGGACACTTCGTCGGTTCCGGGGCGGCGCAGCATGATGAAGGGGTTGTGGTTGTGGGAGGAATGGCCTCTGGTGGATTCGATTGACTGAATTCCCTGTTCTAAACGACGGACTTTCAGATGGCGCTCTCTGGACCAGGCTCCGGAAAAATGGACGAATTCGTACTGGCTGTCGGGAAGGTCTAAGGACAGGCTCATGGCTGTGGTCACGTGCAGATCTTGTTTCCCGTGATTTTCCAGGCGGGCATTCCGGGCTATGACTGGATATTCGGCAAACAGGGTGTATTGAAGGTACAGGGATACGTCTAGTATCTTGTCTTGTAAGCAGATGGTTAAGGTTTCTGCTTCGTCATCGGATTCGCAGTAGGTGGCAGGGAGGCCCTGGAGCTGGGGTTTTCCTTTGGTGACGGTGTGGGAGTCATAGACAAAGTCGGTGATCCGGCTGCCGTTTGGGGAGAGCAGCTCTACTGCGGGATGGCGGAAGTCTGAGGAGCCGTAGGCAGGGTATTCCTGTTTTATGTGTTCCATGGAAAAGAGTTTGTTTCCTTCATAGACACAGGAGCTCATGGGGCGGTGTTTCATCTCCAGGAGATGGTCGAAGTTCTCGCGGTCGCGGATTGCCTGGCCGAAATACAGCTGGCCCAGGGCACCGTTGGGAAGAACTTTCATCAGATAGCTGATCTGGCCGTTGGTTAGATGAAAGGTGTTTGTGGTGGAATGGTAGAAAATGCTCATGGAAATCCTCCTTGTTGTTTTATGTGCTCTCGGAGCCTCTTGGTACCTGTGGACTGCAATGGGCAGGGGGAATAAGAGACTGGGAGTAATTGTTTTGGTGTTATCGGGTTGTTCTGCTGCTTCCCATGATTGGATCTGCAGCATGGGTTTTGAAGAATTGAATCAGGGGGCCGTGAACCAGGGCTGTGTAGATAGTGCCAAAGCCCAGGATTAGCCACACATTGCCTCCTGCCAGCAGGCAGAAGATGACACCGATTATGATTATGGTAATATCGCTTATGACCCGGGCAAACTGGAAGGGAATACGGCCGTGGGTCATATCTTCGATTATGATTGCAGCGCTGTCGTAGGCGGCAATACCGGCATCGGCTGCCATATAAAGGGCGATGCCAAGTCCGGCGAAGAGGCTTCCCAGTATCAGCGCTGCCAGTCGGAGTGGGAGGGTCATATGGATCTGCAAAAGATCTTTTACCATCCAGCAGATGAAATCTGCCAGATATCCTACGGTTGCCATATTGACAATGGTTCCGGCTCCGATGCAGTGCCGTGCATTGAAGAAGACGGCGATCATGATAGCAGCGTTGGTGAGCAGCTGGCATGTACCGAAGGAGACTGGGAAAAATTCGCACATTCCCAGATTCATGCAGGTGAAGGCATCGGCCCCAAATTCTCCCAGACGGTACAGGCCTACACAGATTCCTACGAAGAAAATCCCTATTAGCATCATAAGATATCTTTTTATAAGCAGTTTCTTTTTGGCGGATGACATGTTGGTTCCTTTCTGTGTTTGTTGATGGAATGTGATGCGTCTATCATTGTAGTGTCTGTGGGGAAAATGGGTGAGGGGGAAATGTTGCATAAAACAGGTGAAATGTTGGATTTAAAAGGCGGTTTTGATGGACGGTTTTATATGAAGGAAGGCATACTGCTGTGTATACGTTGGGGGACTATGTAAAAAGTGTGCGGCATCCAGGATTGGCTGATCTTTTGTGTCACGTATCAGTTTCTCTGTAACGCACTTCGTCTACAAGAGTCTGCACATCATCTTCACAGGAAATCCCTATAGCTTCGGCTGCGCCTGAGAAAGCGGACTGAGCTTTGCGGACTGCCTGGACAGAGGCATTGCTTAAAATTACTTCTCCGTTCTGCTTCTGGTAAAACAGAATTTTGTCGCCGGATTTCAGGCCGAGCAAACGGCGGATTTCTATCGGCACAGTAATTTGTCCATTTGCAGAAATTTTTGCTAAATTCATAAAAACTCTCCTTTCTATTCTTGATATCTAAAGAAAAATTGAGATTTATTTTATCTTGTCAAAGAAAAAGTAAAGTCGACGATATAAATTTTCTATTCGTATATTTAGTATTAATAATAACATAATAAATATCAAAAAGCAATCGTTTATTCCTTTACCTTTCCAGTTTTTTATGGTATGATTAGTTAAGAATTTGATATTATCTTTTGAAATTATTGTCATATGAAATCGGTTGTAATCTGGTCGGTTGCATATGTGGATTGAAATGGATACTTCGTCTTAATTGTTGCGTGCGATCATTTCGTACTTTTTTCCATTATTTAAAGAGTACCGGATCGCACTCTTGTTATTTTACCTAATCTCTTTTTATGTTTGATTTTCCATTATCCAATCACGCCTTTCGAAATTCATGTAACAGAATCGTTTACCAATCTATTTCCCTTTTGATTTATAACCATGCAATAGGAACATCTTAATGAAATCATTTACTGATTTTACATGAAGAAAAGGAGAAGCATGAAATCTGCCCACTTTAAGGTACAACCCAATCAAACCGTTTTATATCAAAGTGTTACATCACATCTGGAGGAAACAGCTGCCCTTTCTGAACAGTTTGCGGCTAAGTTAAAGCTGCCGAGGACAGGCAGGCTTTTGGGAATTTTACATGACAGCGGCAAATATGGCGACGCATATCAGGCTTACCTGTATGGATGCGAGCAGTACGAGTTGGGAAAGATAGGTGCTCCGCCCAGAAAGGGCAGTGTGGATCATGGGATTTTTGGAGCTGTTTATGTGATGGAGGAGCTTTGTGAGAAAAAGATATCTTCATCGGAAATAACCGGGGAGATTCTGGCTATGGTCATCGCCAGCCATCACGGGGGCTTGAGGGATTATCTGGGGCCGGATACTTCCACGCCTCTTTGGAACCGGATGGAGGCTTATGGGAACAATAAGAGGGAGGAATATGAATGTATAAAAGGAGAGTTTGAGCGTCATTTTTCTGGGACAGAGATACGGGAACTATTCTTGGAGGCTGTAGGGGAGATGGAGAATCTGACAAGACGTGTGATTGAGTTTACATCGTTTCAGGTTCACCTGGTAATTAAGTTTTTGTACAGCTGTCTCATTGACAGTGACAGGGAAAATACCAGAATTTTTATGGAAGGTGGGGAAGAGCAGCCGGAGACTGGATGCCGGGATTGGATGGAGTATGAGAGAAGGCTGGAGGTTTTTCTTGGCAGGCTGCGTGGGAATGTACCGGGAACATTGTCGGAGAAGAGAATTAAGGAGCTGCGGGAAGAAATCTCGGAAGCTTGCTATGAGGCAGGGGGATGGCCTGTGGGTGTGTATAAGCTGACGGTTCCTACGGGTGGAGGGAAGACTCTGGCAAGTATGCGTATGGCTCTAAGGCATATGCAGGGGAAGGAAAAGACGGGTTCTGGCCGTATTATACAGGTTCTTCCATTCACCAGTATCATTGAACAGAATGCTGCTGTAGTGCGGGATGTGCTTGGATGTGGAGGAGAGCTTCTGGAGCATCATTCCAATGTTGTGGTTGAGGCGAAGGAGGAGGAGGAGCATAACCTTTCTGCGGAGCAATACAGGTTATTGACAGAGAGATGGAATTCTCCTTTTGTTTTTACTACTACAGTGCAGTTTTTGAATACGGTGTTTGCTTCCGGCACACAGAATATCAGAAGAATGCACAATCTGGCGGAATCGGTGATTGTCTTGGACGAGGTTCAGACTCTTCCGCTGAAAACTATGAAGTTATTTGGGGAGCTGGTGAAGTTTTTGTACGTAGGATGCAATACCACCATTCTGCTATGTACGGCAACCCAGCCGGATTTGGAAAAACGTATTATAAAGTTTAAGGAGCCAATGAAATCAGTGAAGGAAATCATACCGGATGTGGTGGGGAAGTTTCATCAGTTTCAGCGGATGGAGGTAAGAGACAGGACTATAGAGGGAGGATATACCATAGGAAAGGCGGTAGAATTCATCAAAGAAGTGAAGGCTGGTGTGAGAAGTCTTCTGGTGGTGATGAACACCAAAAAGATAACCAGAGAAATTTATGAGGGACTGAGAAAGGAAGCAGACAAAGGGACAGAGGTTCTGTATGTCACCACAGAGCTTTGTCCGGCTCATCGCAGTGATGTCATTGGGCATCTGAAAGACTTGTTGAAGCAAAAGCAATCGGTAATCTGCGTTAGCACCAGCGTGTTGGAGGCAGGTGTGGATGTAAGCTTTGAGGGAGTGATAAGGAATCTGGCAGGGCTGGATTCGATTGCCCAGTCCAGCGGCCGGGGCAACCGGCATGGGGAGCAGGAGAAGAGTGGAATTGCCTACATTGTCAATATAAAGGATGAGAAGCTGGGGTCTATGACAACTGTTGCCGTAGGGGAAGAAAAGACAAAGGCGGTTCTGGATACATATAGACGCAGGCCTGAGGCGTATGGGTATAGTCTTTTATCGCCTATGGCAATGAGGGATTATTATAAGAAATATTTTGGTGCAAGTGATATTGAGAAACAGATGGGATATCCATTGTCTGGCGATGGGGAATTGGAGGATTTGTATTCGTATTTTACCAAGGAAGGAAGGCAGATATTGATGAGGCGCTATCGGGGGAGGATAGGTGAGTATCAATGGAAGCTGGCCTTTCCTTTTGAGACAGCAGCAAAGAAGTTTAAAGTGATTGATGAGGATACGGTATCGGTTCTGGTACCCTATGGAAAGGGGAGGGATTTGATTGGACAGGTTATAGAAAGAGGGGGAAGGTTTTCTTTGGGTGAAGTGAGAGACTTTCTGCGAGAGGCCAGGCCGTATTTTGTGAGTTTGTATGGAAACAGGGTACGGGATTACCAGGAGGGGGTTTTGATGTCGCCTCTGTCTGGAGTCTTAATCTTGAGAGAGGGGTATTATGATAAGACGGTTGGGATTAAGCAGGAGCAGGCCTTGGAATTTTTATCTTTGTAGGGAGGTGAGTCATGAAGAATGAAATAACGTATCGGGTATGGGGAAAGTATGCCTTATTTACGGATCCGGTGACAAAAATCGGCGGTGAAAAGAGTAGTCTGCAGATTCCTACGCCTCAGAGCATAAAGGGAATTACGGAAAGTATTTATTGGAAACCGTCTATTGTGTGGATTGTGGATGAAATCCGGATTATGAATCTTATCCGAATGGAGGGGAAGGGGATTCGGCCTGTAGGTTACCAGGGGAATGATTTGGCGAGATATACGTATTTGAGGGATGTGGAGTATCAGGTAAGGGTACATTTTGAGTTTAATGGGAACCGGCCGGAACTGAAGGGGGACTGGAATGAGAATAAGCATTATTTTATTGCCTTGCGCAGCCTGGAGGCAGGGGGGCGAAGGGACATTTTTTTAGGGGCAAGGGAATGCCAGGCTTATGTGGAGCCGGTGGAGTTTGGAAGTGGGACGGGAGCCTATGACAGTATGGATATGGATTTGGGGCTTCAGTATCATTCTATCGGATATCCGGATGAGACAGGGGAGGACCGGATGGTGGTGCGTTTCTGGTATCCTCAGATGAGGGGCGGAAGGATTTTGTGCTGCCGGCCGGAGGATTGTCCGAAGGAACAGGTGGTTCGGAGTGCGGTAAGGAAGACATTTTCTCCTCGGGTTAATTTTTCGTTTGCAGAGGAGGTGGAGTAGGATTTGGGGATGATGGATTTGTTGTACCGTACGTATGAGTATGCTTATGAGGCAGGGGATACGGAGTTGATGGAACATTATCTGATGTCTCAGACCATGGCGGCGGCGCCCATTGAATTGTGGATTAACGATGCTGGAGAGTTGGTGAGTGCAAGGTATATTGAGGAGAAGGATAAGCAGAAAATCAGTATTCCCTGTACGGAGAAATCGGCGGGGCGTTCTGGAAAGAATCCGGTCCCTCATCCGCTGTTTGACAAGCTGTTTTATCTGGCAGGGGATGGGGGGGAGTATGGGATTGAGAATGGGAAAGCACACAGTATCTACATGGAAAATCTTCGGGCATGGTGCCAGTCCAGGTGGGGGAATGGTTATGTGAAGATGATTTATTCTTTTTTGGAAAGGAATACCTTGCTTAAGGATTTGGAGAGATGGGGAATTCTTGATGTTTCCCAGCCTAAGGAACTGAAAAAGAGGCTGGAGGAGTATGTGAGGATTGGAATTCGGAGGGATTTTGAGGCGGATTTGGAATTGTGGCTGGACAAGGGGATTCGGGAGGATTTTGGGCGGTATCTCATCAGTGGGCAGGAGGAGGGAGGGCTGTGTTATATCAGTGGGGAGAAGGGGCCTCTTTCGGAGAACCATCCCAAGGCTATCTGGAATTTGAATGCCAATGCAAAGCTTATTTCTGCCAATGAGAAGCCGAATCGCGGCTTGGTGTTTTCGGGGCGGTTTGAGACGGCTGCCCAGGCGGTTCAGGTTAGTTATGAGACGTCTCAAAAGGTTCACAATGCATTGAAGTGGCTGATATCGAAGCAGGGAAAACAGATTGGGGATAAAATGCTGGTGGCATGGGGGGCCGGCGGTTCGGACTGGAAACAGGTATTTTCTGATACGGATGATTTTTGTGAAGAGGATAATGGGAACCAAAAGATTCATGCAGATACCCAGGAGGAGTTTGCCCATCGTCTCCGGGAAGTTATTTTCCGCCGGGAAGAGAATCTGGAACATAAGGAGAACATTGGTTTCCTGGTTTTGGAGGCGGCTACGCCGGGAAGGCTTTCGGTTTCTTATTATCAGGAGTTTGCGCCGGTTCAGCGTTCTTGGCTGATTGGGAATGTGGAGAGTTGGCATCAATGTCATCAGTGGAATTACAGTGTGTTTGATAAGGATAGGAAGGTATGGATTGATAATGTTAAGACTCCTTCGATTTATTCGATTGCCCGTTTTGCGGAAGGGGTGGAGCGGAATGGAAAGCTGGAGGCTGATAGGAAGGTGGAGGGGAATGTGATTATACGCCTGATTCCCTGTGTGATAGAAGGGATGGAGATTCCGGTGGATGTTGCCAGGAAATTGCTGCTGAAGGCTTATTATCCGCTCCACTACAGTGAGGCAAACTGGTTCAGGCTGCTGAAGATAACTTGTTCGGTAGTGAGGACAATATTTAAGGAGGTGGGAACCATGGATGTAAACAGGGATTCGATTGACATTCATTATAATTTTGGGCGGTGGCTGGCATGTGCCCATGAGATTGAGCGGCGGGCACTTTGGGCTTCCGGGGATAAGAGGGAAACCAACGCTATGCGGCTGTTTACAAAGTATGCGGAGAATCCAAATAAATATATGGCTATTATTCAGGATAGAATTCAGATATATGAGCGGAAGCTTGGTAATAAGGCAGGCAGGCTTCAGGATGAGAGGAATAAAATTGCGGACAAGCTGCTGCAGAATCCTCTGGAGCAGGTAAAGGCGGCAAGACATCTGGATGGACGGATGATTTTGGGGTTTGAAGCGCAGCTGGAATCGTTTAAATTGAAGGATGACAATGGAAAGAAAAATGGAGGGGAAGAGAATGAGCGTGTTGACGAAAAAAATTGATTTTTTGGCCTTGATAAGTGTGAGGAATGCAAATCCCAATGGGGACCCGTTAAGTGGGAATATGCCCAGAGTGACGTATGATGGCTTGGGGGAGATTTCGGATGTGTGTATTAAGAGAAAAATCAGGAACCGTTTTATGGATATGGGGGAATGTGTTTTTGTACAATCGGATGATAAGAGGGTGGATGAGTTTAAAAGCTTGCGGGACCGGCTTGGCGCGGAAAAGGAGATGCTGAAGGTTCAGAAGGCAGGGGATAAGGATGAGTTTGCCAGAATGGCGTGTGGGAAGTGGATTGATGTGCGCAGTTTTGGACAGGTGTTTGCGTTTACAGGGAAGAAAAAGGAGGAGGAGAAGGATGCCGGCGGAATTTCTGTAGGGGTTCGAGGGCCGGTTTCTATTCATCCTGCGTTTAGTGTGGATGCGGTTGTGCCTACCAGTATTCAGATTACAAAGAGCGTAAACAGTGAGACCAATGAAAAGGATCCGGATAAGAAGACTTCGGACACCATGGGAATGAAGCACAGGGTTGATTTTGGACTTTATGTGGTGAAGGGGAGCATTAATGTACAACTGGCTCAGAAGACCGGGTTTACAGAGGAGGATGCCGGGAAGCTGAAGGAGGCTCTTCGGACTTTGTTTGTAAATGACTGTTCTTCTGCAAGGCCTGATGGAAGTATGCAGGTTCATACGTTATACTGGTGGAAACATAATTGTGCAATTGGCCAGTATTCTGCGGCTAAGGTTCACGGAAGTGTTGAAATAAAACATAGAGAAGGGATTGATGAGGCCGGTTCTTTTGAGGATTATGAGATTTCAGTGAAGGAACTGCCGGGGTTAGAAATGGAGATGATTGATGGAATATAGGGAGGAAGAGTATCTGATGCTTTCTGGTATTCAGCATTTTTCGTTTTGCAGGCGGCAGTGGGCGTTGATTCATCTTGAGCAGCAGTGGGACGAGAATCTGAGGACTGTGGAAGGAAACCTGTTTCACAAGAAGGCCCATGACGGTTATTCATCGGAAAAGCGAGGGGATGTGATTGTCTCCAGAGGAATGCCTGTATTTTCCCGGACTATGGGGGTAAGCGGTGTCTGTGATATTGTAGAATTTCACCGGGATGATAAAAGGGGGATTCCGCTTTATGGGCGAGAAGGAAAGTATTTGGTTTATCCGGTTGAGTATAAAAAGGGACAGCCGAAGGAGGAAGAGGAAGATATCCTCCAGATGGCTGCCCAGGCCATGTGCCTGGAGGAGATGCTGGGATGTAACATTTCAAAGGGGTATCTGTTTTATGGGGAAATTAGAAGACGGATGGAAGTGCCGCTGGAGGAAGGGATTCGGCAAAGTGTGAGGGATTCATTTCTTGAGATGCATCAGTATTTTCAGCGTAACTATACACCGAAGGTAAGAAGGACTAAAGCGTGTAATGCCTGTTCTCTTAAAAATTTGTGTCTTCCTCAATTGATGAAACAAAAATCTGCAAGAGACTATGTGGACAGACAGATTGGAATGGACTTTGACGACCTGGCAGGTGACGCGTAGCGTGCTGATTCAATATAGAGGAGGATAAGGATTGAAAAGGTTGCTTAACACGTTATACATAAATTCGGCGGATAGGTATTTGTCACTGGATGGAGAAAATGTGGTAGTATTGTGTGATAAGGAAGAGATTGGGCGAGTGCCTCTTCACAATCTGGAGGCTATAGTGACATATGGTTTTACAGGTGCTAGTCCGGCTTTGATGGGTGCCTGTGCAAAAAGAAATATTGGGCTTACGTTTCTGTCTCAATCGGGAAGATTTTTGGCCAGAGTTTCTGGGCAGGAGAGGGGAAATGTTCTGCTGAGAAAGCGGCAGTACCAATTGTCAGAGGAGACGAAAGCCAGTCTGGATATTGGAAAAAGCTTTATTATTGGGAAAGTATTTAATGGCCGATGGGTATTGGAGAGAGCGACGCGAGACCACGGGATGAGGGTGGATACAGAAAAATTGAAGAGAGTTTCTGAACAGATGAGAAATTCTCTGAAAGCGATACAGGTATGTGATTCTATGGAGTCTTTGCGAGGGATTGAGGGGGAAGCTGCCAGCCTGTATTTTTCTGTTTTTGATGAGTTGATTCTTCAGCAGAAAGAGGATTTTTCTTTTTCAGGCAGAAACAGACGGCCACCTCTGGATGCGGTTAATGCATTGCTTTCATTTGTGTATACGCTTCTTAGCCAGATGAGTATTTCTGCATTGGAGACGGTTGGCTTAGATCCTTATGTGGGATTTATGCACAGGGATCGTCCAGGGAGGGCTTCTCTGGCGTTGGATTTGATGGAGGAGTTGAGACCTGTACTGGCAGACCGATTTGTGGTTTCTTTGATTAATAAAAGAATTGTGTCTTTATCTGGATTTTCTCAGAAGGAGAACGGTGCGGTTATCATGGATGATGATACGAGAAAAGCCGTTTTGGGGGCCTGGCAGATGCGAAAACAGGAAATGATTAAGCATCCTTTTTTGGAGGAGAAGGTTGAGTGGGGAATGGTACCTTATGCTCAGGCTTTACTTTTGGCACGGTTTATCAGGGGTGATTTGGATGGGTATCCGCCGTTTATGTGGAAGTAGGTGATGGAAAATGCTGGTTTTGATTACATATGATGTGAATACGGAGACAGAGGCGGGAAAAAGACGTTTGCGCAAGGTGGCAAAGCAATGCGTAAATTATGGGAGAAGGGTTCAGAACTCTGTCTTTGAATGTGAGATGGATGCTGCAAAGTGCAGGAAGGTGAAAGGAATTTTGGAAGAGATAATTGATGTTAAGAAGGATAGCCTGCGATTTTATTATTTGGGAAATAATTATAAGAATAAAGTGGAGCATATAGGGGTGAAGGAGAGTGTGGATATGAAAGGGCCTTTGATTATGTAGTGCGAACCTGTAGTGAACATGGAATGAGTAGGGGATTCGCACTTGGATATTAGGGAGAAAAAGGAGTATTTGAGGTAATTGAATGGGGTGGGGAGGTGTGAGGAGATCTGTTTTAAAAAAAATTGTGAAATGTAGTAATATAAAGTTGAAATTTAAGGGGTATTTTAGTTATTTTTGCTGTCGTTCCCCTTGCGGGAACGTGGATTGAAATCATTTGAGCGAAGGCCGCCAGGATGCCGATCACGCAGGTCGTTCCCCTTGCGGGAACGTGGATTGAAATTGAGCAAAGGGCCCGCCAGGAGCGGGCAGAGGTAGTCGTTCCCCTTGCGGGAACGTGGATTGAAATTTTTCGGAGACGATAGCAGGCAGCAGGAGCCGGAGGTCGTTCCCCTTGCGGGAACGTGGATTGAAATGAGATGGGATGCGGAAAGACCTTGACCGCCATAGCCAGTCGTTCCCCTTGCGGGAACGTGGATTGAAATACCGTTCGCAAGCACCATGCTGTCAGCCTGCAAGCTGTCGTTCCCCTTGCGGGAACGTGGATTGAAATAGTTTATATAATATCATTGTTTTCCGGGCAAAAAAGTCGTTCCCCTTGCGGGAACGTGGATTGAAATTTGCTACAGGCAAGCACAAATCAGGAACGCCCGCTGTCGTTCCCCTTGCGGGAACGTGGATTGAAATACAGAGTATACTTGCCAATGCGGTAACGCTTAAAAGTCGTTCCCCTTGCGGGAACGTGGATTGAAATGTAGCACAACCGCATCCGTATCCCCCATAAGCTTGGTCGTTCCCCTTGCGGGAACGTGGATTGAAATCACTCTATTCCGTGCTGTTCCTTCGCCTTGCTCGTCGTTCCCCTTGCGGGAACGTGGATTGAAATTTTTTGGGCTGTATATTTTCCGGTCACACCATCAAGTCGTTCCCCTTGCGGGAACGTGGATTGAAATTATGATAGAAAATACAGAAAATACTCAAAAGCGATAAATCAACCATCATAATTCAGATACAAGTGGTAAAAAGGAAAAAATAAAAGGAGAGCTGTCATGAAATACATTATGAATAAAGCTCCTATAGGCTGGAACAGCTATACTATTATGATACTTCCGTAACGGGAAGCAGATATAAAGGCCAATGCCGATATTAAGGCAGCCCACCTAGAGGATGCGGGGGAGGAATATATTGTGGCAGATATTCAGCGGTATTCCAAAGATGCGGGGACTCTGCGTGACTAAGATCAATACATTCCTTATGGGGATATGGAGATGGATGATTTCGGAAAGCTCCAGCCTGCTCAAAATCGTTTTCCATTCTCAGCGGGAGGAAAGGGTTTTAAGTTCTTGATATTCATATTTATGAGAGGAATTCTGAGAGAAACGGCCTATAAACATCTTCCTATTTGGGGTCAGAAGTAGTGAAATAATGGATTGAATCTTGGGGAGATAACGAAATGAGTGAATATAAACAAAACTACTATGGTAGTTTATGCACAGAAATGTATGAATTTTTACACGAAAAAGCACCGATGGATGAATTGCAGTTTTATCTTTCTTATGCCGAAAAGGGTATGAGGATTTTGGAGCCTCTATGTGGAAGTGGACGATTTCTTGTGCCTTTTTTGGAGTACGAATTTAACAATATATTGACTTACTCGACTTAACAAAAAGAGATTGCGTTAAATGGTGAGTGTGAAATGTTCCTGTACGAATGCAGCACATAGCAAAACCAGTCGGGCCAGCGGTCGGCCAAGTTGAATGGCGTTTTAGTGCCGCCATTGACAGCCTCGCCGGTCTTTGCTTAATATAACGATAAATATAGCCCACATTAGGGCCTTGAATCTTTTCACAACAGGAGTTATAATATTGAAAATTTGAAAAGGAGGTATCATAGCTATGAAATATGTATGTGACGTGTGTGGATGGGAGTATGATGAAGAGAAAGGATATCCGGATGGTGGAATTGCACCGGGAACAAAGTGGGAAGATGTGCCGGATGATTTTGAATGCCCTCTCTGCTTTGTAGGGAAGGATCAGTTTTCAGAAGCATAAAGAGGATACAATGGGCCGGTCAGTCAACAGGACGGTCCATTTGTTATTTTATAGAAAATGTTATGGCAGAGGTTTTGGCTTACTTGCTTAGAAGGGGGGATAGATCACTTCCTGGCAAAAGGCAGAAAAACCAAGGAGGAATGCAGATGGTTTATACAGTGACACTCAACCCTGCCCTGGATTATGTAGTGCAGGTAAACCATGTTACTCTGGGAGCTGTGAACCGGACTGAGAAGGAACATATTTTTTATGGAGGCAAAGGGATTAACGTGTCGGCGGTACTGGCAACTTTGGGGTATGCCAGTACCGCATTGGGTTTCGTTGCAGGATTTACAGGGAAAGAGATTGAACGGGGAGTGAAAACCCTTGGCTTTTCCTCTGATTTTATTGAGGTAAAAAAGGGAATGTCCCGTATCAATGTGAAGCTTAAATCGGATCAGGAAACCGAGATCAACGGTATGGGACCGGAGACTGCGCCAGAGGATGTAGAGAAACTGCTTGAAAAACTGGATCGTTTGACAAAGGGAGATATTCTGGTGCTTTCCGGCAGCATTCCCAGAACAATAGATGAATGTATTTATGAGACGATTTTAGCCAGAATGGAGGGAAAAGGCACGCTTGCTGTGGTGGATGCAGAGAAGGATCTTCTGCTTCCCGTGCTAAAGTATCAGCCATTTCTGGTAAAGCCCAATCTTCAGGAACTGGGATCCATTTTTGGAAAGGTTCTGGAGGATGAGAAGGATGTGGAACATTATGCACGGCATCTGAGACAGTTGGGAGCAAGGAATGTGCTGGTGTCCATGGCAGGAGAGGGTTCTCTTTTGGTGACAGAGGAAGGGACGGTTTACCTGATAGGAGCCGCAGAAGGGAAGGTAAGGAATTCCGTGGGAGCAGGTGATTCCATGATAGCTGGATTTCTGGCCGGATATCTGGAAAACAAGGATTTTATTCATGCACTGCGGCTAGGCACGGCCGCGGGAGGAGCCACGGCTTTCTCCGATGGACTTGGGACAAAGGAGAAAATTATAGGGTTGTATGATCAATTAGGGAAAGGAGAATCATGTTTACAGAACAGAGAATCGAAGAAATTTTAAATCAGTTATCCAAGCTTCGTTATCCCCAGGAGGAGACAGTCACTGGATGGCGAATGGAGAGACGAAACGGTGAGACAAAGCCATCTCCTTCGGATGATCCAGATACCTGGCAGCCAGTTCCAGAATCCGGAGTATGGGGAGGGCATTTAGAATATGTGGCATTTGCAGCAAACATAGAAATCCCCGCTTCCTTTCAGGGGAAACCAGTAGAATTTTCTCTCACAACGGGAAAGGAGGGGCAGTGGGATGCCACCAACCCCCAGTTTTCCGTGTATATCGACGGTGCATTAAGACAGGGATTCGATGTAAATCACAGGGATATCCGATTGACTTCCTGTGCAAAAGACGGGGAGCGTTATTCCGTTTTCCTATCGGCATATACAGGTGTGCAGAATTTTCATCTATTGTTTCAGCCAGCGATCAGAACTGTGGATCTGCCGGTAGAAGCCTTCTATTATGACCTTTTGGTTCCCTTCCAGACTGCCTGTCTTTTGGAAAAAGAGGAGACCCAATATATTGACTTGATCACGGTCTTAAATCAGACAGTGAATCTTCTTGATCTGCGAAAGCCTGGTTCGGATTCATTCTATCAAAGTGTAGAAAAGGCGGGGAAATATCTAAAGGAAAACCTGTATGACCAGCCCAGTCTGCCGGAGGCGGTGGTGCGCTGCGTGGGCCATACCCACATTGACGTGGCCTGGCTGTGGACTCTTTCTGTGACAGAGGATAAAGCGCTACGCAGCTTTTCCACGGTTCTTGAGTTGATGCGCCGGTATCCGGAGTACCGTTTCATGTCCAGCCAGCCTCAGCTGTATCAATATGTAAAACGAAACGGGCCAAAAATCTATGAGCAAATCAAGGAGAGGGTGGCACAAGGACGGTGGGAGACAGAGGGCGGCATGTTTGTGGAAGCAGACTGCAACCTGGCATCGGGGGAAAGCCTGGTACGGCAGTTTCTCTACGGAAAACGGTTTTTTAAAGAAGAATTTGGAAAGGATAATGTAATATTGTGGCTTCCAGATGTATTTGGGTATTCTGCCGCCCTGCCTCAGATTATGGAAAAATGCGGGATCCGGTATTTTATGACTACCAAAATAAGCTGGAACGAGTACAATCAGATGCCTTACGATACCTTTTACTGGAAAGGAATCGACGGAACCCAGATTCTTACACATTTCATTCCTACGAGAGATTATGCGTCTCCATCCAGAACGCAAAAAACCAGCAGCGAACATACCACAGATTTTACCACCTATTACAACGGTTCTATCCACCCATGCCAGATCAAGGGGGCTTGGCAGAGATATCAGCAGAAACACTTAAACCGGGAAGTTTTGTGTTCCTACGGATATGGCGACGGAGGAGGCGGACCTACCATTGAGATGCTGGAGACAGAGAAACGGCTGGCCCAGGGGATTTCAGGGTGCCCGGTGACAAAGCAGTCCACGGCAAGAGAATTTTTTGAAAAGCTTGAGGCGGATGTACAGGGTAAAAAGGTTCCTATATGGTCCGGGGAGTTATACCTGGAATATCATCGGGCTACCTACACATCTATGGCCAGGAACAAGAAGTATAACCGCAGAAGTGAATTTGCAATGACCAACCTGGAAGGAAGTACGGTGCTGGCCCATGTTCTCTGTGACATGGCTTATCCGGAGCATATGCAGGAAAACTGGGAGATTCTTTTGCGGAATCAATTCCACGACATTTTACCTGGCTCTGCCATCTATGAGGTGTATGAAGATTCCAGGAGAGAATACGAACAGCTTCTGACGTTTGCAAAGGCGGAGGATGAGAAGAGAAAACAGGCTGTTGCAGACGGTGTGGGAGAAGCCTTGGTGTTTAATGACAACGGACAGAGTATCAGCGGGTTTGTCAGGCTTTCACAGCCGGGAAATATTCACAATACGCAGAAAACAGCAGATGGGGAATATCTTGCATGGGCAGATCAAATCCCTGCAAAAGGGTACAGAGTATTAAGGGATGAACAGCCAAAGTGCGGAAGGGTAACCATTTCTTTGGACTGTGTGGATACCCCTTACGCAACGCTCCGGATTGATGAAAAGGGACATATCGTTTCCTGGTATGATAAGACAGCTGGGCGGCAGATTCTGAAATCCGGCAGCCGGGGAAATGTGCTTATGACCTATGAGGATAAGCCCCATATTTTTGATAACTGGAATTTATTTGATTATTACAAGGAAAAATCCTGGCCTGTGGAGGAACTGGTGTCAGCAAAGGTGGTGGAAGAGGGACCGTACCGCTGGGCTCTTGACCTTACGTGGCAATATCAGGATACCACGATCGGGGAGACCATGTATTTCTATGGAAATTCTCCGCGGGTTGATATCCGGTTTACCACTGACTGGAAGGAGGAACAGATTTTCTTAAAAGCCCTGTTCCCCCTGGATTTAAACACTACGGAAGCCACCTTCGAGATTCAATATGGAAATGTAAAAAGGCCGACTACGTATAATACCTCCTGGGACCAGGCCCGCTTTGAGGTGTGTTGTCATAAATGGATGGATGTCTCTGAGGGAGATTATGGCATCAGCTTCTTAAATGACTGCAAATACGGTGTCAGTGTAGAGGAAAATGTGGTGGGCCTGTCTCTGATCAAATCGGGAAAGGATCCTAACCCTATGGCAGACAGGGAACCCCATCAGGCTGTCTACAGCGTCCTTCCCCACATAGGCTCCTGGAAGGAAGCCGGGATTGTGAAAGAAGCGTATCTGCTTAATAATCCTCTGAAAGGATATGTGCCAGGCAAGACAGCCAGGCAGAAGAAAGAGGGAAAGCTGCTGCCTGAGGAATACGGATTTGTCACATGTGAAGCCAGGAATCTTATGATAGAGGTTATAAAAAAGGCGGAGGATGGGGAAGATGTTATTCTGCGCTTATACGAGTTTGAAAATACCAGAACGCAGGCATCACTGACCTTTGCAAAGGAGATAAAACAAGTATGGCTCTGCGATATGCTGGAGAATAAGCAGAAGATGTTAGCGCGGCAGACATCTGTCTGCACGTTTCCTGTAAAGCCATTTGAGATTATAACCTTGCGGGTGAAATTGTAAAAATTACGAGGTGTCGCTGGTTTGCCGATGAAAAATGTCTGTTAATGGGGAGCAAGTGGTTTGGCGTTTCTAGCTTGGCGTTTTATAAAAGTTTAATTATAGTTTTTTTCAATTTTGTGCTAGAATGGAAGAATACTTATCATACATAAGCAGTGGTGCTTTACATACTGGAAAGGAGGAGTAGAAAAATGAATGAAGTAAAACCGCCCAGAAGGCCTTTGATCTATTATTATGGCCTTATGATGTGTATTTTGATGGTAATCAACTTTCTGGCTATGCCGTGGCTTGCCAAGCGGCAGATTATGGAGGTGGATTACGGCACCTTTATGGAGATGACAGAAAAGCAGGAAATAGGAAGGGTTGAGGTTCAGAGCACCCAGATCCTTTTTACCGATAAGGAGGATCGGCAGATCTATAAGACAGGCCTGATGAATGATCCAGACCTGATCTATCGGCTTAAAGAGTCTGGGGCAATATTTTCCGGTGAGATCATTGAGCAGGCATCCCCATTTTTCAGCATTCTTCTTAGTTGGATCCTGCCCATTGTTATTTTCGTGGTGTTGGGCCAGATTTTGGCCAAGCGATTTATGGATAAGGCTGGAGGAGCCAATTCCATGATGTTTGGAATGGGGAAATCCAATGCCAAGGTCTATGTAAAATCTTCGGAAGGAATCAAGTTTACAGATGTGGCCGGAGAGGATGAGGCCAAGGAGAATCTGGCAGAAATCGTTGATTATCTTCACACTCCAGATAAATATAAAGAAATTGGGGCATCTATGCCGAAAGGCATTCTTTTGGTGGGGCCTCCTGGTACGGGTAAGACCATGCTGGCCAAGGCTGTGGCTGGAGAGGCCAATGTACCTTTTTTCTCCATGTCTGGATCGGAATTTGTGGAGATGTTTGTAGGTATGGGAGCTTCCAAGGTTCGTGACTTGTTTAAGCAGGCCAAGGACAAGGCACCTTGTATTGTATTTATTGACGAGATTGATGCCATAGGAAAAAAGCGTGACGGCGGACACGTAGGTGGGAATGACGAGAGAGAACAGACCCTAAACCAGTTGCTTACAGAGATGGATGGCTTTGAGGGAAACAACGGCGTGATCATCCTGGCAGCTACCAACCGCCCGGAGTCACTGGATCCGGCGCTTACCAGGCCAGGCCGGTTTGACCGCCGGGTGCCAGTGGAACTTCCGGATTTAAAAGGCCGGGAGGAGATTTTGAAGGTTCATGCCAAGAAGATTCGGGTGGCAGACGTGGTGGATTTTGGGCAGATCGCCAGGATGGCATCTGGCGCATCAGGTGCAGAACTGGCGAATATTGTGAATGAAGCTGCGCTGCGGGCTGTGAGAGACGGGCGAAAATATGTAACCCAGTCGGATCTGGAAGAGAGTATTGAGGTTGTCATTGCAGGTTACCAGAAGAAGAATGCCATCTTGACAGATAAGGAGAAGTGGACCGTGTCCTACCACGAGATCGGCCACGCTTTGGTGGCTGCAAAGCAGAATCACTCGGCTCCGGTTCAGAAGATTACCATCATTCCCCGTACATCCGGGGCTTTAGGATATACCATGCAGGTGGAAGAGGGCAACCATTACCTGATGACAAAGGAAGAGATTGAGAATAAGATTGCAACTTACACAGGTGGAAGGGCAGCAGAGGAAGTGGTGTTTGGAACCGTTTCCACCGGTGCTTCCAACGACATTGAACAGGCGACAAAACTGGCCAGGGCAATGATTACCAGGTATGGGATGAGTCCGGATTTTGATATGGTGGCTCTGGAGACTGTAAACAATCAGTATCTGGGAGGAGATACATCCCTGGTCTGTTCACCGAAGACGCAGGCGGATATTGATGTCAAAGTAGTAGAACTGGTGAAAAGCCAACATGAGAAGGCGCTGGAGATCTTAAGGGAGAACAGGGAGAAGCTGGATAAACTGGCGAAGCATTTGTACGAGAAGGAGACTATCACCGGGGAAGAATTTATGGAAATTCTAGATGGAGAAGAAGTGGCGGATGAGGAGCACAAGGCAGATTGATATCAGCCTGATCAGAATACAAAAAGGAAACCTTGTGAAAACAGAATGAAAGTACGAAGGAGATAGAGATACCCATGGTAAAGAAGCAGATTCCCTGTTTCAATCTTGCGCAAATATGCCGATCTGGCCAATGCTTCCGCATGTATGAGACAGATGCCGGTCATTTCTCCCTTATAGCCGGTCAGAGACGGCTTGAGATGGAACAGGCAGAGGACGGATGTACTTTTTACTGTTCTGAAGAGGAGTTTGCCAATATCTGGAATTATTATTTTGATTTGGATGGTGATTATGAAGGCTATATAGGGAAGATTAATCCCAGAGACGCATATCTTATAAGTGCATCGGAATTTGGGAAAGGAATCCGGATCCTTAGGCAGGATCTGTGGGAGATGATGGTCTCTTTCCTGATATCCCAACAGAATAACATCCTAAGGATCCGCCGCTGTATTGAAAATATTTGCCAGGTTTATGGAGAAGAAAGAGTGGATGGGTTTGCCGGCTGCCTGTCAAAGGAGCAGACTGGGATGGGGCCATGTGAAGGGATAGGGGAAGGGAAACGCTTCTATGGATTTCCCGCCCCGGAGGCGCTGGCGGTGTTAGATGACGATGCATTGATGGCATGTAACCTGGGTTACCGCAGCAAATATGTGGTTCGTGCAGCCAGAGATGTAGCCTTTGGCCAGGTAGATTTGGAGGCTATAAAGAAAATGCCTTACAGGAAAGCCAGGGAGGAATTGCTTAAGATTTATGGGGTTGGGGAGAAGGTGGCAGACTGCATCTGCCTGTTTGCCCTTCACCACCTCCAGGCGTTTCCAGTGGATACCCATATTAATCAGGCTTTGCAGAGGCACTATAAGCGAGGATTTCCCAACAGGCGGTATCAGGGAATACGGGGTGTGATGCAGCAGTATATCTTCTATTATGAGTTAGAAGCTCTGCGAAAATAGGCAGATAAGGAGAATACAATGGGAAAAGAGTATCTGATTCAGGAGAAGCCCTTGAAGGCACTGTTGGTATTTGCATTTCCAATGATCATCGGCAATCTGTTTCAGCAGTTTTACACCATGGTAGATTCTGTGGTGGTAGGGAGATTTGTGGGAGAGCAGGCATTGGCAGCAGTGGGGGCTTCTTATTCTCTCACCACGGTCTTTATTTCCGTTGCCATAGGCGGCGGTGTTGGAGCATCCGTGGTCACCAGCCAGTACTTTGGAGCCAGGGAATACAGGAAGATGAAAGCTTCTGTTCGTACGGCCCTTAGTGTATTTTTGGTGTTAAGCCTGGTCTTAGGCGGTTTCGGCCTTCTGTTCTCCAGGCAGATCATGATCTGGTTAAATACTCCTGTCGATGCTCTCCAAGAGGCCGCACAGTATTTGAGAATCTATTTTCTGGGACTGCCGTTCTTGTTTATGTACAATATCCTGTCATCCATGTTCAATGCACTGGGAAAATCAAGGATTCCCCTGTATCTTTTGATCTTTTCTTCTGTTTTTAATATGATTTTGGATGTGGTTCTGGTTCGGAATGCCAGGATGGGGGTGGCTGGCGTTGCCTGGGCCACTTTGATTGCCCAGGGGATCTCTGCAGCATGTTCCTTTTCTATCTTTCTCAGAGAGATGAGGCAGTATGACGGAGGAACTCCAGGTATATTTGACAGAGATGAATTTTCCAATATGACCAGGATTGCCCTTCCCTCTATCTTGCAGCAATCCACGGTATCCATAGGAATGATGCTTGTCCAGTCTGTGGTCAACAGTTTCGGCACGGAGATGCTGGCTGGATTCTCAGCAGGCATGAGGGTGGAAAGTATCTGTATAGTGCCTATGGCTGCTATGGGCAATGTAATGTCCTCCTACACAGCGCAGAATATCGGTGCAGGAAAGTATGACAGGGTTCGTCAGGGATATCGCACCGGATACGGAATCGTATGTTCCTTTGCCATTTTGCTGTGCCTGTGGCTGGAACTGGCCTATGGGCCGTTGATTCACATGTTTTTGGGAGAAGAGGGAAGTGCTCTGGCCCTTCAGACAGGGATCCGTTATCTGAGGTTTATCGGATGGTTTTTTGCGCTTATTGGACTTAAGATGATTACAGATGGCGTGCTGAGAGGTGCAGGAGACATGAAGATGTTTACATTGGCTAATCTGGTTAACCTGGGAATCCGTGTAGTTATAGCCGTCACCTGTGCGCCAAGGTGGGGAATTGCCTTTGTCTGGATTGCTGTTCCTGTTGGGTGGCTGGCCAACTATCTGATTTCGTTTGGTGAGTATCGAACTGGGAAATGGGAGAGAGGCGGAATATAGAGAGAATCATGGGTTTGGGCAGCGGATTAGGGGAAAGAATCACCAGAATATAGTTTCATCAGAGAAAGAGAGGAGGCAGATATGGGCTGTTTGGGAAATACAATATGGTTTTTGTGTTGCGGGTTGTGGCAGGGGCTTGCCTGGGTGTTTTGGGGAATCCTGTGGTGTATCACCATTGTAGGGATTCCAATCGGACGGCAGTGTTTTAAGCTTGCCGCCCTTGCATTTTTTCCGTTCGGAAAAGAGATTCAGTATGGAGGAGGAACCATGTCATTTCTGGCCAATATCTTGTGGATTGTAATCAGCGGGATTCCGTTGGCAATCGGCGCTGTGGTAAATGGAGTAATCTTATGTTGCACCATCATCGGCATTCCTTTTGGACTTCAGTGTTTTAAGATCGCCAAGCTTGCATTGATGCCCTTTGGGGCGACGATTACATACCATAGTTAGGCTCCATTTTTAATTTCCGCATTCAATGCTGATGGCATTGAATCTGGACAGCAAGTCATCAACTTTTATGGCGGCCTTGCGTTCATCAGCTTCATCAATCACTACCTGCCCCTGGTGCATCATAAGGAGGCGGTTGCCATATTCTACCGCATACCTAAGGTTATGGGTTACCATGATGGTAGTCAGTGCCTTTTCCTTTACCACCTGGCCAGTCAGTTCCATGATGACTTCTGCGGTCTTTGGATCCAAAGCGGCAGTGTGCTCATCGAGGATCAGAAATTCGATGGGGGTCATGGTGGACATCAGAAGTGCCATTGCCTGTCGCTGCCCGCCGGACAGGACGCCAACTTTCACATGAAGCTTATCCTCCAGCCCTAACCCCAACGATTTTAAGTTCTCCCGATAAAAGTCAATTCGTTTTTTGTTGGTGCCGGGGCGCAGAAGAAAGGCCTTGCCTTTGTTGTCCGCCAGGGCCATATTTTCAAGAATGGTCATATGAGGGCAGGTTCCCATAGCTGGATTCTGGTAGACCCGTCCGATGCGCCGCTGGCGTTTGAATTCCGGCATACTGGTGATATTTTTGTCACCGATATAGATGGTGCCAGAGTCTAAGGGAATGCTTCCGCAGATGATGTTAAGCAGAGAGGTCTTACCAGAGCCGTTGCTGCCTACCACGGAGACGAACTGCCCTTTTTCAATGGTAAGATTAAAGTCTTCAAAGAGACACATTTCATTGACTGTACCAGTATTATAGTATTTGCTGATATGATTCAGTTTAAGCATGGGCCTTCACCTTCTTTCTTCGCTGGGTGCTTACCACCAAGATGATCAAAAACAGGATGGAAGTGATCAGCTTTAGATCATTGGCCTCCATTCCCATGGAGATTGCTATGGAAATACAGGCTTTATAGAGGATGGAACCAATAATGACAGCAGTAGTTGGCCGGATTTCTTTTTTAAAAAACGGACTGAATATGGAAGAGCCGTTTTCCGGAGCCAGAAGCTGGATTCCGATGATCACGCTGGCCAGGCCGATTACGATGGTTCCCGTTCCCACGGAAATCTCGAAAAATCCCTTGTGCTGGCAATAGATGGAGCCAGCCAGAGCAGTAAATCCATTGGCGATAGCCAGTCCGACGATTTTGACCATACCCTTGTCTTTGGCGAGAGAGGTAACCAGGGATTCATTGTCTCCCACTGCCCTTAAGAGATACCCGGACTTGGTGTTTAAGTATAAATCCAAAAGGATCTTGCTTGCGATGGTAATGATAAACAGGATTACGACTGTGACATAGGGAGATAACGATTCCGGAATATGGTCTGCCAGGAAAGCATTTTCAAAAATAGTCTCCTGGCTGAAGATGGGGACATTGGCCCGCCCGCCTGCAATCCGCAGATTTAGGGAATATAAGCCAGTCATGACAATGATTCCGGACAGAAGATCCCGAACCTTTAGCTTTACATGGATAAGGCCTGTGATGCATCCGGCGATCACCCCGCAGCCAAAGGATAACAATAAGGTTACCATGGGAGAAACTCCTGCCAGGATGGCGGAGGCGGTAAATGCCGCCCCCAGAGGAAATGTGCTGTCTACAGACAGATCCGGAAAATCCAGAATTTTATAGGTGATATAGACTCCCAGCGCCATGACGGCATAGATGAGCCCTTCTTCTAAAATACCTAAGATCAGAGTCATAATAAAAAGCCTCCATAGAATCAATGTAGGTTACAGGTTGCAGGTTTACTCTGTGATTTCCTCAAAAAGTTCCTTAGCAGAGCCTGCAAGTTCTTCCGGAATCGTGATTCCCAGATTCTCAGCTACCTTTGTATTGCCATAGAAGGCAGCTTCCTCGATCACCTGGTACTTCATTTCACTTGTTTTTTTCTCTCCCTTTAAAACAGCGGCCGCCATTCGGCCGGTTTGTTTTCCCAGATCAATGTAGTCAAGTCCCATGGCAGCCAGGCAGCCGATTTTTACCTGTTCAATCTCGCTTCCGAATACAGGAATCTGCTTTTTGGCGGCCTTATCCAGAATGACAGGAAGGGAGGCCACCACCGTGTTGTCGGTTAAGTTGGTGACGCAGTCTACTTTGCCAAGAAGGGAATCGGCAGCCAGCGGGATGTCTGCAGGGGTGGAGATGCCCACGTCTACAATCTCGAATCCATAGTCACCAGCGCATGCCTTGTATTCTTCTATGGCGGACAGGGAGTTTACCTCGCTGGTGGTGAACATGATACCGATGGTCTTGGCATCAGGAAGCATGGTACGTATCATTTGAAGCTGTTCTGAGACAGGAAGCTTGTCGCTGGTTCCTGTAATCTCACCTGCCGGAGTGCCGTCTGCCTGGGCCAATTCTGCCGCTACCGGGTCTGTTACTGCTGTGTAAATCACAGGAATATCCTGCTTCTTGCCTACTCCGTAGGCACTCTGGGCCATAGGGGTGGCAATGCCGCAGATTAAATCCACATTTTGGGAAGCAAAATTGGTGACGATCTGGCTGGCAATGCTGCCGTCCGCCTGAGCATTTTCGTAGAGAACTTTTAAGTTCTGGCCTTCTACGATGCCTTCTTCTGCAAGGCCTTGAAGAAATCCTTCCCGGCAGTTGTCCAGAGAGCCATGGGCGGCAAACTGGCCGATTCCCACGGTGTAGGAAATTTCATTGTCGGCAGAGGCGGCTTCTGCGGCAGTGGAAGCCGGTGTCTGGGAAGAATCCGGAGAGCCGGAGCATCCGGAAAGAACAGAAATCGTCATTGCAGTAAGAAATAAGGTTCTCATAGTTTTTTTCATAATTGTATCCTCCATTCTTATAATGTGTACACATCCTGTGGGCTGTAAACGCTCCTTCGCAACAGGGGTACATTGGCGTTAATAATAAGTCACAACCGTTGAAGATAGAAGCCGGAATAAGGAGGGCATATGCTGTTATGTTCACAGGCGCCTGTGAATGATAACGTGGAGAATTTGTGGATGCCGTGAAAACTTTAAAATAAAAAATCTCAAGGATACAGTTTATTGTTGTATCCTTGAGACGAAATTATCCGCGGTGCCACTCAAATTGACCTAAGGTCCTCTTTTTCATATACCAACATATATGCCGCGCTGGTAACGGATGCGGAAGCCGTCGATCCCTACTGGAAAAAACGTTCAGGATCGCCCTCAAAAGTCCATTCGGCAATTCTCTTCATATCGCATTCACACCACCAGCGACTCTCTGAAATGGGAAAGAAAAGCTTACTCCTCTTTTTCAACGGTTTGATTTATTGGTTTGTATCTTAATACACCAGGGGAATTTTGTCAATAGGAAATTTTATACAATAGGGATATTCATAGCTATATGCCTTTTCCATAGTTTCCTTTCGTACAAAGAGAAACTCCAATGTCAGATATTGGGATGTCACGATATTCCTTCCAAGATATAAGGCAAATCCTCCGGTCTGTGTCCGGCCGTCCCCTCTGTCCAGATCTGGCCTTGATACGGGAAATGTTAAAAAGTTCCAGCATTGATGGTCTTCTCCTTTTACCGTAACCATAAGCAGATTCTCATCTGCTTCTCGGTTTTCCGCACGATACCAACCGCGAATCATCAGGCCTGCTTTTAAATCATAGTGATAAACCGAAGTTTAGGCTTGTATCCCCTGATTGCAGGATACAGGGAGGCCAGTGCATTTAGATTATTCAAAAACACGGGAAAGCGTCTGGATGAAGAAATTTCCTCGTGACGTTCCTGTTTAAACGTTTCGATAGAGATATTGATATGATGCAGATTGGCGTTTAGCATCCTTTTCAGCTTCTCCAAGTCCCAGGGCCTGCACAGGTTCGTGGTAAAAAATGCCTTTTTTCTGGCCGCAGCAGGAAGCATCGGATGGCTCATACAGGCAGGATAGATAAAATCCTGTTCCCCCGTCCCCCGCATCTTTTGTCATGGGGAGGATAGGGAGAACTTTAGTAAACACTTCCTTTGTCATATAGAAATGGTTTGGCTCAAACACATTGAAACAAAACCTGCACCGCAGATTGCATGTGTTGTTGATATCAAGGTTTATTGCATCATATTGAAGGGGCAAGAAGCTTGGGACAAGCACCCATTTCCCGTTCTTTTTCCATGGACGGAATCTTCTGAAATAACGGATTCTCAATAAAATTTTTTCTTTTATCGGTTTCAACTTTCTTTTCAGCATAGCAAAGTTTTATCCCCTTTTTTAGTTAATCTGTCAGATTCGAACAACTGTTTTCTGTAATACCATACTGAATTTTTTCTGCAATGTCAATGGATAGCAGGCTCTTCCAGACAGAGTATGATGTTTGAATAAAAAGGGGAACTGTTTGTGAGTTAAAAGAAGATCTGATATAATAAACCGTGATTCCCATATTGTATGCGGTAAGAAAGGAAAATAAAGGAGGACAAAGGAAGGGAGTGTTTTGTGATGGCAGATGGGAAGACAGACAGGGAAACGCTGGGATGACAGGCGTCCTATGATTGGAAATTTATGGAATCCAAGGAAAAAGGAGAAGAACCAGGGATATGAAAATGAATGAGATCAAGGTAAAACAGGTAAGGCTGAAGGATGGTTTCTGGTCGGAGATTCAGGACAAGGTGATTGATACGGTAATTCCGTTTCAAGAGAGGGTGCTTAAGGATCAAGTACCTGGGGTTGCCAAAAGCCATGCCATCGAAAATTTCCGCATTGCGGCAGGCTTAAGCCAGGGGGAATTTTATGGCATGGTATTCCAGGACAGCGACGTGGCAAAATGGCTGGAAGGTGTTGCCTATGCCCTGGCAGTCAGAGCGGACGGGGAGTTGGAAAAAAGGGCGGATGAGGTTATTGAAATCATCGAGAAAGCACAGCAGCCAGATGGATATCTGGACACGTATTTTATTATAAAAGAGCCTGGGAAGCGTTGGCAGAATTTGAGGGAGTGCCATGAATTGTACTGTGCCGGACATATGATGGAGGCGGCGGCAGCCTATTATGAATCCACAGGAAAGGACAAACTTCTTCATGTGGTAGAGAGGCTGGCAGATCACATCATAAGCCGGTTCGGCCCAGAGAAGGAGAGGGGGATTCCCGGGCACCAGGAAGTGGAGATTGGCCTTATGAAGCTTTACCGTGTCACAGGAAAAGATAAATATAAGGCTATGGCACGCTATTTTCTGGAAGAGAGGGGAAAGAACCCGGATTATTTTTATGAAGAAAAACTGAAAAGAGGGTGGCAGCATTGGGGGCAGTATAATCTGGACAAGCTAGACACCACATACTGTCAGACGCATGATGTGATCTACAACCAAGATAAGGCAGTGGGCCACGCGGTTCGCGCCGTCTATATGTATACGGCTATGGCGGATCTGGCGGGAGAAGACGGGGATGAAAGGCTTTATGAGGCTTGCCTAAGGCTGTGGAATAATATTGTGGAGCAGAGGATGTATATCACAGGCGGAATCGGCTCTACGGCGGAGGGAGAGGCATTTACCATTGATTATGACCTGCCCAATGATATGGCATACGCAGAAACCTGCGCTTCCATCGGTATGGTATTTTTTGCAAAGAGGATGCTGGAAATCAATCCGGACGGAACATTTGCTGACATCATGGAGCGGGAGCTTTACAACGGAATCATAAGCGGAATCCAGCTGGATGGGAAGCAATATTTTTATGTAAATCCTCTGGAAGTAAATCCAGGTGTGTCTGGAACTTTGTTTGGATATGAGCATGTGCTTCCTGTAAGGCCAGGCTGGTATGCCTGTGCCTGCTGTCCCACAAACCTGGCCAGGCTGATTGCCTCCCTTGGAAGCTATGGCTGGAGCGAGAGTGATACCACAATCTATTCTCATCTGTTTATGGGGCAGAAGGCGGAGCTGGAAAAGGCGGAGATTCAGGTGGAGAGTTGTTATCCATGGGAAGGCAAGGTCGCCTACATCATCCAGCCTAAGACAGACAAGGCATTTACGTTGGCGGTTCACATTCCAGGGTACGTGCCGTTAAAGGATGAAAGAACCCAGATTGCCATAAACGGACAGAGGATTGAAGTGAAAGACATGATACAAAAGGGGTATCTGTATGTAACACGGTCCTGGAAGGCAGGAGACCAGCTGGATATCCGTTTTGATATGCCGGTGCGCAGGATATTTGCCAGTCAGAACGTAAGGGCGGACGTGGGATGTGTGGCGTTTATGCGGGGGCCGATGGTGTATTGCTTTGAAGGTGCGGACAACAAAAAGGCGCTTCAGTCCCTTAGAATACCCAGGGATCTGGCATCGTCAGATGTGGAGGCTTATCGGTGTGAAGAAGGGGTTCTCAAAGGAAATGTGTGCCTGAGGATGAGAGGATACCAGATGAAAGACGACGGGAAGCTGTACAGCGAAACCCGTCCAGAGAAGATACCAGCTGTATTGACGGCGATTCCATACTATGCATGGGCCAACCGGGGCGAAAATCCGATGCGGGTATGGATGCTGGAAGAATAGAGACAGGTAGGGCGTGAAAATACTCGCCCAAAATAGGGAAGCGAGGGATAGAAAGATAATAGTAAAACGCTCCCCCACATTGGAAGCGGGGCTTCAGAATGTGGGGGAGCGGATTTTCCTACAGGAGTTTAACCTTCAATGGCGATATAGTGATTTCGTTCAACGGCCTTCTCATCCTCTTTAGGTACATCCAGGGTAAGAATGCCATTTTCATACTTAGCGTGGATATCTTGCTCTGTAACATGGGAGCCTACGTAGAAACTGCGGCTCATGCTGCCGGCATAGCGCTCACGGCGGATATATCGGCCGTCTTTGTCAGTCTCATCTTTATCTACGCCCTTGGAAGCATTGATGGTGAGATAGCCGTTATTCAGCTGGATCGAAAGATTTTCTTTCTTAAATCCAGGAAGGTCAACAGCGATCTCATATCCGTTGCTGGTGTCCCTTACATCTGTCTTCATCAGGTTCATCTCGTGCTATCCATATAAGGTTTTATCAATATCCGGAAACGAAAAATTCATCCAATCATCAAATAAGTTTTCTCCAAAGATACTAGGCATCAACATAAATCATCTCTCCTTTTTTAATGGTGTAAAAGGATGTTTGATCCTTGTTACAACTGTTTTATTTGTTATATACGTACTATAACATATGTTATTAGCGCTGTCAAGTGATGAGTGCTAATTATTTTGTGAAAAATGTGTGAACTTTGTCACCCTCCATCCTGCAATCTTCCATTTCTCCATTGCAGAATGTCCGACATAAAGCCAAACATAAGGCAGAGTCAGAAGGATTAAATTTCCTTCTTTCTCTGCCTTTTTTCTGTCTTTTTTCATTTTTTTATGCATCAGAGCGGCTGTCCTTTGCTCCATAAGAAAAAGGGAAATAAGGATGCTTAAGGCTGTTTCATCCTCCTTAAGGCCCTGTTTTCATAAGATTTTTCTTTTGAGGGTAAGGAAGAAGATAGGGAAAAAGGCCTGAAAATAAAGCATTTCTTATGTTTTGAGGGAAAGGAAAGGGAAGACAGAGAGTGGAAGGCAGAAAGAGAAAAAGTAAAGAAGGAGAAAGAAAAAAGGCCTTGGAGGGCCGGAGAAAAAGGATTAAGAATCAGAGAAAAATAAGAGAGAAAAAGAAGACGAATCTATGTACAAATCTGAAATAAATCAATGCGGGAAATGCGGCTATGCCCTGAAAGTCACCCGTAACCCTTCCGGTTATGAATACCTCCGGTGCAATAAACGGTCCGACCACAAGGGCT
>CANDZL010000016.1:0-59878 GCA_947425205.1 uncultured Hungatella sp. | reverse complement strand
CCCCTGGCTTTGACTTCTATGTTTGTAAATCTGGGAAGCCTGACGTTGTATCCGCAGTTTGCCATTGCGAAAGTTTTGGGAATCAACAAATCCTTGTGGGGTGTGATTATTATCCGGGTGTTTGGGTTGAATGTTACCAATCTTTTTATAACGCGCTCTTATATTCGTTCCATATCCAAAGAGATTGACGAATCAGCCAAGGTAGACGGATGTTCGTTCTTTTCCATTTATGTGAAGATCATCCTTCCCCTTTTAAAACCTCTGATTGCTACCATTGCAATCCTGGAATTCAGGCATTCCTGGAATGATTATCTGATGCCCATGGTGTTTACCCTATCCAATCCTGACAGAATGCCATTGATTGTTGGCATCATGAACTTAAAGGGATCTGGCGAGGCAGCCTCATCCTGGAATCTGATGCTGGCAGGTTCAGCCATTGCCATGGTTCCCATGATTATTGTATACTTGTGCTTCAATCGGTATTTCATAGAAGGATTGACAGCAGGCGCTGTGAAAGGCTAAAATGAAGGAAAATTGGAATAATTTGGAGGAAGACAACAATGAAGATTACATTTTTAGAGCCACTTGGTATCTCCGGAGACCGTTTGAAAGGGATTGTGGAACAAGCGATTGGAACCGGGCATGAGGTCACCTATTATCCAGACAGGAATGAGGATCCCCAGGTTCTTACGGAGAGAAGCCAGGGAGTAGATTGTGTGGTTCTTTCTAATATAAAATATGGCAGGGACATTATGGAGAAATGCCAGGAGCTTAAGATGATCTGCGTGGCATTTACCGGTGTGGATCTGGTTGACATTCCGTATTGCAAGGAAAAGGGGATTCGTGTGTGCAATTGTGCAGGATACTCCACAGTAGCCGTAGCGGATCTGGTGTTTGGTTTTATCATCGATCTGGCAAGGAATGTGCTGGCCTGCAATGATGCGGCAAGAAACGGGGGAACCAAGCAGGGACTGGTCGGTTTCGAGCTGGAAGGCAAGAAGTTGGGTGTCATCGGGGCAGGGGCGATCGGTGAGAGAGTGCTAAGGATCGCTCAGGCATTTGGATGTGAGACGTATGCGTACAACCGGTCAGTGAAGGAGATTCCGGGGGTGACATTTGTTTCCATGGAAGAGCTTCTTAAGACCTGTGATATCGTGTCGGTTCACGTGCCTCAGACCAAGGATACCACTGGGCTTATGGGAGAAGAGCAGTTTAGAATGATGAAGAAAAATGCATTGTTTATCAATACGGCGAGAGGGCCGATTGTGGACAGTGAGGCGCTGGCAAAAGCTTTGAATGAAGGTTGGATTGCCGGTGCGGCGGTAGATGTGTTCGAGGCAGAGCCGCCGGTGGCGAAGGATCATGTGCTTTTTGGGGCGAAGAATCTGATTGCTACTCCCCATGTGGCGTTTGCTTCGGAGCAGGCTTTTGAGAAAAGGGCTGTGATTGTTGGGGAAAATATAAAATGTTGGCTTGCAGGGAGTATGCAGAATGTGATATGCTGATTGCAGGGAATACATAGAAAGAAAGGGCTGCACCGGGGGATGTGTTTTCCGGTGCAGTTTTAGGGTTAAGGAGGCAATACTACAGAAAGGACAGGCAAATATGAAAAAAGACAGGGATTTGTGTTGGTTGAAGAAAGCGGCAGGTAAGGGATTGGGAAGCTTCTGTGTGGTTGGAAGTGGAGAGTTGGGGCAGATCGGGGAGACGATTAAAAGGGAGATGCCTCTTCTGTTTGAAGGAATGAGAGAAGTGGAGGAAAAGGATGCCAATGTCTTGTTTCGCAGAGTCCAGGAGGAAGGCCTTTCAAAAGAAGGCTATCGGATTGTGAAAACGGGGGATGGATATGGGGTGGAGGCATGTGGGGAGCAAGGGCTCTTGTATGGCATGTTTGGGCTTCACCAGTTCCTCATCACTGGAATGGGAGCGTTCCCCTATGTTTCTATTCCGGATCAGAGCATTCGTATGATCAATCACTGGGATAATTTTGACGGTTCCATTGAGAGAGGGTATGCAGGGGATTCCATCTTTTATGATAAGAATCGTTTTCGGGGGGATATGGATCTGGTTCGGCAGTATGCCAGGCTTCTTTGCTCAGTTGGGATCAATGGGATTTCCATAAATAATGTCAATGTGCATCAGCTGGAAACCCATTTTATTGAGCCGGAGTATTTGACGGAGATTAAGAAGATTTCCGATGTGTTTGGTGAGTATGGGATTAAGACCTTTTTAAGTGTTAACTATGCGTCGCCTATGAGTATCGGAGGCCTTCAGACAGCGGATCCGCTGGAGGAAACGGTGCGCCAGTGGTGGAAGGATACCGTGGCAGGGATCTACCAGGTGATTCCAGATTTTGCGGGATTTGTGGTGAAGGCGGATTCCGAGGGAAGACCAGGACCGTTTACTTATGGAAGGAATCATGATGAGGGGGCCAATATGCTGGCGGAGGCAGTTGCTCCTTACGGCGGGATTATCATCTGGCGGTGTTTTGTATATAACTGCAGGCAGGATTGGAGAGACCGGAGCCTGGACAGAGCCAAGGCGGCCTACGACATTTTTATGGAACTGGATGGGAAATTTGCGGACAATGTGATTCTGCAGATCAAGAACGGGCCCATTGATTTCCAGATCCGGGAGCCTCATTCTCCTCTGTTCGGGGCTTTGAAAGCCACCAATCAGATGCTGGAGTTCCAGATTACTCAGGAATATACAGGACATCAGATCGATATCTGCTACCTGGTTCCTATGTGGAAGGAGACCATGGATTTTGACACCAAATATGAAGGAGACTCGGTGATCAAACATGTGATTAAGAATCAATCTCACGACAGGGCCATGTCCGGGATTGCGGCAGTGGGCAGTGTGGGCATGGATGCCAACTGGACGGGAAATAAGCTGTCCCAGGCCAATCTGTACGGATATGGGCGTATGGTCTGGAGCAATGATGCCCAGGCGGAGGAGATCGCCAGAGAGTGGATACGGTTAAGCTTTGACTTGAATCCAGATGGGGAGGAGAAGCTGTTGGGAGTTCTTATGACTTCCAGAGAGACTTATGAGAATTATACATGCCCTCTGTCTGTGGGATTTATGTGCAAGCCGAAGCTGCATTATGGGCCGGATATCGACGGGTATGAGTATGACAGCTGGGGAACGTATCACTACGCAGATCGGAATGGCCTGGGACGTGACCGCACGAAGGTTACTGGAACGGCTTATACCTTCCAGTATTCGGATGAAAGGGCCAGGGAGTATGAGGATCTTTCCTCCTGTCCGGACGAATATCTGCTGTTTTTCCACCATGTGCCTTATACTCATGTGCTCCATTCCGGAAAAACAGTGATTCAACATATCTATGACACCCATTTTGAGGGCGTGGAGAAGGTGGAAGCGTATCAGCGTATATGGGAAGGCCTGAAGGGACAGCTGGATGAAGAAAGCTATGAGAATGGGAAGGAGCGGCTGGAGAGGCAGCTTAAGAATGCCATAAACTGGAGGGATCAGATCAATTCCTATTTTTATCGGAAATCAGGAATTCCGGATAAAAAGGGAAGAACCATTTATGAGTAAAGACGATTGGAAGGGAAGCAAAATCAGGCACAGAGAGACTATAAGAGCACATTTCACAGCAAGGAGGAAGAAAACGTGATCTATTATGTGGCAGCCGATGTGAAACGGCCTGGGGATGGAAGCAAGGAGCGCCCATTTAAAACTATTAGCGCCGCTGCAGAACTTGCAGCGGCCGGGGATGAGATTCTGGTGTCTCCCGGCGTGTACCGTGAATATGTGAATCCGCGCAGAGGAGGAACCGAGAAGCAGCCCATTATCTATCGCTCCGTTAAGCCTTTGGGAGCGGTGATCACCGGGGCAGAGGAAGTAAAGTGCTGGACTCAATATGAGAAGGATGTATGGATGGCCCGGATTCCAGTCGGGGTTTTTGGTTCTTACAATCCGTACACCACCGAGATCTTTGGAGACTGGTATTATGCCAATCATCCGGTCCATACCGGAGAGGTGTATCTCAACGGCCGTTCCATGTATGAATGTTTCAGCCTGGAAGAGGTGCTAAAACCGGAGAAGAACCCGGCTTCCTGGGAGCCGGAGAACTCCCTGTATAAATGGTATACCAGGCAGGATGATGGCGTGACTGTTCTCTATGCCAATTTTCATGGGGCAGACCCCAACAAAGAGAATGTGGAGATCAATGTGCGCCGCAACTGCTTTTATCCGGATAAGACAGGGGTTAACTATATTACCCTGTCTGGATTTGTGGTAAAGCAGGCAGCTACCACCTGGGCTCCGCCCACAGCTTATCAGGAGGGGATGATCGGCCCTCACTGGTCCAAGGGGTGGATCATAGAAGACTGTGAGGTGTCAGATTCCAAATGCTGCGGCATTTCCCTGGGCAAGTATCTTCAGCCGGAAAATGAGAATAAGTGGGCTCTGAAGCGGGTGAAACATGGTACCCAGACGGAGCGGGACGCCATCTGCCAGGCCCAGACAGAAGGGTGGACCAAGGAGAAGATCGGATCCCATATCATTCGCCGGTGTAATATTCATCACTGCGAACAGACCGGTATTGTGGGACATCTGGGAGGCGTATTCTCTATTATAGAAGATAACCATATTCATCATATCAACAACAAACAGCAGTTGGCAGGCGCCGAGATCGGCGGAATCAAGATGCATGCGGCCATTGACGTGATCTTTCGCCGCAACCATATTCACCACTGTACCAGGGGGTTGTGGCTGGATTGGCAGGCACAGGGCACACGGGTGACACAGAACCTGTTCCATGACAATGTCCCTCCGGCCAGCACAGATCTTAGCATGCCACTGGCACTGGGGGAGGATATCTTTATTGAGGTGAGCCATGGGCCTACCCTGGTGGACAACAACGTGCTTCTGTCTACCTACAGCGGGAAACTGGCAACCCAGGGAGTTGCCTATGTCCATAACTTAATTTGCGGCTCCTTCACAAGCGTAGGCGAGGGAACCAACAATGGAGGAAGCGGCCACGAGCGCTACACGCCTTATCATGTTCCCCACAGGACAGAGGTGGCCGGGTTCATGACATTCCTGCACGGGGATATGCGTTTCTACAACAATATCTTTGTTCAGGGGAAGGTGCCGGAAGAATTCCAGGGTGATGCCCAGGATGAGATTTCCATGAAATATAATCCGGTGGCAGGAACCTGGCCCTTTGATGAATATCCTACCCAGAAAGAATTCTTAGAGCGGTTCTTCCATGAAGGGGACAAGGGCTCTGTGGAAGACCGGAGCAAATACTACGATAAGATGCCGGTCTACACCGGAGGCAATGTATTCTTCAACGGTGCAAAGCCCTGTGCCAAGGAAGAAAACTACAGGGTTGACACAGAGCATAAGGTCTATGTAAAGCTGGTGGAAAAGGATGGGACATATAGTTTGGAGACCAACCTATATGAGTTCCTTCCAGAATTTGAGACCGGTGTGGTTTCCACAGAATCGTTGGGGGAGGCCTTTCAGCCGGAGCAGAAGTTTGAGAATCCTGACGGCACGGAAATCATTTTCAACGAAGATTATTATGGAAGCCACCGTGGCATCCGCCCCCAGCCAGGACCTTTTGTAAAAGGATGCTCCAGCCAGGAAGTGGCGGATTCAGACTTTTTATAAAGCGTTTATAAAGGCATCCACACTCTCCTGGGTGGTGGCCCATGAAGTTACCAGGCGGATACTGCTGTGAGAGGCATCAATCCGGCGGTCCATGTTGAATGTGAACCCCTTTTTCAGCCGTTCAATGGCCTCATCGGGGAAGATGGGGAACAGCTGGTTGGTGCAGGAATCGTACGCGAATGCAAAGCCCTTGTCTGCAAGGGCTTTTTTCAATTTGGCCGCCATCTGGTTGGCATGAGCCGCCAGATCGTAGAACAGGTTATTCTGAAACAGCTCTTCAAATTGAATGCCTAAAAGCCATCCTTTTGCCAGCATAGCGCCCCTCTGCTTGATCATATACCGGAAATCCGGTTTTAATTCGTCATTCAAGATAATCAATGCTTCACCAAACAGCGCTCCGTTTTTCGTCCCTCCCACATAGAATACATCTGTCAGTTGTGCGATGTCAGCCAGGGTCAGATCATTGACAGGGCTGGTCAGTGCAGACCCCATGCGGGCACCATCCATAAACAGGTACAGATCTTTCTGGCGGCAGATGTGGTGAAGCTGTTCCAATTCTGCCTTCGTATACTGGGTTCCGATCTCTGTGGAGTTGGAAATGTATACCATTTTGGGCTGAACCATATGTTCATCCGTATGATAATCCAGGGCCTTTTGAACCAGGCCAGGAGTCAGCTTGCCGTCCTCGGTCTCCATAGCCAGAACCTTATGGCCTGTGGCCTCAATGGCCCCTGTTTCATGGACATTGATATGGCCGGTGGCAGCGGATATGACTGCCTGATAGGGACGAAGAGCAGTGGAGATGGTAATCAGATTTGTCTGTGTACCGCCTACAATCAAGTGGACATCTGCATCTGGACAGCAGATTTCATTACGGATCAACTGGGCAGCATGGCTGGTATGGATATCCAACCCATAGCTTGTATTTTGAATCAGATTGGTGTTCATAAGTGCTTCCAGAATCCGTGGGTGGGCACCCTCGCTGTAGTCATTGGTAAAACTATACATATCGCATATTCCTCCATTGTTGTAAGTATAAGGTTTTTGGATATGATACCATATGAGAAACGAAATGTCACGCCCAATAACTTAGTTGACCTGGGTTTAATTCTTTAGTATAATGACACCGTCATAAAACGTGAAAAAACCTGATGTAGACACAATGAGGAGGCGGTCAGCATGACATTAAAAGAGTTGCCCATTGGAAAGACGGCAACCGTACTTTCTGTAGGCGGAGAAGGGGCCTTGCGGCAACATTTTTTAGATATGGGAATCATCCCTACAGCCAGCGTTACCATGGTAAAATATGCCCCCATGGGAGATCCGATTCAGTTAAGGATCCACAGCTATGAATTAACCCTGCGCTTAGCGGACGCGGAGAAGATCGAGATCGACCAGGTTCGGGAGGATGTCCGGCAGGAAAAAAGAACGGCAAAAAAGCGGCAGATTTCCCATCCCGGCCTGGGAGAAGGAGGAAAATACCATGTGAAGGCAGACGAGCATCCTCTTCCGGAAAGCGTGCCTCTTACCTTCGCCCTGGCAGGGAATCAAAACTGTGGGAAGACGACCCTGTTTAACCAGCTGACCGGATCAAACCAGCATGTAGGAAACTTCCCGGGAGTGACGGTAGATCGGAAAGACGGGGTAATAAAAGGACACGACAACACTCTGGTGACCGATCTGCCGGGAATCTATTCCATGTCCCCTTATTCTAATGAAGAGATTGTCACCAGACAGTTTGTGCTGGATCAAAACCCAAGAGGAATTATCAATATCGTAGATGCCACCAACATTGAGCGGAACCTGTATCTGACCATGCAGTTGATGGAACTGGATATTCCTATGGTTCTGGCTCTAAATATGATGGACGAGGTAAGGGAGAACGGAGGTTCCATAAGAGTCAATGAGCTGGAGGAAATGCTGGGAATCCCGGTGATTCCCATCTCCGCAGCCAAAAACGAGGGAATCCACGAGCTGATTGACCATGCCATCCATGTGGCTAAATACCAGGAACGTCCTGGAAGGCAGGATTTCTGCGATGCCAATGACCATGGAGGAGCCGTACATAGATGCCTTCATGGAATCATGCATCTGATTGAAGACCATGGGGCAAAGGCCCAGGTTCCGGTGCGCTTTGCAGCGGCCAAGCTGGCGGAGGGAGATCCCAGGGTGGAGGCAAGACTGGAACTGGACCAGAATGAAAAGGAAACTCTGGAGCATATTATCTGTCAGATGGAGGTGGAACGAGGGCTGGATCGGGCTGCGGCCATTGCGGATATGCGGTTTCAATTTATCAATAAGATCTGTGAAGAGACGGTGGTAAAGCCCAGGGAGAGCAGGGAACATGCCAGAAGCATGGAGATGGATCGGTTCCTTACCGGGAAATATACGGCGATTCCGGCGTTTGTGGGGATCATGGGCTTGGTATTCTGGCTGACCTTCGGAGTTATCGGCGCTGGATTGGCGGAGATTCTGGACATGGGCATCTCATGGCTGACAAAAGGCGTGGAGGCGGCTCTTACGGCCGCTAAGGTCAATGAGGTGCTGTATTCTCTGATCATTGATGGAATCTTCAACGGAGTCGGAAGCGTATTAAGCTTTCTTCCTATTATTGTGACGCTCTTTTTCTTCCTGTCCCTTCTGGAAGACAGCGGATATATGGCCAGGGTTGCCTTTGTCATGGATAAGCTGCTGCGTAAGATCGGATTGTCTGGAAGGAGCATTGTCCCCATGTTGGTAGGATTCGGCTGTACGGTTCCCGGAGTTATGGCAAGCAGGACTCTCTCCTCGGAACGTGACAGGAAGATGACCATTCTCCTGACACCGTTTATGAGCTGTTCCGCCAAAATTTCCATCTATGCGTTCTTTACGGCGGCATTTTTTCCCCAATATAGGGCAATCATTATGATAGCACTGTATTTTCTTGGGATCTTTACAGGAGTTTTGATGGCGCTGCTTACAAAGAAGCATTTGTTCCGCGGGGAGGCGGTTCCCTTTGTCATGGAGCTTCCCAATTACCGGATGCCAAGCGCCAAGAATGTAGGGCAGCTTCTGTGGGAGAAGGCTAAGGACTTTTTGCAGAGGGCCTTTACTGTGATCTTCGTGGCCACCATAGCCATCTGGTTTCTGCAGACCTTTGACACCCACTTAAACATTGTGACTGATTCTCAGGACAGCATTCTTGCCGTCGTGGCAGGCTGGATCGCACCTGTGTTTGAGCCCCTGGGATTTGGCGACTGGAGGACTTCTACCGCCCTGATCACCGGATTCATGGCCAAGGAAAGCGTTGTGTCTACTTTGTCCGTGCTGTTTGGTTCCACGGAAGCCCTGGTCACAACCATGAGTCCACTGGCAGTGGTAAGCCTTTTAGTGTTCTGCCTGTTATATACCCCTTGCGTGGCCGCCATTTCCGCGGTGAAGCGGGAACTGGGAGGAGTGTGGGCTGTAGGAATGGTGGTGGGACAGTGTGCCATTGCCTGGATGGTGGCCTGGATTGTGCGAATGATCGGGCTGTTTCTTGGAATTGGCGCATAATCATTGGCTGTCAGCCAACAAAATATGGGAAAGTTGTATATTGACGAAACTTATAGAATGCTGTAAAGTACAAGGAAATGTTGCAAAATACAGAATTTGTGCGCTGGGGATCTCACACAATCAGGCAGAAAGAGAACCGGAGTACACTAGAATTAAGAAGGAGGAACAGCATGAAACCATTTGCGGAGATGACAAAAGAAGAGTTGCAGGCATTGAGGAAAGAGTTGGCAGTGAAGTACCGGGAATATCAGGGCCAGGATTTGCGCCTGGATATGTCCAGAGGCAAGCCCAGCATAGACCAGCTGGATTTATCTATGGGAATGATGGATGTGCTGACCAGCGACATGGATTTAACCTGCGATGACGGAACCGATTGCCGTAATTATGGTGTGCTGGATGGTATCAGTGAAGCAAAAGAACTGCTGGGGGATATGATGGAGGTGGCTCCGGATCATATCATTATCTACGGTAACTCCAGCCTGAATGTCATGTATGATACCGTTGCCCGCTCCATGACCAACGGAGTCATGGGCAACACTCCCTGGTGTAAGCTGGATAAAGTAAAGTTTCTGTGCCCGGTTCCCGGATATGACCGGCATTTTGCCATCACCGAATATTTTGGCATTGAAATGATTACCGTACCTATGACTCCCGAAGGCCCGGATATGGATATTGTGGAAGAACTGGTGGCATCGGATGAAGCGATTAAAGGAATCTGGTGTGTTCCCAAGTACTCCAACCCTCAGGGGATCTCCTACTCTGATCAGGTGGTGCGCCGCTTTGCAAGGCTGAAGCCGGCGGCTGCGGATTTCCGTATCTACTGGGACAATGCATATACCATTCACCACCTGTATGATCTGGACCAGGATCATCTGATTGAGATTCTGGCGGAGTGCAAGAGAGCCGGCAATCCGGATCTGGTGTATAAGTTTGCCTCCACATCCAAGATCAGTTTCCCAGGTTCCGGCATCGCTGCCATTGCCGCATCCCAGAATAACCTGGTGGACATCAAAAAACAGCTTCGGATTCAGACCATCGGACATGACAAGGTGAATCAGTTGCGCCACGTAAGGTTCTTCGGCGGGATCCATGGCATGGTGGAGCATATGAGGCTTCATGCAGACATATTAAGACCTAAGTTTGAGGCGGTAAACCGTATTCTGTCCAGAGAACTGGATGGACTTGGAATCGGAACGTGGACTACGCCCAAGGGCGGTTATTTCATGTCTTTCGACTCTTTGGATGGCTGTGCAAAAGCCATTGTGGCCAGATGTAAGAAGGCAGGTCTTGTGATGACTGGGGCCGGTGCCACATACCCTTATGGAAAAGACCCTCATGACAGCAATATCCGCATTGCCCCTTCTTATCCGCCTCTTGAGGATTTGGAACTGGCTATGGAGCTTTTTGCGCTGTGTGTGAAACTTGTAAGTATCGATAAATTGCTGTCAGGGATGAAAGAATAAGAATGATTGAAAACATATGGAGAAAATTAGCCAACCCGGAATCGGTCAGCTACGTCTTTTTTGGCGTGCTGACGACCCTGGTTGACTGGGGCAGTTACCGGTTATTCCGTGTTGCAGGGATAGACTATCGGTGGGCGACAGCCTTCAGCTGGGCTGCGGCGGTGGTGTTCGCCTTTATAACCAACAAGCTGATTGTATTTCGCAGCATGGAGATGAGGCTCAGCCGGCTGTGGAAAGAATTTGCATCGTTTGTCACATGCCGGCTGGCCACAGGAGCGCTTACCATGGTGATCATGGTATTGGCGGTGGATGTCCTGCATTGGAATGAATATGTGGGAAAAGTATTGGTATCTGTGATTTCCCTGGTATTAAACTACGTCCTTAGTAAATGGATTATATTTAGGAAGAAAGCGCATGATGGAGCTTAAATCATATGGAACATGATGATATAAAAGAAATGACAAGGGAGATGGAGGCGTTGCTTGACAGACTGGCTGCCAGGCAGGAATCTTCACCAAAAGAGGAAACGTGCTGCGGCGATGAACAGGAGTATACAGACGATTCGAGCCAGCAGGAGGAACCTGTTGGACAGAACGTGGAAACAGAAGAATCGGATCTTCGCCCGGCCCGTCTCCTTAGGAGCAGAAGCCAGGAGGCCAGAAGAGAAGAGAAGAGAAGAAGACGCAGAGAGGAAACGATTGATGGATATCTGAAGCCGATAGATGGACTATGGGCTGCTTTTTGTATACCGGTGGTGATCATGGTCATTATCTTTGCCCAGAGAGGCATCTTCCCTTTTGGAGAAGAAAGCTTTTTGCGGACGGACATGTACCATCAGTATGCGCCATTTTTTTCAGAATTCCAGCATAAGCTGTCCAATGGAGGAAGCCTTTTGTACAGCTGGAATATTGGTATGGGGATCAATTTTTCTGCATTGTATGCTTACTATCTGGCCAGCCCCCTTAACTGGTTTTTGATTCTTTGCCCCAGGCAACTGGTCATTGAGTTTATGACCTACTCCATTGTGCTGAAAATCGGCTTATCCGGCCTAAGCTTTGGCTGGTATCTGAAAAAGCATTGCAACAGAAATGATTTTGGAGTTGCATTTTTTGGGATTTTCTATGCTCTGTCCGGATATATGGCGGCATACAGCTGGAACATCATGTGGCTGGATTGCATCTTTCTGTTCCCTGTGATCATGCTTGGCGTGGAGAGGCTGGTAAAGGAAAAAAAGGGAATGATGTATGGGATTTCCCTGGGGTTATGCATCCTTTCCAACTATTATATCTCCATTATGATCTGTATTTTCATGGTGATCTACTTTTTTTCGGTTCTGATCCTGGAAGGCAAAAAAGACAGAAGGGTGAAAGACTATTTTCTACACTGCGGGCAGTTCGGATTTTATTCGCTTATGGCCGGAGGGATGGCAGCAGTGGTGCTTTTGCCGGAGATCTATGCGCTTCAGATGACTGCTTCAGGAGATTTTAATTTCCCCCAGACCGTCAGTTCCTACTTCTCTATCTTTGATATGTTTGCGAGACATATTGGAAATGTGGAGATCGAGATTGGATTGGATCATTGGCCTAATATCTACTGCGGTGTGGCGGTTCTGATGCTTTTTTTACTGTATCTGGGCTGTAAACGTATAGCACTGAAGGAAAAGGTGGTTTACTGCGGGCTTCTCCTTATGTTTTTTGCCAGTTTTTCGGTAAACACGTTGAATTTTGTATGGCATGGATTTCATTTTCCCAACAGCCTTCCCTGCCGGCAGTCGTTTATCTACATTTTCCTTATGCTGGTAATCTGCTATCGGGCTTACAGCCATCTGAGTGAGATTCCGTGGAAACAGGTGGCCATCGCCTTCTGGGGCAGTACGGCATTTGTCATTTTGGCCGAGAAGCTGGTGGAGCAGGAGCATTTTTCGTTTTATGTGTATTATGTGGCAATCCTGTTCCTGGCAATCTATGCCGGTCTGATCTACCTGTATAAATATAGAAAGAAACCTTATGGAATCCTGATGATTCTGTCCCTGGCAGTAGTATCTGTGGAGGCGGCGGTCAATACTACGGTCACCAGCGTCACCACCACCAGCAGAAGCAGCTATATAAAAGACAATCAGGATGTGAGACAGCTGGTAGATACGCTTTTGCCAGCCAATACCTTTTTCCGGATTGAGAAGGTGACCAGGAAGACGAAAAATGATGGGGCGTGGATGAATTTCCCTACAGTATCTCTGTTTTCCTCTACGGCCAACAGCAGACTGACCGCGTTTTTTAAAGAGGTGGGATGTGAGGGCAATACCAATGCATACAGCATTACCGGAAGCACGCCGCTTATAGATTCTTTGTTCTCCGTTAAGTATGGTCTGTATTCCCAGGAACAGACAGAGATTCCCAATCTGATGTTAATCGAGAAAAAGGGAGAAACCTGGCTTTACATGCGCCACGATACACTGCCAGTAGGATTCATGGTGGATCCGGATCTGGAAGCTGTCTGGATGCGGGATCTGGGGAATCCGGCCTTGGTGCAGAATAACTTGTGCGATGTCATCGGGGCGGCTCAGGTTCTCATAGAGGCAGACAGCGACGGCCAGGCCAACAAATTCCGGTTCACTCCCCAGGTCTCAGGAGACTACTATGTGTATGTCGGCAACAGGACAGTGGAGGAGGTAGAAGTTAAGCGAGGGGAGGATACGGAGACCTTCAAGAACATAAACAGGGGATTCTTTCTGGAACTGGGGTGGTGCCAGGCAGGGGAACCCATCATGCTGACAGGAAAGAATGAGGAACTGGACTTGAGAGCCAGGGCATACCGATTTGACTTTGATGCCCTTCACTCCGTCTATGAGATTCTGAATCGGTATCCCCTTGAGGTGACCAATTGGACCGACACCTTGCTGGAGGGTGAAGTGACAGCAGAAAAGGCGGGAACCCTCTTTACCAGCATTCCCTACGATGCAGGCTGGACGGTAACGGTAGATGGAAAGATACAGCCGGTCCGCAAACTATTTGACACGTTTATAGGTGTGGAACTGACAGAAGGTGTTCACACCATAAGCTTCTCATATGAGCCGGAGGGATTCCGAATGGGAATCTGGATCACACTGGGAAGCGTGTTGCTTCTTCTGCTGATTATGGTATGCAAAAAGGCGCTGCACATTGGCGCAGGAATGCCTGGTGAAGGGGCTGAACAGCCTGGCATGCATTCATCAGAATTGCTGCAAGGAAGCATGGAGGATGAGGAAAGTATGGATTTGGATAACAGGGAAATCGAACAGGAGGAAATTGATCAATGAAACTGTGGGGCGGACGTTTTACGAAAGAAGAAAATCAGTTGGTTCATAATTTTAATGAATCTTTGTCTTTCGACCGGAAATTTTACCGTCAGGATATCGAAGGAAGTGTGGCCCATGTGACCATGCTGGCGAAACAGGGGATTGTCTCACAAGAGGACAAGGAAGAAATCTTGAAAGGCCTACATGGGATTTTGGAAGACATTGAGTCTGGCAGGCTGGAGTTTACAGAAGAACATGAGGATATTCATTCATTTGTAGAAGCTAATCTGATAGAACGGATCGGCGAACCAGGGAAGAAGCTTCACACTGGCCGCAGCAGGAATGACCAGGTAGCTCTTGACATGAGGCTGTACTGCAGGGACGAATTGAAGGAAATCGACGGACTTACGAAAACACTGATGGAACGGCTTCTGAACATCATGGAAAACCATCTGGATACGTATATGCCAGGATTTACTCATTTGCAGAAGGCCCAGCCAGTAACCCTGGCTCATCATGTGGGCGCATATTTTGAGATGTTCCGAAGAGACCGGCAGCGGCTTCGAGATACCCTTGAGCGTATGAATTATTGCCCTCTGGGGGCCGGAGCGCTGGCAGGGACCACATATCCCCTGGACAGAGCCTATACGGCGCAGCTTCTGGGATTCTATGGACCTACCCTCAACAGCATGGATTCTGTGTCAGACAGAGACTATATCATAGAGATGCTAAGTGCTTTGTCCCTGATCGCCATGCATTTAAGCAGGTTCAGCGAGGAGATCATCATCTGGAACAGCAATGAGTATGGGTTTGTGGAGATTGACGATGCATACAGCACCGGAAGCAGCATTATGCCCCAGAAGAAAAATCCGGATATTGCAGAACTGGTTCGCGGGAAGACCGGACGGGTGTATGGGGCACTGTTCTCCATGCTGACAACTATGAAGGGGCTTCCTCTGGCCTACAATAAGGACATTCAGGAGGACAAAGAGCTTACCTTTGATGCCATTGATACGGTAAAAGGATGCCTGGCTTTGTTTACAGGCATGATTTCCACCATGACCTTCCGAAAGGACGTAATGGAGAAAAGTGCCAGAAACGGCTTTACCAACGCCACCGATGCGGCGGACTATCTGGTGAATCACGGAGTTGCCTTCCGGGATGCCCATGGAATTGTAGGGCAGCTGGTTTTATATGGTATCGAACATAACAAAGCATTGGATGATCTGACTCTGGAAGAGTTTCAGGCAATCAATCCGGTATTCCAGGAAGATATCTACCAGGCTATCAGCATGAAAACCTGTGTGGAGAAACGGATTACGAAAGGAGCTCCAGGGCGTGAAGCCATGGAGGAGGCTCTTAAGGCCTTTCGGGAAGAACTTAAGCGCTCTTAGATCTCCCGCTGCGAAGTTTAGTGTCTCTAGCCCTGGGGGAGAAGGCCTTAAGGGAAAGCAGCCGCCCCTGCAGCCGCCTGGGAATCCAGGCCAGCCGTAAAGAAACGTTTAAGATCCGTTCTAGGAAATTTGCTGTACGGGGGGGTTGTTGGGGGTAGAGTCATCCCGCTGGCCTGCCTGGGAATCTTTCACATATTTTCCTGGCGAGCTTCCGGTAAATTTTGTAAATACTTTTATAAAATGGGCGTAATTCTGAAAACCACACTCAAAACAGGTGGTTGTGATGGATGCGCCCTGTTTTAGTAGAACCTGAGCGTGCTGAATCCGGCGGATGATAACATAATTCCAGAGAGAAATCCCCATAAATTCTTTAAATACGTGGCACAGCCGGGAACGGCTGATATTTAGATAGTCGGCAATTCCCTGTATGGAAATGGGGTTGGAGAAATTAGCATTGATATAGGATATGGTATCCTGTACAAGTTTAGGCAGGATATCGTTGACTCCCAGGTCATTTTGCTGCTGGGCAGAGTTGGCCAGCAGCAAGATGACAGACAGCATGGAGCGAATCCATACGTCACACCCAAAGACATTTTCCTTGATGGCGCGTATGGAGGAATCCACGCAATATTCAAACTGTGCGATCTGATCCTTACTCAGATGAAAAGGAGAGGAGGTTGATACGGAAAAGCAAGTCAGCAGATCTGTCTGGCTGGTAGACAGGCTGGAGATGTAAGTTTCGTTGATATGTACCGGCATCCTCTCATAAGGAGAATCATCGTGGACAAAATAGCCGTGGATATCATTGGGGCGGATGAAGGTTAAGTCGCCAGGACTTAAGTGATAAGTCGTATCATTGATAAAATAATCTACGTTTCCGCGCTTGAACAGCATGATCTCGTAGGCATTGGGATGTACATGAAGGGTGCGCTCCAAGCGTCCGCAGGAACTTCTGTGGGACAACAGATACTGATGGATATATTCGGTGGCAATCTGATTGTTCATGATAGTTTGTGTCCTTTCTGGCCTAACTGTGCAAATCTTATAAAAAACTTCCCCAAAAAATCCTGAAAAATAAAAGTTATGAACAAATAAAACAGCATAATATGACATAAACCTAGCATAATTTCTCATATGTAGAGAAAAAAAGTATGGTAAAATAATCATGTTTATAATGTATTATGTATATGAACTGTTACTTGCTGGAAATTATTCATAATATCTAAATAATAAATCAAATATCCGTTTAAAACAAGATAAATTGCCATATTTTTTCTTACGCTTCTCTTGATACTCTATAGAGGTATGGCAAACAAAATTGGTATATACTGCGGCTTTTTATTGCCGTAGTATATTTGCGGATACTCTTTTAGAGAGAAGGGGCGACAGATGGAAGTATCATTAAAAAACAGAAATGATGCGGTGGAGTTGTTTCTTGATATTATAAGACCATTAAAGCCCCTCTACAGTCCTGGGCATGCTTTCCTGCACATAGGTGATGCGGGAGTGCATTATGGAGAAAAATCGGCCAGGATGGAAGGGTTTGCCAGAGTAATGTGGGGACTTGGGCCTCTCTGGTCAGCAGATAACTCCAGGTTGCCTCTTGAGACTCAGAAGGAGATTGAGGATTGGCTAGCCTGGTATAAGGAAGGAATCATTCATGGCACTACACCGGAGCACGAAGAGTACTGGGGTGATATCTTTGATTTTGATCAGAAGATGGTGGAAGCTCCGGCAGTGGCATTTTCTATGATTCTGAATCCAAAGGCTCTATGGGAGGATCTGACAGAAAAGCAGCGGGAGAATCTGTATGGCTGGCTGAATCAGATCAATCATTATGATATGCCTAAGAGCAACTGGCGTTATTTCCGGATTCTGACCAATGTGGCATTTCGGCTTTTAGGACTGCCCTGGTCCAAGGAAAAGACAGAGGAAGACTTTGACATTGTGGAGCAGTGTTACATAGGGGACGGCTGGTATTGTGACGGAAGCCTGGGGCAGGTAGATTATTATGTAGCGTTTGCAATTCATTTTTATGGATTGGTTTACAGTAAATTGATGGAGGATTATGAACCGGAACGGTGTCAGGTGTTCAGAGACCGGAGTGCTCAGTTTTTCCATGATTTTGTATATTGGTTTGCCAATGATGGCGTAGAGCTTCCCTTTGGAAGAAGCCTTACTTATCGGTATGCACACTGTGGGCCTTTTGTGGGGATGGCCTATGCGGGGCTTGATCTGGATTATGGAGTTCTTAAGAATCTGGTGCTTCGGAATCTGGAATCATGGATGAGAAGGCCAATTTTTGACAATGGAGGAGCGTTAACCATAGGATATGGCTACCCCAATATCGCCATGAGCGAGAATTATAATAGCTGTGGTTCTCCATACTGGAGCAACAAGGCTTTTGTGATGTTGGGGCTGAATGATGACCATCCATTCTGGACGGCAGAGCCCAAGGATTATCCCTATGAGCCTAGGAAGTATTTGAAACATCCCCATATGCTGATCACTCATGATGAGAACAATCATCTTATGGCTTACGTCACCGGACAGCATTGTAATGGGGATCATGGGCAGAGCCCTGCCAAGTATGAAAAGTTTGTATACTCCAACCAATTTGGCTTCAGTATTTCCAAGGGGGATTCTCTGGAAAGCGGAGCATTTGACAATACCCTGGCATTCTCCCGCAAGGGAGAAAACCGTTACTGTATGCGTTATGGCATGACAGATTTTCATGCAGATGAGAGAAGCCTTACTACTGTATACCGCCCTATGAACGGGGTAGAGGTGACAAGCACTGTGGTGCCCTTCTCTCCGTGGCATGTAAGGATTCATCAGATTAAGAACACAGAGGCCATAGAGATTGCGGATGGTGGTTTTGCCCTTCCCCAGGAAGCATGCTTTCAGGTGATGCCGGGGAAAGCCACAGGCCGTTTTGAGGAAAAGGATGTTCACAGGACGGAGACCAGTGTTTTTGCAGGGTTCCCATGGGGGAGCAGCGGTATTGTCAGCGAGACAGGGGAGAAAGCGGAGCTGGAGATTCCTTTTGCCAACACCAACTTATTTTATAATCTGACGGTGATTCCTATGGTGAAGGCGGAGTTAGAGCCAGGTGATCATCTGATAGTCACCAGCGTGGCAGGCGATTTTCATAAAGATTGGAAAAGCCTGCTGGCGGAAAAGCCTGAGGTAGAGATCAGGCAGGGGAAAGTGACGGCTCAATATAAAGGAGAGACAGTAACCGTGAGTATCCGGTAAACATGAGGAGGGTGAGGCAAGGATGCATTTGACAGAGCAGGATAAAGCCTGGGTTCTGGAGACAACCGATAAAATAAAGGCCAAAATGTATGGGGTAACCCAGAGGAACCGTGACAAGATTCCATATACCACCAGAGACGGTGTCTTCGATGATTGGTCCGGCGATAACAAGATCAGCTGGTGGACCAACGGTTTCTGGGGCGGTATCATGTGGCAGCTGTATTCCCTTACAGGAGAGGCGCTTTACAGAGAGACGGCAAGGAACGTTGAGGAGAAGCTGGATGCAGTTTTGATGAGCGCCCAGGGGTTGGATCATGACAATGGATTTAAGTGGCTTCCCACCGCCGTAGCAGATTACCGGGTTACAAAGGATAAAGCATCGTATAACCGAGGCATTCTTGCAGCCAATAACCTGGCTGGACGGTTTAATCTGGCCGGACGGTTTATTCGGGCCTGGAATGACTGGAATGAGGACGATCACAGAGGATGGGCAATCATCGACTGTATGATGAATCTTCCGCTGTTGTATTGGGCAAGTGAGGTGACTGGCGATCCCAGATTCCGTCAGATCGCTGTGGCTCATGCGGATACGGCTCAGAGATGCTTTGTGAGGGACGACGGTTCTGTGAACCATATTGTGGAGTTTAACTTTGAGACCGGTGAGATGGTAAGAAGCTACGGAGGGCAGGGGTACGGTGTCGGGTCTTCCTGGACAAGAGGGCAAAGTTGGGGGCTGTATGGATTTACTCTTAGCTATATCCATACAAAGGACGAAAAATATCTGAATACAGCCAGACGGATTGCCCATTACTTTATGGCCAACACGCCTGAGAATGGATTGATCCCAGTTGATTTCAGGCAGCCAGCTGACTGTACATGGGAGGATTCCACAGCGGCGGCTATCGCAGCTTGTGGGCTTCTGGAATTGTCGAAGTATGTGGATGGCAGAGACAGCCAACTCTATCAGAACGCGGCTTTGAAGATGTTAAAGGCATTGGATAGAGAGCGGTGCAGATGGGAGCCAGACACAGATAACCTGTTGGAGAAATGTACAGCGGCTTACCATGACAAGGAACATGAATTCTCCATTATCTATGGCGATTACTATTTTATCGAGGCTCTGATGAAGCTGTCAGGCCATGAGTTGTTTATCTGGTGATATTAAATTTAATTTAATATAAAAATGCAGGAAAGAGAGGAAATGTAAAATGAAAAAAAGAAGATTAGCAGCAGGAATTTTGGCAGCTGCCATGGTAGTTGGCACGCTGGCAGGATGTGGCGGCAAAAGCAGTGATGGTGGCAGCAGCAATGGTGGTGGAGATTCCACAACAGCAGCAGCGGCCGAGACCACAACAGCAGCAGCCGTGCAGGCAGAAGTAAAAGAAGCAACCGGCGAGGATGTAACTATCAAGGTGGCTTTATGGGATTACTCCAATACAGAGTATTATAAGACGATGATCGCAGCATTCGAAGAGAAGTATCCCAATGTAAAGGTTGAGGTTGTAGAGTTTACGGCAGATGAGTATGACAATGTTATCGTTACCCAGTTGAGCGGCAAGCAGGATTTTGATGTTGTGTTCACAAAGGGTACCCCGGCTTTATCTGCACTGATCAACCAGGGACATATCTATGCATTAGATGACCTGATTGCAAGCGATAGCAGTTTTGATCCAGCTAACTATTCCGGATTGGTAGAAGCCCTGGCTATGGACGGCAATACCTATGCCCTTCCATTCCGTTATGACAACAACCTGATTTTCTACAACAAGGACCTGTTCGATGCTGCAGGGGTTGCTTATCCGGAAGATGGCATGACGATTCAGGAATATCATGAGTTGGCAACCAAGATGACCAGTGGCGAAGGCAATGATAAGGTTTATGGTGCACATGCACATACATGGGCTGGCAATATCTATATTTATGCTGACAGAGAAGAAAAATTCGATCTGTTTGATGTTGAGTCTTATGACAACCTGATTCCTTACTACAACGAATTCCTGGCAATGCAGGATGAAGGTGTTATCCAGGACTACGGCGCATTGAAGTCCTCCAATATCCATTACAGCGGTGTATTCTACAATCAGCAGGCAGCTATGCTGCAGATTGGTACCTGGTTCATCAACATGCTGTGTGAGAACGCAGAAGGCGAGAACGGATTTAAGTGGGGCGTATGTTCACTTCCAAGCAACGAGGGAGTTGGCAATGAGAATAGTATTGGCGGCGTGACACCTGTTTCCATCGGTGCTTATGCAAAGCATCCGGCAGAGGCATGGCAGTTCATTACCTTTGTATGCGGCGAGGAAGGTGCAAAGACCCTGGCTTCCTGTGGCATTATCCCAGGATTCAGCTCTGATGCAATCAAGGAAATCTTTGATGCACTGCCACAGACATACGTTAACGCACCAGAAGGCCTGTCCAAGTATCTTTCCTGTGAGAAGAACTTGCTTGAGACTTCTCTGAATCCGAAGGGTAAAGAGGCAGACACCATCTGTACAGAGCAGCATAGTGCTATTATGACAAAGAGCGTTACCGTGGAAGAAGGAATTCAGCAGTTTAAAGACAGAGTTTCTGAGGTACTCGCTCAGTAAAGTTCTATCATGCGGTGTCCTGTCTGGAAGGGAACCTCATGGCCATCGATTGGATGGGATTAGGATGGATTTTGATTCATAACCGCATAGAAACTGAGAAGTTATGACATTTGGGGATAACCGTCCGAGGGCTTTCCAATATTCCTTCGGACGGTTATGTTTTTATCATTACTCTTTGAGATAGGAGGATTTATTTATGGGTAAGGATGCAAAAACTGGAAAGACTCCCAGTAAAGATTCCTTGAGGCGGCGGAAAACGTTAGTTGCATATTCCTTTATTTTGCCAAACTTGATCGGCTTCTTTGTTTTTACGTTTGTGCCGATTGTATTTTCTTTATTGCTTAGCTTTTGTGAGTGGGATTCCGGCAATCCCATCAAATTTGTAGGACTTGAAAACTTTATCTATATGTTCAGCAGGGACAATAGCTTTTGGATCTCCCTGAAGAATACGATTTACTATACAGTAGTGACGGTTCCGGTTACTTTGGCGTTATCCCTGTTCCTGGCGATTCTGATGAACAAGCCCCTTAAGGGACGTGTATTTTTCCGTTCAGTGCTGTTCTTCCCTTATGTGGCTTCCCTGGTGGCAATCGCTGTTGTGTGGATGGCCTTGTTCAATCCGGACAGAGGACCTGTCAATGGAATTTTGATGTCTTTGGGAGTTTCTAACCCTCCAAGATGGGCAGCGTCTACTACATGGGCTCTGCCTACGATCATCGGCCTGACCGTATGGAAAGGTATGGGATACTATATGATCGTTTATCTGGCAGCCCTTCAGGGTGTTTCCAGAGAACTATATGAAGCGGCTTCCCTGGATGGTGCCAATGGCTGGCAGCAGTTTAAGAGCATCACCTGGCCTTGCGTGACACCTACCACGTTCTATATTTTGGTGCTTTTGATGGTATCTACCTTTAAATCCTATGATACCATGTATATCACCACACAGGGAGGACCAGGAGAGGCTACCAAGGTTTTGGCATACCACATCTACAATACAGCCTTTGTCAGCTCCAAGTTCGGCTATGCAAGTGCTATTGCCATGGTGCTTTTGGTGATTATTATCACAATTACGCTGATTCAGTTCAAGTTTGAGAAGAGATTCACAAGCTATCTGTAAAGGAGGGGGAATCATGACTAGTAGTAAAAAAACCACAGGCGCAATCATCCGCACGGTGTTGATGTATGTTGCACTTATTATTATGGCTTGTATCATGCTGGTTCCCTTTGCGTGGATGTTATCGGCATCTTTGAAGCTGGAAAAAGATGTATTCTCATTCCCTATTAAGTGGATTCCGACAGACCCACAGTGGAACAACTACAAGGAAATCTGGAATAAGGTTCCGCTTTTGACAGGTTTCTTCAACACCACAAAACTAACATTATGCACTACCGTACTTCAGTTGATAACTTCCAGCTTTGCTGCCTATGCATTTGCCAAGCTGGAATTCAAGGGAAGGGATACCATCTTCATGATGTATGTTATGACAATCTCCATTCCCTGGCAAGTATACATGGTTCCTCAGTTTAAGATGATGACATTTTTCGGCCTTACAGACAGCCATCTTGGATTGATACTGATGCATGCATTTACTGCTACTGGCGTGTTCCTGATGCGACAGTTCTTTATGGGAATCCCTACAGAACTTTTGGAGGCGGCCAGGATTGACGGCTTAAATGAGTATGGGATTTGGGCCAGGCTGATGCTGCCGTTGTCCAAACCAGCCATCGCTACTTTGTGTATCACCTCCTTTACGTTTGAGTGGAATGATTTTATGGGGCCGTTGATCTACTTATCTTCTTCCAGCAAGAAGACTGTACAGCTGATGCTGAGAATGTTCAATACCCAGTATTCATCCAACTATGCTCAGATTATGGCAGCGGCTACGGTAGCTTTGATCCCGGTATTGATCCTCTTTGTATTCCTGCAGAGATATTTCGTGGAAGGTATTGCAAGTTCTGGTATTAAGGGTTAGAATAGTAAGACAGGCATAAAAGGTATCTGGTCACGCACAGAGAGATTAAGGGCATCCGTGTGCAGAATGGAGGGACAATGAAATATTCATTATTTACCGTAAGTGTTCCGGAGATGAATCTGGAGCAGGTTCTGGAGAAGTTAAAAGAGAATGGTTATGACGGTGTGGATTGGCGTGTGACAGCGATTCCGACAGACCCGGAGATCCTGGCTGAGAAACCGTCCTACTGGAGGAATAATCTATGTACCATTGATATTGACAAGGTAGAGGAGCAGGCAGAGGAGATTCGTGATCTGACAGCCAAATATGGTTTGGAGATCAATGCCCTTGCGACTTACCTGGATTGTTCCACAGATCCGGTGAAGATTGAGAGTTGCATGATTGCAGCGAAAAAGATGGGATGCAACAGAATCCGTGTCAATGCACTGAGATATGACAAGGAGAAAGGATACACCCAATTATTTGCGGAGGCAGTTGCAGGATTTAAGAAGGTAGAGGATTTGGCGAAGAAGCATAATGTAAAGGCGGATTTTGAGATGCATCACGGAACCATTACAGCTTCCGCCAGTGCAGCCCGTCGCCTGGCTTCCTACTTTGATCCCAAGTATATCGGCGTGATCTATGACACAGGGAACATCATCTACGAGGGTTTTGAAGAATATCAGATGGCGCTTGAGGTTCTTGGGCCATATCTGGATCTGGTTCATGTAAAGAACGCCATGTGGGTAAAGAAGGAAGTTGATGGGAAAGAAAAGTATGCGGCGGACTGGGCTCCATTTACAGACGGGCATGCAGATTTCGAACGATGCTTCAAGGCGCTTAAGGCAGTGGGATATGACGGATATGTAACGTTCGAAGATTTCTCTTCCGCTGAGACTTCTGAAGAGAAGATAAAAAATGATCTTACGTTTATCAAAAAAATTGTTGAATCCGTAGAGTAATGCATTGGAGAGATTGGTGTAGTTTCTATAGTAAAATTACATCAATCTTTCTGCATAATAGGGAATAAACTGAAAGATACAAAAAGGAGACAGGAAATCATGATTAGAACATTTTGTACCAACAGGATACGAAAGACCACAGAATTAAGCGGATGCTTATGGAAGTTTTCCCCTTGCTCCGGAGAATTGGCAGGAAAGTCTTACCCTGTGGCGGTACCATGCTGCTGGGAGAGTCTCCCGGATTTTTCGGCATACCGGGGAGTAGGTGTATTCACCAGGGAGTTTTACGCCAAGGGAACCATTCGCCTGGTATTTAAAGGTGTCAGCCATACGGCGAAGGTATGTGTGGATGGCAACCAGGTAGGAAGCCACTACAATGCTTTTACCCCTTTTTCCATCGTGGTAAAAGGACTGGCGGAAGGCTCCCATAAATTGGAGGTCTATGCAGACAATACGTTTAGTGAGGACAGTGCGCTTCATGTTCCCAATGATTACATGAGTTATGGAGGAATCTCCAGAGGAGTTGTGCTGGAGGAACTGGAGGAAGCATACATCGAGTATGTCCATGGAGTCCCGGTAAAAGAAGAGAATGGCTGGAAGGTAAAAACAGCTGTGAAGGTCAATTCCGTATCGGAGGAAGACCGGGCATATAAACTGGCGGTACAGGTGGAAGGCCAGGACGTAGTGACAGAGGAAGTGATACTGAAAGCAGGTCAGGAGGTTGTGATCGAAAAGGAAATAAAGGCAGTGGATGTGGAGACATGGGAGATCGAGCATCCCACGCTGTACCAGATTTCAGCAGTGCTTATTGCATCCCAGCCGATGGATGATCTCATTGATCGTTTTGGATACAGAGAAGTAATTGTAAGTGGAAAAGATATTCTGTTAAATGGGAAGAAAATAAGGATAAAAGGATTCTGCCGTCATGAGGATCATCCCATGTATTGCTGTGCACTGCCATTCGCTGCCATCCAGCAGGATCTGCAGATTGCAAAAGATTTGGGAGCCAATGCCATCCGTACATCCCATTATCCCAACGATGAATTGTTTTTGGATCTGTGTGACGAACAGGGAATCTGGGTGTGGGAGGAGAACCATGCCAGAGGCTTAAGTCTGGAGCAAATGCAGAACCCTAATTTTGAACGCCAGGCAGAGGATTGTATTCGGGAGATGATCACAGCCCACATCAATCATCCGTCGATTATTATCTGGGGGATTCTGAATGAGTGTGCAAGCGAGACCGAATATGGGTACGAATGCTATAAGAAACAGTATGAACTGATTCACCAGATGGATACCTCCAGGCCAAGATCATCGGCCAGCTGCAAGTTTAAGACGGATCTTTGCTTCGGGCTACCGGATATTGTATCTTACAATATCTATCCGGAGTGGTACCATGATTCGCCTGTAGGAGAGTATCTGGCGGATCTGTATCAATGGGTGCAGACAGGCAGTGAGGGAGCAGGCAAGCCATTTCTGATCACAGAGATTGGCGCAGGTGCTATCTACGGCTACCGTACTCCGTCCATGTGTAAATGGTCAGAGGAATATCAGGCCAAGGCTTTGGAGAATCAGATTACAGGAGTACTTGGCCAGGAAGGTTGCAGCGGTATCTTTATCTGGCAATTCTGTGATGTCAGGATCAGTTTTGAATGGTTCAATTTCAGGCCGCGGACCATGAATAATAAAGGGATCGTAGATGAATACAGAAGAAGAAAGTTGGCCTATGATGTGGTGAAACGGCTCTATCACTCCTATTCGGATTATCGATAGGTGGAGGTTAGTAAAAATATGTTTGTAAAAATGAAACAGTTATTTGCCCAGGTAGATATGACAGTGGGAAGGCCGTGGGAAAAGATTGTGGCGTTTACGATTCCGATGCTGATTGGAAATATTGCGCAGCAATTATACAATACTGTGGACAGTATCGTTGTGGGAAAGTATGTGGGGGATAATGCGCTGGCAGCAGTAGGAAGTGCCAGCCCGATTCTGAACCTGCTTTTGGTACTGTTTGTAGGAATTTCCATGGGTGTTGGCATTATGGTGTCTCAATATTTCGGTTCCAGGGATCGGGAGAATCTATCCTTGACTATAGGTAGTTCCATCATGTTGACAGCGGTGTCCTCGATTCTTTTGATGGTGTTGGGGTCTATGATCATCCGTCCTGTACTTCATGCCCTGAACACTCCAGACAGTATTATGGATTGGTGTACTTCCTACCTGTTTATTCTGTTGATGGGGATTGTGGGACCGGCTTACTATAATATTCTGTGCGGAATTTTAAGGGGGTTGGGAGATTCTCTGTCGGCGCTGGTGTATCTTTTGATTGCCACAGTTCTGAATATCATTCTGGATCTGTGGTTTGTGGCGGGATTCCATATGGGAGTGGCAGGAGTTGCCCTGGCTACGGTGATTGCCCAGTTGGTCTCGGCATTCCTTTGTTTCCTCAAGCTATGCAGGATGACGGATCTTTTTGATATGAAGCTGCACTATCTAAAGCCGCATAAAGAGAATGTGGTGACGGTTCTTCGGCTAGGGCTTCCCTCGGGCATTACGCAGGCCATCTTCTCCTTGGCGATGGTGGTGGTGCAGTCTTTGACCAACAGTTTTGGAGAGATGGTGATCGCGGCTAATGTGATTATCATGAGAGTTGACGGGTTTGCTATGATGCCCAATTTCTCCTTCGGAACAGCCATGACCACTTATTCTGGACAGAATGTGGGAGCCAGGAAACTGGATCGGGTGAAGCAGGGAGCAAAGGAGGGGACGTTGATCGCTGTGGGAACTTCAGCGGTGATCACAGGCCTTATCTTGATATTTGGGCGTTATCTTATGGCAATCTTTACAAGCACGGAAGAACTGGTTCTCTTAAGTGCCAATATGATGAAAATCCTGGCAGTGGGATACATTGCTATGGCGGTTACACAGAGCCTGTCCGGTGTCATGAGAGGTGCCGGAGATACGGTGACACCGATGTGGATTTCCATGATTACTACAGTCGTCATCCGTGTGCCGTTGGCTTATGGGATCGCATACTTAACCAGAACCCCGGAGATGCCTCAGGGGAGTTATACTTGCATCTTTATCTCGTTGCTGTGTTCCTGGGTATTGGGAGCGGCAATCACAGCATTTTTCTACCGGCTGGGACATTGGAAGAAGGCATTGGGGTGATTATAAAAGCCTGACATTCAATATAAAGAATGCCAGGCTTTTGATTGCCGTATAAGACCGGAAAGCACAATAGAATATGAGAGGCAGAATGAGGCTGTAAGAATCAGTAGGCCAGAACTTCATACCCATCATTGGTGACCAATACCTGGATCTCCCACTGGGCGGATGGCTTGCCATCGGCAGTCCGCACAGTCCAACCATCTTTTTCATCCACAACCACATCCCATGTTCCCATATTGATCATTGGCTCGATGGTGAACATCATCCCAGGAGCCATCAGCATCTCGGTCCCTTTTGAGGCGACATAGCTGACCCAAGGGTCTTCATGGAATTCCAGTCCTACGCCGTGTCCGCCGATATCCTGGACTACCTGATAACCATTCTGTTTTGCAAAATCGTTGATGGCCTGAGCCATATCCCCAAGGAAATTCCAGGGCTTTACCTGTTCAAGCCCCAGATACATGCACTGTCTGGTGACTTCCACCAGGCGCTTTTTGTCTTCTGGAACGTCACCGATGAGGAACATACGGGAAGAATCGGAAAAATAACCGTCCAATATAGTGGAGCAGTCTACATTGATGATATCACCACTTTTTAACACTACATCAGGAGAAGGGATGCCATGGCAGACAACCTCATTGATAGAGGTGCAGACGCTTTTGGGAAACCCGTCAAAATTCAGGGGAGCCGGTATAGCGCCGTACCGCGTGGTCTGGGTATGTACCCACTGATCGATCTCCTCCGTGGTGATTCCCTCCTTTATGTGGGCAGCCACATAGTCCAGAATCGCGATATTGACTTTGGCGCTTTCCTTTATTTTTTCAATCTGTGCCGGAGTTTTGATCATGGAATGATCCGGAACCATATGGCCCTGGTTTCGGTAAACAGCCAGCTTCTGGTCAAAATCGTAGTGGCACTTTTTATATTTTTGTCCGCTGCCGCACCAGCAGGGACTGTTTCGGTTTATGATGCGCATAAGGCACTCCTTCTGCCGCGGGACGCTGGTATTCAAAAGCCATCGCGGCTATAATTTCATTGGGATGCAGGTATCTATCCTCTGCCGAGATTATATCATAAGAGCATTGGCATTTGGAACTATTTGGTAAGAATGTTTTAGAAATAATACATAAAAAGTACATAAAAATTCAGTTTGGATAAAACTTATACTTGATTAATTCCTAAAATGTCTTATAATGTATAAGTAATGCAGGAAAGTATAGTTATGCATTACAATTGCATATATATGAGGAGGATATTATTATGAAAAAACAGGTAATTGCATTAACAATGGCTGCCATTATGATGGGCTCTTTGACTGCCTGTGGCGGATCAGGAAAGACAGCTGAGACAACCGCAGCAGCTGGAGAGGCGGCAGGCGGTGTTCTCACTATGGCAACCAATGCAGAATTTCCGCCATATGAATACCATGATAACAATGAGATCGTAGGAATTGACGTGGAGATTGCCAATGCTCTCGCGGAAAAATTAGGCATGACTTTGGAGATTGAGGATATTGCGTTTGATTCCATTATTCCGGAGATTGATTCTGGTAAGGCAGACATCGGTCTGGCTGGTATGACTGTCAACGAAGACCGTCTGAAGAATGTGGATTTCTCTGATCCTTATACGACAGCTTCCCAGGTTATTATTGTAAAGGATGACAGTGATATTGCAGGCCCAGATGATCTGGAGGGCAAAAGCATTGGTGTCCAGTTGGGCACTACTGGTGATATCTATGCTTCCGATTATGAAGAGACAGGATCTACGATTGAACGTTATAGCAAGGGATTTGAGGCTGTACAGGCTATGATGCAGGGAAAAATTGATGCGGTAGTGATTGATTTGGAGCCTGCAAAGGTATTTGTTGAAGAGAACGAAGGCATAAAGATTTTGGACGAAGCGCTGACAGTAGAAGAGTATGCCATAGCAGTAAAGAAAGGCAACACAGAACTTCTTGAGAAGATCAACACGGCGTTGGCTGAACTTAAGGAGTCTGGAGAATTACAGAAGATCATTGATAAGTATATTTCTGCTGAATAAGAGAAGGCCAGGGGACGAATGGGATGATTGATAATTTTAAGTCTGCATTTTATCAAAATTTTATACAGGATGACCGATGGAGATATATTGTGGATGGCTTGGGCAACACATTGAGGATTACGCTGTTCGCAGTTATAATCGGAATCGCTCTGGGATTTCTGGTGGCGGTGATCCGCTCAACCTATGAAAAGACCGGTGGGCTTAAGGTGCTAAATGTTTTATGCAAAGTCTATCTGACCGTGATCCGCGGTACACCCGTATTGATTCAGCTTTTGATTATCTATTTCGTCGTATTCGGTTCCGTGAAGATTGATAAGGTTTTTGTGGCGGTTATGGCTTTTGGAATTAATTCAGGTGCGTATGTGGCAGAGATTTTTCGAAGCGGTATTATGTCTATTGATAATGGACAGTTTGAAGCGGGACGTAGTCTTGGTTTTAACTACAGGCAGACTATGATCTATATCATTATGCCTCAGGCTTTTAAAAATGTGCTTCCTGCTCTTTGCAATGAGTTTATTGTACTTTTGAAGGAGACATCCGTAGCCGGATATATTGCGATTCAGGATCTGACGAAGGGAGCGGATATCATCCGCAGCCGTACCTACAGTGCATTTATGCCACTGATTGCCGCTGCCATTATCTATCTGGTGATGGTGATGATCTTTACATACTTTGTGCAGAAGCTGGAAAGGAGGCTGAGGAGCAGTGACCACTGATAGAAGAGGAAAGCCTTTGATCCAAGTTCAACATCTGGGTAAAAGTTTTGGAGAACTGGAAGTTTTAAAGGATATTAATGTAGATATTTATAAAGGAGATGTGGTCTGCGTCATCGGACCGTCCGGCTCTGGTAAAAGTACGTTCCTTAGATGCTTAAATCGCCTGGAGGAGCCTACGTCCGGCAAGATATTTTTTGAAAATGTGGATATCACAAGCCCAAAGACAGACATTGACAAGCACCGACAGAAGATGGGAATGGTATTTCAGCAGTTTAATCTGTTCCCCCATATGACGATTATGAAGAACTTAACCATCGCCCCCATGAAGTTGCAAGGACGCTCCCAACAGGAGGCAGAGGCAGAGGCTATACGTCTTTTGGAGAGAGTGGGGCTGGCAGACAGGGCGGATGCTTATCCCAGCCAGCTGTCCGGCGGACAGAAGCAGAGAATCGCCATTGTACGGGCTTTGTGCATGAAGCCGGATGTGATGTTGTTTGATGAGCCTACATCAGCATTGGATCCAGAAATGGTGGGTGAAGTGCTGAATGTAATGCGTAGCCTGGCAGAGCAGAAGATGACTATGGTAGTGGTTACTCATGAGATGGGCTTTGCAAGGGAAGTAGCAACCAGGGTTATGTTCATGGATGAAGGGTACTTCATGGAAGAAAATGAGCCAAAGGAGTTTTTCGAGAATCCTCAAAATGAAAGGCTTAAGAATTTCCTGGGAAAAGTTTTATAAGTTTATATATTGGAGAATATCCCCCAAGACCGGTTGAATGTTCGGCTGAGTTCTGGGGGATTTTTAGGGAGATCACGAAGAGGCTATCTAAAAAAGGTAAAAAAATACTTGCAATTTTGAGGAGAAGTTGTATAATTTAATATATGAACAGCTATTCATATATTAAGATAAAAGCCTTGAAATTGTAAAAAAGTAGTAAAAGGACGGATATTGAGGAGGAGGTTTTATCATGAAGAAGAAATTTAAACTGGTGGATCTGGATTGTGCAAACTGTGCAGCCAAGATGGAAGCAGCTATCAACAAGATTGATGGTGTGAAGGAAGCTACCGTCAGCTTTATGACACAGCGTCTGGTGATTGAAGCGGATGATGCCAGATTTGACCAGATTATGCAGGAGGTTGTGAAGGCTTGTAAGAAAGTAGAGCCGGAATGTGAGATTGTGATGTAAACAAAAGCCGTCTTATGAAAGGATTTCACTTTACATAAGGCGGCTTTTCTATAAACTATTTTATGAATTTGTTGCACTTTCTTCCTTGCTATCCGTACTAGTTTCACGGCGCAGGAGAGATTGAAGCATCCATACAGAACTCATATCCGGAGTGATGGCTGTCTTGTTGATCTGTTCAGCCTCAGACAACTCCTCCCTGAGGATGGAAATCTGCTTTGGAGCATCTATGGCTAGACGGACGCCATCGGATGCACATTCTAAGATTGTGACACGAATATTCTCTCCAATTAAAAGACTTTCATTTTTTTTACGTCGAAGAATTAGCATGGTTACTACTCCCAGTCAGAACATTTTGTGAACTTTCGGTAATGGTTGGAAAGGTACGCAACTTATGACGATATCCATAAGAAGAACTTTCCAAAATAACTTGTATTCCATTGCGAGTCTGTGGATTGATGACCAGAGGACATTTTAAGTTTACCGTGTTCTCCAGATAATCATTTTGTACAACACAGATGACATAGTAGGAAAGTTCTCCGCTTTCCTGTACCCCTAAGCACATTAACTCTTCTGGAGCAAGTACGGGAGAGTAATCAGGGCAGAGAAAGAACGGGTTAAACAACACAAACACTACATGACTTTCTTCTACGGACAGCATCAGAAGGATGGAATCATCATCTTCACTGATGCGTAGAAGAAGATAGCGCGTCAGCTTCGGAAAACCAAAAAGTCCGTCTGGGAATATCAGAAGATCTGATTCATCATATTCCACTGTACCATAGTCTGTTTGAATTATCATAATTTACACCTCTATGTGAATAGATTGATGTTTCCACCTGAATCGGTATCACGTGGAGGAACGTAGTTAAAACCGCCAAGATATTCTACATGAACCTGGGGTCTCTGGGTAATGACTGTCATCACCAGTGGAGGAAGATAAGTCAAATCTCCCCGAGCAACTCTCATCTCAAAAGCACCTCTCTGAGCAGTATAGGAAGAACGCATCTCTACGCCTGCATCATAAGTTTGATTGGAAACAGGAGCAGAGACGGTAGATACTGCCGCTGTTACAGCACTCGCCTGGCTGTCCGCAGTCATCTCCGCCACAGGCATCTGCATCTGGGACATCTGAGGTATTCTGGCTGGAGCCGAAGTCGTCTGCTGAGGCTGACGAGCAATCATCTGCTGTTGGAAGCTTTCAGATCTTTGGGGCTGCCCAACCGTTACATCAATGTTGTTTTGAGAAAAGGTACGATTGATTCGTCTTATATTTTCAAGAGATGCAGTTCCCTGTCCAGCACTCTTTTGAAGTGCCGCACTCCGGGCCAGGGCTTTCCTTCGCTCCAGATCCACGGAGTTGGAACTAACTAAGCGGGCATTCTGCGAAAATGTCTCAATACGTATCGGTTCAGAAGTAATCTTGATAAGTTGTTGCATACGATCGTCTCCTTTCTATAGGATAGAAAAAAGAATATATCTTTTAACGCATAAAATCAAACAAGGATGAACTCATAAGCTGAGAACCTACCCGGAGAGCAGCATTATAGGAATTCTGGTTGTTGTACATCTCCATGATAGATGCATAAGGATCGGCACCTAAGATGTCAGTGTATTGTTCAGTCAGGGAATCCTGAAGAAGCTTTAACCTGGTATCTGTGTCCTCAAGCAGTTTATATTTGTTTCCTAAATCGGAGTAAACTGTGCTGACAGTGTGCTCTGTTACAGTCATATCTTCGATGGTTTTGCCTAAGATATCGTGTAACTTATCTTTATTAATATCGCCACTGGTTAAATTGTTCTCGATTGCAAGCGAAGCCTGGCCGATGAGGGCAAGAGGACTTTTGTTTAAACGATCCATGATGTAGGTTCCTACATCAGGAGTTGTGGGTGGATTAGCGTTATTGCGAGCAATAACTTCATCAGAATTGATACCTGTCAATAAATTGAAGCCGCCAGTATAGGTATCCAACAGGGTTCCTCTGACATCCAGATTAGAAAACTGAGGATTTTTGTTGCTGATGTCGCCATAGCCGATATTAACACGGCCTTGCTCGGACATGGCTTCTACTAAGAGATATTTGCCAACTGCCTCCGAACCGTTTATAAGATTACCATTCTTATCCGTTAACTCGTCTACTTCAGTACCATCTTTTTTGGTTATAGAGTCAATCCGAAATTGATAAGGGGTATCTGCATCGTCAGGGTGATACTCCAATTTCATATTGATAGATAAAGACTCTCCCGGCTGGCTGGCAAATGTATGAGTATAAGTAAGGGTTGAGCCATCTTCACTCAGCGTAAATGGTGTGCTGGAAAGATCATTGCCGCCATATATATAGAAGTTTTCATATTGGGCGTTCAGATCATCGATTACCTGATGCTGTTTCTGAAGCAAGTCGGCCTGAAGGGTTCTGAGCGCCTCGTCGCTGGTGGTTGCAGTTCTTGCTTCCTGCACTTTATTTTTTGCACCGGAAAGCAGCTTTTGAATATCCCGTGCACCTAACTCCTGCTGATATAAACGGTTTTTGATATCTGTAAGGAGCGTGGATTTAGACAATGCATCCTGATACTGATCATCGATTCGTTTGCCTCTGTAATAGGCAAGGGGGCTTTCCGCGGCGTTCTCATATTGTTCGCCGCTGGACACTTTGTTAAAGCTTTTGTTTAATCTTGCATGCACATCATTCACAGACGATGTAAAATTTCTATATGTTGAAGAATTGGTTACTCGCATATCACATACCTCCTAAACTACTGTAAAAATGAGTGATTATCGTCCAACAACACCTGTACTGTTGATCAAAACATCCAACGCCTGATCCAGGGTAGTCATCAAACGTGATGCGGCATTGTAAGCAGACATATACATCATCATGTTGGATGCCTCTTCGTCCAAGCTGACACCGGATACGGAATCACGGGAGTTTTGAATACCGTTTAGTACGGTTACATTAGTCTTCAATGCCTCCGTATTGCGGAATGAATCATTGGCCAGAATCGTGGAGATATGATTCATGTAGTCGGCAAAGGAATTGTCTTTTAAGTTTACGTCGCCAGCTGGAAATAAAGGAACATTGTTACCAGTACCATCATCTATTAAAAATTTATCATACGGATAAGTAGCATCCATAGCTTCCAACAGATTTAATAATGTGGCATTCATATCTGGGTTACGATCCGTACTGGTACCGATATGGGTTGTGCCACCCTGCCAATCTACACTGATGCCGATATTTGCAGCGGTAATGCCCTCATCCGGCTTCGTGGGATCAGCTGGATTCTTATTCACCAGCAGAATACCACCGCCTTCCCCCAACTGGTTAATAGTATTTACAACTTTTGCAAAGGAACTGGCAAGGGTATCCAACTCTTTTCTATAGTACTCATAGCCTCGTTTGTCTTCAATGCCTGCTGACATACCATCTTTCCACAACATGTCAAGGCTGGCCTGGATGGATCCGGAATTATCAGCAAAATGATTGCCGACCTTACCAGGATCTCCAACGGCATTGGAATTCGGCGTGTCAAATTCTACAGCTGTTTTGCCTGGCTTAAGCTCTCCAGTTGCAGGATCTCTTGTCAATCCGGTAAAGGTAAGGGATGTCTTGGTGGGATCATTCAAATACCCCTTTTCATCCTTAAAGCTGACCTTACCATAGTTATCATCTTCAGACCCAATGGTTCCCTCTACAAGAGTAAGCTTTTGAGTCGCGCCATTTGCGTCCTGATACACCATCTCCACACGCAGGTCATCTGGCCAATCCCGCTTGCCGATGATGCTTCCGTGGGAATCATAATCATAGATAATGCCGTCGTCATTTCCATCATAGTCAATATCTTTATAATAGGTAACTTCAATGGGAATATAGCTGGAAAGTTCATCCAGAAGAACATTCCGTTCATCCATCAATTCCAGGCTTTGCTGTCCGAAGATCTGGTTCTGCTTGATCTGGCGGTTTAAGCTGCCGATCTGGCGAAGAATCTCATTGATCTGGTCAACAGAACCCTGCTCATTGGTTCCACGGCCATCCAGCTTTGAATATTCGATCTTCTCCGCCGCATCCAACTGATTGGATGCATCGTTGAGGAGATTGGCCAGGGTTTGCATCCTGGAACGAAGCTCTGACTCAAAGATGGCATCATTCACCTTGGACGGATCATGCTGATTCTCCAACGTGGAACGAATATTCAGGAATGCCTGATGAATACCATTGATATGGGACTCGTCAAAGATATCGGAAAGCCGATCCAGAGCAGACTGCATGGCATCGGTATATCCGGACTTATCCATCTGATTCCGGTACTGTACATCCAGATAAGGATCACGGATCTGGGTGACTTTATCCATATGCACACCAAAACCAACCGCTACTTCCGTACCATTCATGTAATGGGAGATAGGATTGGTATAATTGACGCTGGATACCTGAAGCGCCTGCCTGGTATAGCCAGGCGTATTCATATTAGAAAGGTTCTGTCCGGAGATATCCAACCGCTTCTGATTCGCCTGCAAGGCGGAAATCGCGGTTGTAAAACCGGCAAAAGTTGCACGTACCATATTGATTCCTCCAAATTCTCACGATAATCTATCTGTAACAAGGGAACGGTCAAATATACGTATCCTTCATCTTATTATGAGGGGGAGCGTTGAGATTAACATTCCCTACATTGTCATAGGAACTTCCTTCCTGCTTTGCAATGGCTACCTGCAGTTCATGAAGCCGTACCTGAATGATCTGTTCCGAAGACTTACGGGCCTGCTGCATCTGATTCAGCTGTTCTTCCAGCTGAACAAACAAAGGCTTCAGCACTTCCTTCTGCTCAGGAGATGCTGCCTCTAAAATTTGTCGGAAATTAAGGGAATTCCAGCCCAGAGTCTCTGCCAGACGTGTCCTGTGCTGCTCCAACCCACGCAGTCTTAGAATCTGTGCCTGCTCCCGCTGAATATAACCATCCAGCAGTTGGTGGTGCTTTTCTGAAGCAGCCCGTGCCTTGGCATCTTCCACCTTGCCAATATCACTGACAACTGCAGTCAAATCCCGAATAACAGCGGCAAACTCTTCAAATGATTCTTGCATTGTTTGATTCATAAATAATTTGTTGAACTCCCTTCTATCCGCTTTTGGGTATCAGCCCAGGCCAAGCAGCCGCCCTGCAATCTTCTGGGAATCAGGTACATATGTGCCATCCGCAATCTGGCTCTTCAGTTCCTGAACCCGTTCCTGGCTGGCACCGCTTTTCAGTTGAGATGCCGCCCTGCGTGCCAGTATCTGTGCGAAGCTTTCGTCACTGTCCTGATTCACCCTGGATCTGCTGATATCGATTGTGTCATAATCAGCTTTTGTCTTTTCCGTCTGGGGCATGAATGGACGCTGTGCAGGGACTGGTGAACGGTAAGAAGTTTTCATGGTTTGAAATGTTATATTCATGAAATCCTCCTTTCTGAGAACAAAAAATAACATTCTATATTTTTATTTATCGGCACTTTTCGTTGGAGAATAAGGAATCTTTTTTAACAATCCTTAAAAAAGATGTAAAAATAATGTCATTTTGTTCTCTTGTATAATAGTAGAAAAAATAATATAATTAATGATAAAGGGAAACGCGCCGATATATTTTAAATAGTACTGTGTTTTACGAATCATGGAGATTTTGGAGGATATATGGCGAACATTTTACAGGTAACTACGCCGAATCTGAATGCGGAGAACAGGAATATCTTAAATACACAGGATCCCAGACAGGGGGCCGCCAATCAGGTCCACAATCCGGTGGATCCGACCCGGGTAGTCCGTGCGGATGGCCGGGATGGTGAACAGAACGGCAATGCCGGGGATGCCACATTCAGTGTCATTGAGTATGAAAGCAATTATGGTGCATTTGTCAAAAGCCTGGGGGAAGAGGGTGATCTGACCAATGCGCTGGAGCAGCTTCTGTTTAACAACATGGCAGGGCTTCAGGGGGCGGAGCGCACGGAAGTAGGCGCTCTGATAGACAAGTTCCTGATGACCGTGCGTATGGATTCGCCGGAAGATCTGCTGCAGTTTTTAGAAGGACAGAATGAGCTTCAGGCCAGATTCAGCGGAGCATTTTTTGACAAGCTTCGCTCGCTTCTGGAACAGAATCCTTCGGGCGGGCTGAAAGACGCTACATTATATTTTTTGAAAAGTTACAATGATTATTCATCCGGAAATCATCTTTTACAGCAGATGCGCACGTTAACTGACGATATTGAGCAGCTTCTTCTAAGACCGTACCGGAATGAGTTTCGGGAATTGGTGGACTCCATGAACTGGGAGGCAGCCAACGGGGACACAGCGCAGAATGCCGCTGTGCTGAATTCCAGGCTGATTCCGTTTCTCTCCTCTTATATATCCCGCTCCCACGATTTTGGCGCTGTCCGTGATGCGGCTATGCTCTTGATCTTTCACGCGGTTCGGTATGAAGGCGGCGAGGAAGAGCGGTTGAGAAAACTGTTTGAAGCCATGACCAACAACCGGGATTTTGTCCGCTTGTTTAAGGGGGATGCCAAGGAGGAACTGGAAAATATATTAAAAAGCGGGGCGAAGGATTCCCCCAAGGCCATGTCGGACTTTGCTGACGGGCTGTCCAGTGTCCTTTTGAAGGGTGCCAACGGACGGGCAGGCCTGGAGAATGTTCAGCAGTTTTACAGCATTATGAACGGGCTGCTTCTGAACGAGAGCGTATATATGCCTCTGCTTCATCTGGTGATTCCGTTCCAGTATGAGGACAACAATGTGGTGTCGGAAATGTGGGTGGATCCGGATTCCAAGAAGGAGAAGGAGGAAGAGGGAAGGAAGATCAAGGTCTTTCTGAAATTTGATATTCAGAGCGTTGGCAAATTTGAATTGACTATGACCCTGCAGGATCATCAGACGAAGATGCAGCTTCTGGTGCCGCCCAATCTGGTGAAGGAGAATAAGCAGATCCAGACTGATGTGGCGGATATACTGAATAAAAACGGGATCAGAATCAGCCAGCTGTCCGTGCGGCAAAGGCTCCGCGACAGAAGAGTTGATGAGGTTTTCCCTGAGATAAGGGAGAAGGAGAGAACGATCAATGTCCGAATTTGATGAATTGATGCGGCAGAAAGCAGTGGCCTTAAAATATAATCCGGAGAAGAACGGGGCACCGGTGATCGTTGCCTCAGGCATGGGATACTTGGCGGAGAAGATCACGGAGACTGCCCTGGAGGCAGGAGTTCCTGTCTACGAGGACGATTCCCTTGCCACGCTTTTGACCCAGTTAAAGCTGGGGGCGGAGATTCCCACAGAATTGTATCAGGCGATTGTTGATATTTATATCTATTTTCTGGGATATGTGCCAGGACAGGAAAAAGAGGAGGAAGCACGTCCGGAAGAGGATGGGTTAGCACCAGGAGAGGACGAGATACCTGCGGAAGCAGTGGAAGCAGGCGGAGGGTCCATATGAGATAATCTTTAGGCATATGGCAGAAGCAGCGTAAACAGACGAATATGAGGCAGGATTCGGTTGGGAATTGCTTTGAGGTTATGTAGAAAAAGAAAAAAGGCGGTATATGAGCGGCTGGCAGTAATGTACCCTGGAATTGGAATCAGACGAAAGAGACTGGGAGTACATAACAGAAATTAGGAGGTATGATATGGTTCAAGTGATGAGAAGGATAGGGAAAAGAGCGGTCGTGCTGGCTTTGGCATGCCTGTGTCTTGCGTGCATGCCTTTGGAATCGCTGGCAGCTACCAAGCCAATCAACAGTGTAAGCGTAAAGGTATCATCAAAGTTAAAAGCCGGAGATACTCAGCCAGGGATTTCCATAGGTGGAAGCGCAGCAGACGGGGAAGTTCAGGTGAGTTCAAGCGGTTCTTATTATACGGTGACGGATGCAGAGTGGGTTGACAAGGTCTCCGGCACCATGACGACAGCCACCGCTCCCAGGCTCAAGATCGTGCTTACTCCTGTGGATGTGAGCGACCACTATTTTCTGGCCAGTTATAAGGCATCCAGCGTGAAGGTCAGCGGGGGCACATTTGTTTCCGCCAGACGAGACGGGGACGACCTTGTGGTGACGGTGCGCTTAAACCCTGTAAAGGGAAAGTATGATGAGCCGGCAGATGCATACTGGAATGAGAACAATCTGGGAGAGGCCAGATGGGAGCCGGGAGAGAATGACTCAAAAAATTATGAAGTCCAGCTTTACCGCAATGGAAAAAGTATTTTTAAAATAGACAGGACCACCGCAAAAAATTACAATTTTTATCCCTATATGACTACAGCCGGAGAATATAAGTTCCGTGTCCGGGCCATTACGGGAACAGACAATAACGCAAAATATGGAAGCAACAGCAGCTGGACAGAATCAGGAGAACTGCAGATAACGGATCGGGATGTCTCCGACGGGAAGGGCCGCCAGTCCTCCAAGTCAACTGTGAAACAAGGAACTCAGGAGTCTGTAGGATGGTTTAAAGACGGAACAAACTGGAAGTACCGGTATCCCAGCGGAAGCCTCTGTAACAAGGGGTGGGCGGAGATCAACGGCTTGTGGTACTATTTTGATGATAAGTCCGTGATGCTGACTGGATGGCAACAGATCGGCGGTGCAACTTACTATCTGCAGCCTGGCGGAGACATGACTGTAGGGTGGGGAAGAGTTGACGGCAGATGGTACTATTTCCGTCCAGAGGCAGAGGGAAATATGCCGAAAGGATCCATGGTGTCTTCCGGCTGGAGAATCATCGGAGCCTACTACTATTATTTTAATCAGGACGGAAGCGCGTATACCGGCTGGCTGCAGCTGAATGGCAAGTGGTATTATCTTAATGAGTTGGACAACAGTCTTCAGGGAGCCATGTTTACCGGATGGTTTATGCGGGATCAGAAGACCTATTTTGCAGATGCCAACGGTGAGATCATCAATGGCTGGTATGAGATCGACGGAAAGTGGTATTATTTTTACCCGGGTAGCGGGGAGATGGCCCATGACACGGAAATCGGCGGGCTCTATGTGAATTCGGAAGGCGTGTGGGAGCAGTAGAAGCAGAATAAAATGGGCATTATGATAGGGTATCTGAAAAGAGGAATGCGATATGAAAAGACAGATAAAGAATGGCATAAGGAGGTTGGCTGCCGCGACATGGGCCTGCATGATGACAGTGGCACTTATGGTATCAGAAACGCCTGTGGAAGCTTATGGCGCGGAATCCAGTGTAATCGAAAGTGTGTCTGTTACATTTAAGACTTCATTCGGAGATACGGAGGAGGTTCCGGAACCAGTGGTGACAGTCAGCGGAACCGGCTGTTCTTTAGGCGGTGTGGAATACCAGAAGGCCCAGGATAAATGGAAGCCAGGTTCCAAGGTGAGGATCACCGTTACGGTGGAGGCCGCAGCAGGAAAGGTATTTCCAACATCACTAAATAAGACAAAATGTAAGGTAAAGGGAGCGGAGTTTGTGTCCGCCAAGGCTACCAAGGACAATAAACTTTTGGTGAAAGTGGACTATAAGCCGATCACGGTTCTGGGGAATACTTCCAAAGCAGGGTGGAGCGGTACGGTGAAAAACCGGGCCGTGTGGAACCCTGTAGATTATGCGCCGGGATATACAGTGATCTTATACGGTGATAACAAGACGGTGAAGAAGCTGAATGTGACCACCAACTATGCAGATCTGGATGCCTTTATGAAAGATGATGGCAAGGTGTATTATTATGAGGTGAAGGCTGTGCCTATTACCTCTGAGGATAAGAAATGTTTTAAAGAGGGAATCCTGATCTCTTCTTCTGAGAATGATATTGTGCTGGAAGGTACAACAAGTTCTAATACGCCTTCGGGAACCCAGGCTACCGGAGGGTCAGCCGGGGGCTGGAAGAAGGAGGATGACCAGTGGTATTACTATGGCCAGGATGGGAAGCTTATGAAAGGATGGCAGAACATCGGAGGCGCATGGTATTACTTAAGCCAGAATGGCAGGATGCAGACCGGCTGGGTGGTGCCACCGGAGGGCGGCTGGTATTATGCGGCGGATAATGGGATGATCCAGACTGGCTGGGTTCAACCGGAACCGGGGGCATGGTATTATATGGATGGATCCGGCAGGATGCAGATCGGCTGGGTACAGGTCAATGGAACATGGTATTACATGGCTCAGAACGGCAGGATGCAGACTGGCTGGGTACAGGTGGGAGGTTTGTGGTATTATCTGTATCCGGATGGCAGTATGGCGGCCAATACGGTGATAGATGGATGGACTCTGGGCCCTAGTGGCGCAGCACAATAGTATTAGACATTTCCCCTTAAACGTGGTATGATAAAAAGAAGATAAAACGAGAAACGAGGAAAGACAATTATGGCGTTAGTAACATCAATCGGCAGTATAGATGAGGTGAAGGCACAATATACCAAGAATAGCCCTACGCAGAAGGTTAACAGCGATTTTAAGACGGTGTTCAACAGCTTGTATCAGAATAGCAATGTGACGGAAAGCATGGATGCTATTTTTGATGAGGCGGCCTCTACATATGGTGTTTCCGTGGATTTGATCAAAGCAGTGGCGAAGGCAGAGTCCAATTTCAATCCCAATGCTGTCTCCAAAGCCGGAGCAATCGGTGTTATGCAGCTTATGCCTGGAACAGCCAGGTCTCTTGGCGTTACCAATCCTTATGATGCAAGGCAGAATATCATGGGCGGTACCAAATATTTAAAAGAGAATCTGGAGCGGTTCGGCGGCAACATCAATCTGGCTTTGGCTGCTTACAATGCCGGTCCCAACAGTGTCCAAAAGTACGGTGGAATTCCGCCTTATAAAGAGACTCAGAATTATGTGAAGACGGTCAATTCCTATCTCAACGGCTCTCCCATCTATTCAGGGAAGACTGTGAACAGCAGCGGTTCCTACGGGTTAACTGGCCTTTACGGAACTTATGGAAGCCTTGGCTCAGACCAGCTGTTAAACTTATATGGAGCATCTTCAAGCAGTGTGGGAAATTTGTTGGGGACTTCTGATTCAACTTCAAGATCCTATGGTTCCACCTATAGCCAGCTGGCAGGCCTTTATGGCGGCTATGGCTTGGGAAGCACTTCAAGCTTGTTGTCAGGGCTTTTAAGTTCCGTATCAACAGGGGAAGACGGCGAGACGGAAGATACCATATCCATCAGTAAGTCCGGCTTTGCCAGTCTCATTGAGCTTCTCCGCGTGCAGATGATGCTGAATGCCAGCAGGGAAGTGGGAAGCATGACGCTATAATATAGAGAGGCTGAAAACGGAGAGGAAGAAGATTGTATGTTAAAGATGAAGAGTTGTGAGCGCTGCCTGGTATATGGTACGGATAACCGGCCGTTGTCCAGAGCCAGAGTAGAGATAACTCTGGACGATACCATTCAGCTTTTTTTCAGCAATTATAAATTGAGAGCTGTCCGGTTTAAGACGGTGGTGGATTTCTATGACAAGCAAAAAGGCCTGGTTCGCACCTATTGCGAGTTGGTGATCCGGAGGAATACTACAGCGACTCAGGTTTCCGAGCCATGGATGGCGGATTGTACCCTGATTGATGTGTATGAGGCAGTCCAGAGGCAGAAAGATCTTCGTGAGACGGTGCGCATCGTGATCAATGGCTCCACCGACGCAGGAGAATCCTTTTCAGGAACCATTCAGAATATCAGTGCCGGCGGGATCTTCGTTGTGACGGCGCTGCCGATGAAAGTGGGAACCAAATTCCGCTTTGACCATGTCTTTGAGGGGGAGCGGTGCGAGATCAAGGCAAAGGTTCTCCGCGGAAAGGGAGTGGCTGGAGGGGGGTTCGGTTACGGATGCCAGTTCTACAGTCTGTCCAATGAGGCGGAGACAGCCATAAGGAAATTTGTATTCCAAAGACAGTTAGAAAGACAAAAATCAAGATAGGAACGAGGCCTACAGTGAAGATAAATCTGGTAATGATTATGAAAAACGAGGAGCGTTCCCTGAGAAAATGCCTGAAGTCTGCGAAACCTATTGTGGATGAGATCATCATAGCAGACACAGGCTCCAATGACAGAAGCCTGGAGATTGCCCGAGAGATGGGTGCCCAGGTTTTTGAATTTTCCTGGGTGAATGATTTTTCCGCTGCCCGCAATTTTGCATTGAGCCATTCTGATGGGGATTGGAATCTGGTATTGGACGGAGATGAATATGTGAGAGACTGCAGCAGACAGAGCCTGGAAGCAGCGCTTCGCAGCAGAGAAGGCAAAGGCACATGGCTGGGTGGCATCCTTCGATATGATTTTTATGAAGATGAGAACGGAATCAGTCAGAGCACGTCCATACTTCCCAGGCTTCTCCCAAAAGGTATTACCTACACCGGCCCTATCCATGAACAGCCGGAGGGAAACTATCCGTGCTACCAAATTCCCTTAACTGCTGACCACGATGGCTACTTAAACACCAACAAAGGAGAGCGAAACCTCCCCTACCTGGAACAGGCAGTACGAGACTACCCGGATGACGGCTACTATCATTTCCAGCTGGCCTCCACCTTGCGAAACCTGAAAAAACCAGAAGCAAGCCTCCCCCATTTCCAAAGATTCTATGGTCTTACAGGCCCCAAAGACCCTTACCGGCCAGGAGGAATTGTACTTTATCTTTACACGCTTCTGGATATTGGTACCACCTCCTGCCTGGATGAAGCCGCCCGGCTCATAGAAGCCGAGGCTTCTGCCCTGGGCGGTTGGTCCGATTTCTGCTTTGTATGTGGCCTTTTCTACATGAAACGGGTTCTATCCGACATAAACCGCTACATAACCCTCCTCCCAAGAATCGAGGAAAGCTACAAAACCTGCTTGTCTCTCGGCGAGCATCCCGAAGCCGGAGGTGTAGTAGGAACCGGCTCCTTCAAGGCTGCCTACAACCTGGGTGCCTGGTACGAAGTCTCCGGCCACCCCCAACAAGCCCTCCACTACTATGCCCAATCCGCCAAGTTCGGCTACCAGCCGGCCATAGACCGCTTACAGGCATTAAGAAAACCGTAAAAATATATTCTTACTAATGATTGAATATTTGGGAAAGAAATGTCCCCCTTAAACTGGCGAAAACGTAGTCTGGAGGGGGCTTTTTCTGTTACCTTCCCCCCAACTTCCTCTGCGCTGTCGCCAACATCAGTTTAATCCGATTCAGCTGATTCACCTCGCTTGCCCCTGGGTCATAATCCACCGCAATAATATTTGACTCTGGGTAAGCCTTTCGCAATTCCTTGATAACTCCCTTCCCCACAATATGGTTAGGCAGGCATCCAAATGGCTGGGTACATACAATATTGGTGGTTCCGCTGTGAATCAACTCCAGCATCTCCCCAGTCAAGAACCAACCCTCGCCGGTCTGATTCCCAAGAGACACGAACTTCTGCGCCATTTCTGCCAATTCCTGGATCCTGGCCGGAGCTGTGAAATGCTTGCTTGCCAGCAATTCTTTCCTGGCCACCTTCCGGAAATATTCGATGAGAGAGATCCCCATGTTGCACAACCGCGCAACCGACATCTTCCCTCCCAGGTTTTCCGCCTTAAAATTGGTATTATAGAAACAATAAAGCAAAAAGTCCATTAAATCCGGCATCACAGCCTCAGCGCCTTCTGATTCCAGCAGTTCCACAATATGATTGTTGGCCAGAGGAGAGAATTTCACAAGGATTTCTCCCACGATCCCCACTTTCGGCTTTTTCACATTCAGTCTAGGCAGATTATCAAAATCTCGGATAATTCCCCGTACATTCCTGCTAAACTCCATCATAGCAGGAGCCCGCTTTGACAGAGAGGCAATACAGCGTTTTTTCCATTCCTGATGAAGGGCATCCGCACTGCCTGGATTTTTCTCATAAGGCCGGGTGGCATAGACAACCCGCATGAAGATATCACCGTACACCACAGCCTGCATGGCCTTGGTAAGCAGAGGAGGAGTGATGGAGAATCCAGGATTGGTCTCCATACCGTTGGCATTGATGGAGATAACCGGAACCTGGGACATACCTGCCTTATCCAAGGCGCGGCGGATAAATCCGATATAGTTGGATGCACGGCACCCGCCTCCGGTCTGGCTCATAAACACGGCCGTGTGCTCCAGGTCATATTTTCCAGACAACAGCGCCTCCATGACCTGGCCGATGACAATGAGGGATGGATAGCACGCATCATTATTGACATACTGAAGCCCTACATCAACGGCAGAGCGATTGTGATTCTGCAAGACCTCAATCTTGTATCCAAAGGACCGGATTGCCGGTTCTAAAAGGTCAAAATGAATGGGTGACATCTGAGGACACAACAGGGTATATGTCTTTTTCATCTCTTTGGTAAACATCACCCGATTGTACGCGCTGGACACGACCTTGCTTTTATAGTGATTTTTCTTCCGAACCCGCAGAGCGGCGATAAGGGAACGAACCCGAATTCGTGCGGCTCCCAGGCTGCTTACTTCGTCGATCTTCAATACGGTATAGATCTTCCCGGCAGAGGCCAGGATATCGTGTACCTGGTCTGTGGTCACCGCATCCAGGCCACAACCAAAGGAATTTAGCTGGATCAGATCCAGGCAATCGCTGTTTTTCACATAGGATGCAGCAGCATAGAGACGAGAGTGGTACATCCATTGGTCAGTTACAATCAGGGGCCGTTCTACCTGGCCCAGATGGGAGATGGAGTCTTCGGTCAATACAGCAATCCCATAAGATGTGATCATCTCCGGAATGCCGTGATGGATCTCCGGATCAATGTGGTAGGGCCTGCCGGCCAGAACAATGCCGTGGCGATGGTGCTCCTTCAGCCAGGCAATGGTTTCTTCCCCCTTTTTTTGCAGATCCAGGCGGGAGTGAAGAAGCTCCTCCCATGCCAGATGGGCGGCTGTCCGAACCTCTGACTCGGGAATTTGAAATTCCTTTTCGAATTCGGACACCAGCTGCCGGGTAAGAATCTCTTCGTTGGTAAATGCCATAAAGGGATTTAAGAAACGGATATTCTTTTCAGCCAGCTCTTCCACATTGTTTTTGATGTTCTCTGCATAGGAAGTGACCATGGGGCAGTTGTAGTGGTTTCCTGCATCCGGTTGTTCATTGCGCTCATAAGGAATGCAGGGATAGAAGATGGTCTTGATCCCCTGGGCAATCAGCCAAGAAATGTGTCCATGGACAATCTTGGCTGGATAACATTCGGATTCGCTGGGGATGGATTCAATCCCCAACTCATAGATCTGCCTGGTAGACTGAGGTGACAATATGGTGCGAAATCCTAATTTTTTGAAGAAAACAGCCCAAAACGGATAATTTTCGTAGAAATTCAGTACTCTGGGGATACCGATAATCCCTCGTCTGGCCTCATCCAGGGGGAGGGCATCGTAATCAAAGATACGATGGTACTTATAGTCAAATAGGTTGGGAATCTCTTTGCGAGTCTTTTCCTTGCCCAGGCCTCTCTCACAGCGGTTGCCGCTGATGAACTGGCGGCCGCCTCCGAAACGATTCACGGTCAGTACACAGTGGTTGGTGCAGCCTTTGCACCGGGTCATGGAGGTCTCGTATTTTAAGCCTATGATCTTGTCGAGAGGCATCATGGAGGTTTCTTTTCCTTCCTCATAGCGCTCTCTTGCAATCAGGGCAGCACCGAAGGCTCCCATGATACCGGCAATGTTGGGACGGACTGCTTCACAGCCGGCGATTCGCTCAAAACTGCGCAGTACGGCATTGTTGTAGAAGGTACCGCCCTGAACCACCACATGGGTGCCCAGATCCGAAGGGCTGGTAAGCTTGATCACCTTGTATAAAGCATTCTTGATCACCGAGTAGGCCAGGCCTGCAGAAATATCCGCCACGGTAGCCCCTTCTTTCTGGGCTTGCTTTACATTGGAATTCATAAACACTGTACAGCGGGAGCCAAGATCCGTAGGATTCTTGGCAAACAAAGCTTCCTTTGCAAAATCTTCCACAGAGTAATTTAAGGATTTGGCAAAGGTCTCAATAAAGGAACCGCAGCCGGAAGAGCAGGCCTCGTTTAGCAAGACGCTATCCACACTGTTTTCCTTGATCTTAATGCATTTCATGTCCTGGCCGCCGATATCCAGAATGCAGTCTACTTTGGGGTCAAAAAATTTAGCGGCATAATAGTGGGAGATGGTTTCTACCTCCCCTTCATCCAGCATGAACGCGGACTTTAGAAGGGCTTCTCCGTATCCGGTGGAACAGGACCATGCAATATGGGCGTTTTCCGGCATAAGGGCACGGATCTCCCTTATGGAACGGATAGCAGTAGCCAGAGGGCTTCCATTGTTATTGCTGTAGAAATCATAGAGCAGGGAACCATCCTCCCCTACCAAGGCAACCTTGGTGGTGGTGGAGCCGGCATCGATCCCTAAGTAGCAGGGGCCTTCATAAGAAGCCAAGGGTGCAGTCTTCACCTGATGGCCACTGTGCCGTGCAAGAAAAGAATCGTAGTCTTCCTGAGAGGAGAATAAGGGTTCCATCCGCTTTACTTCGAAATCCATCTGTATCCCATTTTCCAGACGGTCAATGAGATGCTCCAGCGAAATAGAAACAGTCCTCTCGCTGTTCATAGCCGCCCCTAAGGCAGCAAACAGATGAGAGTGGCCGGGAGCGATGGTCTGATCTGTGGTCAGATGCAGAGTGCGGACAAATGCTTCTCTAAGCTCTGGGAGAAAATGAAGCGGTCCGCCAAGAAATGCTACGTTTCCACGGATTGGCTTGCCACAGGCCAGGCCGCTGATGGTCTGGTTGACCACTGCCTGGAAGATGGATGCAGCCAGATCCTCCATAGTAGCCCCTTCATTGATCAAGGGCTGAATGTCGGATTTGGCAAATACACCACAGCGTGCAGCGATAGGGTAGATCATCTGAAATTTTTGGGCATAAGTATTCAGGCCTGCGGCATCTGTCTGAAGAAGGGAAGCCATCTGATCAATGAAAGAGCCGGTACCGCCGGCGCAGATTCCATTCATTCTCTGGTCGATTCCGCCGGTGAAATAGATGATTTTCGCATCTTCACCGCCTAGTTCGATGGCTACGTCTGTCTGAGGCGCATAATCTTTTAAAGAGGAGGCTACCGCCACAACCTCCTGAACAAACGGTATCTCCAGATGTTTGGATAAGGTAAGCCCACCGGAACCAGTGATAACCGGATACAGTTCTATGGGACCTAGTTTTTCATATGCCTGACGGAGAAGAGAAGCCAATGTCTCCTGGATATTGGCGAAGTGCCTCTCATAGCCAGAAAAGGAAATGGCTTCTGTCTGGGACTGGGATCTGGCATCAGGCTGCTGCATATATGTATCATTTAGAATAGCAATTTTTACTGTAGTGGAACCAATATCGATTCCCAATAAATACTGTTTTTTCATATGTGAGGGAAAATTCCCTGCCTCCTTTGCACGTGAAACATTGAAACTATTGAAATAATTACTAGAAAGTGTACCACAAAAAGAAAAAGATTACAATCGGTGGAATCTGCCAAAAAGGAGTAATCTGTTTGACAAACTTACAAGCAGAATCTATAATGGAAAAATGGCAGCCCGTTTTGTAATGGAAATTGTTGCAATAAGAACGATGGGAGGGTGAGACGATGATTCAGATTTTTATGACAGAGGATGGAGCGATTCATCAGAAGGATGAGGCACAGGCAGGTGCCTGGGTGGCCCTTACCAATCCGACGGCTACAGAGATCCTGGACATTTCTGAACAGTATGGAATTGATCCGGATCATTTAAAAGCGCCTCTGGATGAAGAAGAACGTTCCCGAATTGAGATGGAAGATAACTATTCTCTTATTTTGGTGGACATTCCTTCTATTGAAGAAAGAAGCGGAAAAGACTGGTATATTACCATCCCTTTGGGTATCATAACAACAGAACAGAGCATCATCACAGTATGCCTGGAAGAGACTCCCATTTTGACAGCGTTTATGGACGGCAGGGTGAAGGATTTCTATACCTATATGAAGACCCGGTTTATCCTGCAGATTCTGTACAGAAATGCGTCTCAATTCCTGCAGTACTTAAGGGTGATCGACAAAAAAAGCGACATGGTGGAGCGGAAACTGCATCAGTCCCAGAAGAATCAGGAATTGATCGAACTTCTGGAATTGGAGAAGAGCCTGGTGTATTTTACCACATCGCTGCGGTCCAATGAGGTGGTGTTTGAGAAGCTATTGAGAAACGAACGAATTAAAAAGTACCCTGAGGATACAGAATTGTTGGAAGATGTCATTATTGAGAATAAGCAGGCTATTGAGATGGCTAATATTTACAGCGGCATCTTAAGCGGTACCATGGATGCCTTCGCGTCGGTTATTTCCAACAACCTGAATATTGTAATGAAGTTTCTGGCTACCATCACCATTGTCATGTCCATACCTACTATGGTGGCCAGCTTTTATGGTATGAATGTGAATTCTGCCGGAATGCCATTCGCAACCAGTATCTATGGATTTTGGATTGTGCTGGGGGTTGCGGCGGCCTTTTCCCTGGTGGTAGCGTTGATTTTCTCGAAAAAAGATTTATTTTAATATAGGAAGAAAAGGATGATGAGATGAAGTTTTTTAGTAAGATGGAGCGGAAGTTGGGAAGGTATGCGATCCGCAACCTGATGTATTACATTATGATTGTCTATGGGGTTGGGATTGTGGTTCAGATGTTGAATCCCATGATCTACTGGAGATTTCTGTGTCTGGATCCGGGGGCTATTCTTCATGGGGAAGTGTGGAGGATGGTTACGTTTTTGATCTATCCGCCTATGGGATCCATGGCGCCTATCGGTTCTTCGGCAGGGATGATGTTGTCGGATCTGATATTCAATGGAATCGCACTGTCCCTCTATTATTCTCTTGGAACCAATCTGGAGAGAACCTGGGGGGCTTTTCGATTCAATGTGTACTTTTTTATGGGAGTAATCGGCCATGTGCTGGCATCTGTCATTGGGTATGTGGTGTTTAAACGTCCATTGGCTTTGACGACAGAGTATCTGAATTTCTCCCTGTTTTTTGCATTTGCTATGGAATATCCCAATCTGGAGTTTTTGCTGTTTATGGTGATTCCGGTGAAGGCCAAGGTGCTGGCAATTTTTGACGGGATCTTCTTTTTGTATGGATTTATCGTAGGCGGGGCGGCGGAGCGTTGCGCCATTGTGTTGTCCCTGGCCAATTTCCTGATTTTTTTCCTGATGACCAGGAATCTGAACAAGGTGAATCCCAGGGAGATAAAACGGAAGAGAGAGTATCAGAAAAGTGTAAAAATCGTGGCTCATGGTACGACCCGGCATAAATGTGCAGTGTGCGGGAGAACGGAGAAGGACGGGGCGGATCTGGAGTTTCGGTACTGCTCTAAGTGCGCAGGAGGGCTGGAATACTGTCAGGATCATCTGTATACCCATAAGCATGTGGAGGAGGATGTGGTTTTGCTGCGGCAGAAGGAATAAGGATAAAAGGGCTGCGTTATCTTGGAAACATGAATGTTGTCCCAGTGTGAACGGACAACGCATAAAAAGTGAAAGAGGAGGAGAATATGAAAAAGACAAAGATTATTTGTACCATGGGGCCCAATGAGGATGACCGCCAGGTGATGATGGAACTGGCGAAAAATGGCATGGATATTGCCAGATTTAATTTTTCCCATGGAACCCATGAGGAACAGAAGGAACGTCTGGATCAGCTGAAAAGTGTGAGGGAGGAGTTGGATCTGCCGATTGCAGCTCTTCTGGATACCAAGGGGCCGGAGATTCGCACCGGGCTTTTAAAGGATGGGAAGAAGGTGGTGCTGGCGGAGGGCAGCGGGTTTACCCTGACTACCAGGAAGATTGAGGGAGATGATACGGTCTGCCATATCAATTACAGCGGACTGCCAGAGGATGTGTCTGTGGGAAGTCGGATCCTGATTGATGATGGGTTGATTGAACTTAAGGTGGAGCAGATTGAGGGAAGCGATATTCATTGCCTGGTGATAAATGGCGGCGAACTGGGACAGAGGAAAGGGGTCAATGTGCCCAATGTAAAGATCAAGCTGCCTGCGCTGACAGAGAAGGATAAAGAAGATATCTGGTTCGGAATCGAACAGGGATTTGATTTTATTGCTGCATCCTTTGTGCGCAGCGCAGAGGCCATCATAGAGATCAAACAGATGCTTTCGGTAGCTGGCTCAAACATTAAGGTAATCGCCAAGATCGAGAATGAGGAAGGAATCGACAATCTGGATGCAATTATTGAGGCCAGCGACGGGATCATGGTAGCCAGAGGAGACTTGGGGGTGGAGATTCCGGCAGAAAAGGTGCCGTATCTGCAGAAAACCATTATCCGCAAGTGCAATGAAGCGTGTAAACCGGTTATCACAGCTACCCAGATGCTGGATTCCATGATACGAAATCCCCGTCCTACCAGGGCAGAGGTGACGGATGTGGCCAATGCTGTGTATGACGGTACGGATGTGGTTATGCTTTCGGGAGAGACGGCTATGGGCAAGTATCCGGTGGAGGCACTTAAAATGATGGCCCAGATCGTGGAAGAGGCGGAGTCCCATCTGGATTACAGCCAGTATCAGGTAAGGAATGTGTCCAGTGACAACCGAAAGAATATATCCAATGCCGTATGCTTTGCTTCGGTATCTACGGCTCATGACCTGGGGGCACAGGCGATTGTGGCACCCAGCATCAGTGGGTTTACAGCCAGGCTTTTGTCCAAATACCGCCCTAAAGCCAGGATCATCGGACTTTCTCCCAATGCTGCAGCGGTGCGACAGATGCAGATATACTGGGGGGTGGCACCATTTGTGGCCAAAAGGGCGGAGTCTACGGATATTTTGATTGCCTCCTCGGTGGATCTTCTGAAGGAGAAGAAGATTTTGAAATCAGGGGATCTGGCGGTGGTGACTGCCGGAGTGGTTAACTGGGAGAGCCGCCATGAACCGGCCCTGCATACCAATATCATGCGGATTGTGAATATTCTATAACGGAGGAAAAAGAGATGGAGAAAACGCCATTTGTCACGCTTGAGACACTTAGGGAGATTGAGAAGACCTATCCGACACCGTTTCATCTGTATGATGAAAAGGGAATTCGGGAGAATGCCAGGAGATTGAAGGAGGCATTTGCGTGGAATAAAGGGTTTAAAGAGTATTTTGCGGTGAAGGCTACCCCCAATCCGTTTATCTTAAAATTACTTAAGGAGATGGGGTGCGGGACGGACTGCTCTTCCATGACGGAGCTTATGATGTCAGATGCGTGTGAATTTAGGGGGCATGACATCATGTTTTCTTCCAACGAGACACCGCCGGAAGAGTTTGCCTACGCGGATAAGCTGGGAGCCATCATCAATTTGGATGATATCACCCATATTTCTTGCCTGGAGGAGACCATTGGGCGGATTCCGGAGACCATCAGCTGTCGGTATAACCCTGGCGGAATGTTCCAGATCAGCAACGATATCATGGATAATCCGGGAGATGCCAAGTATGGCATGACGACGGAGCAGATTTTTCAGGCGTTTCGGATTCTGAAGGAAAAGGGAGCGAAACATTTCGGTATCCATGCATTTCTGGCCAGCAACACGGTGACCAATGACTATTATCCCATGCTGGCGAAGGTGCTGTTTGAACTGGCTGTGCGCCTTCATGAGGAGACAGGGGCGGATATCCGTTTCATTAATCTGTCTGGCGGAATCGGGATCCCTTACCGGCCTGACCAGGAGCCTAACGATATAAAGGTCATCGGAGAGGGCGTGCGAAGGGTGTATGAGGAGGTGCTAACACCTGCCGGTATGGGGGATGTGGCGATCTATACGGAGTTGGGCCGGTTTATGTTGGGGCCGTACGGCTGTCTGGTGACAAAGGCGATTCATGAGAAACATATTCATAAGGAATACATCGGCGTGGATGCCTGTGCGGTAAACCTTATGCGGCCTGCGATGTATGGCTCTTATCACCATATTACAATCATGGGCAAGGAGCAGGCAGTATGTGACCATAAGTATGATGTGGTAGGCTCTCTGTGCGAGAATAATGACAAGTTTGCCATTGACCGGATGCTTCCCAAGATCGAGATAGGGGATCTGTTGGTGATTCATGATACAGGTGCCCATGGGTTTGCTATGGGATATAATTATAATGGGAAGTTAAAATCGGCGGAGCTTCTTCTGAAGGAAGACGGAGCTGTGGAGTTGATCCGCAGGGCGGAGACACCAAAGGATTATTTTGCCACCTTTGATTTCTGTGACCTATTTAAGAATGTGCGCTGACGGTTTCTAAGCTGTGGCAGGGTAAGAAATAGGACAGCAAATCGTAAGAAGATAACGAAAAACACCTCGTATCGGTTGGATACGAGGTGTTATCTCTTTTCTTTAGAATCTAGGATTTTCAAAGGATAAAGGGTTTGTGATTTGTGCAATTATTATGGTATTAGTATAGCATACCGTTATAAGAAAAGATTGTAGATTGTTTAAAAAGATTATGAAGAAATTCTTAAGATGGATGACGGTACATCTATGGACAAAGACAGGGATGACACCCAGCGCCTATGTGGCCATGGTACATGGAAGGGCAGATCGGGAATGAGTTATCAGGAGAATTTCCCGCTTATTTTCGAAGCCGTGAAGAATGGCAGTTTCCTGTGATTTGGAATATCTTAAATATAAGGAAATCAGAAGGAAAATAGAAATTGAATCAGGCAAGACAGTTTATTAACTGCAATGGCCCTTCTTCTTATGGCTATACAGGCCGTGATATCGGAGTGGCTATTCTGGATACGGGGATTTATCCCCATATAGATTTTGATGACAGGATCACCGCCTTTTATGATGTGCTAAAAAGGAGGCGCACTCCTTATGATGACAACGGGCATGGCACTCATATCTCTGCCATCATCGGGGGAAATGGCGAAGCATCAGGCGGCAGATACTGCGGTGTGGCCCCTGGATGCAACATCATTTCTGTAAAGGTGCTGGATGCCAAAGGCAATGGATTTGCCTCGGATGTGCTGGCGGGCCTTCGGTGGATCCGGGAACAGAGGGAGCGGCTGGGGATCCGGATTGTCAACATTTCCGTAGGTGCTTATTCCAGGCGGAATATGTCGGAAAACTCTGCCCTTGTCCGGGGGGTGGATGCGGCCTGGGATGACGGCCTGGTGATGGTAGTGGCGGCAGGAAATAACGGGCCGGGCCGCATGACTGTGACTACGCCGGGGATCAGCCGCAAGGTGATCACGGTAGGGTGTTCGGATGACCACAAGGAGGTTAATGTCATGGGCAGCCGTATGGTGGATTATTCGGGACGGGGGCCTACAGGAGCCTGCATCTGCAAACCGGAGATCATAGCTCCTGGTGCAGGGATCATCAGTTGCTCCAACAGCCCTACACAGTATTCTGCAAAAAGCGGGACCTCCATGTCTACACCCATTGTAGCAGGGGCTATTGCCCTTCTTCTGGAGAAATATCCGGAGATGACCAATCGGGACGTGAAGCTGAGGCTTCGGGAGCGGGCAGTGGATCTGGGGCTTCCAAGGAACCAGCAGGGGTGGGGGCTTTTGGATGTGGAAAGGCTTTTGGCGGATGAGGTATAGAATATTCGTTATATATGGTAAATGAACGAAGAGGTTGTCACAGGATAGCCTCTTTTCGTTTTGAGAGGGCATTTGAAAGGGAGGATTCTAAAAAATGTTGCAATTTTCAGTAAATAAACTTATAATACTTACATTAACTGTAATTGTTCCCGTGACCTGTGAACGGTTACCAATCATTACATTTAGAAAAGGTGATGTCTATGATACAACAACCTTTAAATGAGAATAGAGAGCCAGAACTGGAAGCACCGGCTTCATTTACCAGCCCTGAGGTGCTGTACCAGGAGATGATAAATACCATATACCGTTACCATCCTTCGGATGACATTACTCTGGTGGAGAAGGCTTACCGGATTGCCAGAGACTCTCACAAGGATCAGAAACGCAAATCAGGTGAACCATATATCATTCACCCTCTTTGTGTTGCCATCATATTGGCGGATCTGGAGATGGACAAGGAAACCATCGCGGCAGGCCTTCTCCATGATGTGGTGGAGGATACAGGAATGACTTTGGAGGAGCTGGCCAGGGACTTCGGCTCTGAGGTAGCATTTCTTGTGGATGGTGTTACCAAGTTAACCCAGCTGTCCTGGGATAAGGATAAGGTGGAGATTCAGGCGGAAAACCTACGGAAAATGTTCCTGGCTATGGCCAAGGATATTCGGGTGATCATCATTAAGCTGGCAGACCGCCTCCACAACATGAGAACCGGCCAGTTCTGGAAGCCGGAAAAGCAGAAGGAGAAGGCCAGGGAGACCCTGGAGATCTACGCACCTATTGCAGACCGTCTGGGTATTTCCAAGATTAAGATTGAACTGGATGACCTTTCACTTAAGTTCTTGAAGCCGGAGGTGTATTATGATCTGGTGGAGAAGGTGAATCTGCGCAAGGAATCCAGAGATTCATTTGTCCAGGAGATTGTGGAGGAAGTAAAGAACCACATGGAGGAGGCTGGAATTGAGGCCAGTGTAGGTGGAAGAGCCAAGCATTTCTTTAGCATCTATAAAAAGATGGTGAAGCAGAATAAAACTTTGGATCAGATCTATGACTTGTTTGCTGTCCGGATTATGGTGGAGACGGTGAAGGACTGCTATGCGGCCCTGGGGGTGATCCATGAAATGTATAAGCCTATTCCAGGACGGTTTAAGGATTATATTGCTATGCCTAAGCCTAATATGTATCAGTCCCTTCACACGACTCTGATAAGCAGTACCGGGCAGCCATTTGAGATTCAGATCCGTACCTATGAGATGCACCGGACGGCAGAATTCGGAATTGCTGCCCACTGGAAATATAAGGAGAGCGGCAGCGGTACCATAGCAGACGGCAAGGAAGAGGCAAAGCTAAGCTGGCTGCGGCAGATTCTGGAATGGCAGAAGGACACGGATGATTCCAAGGAATTCCTAAGCATGGTAAAGGGCGACTTGGATCTGTTCTCGGAGAGTGTGTACTGCTTTACTCCTTCGGGAGATGTAAAGACCCTTCCCAGCGGCTCTACACCCATAGATTTTGCCTATGCTATCCACAGCGCAGTGGGCAACAAGATGGTCGGAGCCAGGGTAGGCGGTAAGCTGGTGAATATTGACTATGAGATTCAGAACGGCGACCAGATTGAGATTATTACCTCCCAGAATTCCAAGGGGCCCAGCCGTGATTGGCTGGCAGTGGTGAAGAGTACCCAGGCCAAGAATAAGATCAATCAGTGGTTTAAGACGGAGTTGAAGGAGGACAATATCCTTCGGGGCAAGGAGATGATTGACCGGTACTGCAAGGCCAAGGGGATCAATTTTACGGAGATCAACAAGCCGGAATTCATGGAAAAAGTCATGAAGCGGTACGCATTTAAGGACTGGGACTCTGTGTTGGCCTCCATCGGACACGGCGGTTTAAAAGAGGGACAGGTCATCAACAAGATGCTGGAGGAACGGAAGAAGAAGCTGACCCGGGATGTTACGGATGAGAATATTCTCAACGGAATTGAGGATATGACCAACAAGATCCCGGCGGCGAAGCGGTCCAAAAGCGGGATTGTGGTGAAAGGGATTCATGATGTGGCGGTAAGATTTTCCCGTTGTTGCAGCCCGGTGCCAGGGGATGAGATCGTTGGATTTGTCACCAGAGGACGGGGAGTTTCCATCCATCGGACGGATTGCATCAATGTGATCAATCTTCCGGAGGAGGAGCGGGTTCGTATCATTGATGCGGAGTGGCAGCAGCCGGAGGAGAATAAGGAGCGGTATTCCACAGAGATTCAGATTTTTGCCAACAACCGGATCGGGATGTTTGTGGATATCTCCAAGGTGTTTACGGAGAGACAGATTGATATCACTTCCATGAATGTAAGGACAAGTAAGCAGGGAAAAGCCACCATTGTTATGACCTTTGACATCCATGGGATTGAGGAATTGAATCGGCTGACAGATAAGCTGAGGCAGATTGAGGGTGTGTTGGATATAGAGAGAACGGCAGGATAGGCTGCATTCTCTCTTTTGCATCTTAAGGGATTGTTGGATTGGAACTAAGAAGGGAACTGTAAGTTTTTGCCAGATATGGGTAGAGTGAGATATATTTTTTGGAAAGTCCATGGATTTTGTGACAGAGCATACAGAGCAAACAGGGAGGATAAGAATGGGAAATTTATGGGTTGAACCTTGCGTGGTAGGAATGATTGGAACGAATTGTTATATTGTGTATAGAAAGGACGGACAGAAAGCGGATGGGGAGTACGTTCCGGCTGTGGTGATCGATCCGGGAGACAATGCGCCCCTTATTTCAAACAGGTGCAGGGAATTGGGAGTGAAGCCGGAGGTGATTTTGCTGACTCACGGGCATTTTGACCATATATTGGCAGTGGAAGATATGAGGCGTTCCTTCGATGTGCCTGTGTATGCGGGGGAGAAGGAGAAGGCTCTCTTATCAGAACCAAGTCTGAACTTAAGCGGGACAGGGAGAGAAGGGGTGTCTCTGGAGGCACAACGCTGGCTGAAAGAAGGGGAAACAGTAAACTTTCTGGGAGAGGAATGGAAGATTCTGTTTACACCAGGCCATACAGAGGGAAGCATATGTTATTATGTGGAAAAGGAGCAGGCCCTGTTTAGTGGTGATACGCTGTTTTGCCGATCGGTGGGAAGGACGGATCTGCCTACCGGAGATTCTTCCAGGCTGGTGGAATCGGTGACAGGGCTTCTGTCTGATTTACCGGAGGAGACAAGGGTGTATCCGGGGCATGGGGAGGGAAGTTCCATTGGATATGAGCGGAAGAGAAATCCTATGGCACGGTATGTAAGGTAGACTGGATGGCGGATTTTAAGAGACAGCCAATGTAAGGGATGGAGGAAAAGGAGCATTAGTGTGCCGACGCACTATGGATAGGTGGAATATGATTGGAATACGTTTGAATGATATGTCTTATGAGCAGGATATCAGGGAACTTCTGATGGCGTTTTATCCTGGGGAGACGTTTGTGTATGAGGAAGTGAAGCCGGGCGTGGAACGTGCCGGAGGGGCTGATGATGAGGTAAAGCCATGTGTGGAACATGCCGGAGGGGCGGATGAGGAAGCGAAGCCGGATACGGAGAGTGCCCAGGCTTTTAAGGTTCTGCCTGTGTTAAAAGGGATGAGGCCGAAAGAGACAGCAGGGCAGGATGCGGAAAAGACAAAGAACCGGAGTTTATTTACGGTGGAAGGTGTGGTAGGGGAGAATCGAAAATCATTTTCCCTTCAGATTATTTCTCATGGAAGCTGCGAGTTCCATATTTTGCGTCATCTGCCTGTAGGGCTTGAGGAGGAGATGAAGCACCTGGGGGAGCCTCTGGCGGTGGAGTATGATGAAAGAACCGGGACTAAGAATAAGATTAAACAGAGATTGTATGCCCTTTTGGTTGAGAGAACTGGAAGAATGCTGCCCTGGGGTAGCCTGACCGGAATCCGGCCTACGAAGATTGCTTTGACCAGACTGGATGAAGGGATGGCGGGGGATCAGATTGCTCGCTATATGAAGGAAACATATTTTGCCAGTGATGAGAAGATTGATTTGAGTATAGATATTGCAAAAAGGGAGAAAGCCCTTTTGTCTGGGATGGATTACCAGAAGGGCTATAGTCTGTATATAGGGATTCCATTCTGCCCAACGACCTGCCTTTATTGTTCTTTTACATCGTATCCTATTGACTGGTGGAAGGACCGTACAGGGCTGTATCTGGACACCTTGTTTCGAGAACTGGATTATGTGGCCCAGGAGAAACGGGGATGTCCGGTGGAGACGGTATATATTGGAGGTGGTACGCCTACCTCGCTTTCTCCTAAGGAGTTGGATCGCTTGCTTCTAAAGGTTAAAAGAACCTTTGATTTCTCTACGGTTTCTGAATTTACAGTGGAGGCTGGAAGGCCGGACAGTATAACCCGGGAAAAGCTGAGAGTGCTGAAAAATCATGGAGTCACCCGGATTTCCATCAATCCCCAGACTATGAAACAGGAGACCCTGGATCTGATCGGACGTCGCCACACGGTGGAGGATGTAAGAGAGAAGTTTATCATGGCCAGGGAGGAGGGATTTGACAACATTAATATGGATCTGATCATCGGGCTGCCTCAGGAGGAACTGGAAGATGTGAGGCTTACTATGGAGGCGGTGAAGGCTTTAGGGCCAGACAGCCTGACGGTTCATTCCCTTGCCATAAAACGGGCGGCCAGGTTGAATACCATGAAAGAGGTATATAAGGATCTGAAGATTACCAATACCCAGGAGATGGTGGACTTAACGGCTGCATATGCCAGAGACATGGGTATGAATCCTTACTACCTGTACCGGCAGAAGAATATGGCCGGGAATTTTGAAAATGTTGGATATGCCCTGCCAGGGAAGGAATGTATCTACAATATTCTGATTATGGAGGAACAGCAGACCATCATCGGCTGCGGCGCAGGAACCACCACAAAGCGTGTGATTCCGGAGGAGACCCGGATTGAGAGGGTGGAGAATGTGAAGAATGTGGAGCAGTATATGGAGCGGATTGATGAAATGATTGAGAGGAAACGGAAACTTTTTGAGGATTAAAGAGAGTTTTTGTTGTACATCAAAATAGGGTTAGTACATCAATTTTTTACCCAATGGTACTGAATAATACTTTGATGA
>CANDZL010000015.1:0-60415 GCA_947425205.1 uncultured Hungatella sp. | reverse complement strand
CATAAAAAGTGGGCTGGCAGAACAGCTGATTACTCAGCTATTCTGCAACAGCCCCAATCATACAGATTTCGCTTATGATTGAGTTTGCGAATAAACAAAGATAAGGGACTGTATGATGAATTCAATGATAATGGAAAACGGTGTAACTTTCAAGACATTAGAGAAAAATATTTTTTCATGGGTATGTGAAATCGGCCGACAGTTCACAACCGAGTTCCTGGAACGGTATGACCGGATGCTGATGGAGGAACGGGACAAGAAAAAGTACCGCCACAAGGGTTACCGCCAAACCACAATCAAGACCGTGTATGGGGAAGTGACTTACCGGAGGGCGGTCTGTGAAGTGACACAAGAAGATGGCTCCCGGCATTTTGTATACCTGCTGGACGAAACCCTGCAGCTTGACCACGTCGGCCTGATTTCCACAAACATGGCGGAACTGCTGGTAAAAGGGGTCACCGAACTGTCTTACCGGGAGTGTGCGGCAAAAGTCAGCGAAATGACGGGGCAGACAATCAGTGCAATGGGCGTATGGAACGTAATACAGTCCCTGGGAGAAAAAGTGTGTGAAGAAGAGGCACAACTGGTGGAAGAACATAAAAAGGGCCACATACAGGGAAAAAGGGAAGTCCCGGTGCTGTTTGAAGAGGCGGACGGGGTTTATGTGAGGCTGCAGGGAAAAGACAGAAAAAGCAGCCGTCAGGACAAGGCCGAGATAAAAGTCGGGATTGCCTATGACGGCTGGAAGAAGACTGGGAAAGAGAGGTACATCCTTTCCGACAAGGTGGTGGTGGCGGGTTTTGCCAGGGCGAAAGAATTTCACGAATACCGGGAGGCGGCGATAGGCGAAACATATAACCTGGAAGAAGTATGCGAACGGATACTGAATGCAGACGGGGCATCATGGATTAAAAAAGTAAAAGACAAAAGCACGTGTTTCCAGTTGGATCCATTCCATCGCAACAAAGCAGTCCGGGAGAGGGTCCACAATCTGAAAGCGGTGAAAGACATCATGGAGCTGCTGGACGGAGAAAAGATTGAAGAGTTGTTTGAATACCTTGAACTATATCGAAACAGTCTAAGCGTAGAGGGGGAGATTGAAGACGTGGAGGAACTGATTCGGTATTACAGGAACAATAAAGAGGGACTGCTGCCCTACCAGTCACAGGGACTCACACTGCCGAAGCATCCGGAGGGGCTGGAATACCGGAACATGGGAACGATGGAGAACCATGTATGGAGCGTAATAGCCAGGCGGATGAAGCACAACCATACAAGTTGGAGCAGGCGGGGAGGGAACCATCTGGCGAAGATTCTGGCGAAGAAGTGCAGCGGAAAACTGTATGAAGTCACGGAGAAACGGAAGCACCCCGCATTTGAAGAGGAAAAGGTGGAGGAAATCTATGGCGAGATACTGATGTCGTCAAAAACGCCAAAGAAAGATGGGAAGGGATATGCATATCCGGTGCTGGGTCATTTGGTGGGATTGGAAGGAAAGGTACAGGGGGACAGAAGGAAACTGCTTGTAATGGCCGGGTGCTAGGACGTGAAGTGTGGCTTGGGATACAGCCTGTGTGCGGCATCAAAAATCTGTATGAAAAGAGTTGCCAATGATTACTTGACAGTAACCACCAATATGGAAGAAACAAAAAATCTTGAATTCTTTTACAGATTGTGCTATATTATAAACATAGGGAAAACAGCCGCCCACAAAGTGGTTTACCTCCCAGAATGACTAAAGCCTACCTGTCTCGGCAAAGTACAAGGTAGGCTTATTTATTTCCGCTTGTTGTTCCTATCTATGTAGGCAAGCAATGCGACAAGAAACGTTCCGAATAGCATTAACAATGTTAACACTTCGTAAGTACTCATCTGCACCACCTCCCCTCTTTTGCAAGTTTAAGGAGGCTTACCACCTTGTAACACGGTTGTTTTCTGGGAAATAGTATAGCATGAAAGAGGGCTTTGTACAAGTACAAATAAAAATAGTAAATCGTACTCTGGAAGGATATGAAATGAACTGTAGACAGATTGTAGACACACAGTTGACAGTGTGCATCCTCCTTTGATTTTATTGGGTTTTTAAACCTTACTAAAGTTCGAGTCCTGCCCCGCACTCTTTTTAATGTTACGCCAAGGCCTGAAAATTTAAGGTTCTTGGCGTTTTTGTGTGTCTTATAATCTGTAGACAGGCAGCGTGACTAAAAAGATGGCCAGCCCTTACGGCACCAGCCATCTGTCTCACTTACGGATATCTTTTATACCTCAACTGCCTGCCCGCTGCGTCCAGATGATTGAATCGCATCAATCAACCGAATGCTCATCAGAGCATCTTTCACATGAAGATAATCCTGGTTTCCTGTCTCGACTGCATGATAGAACCGGTCAATCATCTTCCCGTGGCTGGCTCCATAATAGAATTTGGTGCCAGGCATCTTGGCATCCTCTGCCAAGCGTTCCTTTGTTCCGTCAGGCATCAGACGGTACAATACATTGTCGATGATAGCAAATTCTGCCTGCTCAAGCTGAACCGATATCTGAACACTGTCATTTTTATAGTTGGCATTGGTAGCCTCAAACAAACCAGTGGCTCCATTGGCAAAGTTCAGGCGGGCGCTAACTGTATCCTCCACCTCGATGCCATAGTCTAGAAGCTGGCATACAGATGCCTTCACACTGGCAATCGGTCCGCACAGGAAATACAGAAGATCCAGGGTATGAACCGACTGGTTGATCATGCAACCACCGCCTGCTGTCTCCCATTTTCCTCTCCATGGCTTACAGTCATAGTAAGATTTAGGTCTGGCCCAAAGCACTGTTCCTTTGGCTCCTTTTACCTCACCATACTTTTTGCTGTCAATAATCTCTTTCAACATCTCAACCGACTCATTGGCCCGGTTCTGCAAACAGATTCCCATATGGATCTCTGGATGGGATGCCTCAAACTCCACAAAACGCCGGCCTTCCTCTGCATTCAGCGCCATAGGTTTCTCGCAGAACACATGGACTCCCATGGAAGCAAGTTCCTCCGATACCGGCACATGAAGGTAATGGGGAAGGCAGATATGAGCCACATCCGGCTTCTCCTGCTGAATCATCTCTTTGTAATCCGTATAAAATGGTACTCCCTCCGGAGCCTGGCTCTTGGTGTCTTCATCAATATCACACACTGCCGCCAGCTGAATCTCAGGGTTTTTCAAAATACCGGCAATATGAATTCCTGAAATATCGCCTAAGCCGATAACAACTGCCTTCTTCATGGTCATTTCCTCCCCATCTTTCATTTACACATTCGAAACCTTCCGGCATCTGCCTGTCCGGATACCAGAATCTTCCAAGAATGTGTATTTTCAACTGCTTCTTGATTTTTAGGCGGCCTATACCTAAATCTATTGGTAACGGCCGCCTATTATTTTACCACATTTTTCTTATTATGGATAGACTATCTGGTAGGGAATTTGCCTTCTTCTGCGATTCTCTTGTTCAGTTCTGCCAAATACAGATCTTCATCTACCGGATTCTCCACTTCCTTGCCCAGCCAGGAAGAAAGCAGTGTAGCATTGGCCAGGTTTACTCCGTTGATTCCGTCGGAGCCTGGTGCCAGAAGGGGAGTGCCCTCCAGAATGTGCATCGCAAAATCTTCCATAACCGTAGTGTGCTGATATCCCCAGCCATCGGTATTCTCAAAGGTCTCAGTTGTATACATACCACCACCTGCAGAATTGCCACTGGTCAGTTTGGATACATCCATCATGCTCATAGTGGCGTTCATCTCATCTTCACTCTTATTCAGGTGGTATACGGTAGCGGTCTTGCTGTTATCCACCACGATCTTACCGTTGTCCAGGTCAATCTCCAGACGATCCGTTCCGTTGGGGTCATGGGTACAGGTGACGAAGCTTCCTGTTGCACCATTGGGATACTCAGTTACGATAGTAACGTCATTCTCAACAATAATATCTCTGTGAGAGCCGTAGATACATTTTGCATATACTTTGTTGGGAACGCCGCAGATCCACTGCCACAGATCTAACTGATGAGGTGCCTGGTTTACTAAGACTCCGCCGCCTTCGCCGCCCCAGGTTGCACGCCAGTCACTCTGACGATAGTAGCTGTCTGGACGCCACCAGGAATTGATGATCCAGCTGGAACGACGGATCTGTCCCAATTCACCTGATGCTACTAATTCTTTTACCTTCTGGTACAGCTTGTTGGTTCTCTGGTTAAACATAATACCGAATGCCACATCCGGATGGGCAGCTGCACACTCATTCATCTCACGGACTGCCTTGGCATATACGCCAGCCGGTTTTTCTACCAAGACATTCATTCCATGCTCTAAGCAATAAATAGCAATCTCTGTATGCAGATAATGAGGAACCGTAGTAATCACTGCGTCTACATCACCGGAATTCACCATATCTTTCCAATCTTTGTAAAATGGAATCTCCGGATACTTCTCTTTGCACATTGCCTCTTTTTCCGGATCAGTATCACACAGGGCACCTAATGCACAGTGCGGTGGACATGGCGGAACCGGCATTCCGGCAAAGCCGCCTTTTCCAGTTAAAAATCCTGCATAAGCGCCGCCCTGTGCTCCAATGCCGATAAGTCCAAAACGAATCTTTTTGTCCATAATATCATTTCCCCTTTTCTTTATATTAAAAAATTACCTTCTCCATGTTTAAATCTTATCTAAAATCTCACACAAGGCGCGATACTGCATGGTATATCCCTCTGCTCCGTCTTTCGCCTTGTTTTCCTTAATAATGTTTTCTGCCGCCGTGGTCTCCAGAGAAGCCAGGGCATCAAACAATACCAGATGGGGTTCCAGTGTCAGGAAGCCTTCATAGCCTCCTTCCCTGATTGCCTGACTTAAGATCTCTTTTATCTTGCCTTCTCCTGTTCCACACACCACATTCTCCTTGTCGGTGGAAACCGCGTCCTTGATATGGATATAGGCAACCGAATCCTTGAGAAGTTCCCAGCATTCCTTCGTGTCTTCCCCGCACTGCACGAAGTTTGCAAAATCAAAAGCACTCTTAAAGCAAGGCCCTCCCAGGCTATCCATCAGGTCTCTACACCGGGAACCAATGTCCCCGTAGATATCCTTCTCATTTTCATGGATCAGAACCACCTGATACTTTCTGGCTGTTTCTATAAACAATTTCAATTTCTCAATCACAGCATCTCTGTAATCTCTTGGATCTTTCCCTTCCGGTATATAGAAACTGAACATACGGATATAGTTACAATCCAAAACATTGCAGATCTGGCAGAGCGTATCCAGCTGCTTTAGCTGTTTGTTATATCCTTCCTCATCCTCCACCCCGACTTTGCCAATGGGTGAGCCAAGGGAGGATACCTTCACCCCAAATTGATTCAGTATTGGAAGAAGCTTCTCCTTTACTTCCTCCACTGTATAGTCAGCAATCCCTTTTCCGTCTGCGGATCTTAAGGAAATATAGTGCATCCCCAGAGCAGTAACCGTCTCCAGCTGCTTATGAAAATCAGAACTGATCTCATCTGCAAAACCGGAAATCACAATATTCTCTTTCATGGCCACCACCTCCATAGCCGTTCCAACTTCCAGCCTGTACAAATTCACAGACCTGTCTGCGCGAAAACCCGCTTCTTACAGCTTAAACCAGTCCTCGTATCCCAGCGAAATCAAATTGTCCCTGCTGATCTTCAGGCTGTCAAATGGATCTCGTCCATAGGTATCGTCTTGCTCGATCAGGAAATACTCGCTTCCGCCTGCCAGGCCGGCCTCAATGCACTCTTTAATAGGCAGGCTTCCCTCGCCTACTTCTGCGAACTGGACATTGCTGGTAAATACCTGCATAAATGTCTTCGGATCAAACTTCTCCGGCACCTTTACCTCGCTGATACGGTAATCTTTCAGATGTAACAGGCGGATACGGCCAGCATACTTTTTCACAAATTCTACCGGGTTCTCACCGCCCCTCTGAATCCAGTGAATATCCAACTCAAATCCCATATGCTTTGTATGGTCTTTGATGATATCCAACAGATATTGCCCATCATATTTCACAAACTCTACATGATGGTTATGGTAGTACAGGTCAATGCCATGCTCTTTCAGTCTCTCGGCCATCTCGTCAGCCTTCTTCACAAATTCAAGAGCTTTTTCGCGGCTGCCCATGCAGGTCATAGGAAGCATTCCAATACGCAACAGATCGCAATCCAACTCTTTGCAGTCCGCTACAATCTTATCAAAATCTGTAGACAAGTACTCGCCTGGCATACCGGGAATCATTGGCTCCAGAGATGCGCTGCAGGCAGCGATCTTGATGCCGAACTCCTGGCAGGCTTTCTTCATCCCGGCTACATTCTCAGGGGTCATGGGAATCTGGCTGACCTCTACACAGTGATAGCCCAACTCCGCACAAGCCTTTAATGTTCCATAGGCACCCAGTTCATCAATCTTGCTCTTAATCGTGCTCATCTGGATACCGATCAATCCTTTTTTCATCGCTATCGTCTCCTTTTCTTTTCAGCCTGCTGCCGAATTCACAGCCCGACTAATTTATGTAGTATTATCATAGCACGACCTCTAAAATACAAGAAGTAAAATTTTTTGTAATACTGGTAAAAATATGGAAAATGTTATAATCTACTATACTGCCCCGTGAGTACGGACTTGTTTTACATATTCTGTTGGCGTTTTTCCCGTTATTTTCTTGAACAGCTTCCTAAAATAGTTTACATCGTAGATTCCGCTTTCTGATGCGATGTCCTGAATCTGCATATCACTGGAATTGATCAAGGTAATGGCTTTACGCACTCTCTGCTGGCTGATATAGTCTGTCAGTGTAACACCCATATCTTTTTTAAACAGTGCTGACAGATAGCTGGCATTTACAGAGTATTCCACTGCCAGCCGTTTTAGGGACAGATCTTCCGTCAGATTCAGATTAATATGGTTTACCACTTTCTGAACCACCGGAGAACATCCACGAAGGGAATAATTGCGCACCAGCAAGCAGTATTTTCTCAACATTTCCGTCCGGAAACGGGCGGATTCCTGATTGGAACTGATGGTTTCAATTCTCTTGGCCATCTGGGAGGACAGCGCGTCAATGTGAGCCGGATGGACACCTCCCATCTCCGCCGCTTTGCGCAGCAGCGTATTCAGGGTAATCAGCAGATTGCGGATATTGCGGATCGGATCTTTATAGCGGTCTGCCAACCTAAATTTTCCTAATACAGCAAGATTTTTTAGCGCCTCCTCCATATTACCGTTGGAGACAGCCTTCATGATCTCTCCTTCTGCCGCATACCGTTCCTCAATGATCTTAAAGGATAATTCATCCTTGTATATCTCCTGATGGAACTCTTTTTCCAGGGAATTATGCACCACATAGCGTACCTGAACCACTTTCGCGCGGTACAATGTTCGGTACAATGTGGCACATACCTCCCTCCACTGGTCTATATTCAAGATGGATGGCACTGCATGATAATACTCCTTCAGTTCATTGGCATAGTCCACAGGGATATTCTTCTGCTCCATCAATTCGCTAAGCTGGAGCTCTGTAAGGGCCATATCCCTGTAGGGGCCCATAATAATAAAGTCTCCATAAGCACCTTCCTCCTCAGGAATGGGCATAATGCAATATTCTGTATCAAAGTAATCCGTTACATAATAAAGGATGCCTTTCTCAGCCCACTGATACATTTCTTCAATGAAATGTTCATTTTCTCCTGGTTCCAAAAGCGTATTGCGGATTCCCAGATCAAAATCCGGACAAGATGGGTTTCCTTCTTTTACAATTGTCATGCGGACATTACCGCACCCCACAATCTTATTCATAACTTCCAAAAAATCTACAACCATAACTTACCTTTACCCTTTTGCACAAAAACTTCTGCCTCCTGTCCCTGTGCCGTCCGATACCTGTCTATGTCTAATAAAACGGAGGCTTCCTCTGTAACGTAACTATTTTACCACACTTTTCCAGGATTCACAAGAAAATGCATGTTCCGACACACACAGTCCTTGACATAGAATCATTGGTATTATAGACTATGTAACGTATCATATGTTCGATTATGAAGAATCGTCTTGGAGGTCATTCTATGGATCTTAATCCTGTGAAGCTTCTCCAACTGAAGAATTCCTGGGGGCAGTTTAAGCAAAACCACCCCAAGTTTTCTACCTTTTGGAAAGCTGTGTATAAGAACTCTTTGTGTGAGGGAACCGTTATTGAATTTAAAGTCACCAACCCGGAAGGGAAGGAATTGGCATCGAATATTAAGTTGAAACACTCAGACCTGGAATTTTTTGAAGAAATTATGGGTATGAAAAATTGATGCTGTCTTGCCGCCTTATGTTAACATTTTCGAATCTTCGCTACGAAAAATCCTTCGTAAAACCGGTCCGGACAGATGCACAAGGTTCCTTCAAGCCTGGTGGGAAGAAAGGCTGCACCAGGAAACATATCCTGGGATATGGGCACAAGTTCCGCCCTTTTCCCTAGAATCTGTCTCACTCTGTCCTCATTCTCCTCCCGAAGAACCGAGCAGGTAGAGTAGATCATGTGATGACCTGGCTTAAGCAGCTTCAACGCCTTTTTCAACAATTCTTCCTGGGTTTTTCTGGATCTGGATATCAGTTCTTCAGTTATATTCTGCTTCAATCCATGTTCGTTTTGTTCCAGTGTGCCGCTGCCGCTGCACGGAGCATCCAACAAGATTTTGTCAAAGGAGAAGAAATCATCCAACTTTCTGGAATCCTCTCTCATCAGATAGACACAGGATGCCCCTTGCTTTTCAACATTGTACTTCAGGCGCTGGCTGCGCACCAGATTCTTCTCACAGGCCGTGATCTGTGCCTGATTGCCAGACAGGGCAGCCATCTGGGTTGTCTTCCCTCCTGGTGCAGCCGCCATATCCAGAATACACTCGCCTTTCTTTGGCTTTAACAGGATCGGAGGGATCATAGAGGACAGGCTTTGCAGATATACCATACCCTGGTCATAGACAGGAAGCCTGCGAACCGCGTCCTCCCGAACCGACTCCAGAATCAGAGCCTCTTCACTCCACAAAACCTCCTTCCATGAAATCCCGGCACTTTCAAGGCACTTCTTTATATAAGGGATATCTGTCTTCAGTGTATTCACTCGCAGGGTCAGGACCCTCTGCTGCCCGTATCCATCCACAATCTTCCGAAATAGTTCTTCCCCGTATTGTTCTGTCAGCTTCTCTGTCAAAAAATCCGGAATTGCATTCTGATGATTTCCCACTGTCTTCCCTTCTTCCTTTGGTCTCTCACAGATTGTTCTTTTCTACAAATTAAGATACCATATTCTGCCGGTTTCCACAATTCCCTTTTCAGTCTATTCCACCAGATAATAGACTCCTGAAAACGGAGGAAGAGAAAATTCTGCCTGCCCCTCTGCCACTGCTTTTGCCTGTTCTGCTAAAGGCTCTGTACCGCCATAAATATCCGTACTGCTGGATATAAGGGGCTTCAGTTCTCTGGCATCAGGAATTGTCAGTGTATAGGGCTCCTGTGTCCTATCAGAAAAATTAAATACCGCCAAAATCCTTTGGCCGTTGCCACGCCTCTCAAACGCATAGATGCATCTGGCTTCCTGGTGACAATCCAGCCATTGAAATCCTTCTCTGTCATAATCTTTTTCCCAAAGAGCCGGGTAGGCTTCGTAAATCCGGTTCAACTCCTTCATAAACCGCCAGAAGGCATCGTGAATGGGATAGCGGATAATCTCCCAGTCCTGCTGCCGTTTCTCATCCCATTCCCTCAACTGTCCGAATTCATTTCCCATAAAATTAAGCTTTTTCCCTGGGTGGGCATACATATACAGATATAGCGCCCTGGCCTGGGGAAACTTTTGCTCATAGTCTCCATTCATCTTCTGAAGAATCGTCGCTTTCCCATGGACGCTCTCATCATGGGAGAATGGAAGCAGATATCTCTCCTGATAAAAGTATTGCATAGAAAAGGTCAGGGCATGGTATCGCTGGCTTCTTTCTTGCGTAGAAGACTGAAAATAAGATAAGGTATCATTCATCCATCCCATATCCCATTTATAGTCAAACCCAAGCCCTCCTTCTGCCACAGACAAGGTGATATCCGGACGGGCGGTGGAATCTTCAGCTGCCAGAATAGCAGAAGCATGCCTCTCTTTTAGTCCTTGGTTCATATTTCGCAGGAATTGAACTGCGGACTTATTCTCTCCTCTGGCCGGATTTCCCTGCCAGTAGATCAGATTGCTGATGGCATCCATCCGAAGACCATCAAAATGAAATTCTTCCAGCCAGTAATTGGCTGCTGACTGGAGGAAGCTTCTCACTTCGCCTCGGGAATGCATGAAATTGCAGCTTCCCCACTCACTTTTTCCCACATCATTGTTGGGGTATTCATACAGGGCTGTCCCGTCATATCTCCACAGGGCATAGTCATCTACCGCAAAATGAACCGGTACAAAATCCATCAAAACACCGATATTCTCCTCATGGCACTGATTGATAAATGCCTTCAGATCGTCTGGGCTTCCATATCTGGAGGTAGGACTAAAAAAGCTGCTGATCTGGTATCCCCAGGATTGATCACTGGGATGTTCTGCAAGGGGCATCATTTCCACATAATTATAATGGTTCTCCTTCAGATAAGGAATCAGCTGTTTGGCCAGTTCTTTGTAAGTATACCATTGTTTTGCTATATCACCTGCAACCTCTCCTGTTGCCGGCTCTATCCTATTCTTCCCCTTTGTCTGCTTACACTTCCATGAACCGGCATGGATCTCATAAATATTTAACGGCATATCCTTCTGGTCTGTACGTTTTTTCATCCATCTGGCATCCGTAAAACGGAATCTCTCTGAATCCCACATAATAGAGGCATTGTGAGGGCGCAACTCCATAAACCTTCCGAAAGGATCGCACCGATCCAGACAGTGGCCGTTCTGGTCATAGATTCGGAACTTATATTTCATCCCTGCTTTGATCCCTGAAATCCGACACTCCCAAAAATTCCCGTCATAGATTTTGTTCATTGGTGTATCGATCCAGCGGTTAAAGTCTCCGATCACTGCAATCTGCTTGGCATTGGGGGCAAATGTACGAAAAACTGCCTCTCCTTGTTCCATGTGTGCCCCCAGATAATCATAGGCCTGAAATTCACTTCCTGTGTAAAATCCATAATAATCCATAAGATACCTCCTCTCCATCTCCTATGTTATACCAATCCTCCATAACCATACTACCTGGATGAATCTCATCTATCCCTAATTCGGTATAATCACAGCATTCTTCTTGTAGACATCTGTCGTTTTTCCTACTATAATCGGATTATATGCAAACTGCTTAGAGAATACCAGCAGCAAAATTGAAAAAGAGTGGGATAACCAACGTTTTCTTTAAAGTGTGGAGGAACTTGTATCTATGGATTTAAGAGTAGAAAAGACTCAGAAGAGTATTATCAATGCCTTTATTGCCTTACGGTCAAAAAAACCGATTGAGAAAATCACCATCAAGGAGCTGTGTGAGACAGCTATGATCAACAAATCTACATTCTATTCTCACTATTCTGACATTTACAGTCTGTCGGATTCCCTAGAGACAGAGGTTGTGATGTCTGTGATCCAGGCCCTAGATCGTCCGGGCCTGATTTTTGAAAACGCGGAGGAATTCTCACGCACTCTTTTCTTGTCCTATCTTTCCCAGGACAATATGATCCGCACGCTTTTTTCCGGCAACCGCAGCAGCCAGTTGATCTCCAAAGTAGAGAAGGGTATAAAAGAACTGGTATTCAGGGAACACCCTGAATACCGGGATAATCTTGAGAAAAATATTGGGCTGAGTTACGCCATCTACGGCAGTTACTATGCATTTCAGGAAAACCGGGGCCAGGATCTGGAGCAGGTCATCACGATTCTGGGAAAATGCGCCGGGTATGCCTCTTCCCTGATCCTGCAGGCAGAGGCAGAGCCATAGGCCTTATGGAGCTCTTTGCTATCCCTGGAACTGACTGCAATTCGTGTGTTCGCACACCATCCTCAACGGTCATACCGATTCTGCAGGGCACCCTTTCTCCTGGATTTCCCTGGCGACTGCTGCTGCCTCTCTGGCAATCTCCAGTTCTTCATTGGTACGAATCACCAGCACATTCACCTTGGAGCCTCCGGAGGAGATTCTCACAGCCTCCGCCTGCTCCCGATTTTTTAACTCATCGATGGTGATCCCCAAAAACTCCAGATAACTGCAGATTTCTTCCCGGATGTCGGAATCATTCTCCCCCACTCCGGCAGTGAATACAATGTTGTCTACACCGTTCATGGCCGCTGCATAGCTTCCCACATACTTTGCCACTTTGTAGGCAAATATCTCACGGGCCAGAGATGCCTTATCATTATACTTAATCTCCGCATCCTTCAATTCCCTGAAATCGCTGGAGAGATTCTTGGAGATACCCAAGACACCAGATTCCTGATTCAGGATCTTCATGATCTGAGAGAAATCCAGATTCTCCTTCTTGGCCAGAAACTCCAGGGCTCCGGGATCCACATCGCCACAGCGGGTTCCCATCACCAACCCTTCCAGTGGTGTAAACCCCATAGAATTGTCAATTACTTTCCCGAATTTTACCGCACAGATGCTAGCCCCATTTCCCAGGTGGCACACAATCGTCTTTACATGCCTGGGATCCTGATTCATAAACTGGGCGGCACGCTGGGAAACATATTTATGGCTGATTCCGTGAAATCCATAACGACGGATCTTATATTTCTCATAGTATTGATAAGGAAGGCCGTATAAAAATGCCTTTGGCTCCATGGTCTGATTGAACGCCGTATCAAACACACCTACCATCAGGGTATCCGGCATCAACTTCCGGCAGGCATCTACACCGATCAGATTGGCGGGATTGTGAAGCGGTGCCAGATCATTGCACTCTGTCATCGCATCAATCACCGCATCTGTAATCACCACAGAACCGGTAAATTTTTCTCCTCCGTGGACCAGGCGATGGCCAATGACATCTATCTGGGAAAAATCCTTGATGATTCCTTTCTCTGAATCAACCAGTGTATCCAAAAGCGTGTGAACTGCCTGGGTATGGTTCTCCATTTCAACGTTTTCTTTCAGCGAAACCCCGGTGTTGGTTTTATAAGTGAATCTTCCGTCAATACCTATTCGTTCACATACGCCTTTCACCAAGACCTGTTCGGAATCCGAATCAATCACCTGGAATTTCAGCGAGGAGCTGCCGCTGTTAATCACTAATATTTTCATGTCTGGTGTTTCCTTTCCATGTAGAATCAATGATGTAACCAACCTTTATGAGACTGTAACATATTGAAATTGTGCATATGCACCCGTCTGCTTTTCTGCCCTTGCATAGATTCCTGCTACTGTCCCCGTAAAGCATTTTCCGGCTACCTCACAGGATAAAAACCGAGTGGATGCCACAGCAGCCAAGGTAAACTCGTCACGTTCCAATGCATAGTAAAAACGATATTGTTCTTTGCTGCATTCCGCCTTCAGACGAAGCTTTCCATCCTCCAGCGGTATGGCACAGGCAGTCTGCTGAAAGTCTTCAACCGTTTTCTCCAGAACCAGGAAATTCCCCTGGTTTGTCTTTTTCTTCCCAAAGCGATAGTGAATGCCGGATTCCAGATAGAATGCCAAGCCAGCTTCATCTCCCAGCTGTTCCGGGTCAAACCAAAACTCAGTCTCAATCCTACAGTCGAAATCTGGCTGTCTCACAGCCGCAAATCCGTCTCCCAGATGGAATTCTGAAGACGGCACAGATGGATACAGCTCTAACACACCATTTCCACGTTTAAAGAGTGCATCCTTTCGCTCTCTCACAAACAGCCACGGCAACTCCCACTTTTCCTTACAAAAATCGGTATGCCAGACTTCCCTCGCCGTCTGTTTCTCCCAGAGTGGCCCTTCCCTCTCTATGGTCTCCAGGTTGTTTTCCCCAACAGACGGCCACCCATCATTCCATGTTACAGGGGTTAAGAATGTCTCTCGCCCTAAATGACTCATAGTCCTTCTGGCTGGCCGGATCGCCAGGTGAACCATCCACCAATTTCCTCTGTGATCCTCAATCAGATCACCATGCCCAGAACATTGAACTTCCTTAACAGTGTCATGACGATTGGTCAGGATCGGATTGCCCTCATAGCTTTCATAAGGCCCCCAGATCGACTTGCCTCGTGCGATTGTCACCATATGGCAGAAAAAGGTGCCACCCTCTGCAGCCATCAGATAATACCATTCGTCTTTGTGATAGATATGAGGGCTTTCCAGGTGTCCTCCTCCGGTGCCCTGCCATATAGGCGTCACTGGTGTCTTAAGACTTCCGTCCGTTATATCGATCTCTTCTAACGTGATCTCTTCTCTTCCTGGACAAGTGCTCTGGTTGGTGCAAAAGTATGCCGTTTTGCCTTCAAAGTACAGAGAGGGGTCGATTCCCCCCACTGGCACCCATACAGGGTCTGACCATGCTCCTGTCGGATCGGCCGCAGACACAATAAAATTTCCCTGCTTCTCCAGCGTAGCTGTCACATAGAACCATCCCCTGTCATACCGAATTGTAGGGGCCTAGATCCCACCGGAATTGCCGGCCTGCTTCAGGGAAAGCTGCCCTGACCGGCTGATACAGTTCCCAATCTGTCTCCAGTTCACAAGGTCGCGGCTGTGATAGATTGGGATACCTGGAAAATATTCAAAAGAACTGTTGACAAGATAATAATCCTCTCCCACTCTGCAGATGCTGGGATCCGGGTGAAAACCTTTGATAATCGGATTGCAGTATTTCATGTATGTTCCTCCCTCTGGTCGGACGCGAACCGGCGCTGGTATCATCTCAATTATACCATACTATTCTTCCTCTGTCACAGTTTTCTGAGGGCGTTTTCTATGGTTTTTTATAGCTGGCAAGTGTATGAAACCGCCTGCATAGCAACATGCTACATCATCGTATCATCTTTCAGAACCTCCGCAAGGTCGATCTTGCGCATACTTCGCCAGGCAATGGCATACGCCAGGGCCACGAAACCTATGATAGACAGCGCAAACAAAGCAATCGAACACCCTGGTGCTTCTGCCAGGAATTCTCCTACTCTCAGATAACTGATTTTTAACATATATCCTACTGCAAGAACAGACAGAGGAAGGGTAATCAAAATCGGGCGGATCGCCAAAAACAACGCCTCAATACAGAACATCTTCTTTATTTGCCCAGGCGTCAGCCCCACTGACAGATACCTTGCAAATTCCCGTTTCCTCTGGCGCACAAACCCCAGGGTATTGGAAAATACATCTCCGATTCCAATCAGGGCAAGGAGCACGCAAAAGCCGCCAAATATCACTCTCATTCCCTGTATCTGCTTTCGGTTTATCTCATACTCCTGCATCCGGTTTTCACTTTCCAGCACATATGTCTGGCCAATTATCTGAGCTACCTGATTTTGCAAAGTATCCAGTTTTTCCTGTGTCACATGATCTCTGCAAAGAATACGGATAAAAAGCGTTTCTTCCATTCCCCCAATTTGCCCTTTGATCTCTTTCCATAAAGATACGGGAACCACATGCACCAACTCATAATAGTCAAGGGTTGCATACTCCTCCCTCAAGACGGGAACCTCCTCTGTATAGGATAGAACTGGAATCTCGGCAGTCGTCTCTTCTTTGCCTGACTGTCTTAGAACACTTGTGGCGCTTTCCCCGATGCCTGGTTTTATATAGGGCATAAACTTTGGATGCCTGAAATCAGGATTGGTCACGTCCCGAATCTGGTTTCTCACCACCGCTCCGTCAAGCTGTGGCGCAATGCCGATCTGCTCACAATAGGCCAAAAAACTGGCATCATCCAATATGATAATGGGAGCATTTACCATCCATCCTTCCTGAACCCTGGTAACATCCCTCTCTGATGCATGGAAAAAACCTCCAAACGCCTTCATCTCTTCACTGATTTCTTCCTCTTGGATGATTCTTTTTGCGTATGCTTTCTGATATACGACGGCACTCTCCACCCCGGCAAGCTCTTGTATGGCTTCTGTTTCTGTGAATTCGTCCACCTGGACATTCCTGACGGTAACCATAATATCCCATGCATCCTGATACCGTTCAAAATACGTTTCTCTTGTACTGATTTCTGAAGTCGCAAAAAAGCACTGCATTATCGTGAATGCCATGGACGAACAGATCAAAGACAGGGATGCTGTCCGCAATGCTTTCTTCTGGGCCTTCAGCGCATTTCCAGCCAATCCTCCTTCCACTCCGAATAAAAAAGTAAGAATCCGGGATTTTCTTCTTCGTTTTAGTTGCAGCTCCCCTGTGTTTCGGATTGCTTCAAGGGGTGTCAGCCTGCTAAGCTTCCTGGCAGGCAACCATGCAGAGATCCAGACCGTTGCGATTGTCAGGGCCAGGGTCAGGATAAGAACCAATGGATGATATCCGGGAACCGCTTCATGCCTCCCTGGGATGTCGTTTCCCAAAAGGACATTGGTCATCTCCATCAGTCCCATGCTTCCTGCAATGCCAAGCCCATTCCCTGCCAATATCGGTATGGAACAGAGAGATACTGCTTCCTGAAAAAGGCATATCCGGATCTGTCTTGGCGTGGCTCCAATGCTGGAAAAAATGCCAAACTGATGAATCCTTGCATTCATAGACACAGCAAAGGAATTGTGTATCATAATAATCAGCGAAATGGATGCCAGCGCCGTTATCACAAAAAACATGGGAAACAATAACCTTGGCGCTGTATCCTTAGAATCGCGGATCCCATACATCGCCAAAAGCCCATAGTTATAAATAACCGCTTCCGGCGAGACCCTGGCAAGTTCGGCAATATGTGGTGTATCGGACAAAACGGTTCTATAGTCATAAAAATAAAGGTCTACCGTGGTTTTTTCTTCCCTGTTTCCCGTTTCGTTTACCGATATATCCTTTACACTGGCAAACTTTCTTATGGATTTCAGGGTTTCATCATCAAGTTCTCCAATGATCCGGCTTTGCCATCCGCCTTCTTCCAGCTCAATTCTCTCCACCTCATACTTCCACATATTATAGAATAATCCACACAGCAGAGACAAAAGCAAAGCGGAAATAAATGCCGAGAGACGGACAGACAAACCAAAAGAACGGTTGTTTTTCAATAACCCTGCGATATAATCCTTCCACATACCGGTCACCTCCGCCGCTGGTCACAGATGATACGCCCATCCTCAACCGTGACCACACGTTCCGCTTCCAGAGCCACCTTCTCATCGTGGGTGATCAATAACATGGTCTGCCCCAGGTTTCGATTGGACAGTTTCAGCATATCTACAATCTCTCTGGAATTTTTCTGATCCAGATTACCGGTGGGTTCATCTGCTAAAAGTAGCGCCGGGCGGTAAATCAGAGAACGGGCGATAGCAACCCTCTGCTGCTGTCCGCCTGACAGTTGGCTTGGCAGGGCCTCAAGCCTGTCGGAGATACCAAGAGAACTGACAATTTTCTCAAAATACTCTTTATTCGGCTTCTTCTTATCAAGTGCAAGGGGCATTACTATATTTTGTTGCACTGTAAGTGTGGGAATCAGGTTATAAAACTGATACACCAATCCTACCTTCCTGCGTCGAAAGATGGCCGCCTGTGTCTGGTTTAATGTGGAAAGGTCGATTCCATCTATGACTACGTTTCCCTCTGTGGGCTTGTCTACACTGCCAAGAATATGCAGCAACGTGGACTTACCTGAACCAGACGCTCCCATAATCGCTACAAATTCCCCCTTATCAACTGACAAATCGATCCCATTCAAAGCTACCACTTGATTGTTACGGTCACCATATACCTTTTTTACTCCTTCGCATCTTAGAATCTCCATCCTAAGTCTCCTCCTTTCTTGTTGCCCTCAGTGACCAAGAGGATACATTCCCTTGCCCACTAAGGATATCTTCCATTATAACAAGCAAGCATTACAACTCAGTGACAGTAGAACCGGATTTCAAAAAGAGCGCCGCCTTCAGGTCTATTTTGGGCCCGTATCGTTCCATTTTGACGTTCTATAATCTCTTTTGCCAAAGCTAGTCCAATTCCGATGCCTTCCTCCCTTGCGTGCTGTCCCCGATAGAAGCGCTCAAAAAGATGAGGAAGATCTTTTTTTGCAAACCCTTTTCCATCATCCCAGATAAGAATTTCTGTGTATAAAGGATTCTGTCCATAGCAGCAATGAACCGTTCCCCCGGCGCTGTGCTCCATACAGTTTTTCATCAGATTCATAAGTGCCTCCATAGTCCAATCCAGGTCTGCAACAATCATCATTTCCCCCAGTTCTGGTATATCTATGGTTACTCCTGAGTTTAAAAACAATTCCTGCAGATTCTCTGCTCCAAGAGTAAGGATGGTAAAGACATCTACTTCATTCTCTTTTAGTTCTATGGTTCCGGCATCAATCCGGGATAACATTAGCAGTGCCTCTTCCAGGCGGGTAAGCCGCAGAATCTGTTTCTCCATCTGTTCCAGATGAGTCCCATGAAAGTCCTGCTTCATCATCTGGACAGACAGGGAGAGGGCTGTTAACGGTGTTTTTATCTGGTGGGCAATATTAGATAGATTTTCTGCAAATCCATTCCTGGCCTGCAGCGCCGCGTCCTTTGTCTGATAGAGAAAGGTCACTGTCTTGTATATCTCATCCTCCAGTTTAGAAAAATCATCCTCTCCGGATGTGGAGAGAATGATCCCTTTACCAGTATTCACTTGTTCCAGATATTCCGCTAAAGCCTGAATCCGTACAGCCTCCTTTTTATTCCGATACCAAAAGGTGCCCATGAAAAGAAACGTGCCAGACAGAAAGCCTGCTGCTGCATACAAAACGGTTTTCCTGGTAAACAAATCGAAAAAATCAGAGGGGTGATATCCCAGTGTTGATAACAGATCCTCACTGCTTTTTGTACCCGCTTCTTCTTCCTCCATTCTGTATGCTGGCACACGCCCTTTGTCTCCACCTGTCAAGCCGCCCAAGTCATTTTTTTCTATGGATTCCTCCAGTGCAACCAAAAGTACGTTTTTACCCTCTGGGATCTGTTTAAGCACTTCTCCACAGATAGCGTTTATCAGCTGAAACGAAAGTCTACTATAATGACAGGAGGCAATCAGGACAGAGATGGCAGATGCCATCAAGATGGTCGTCAGTACAAATCCCAACACAACCAAACCATTCTTTCGTCCATTCATATTGTATCCTCCATATATCCACAGACACTCCTTAAGATGCCCCAGGACACCAAATACAGACGAAGCCGTTTCATATCAAATCCTCCATACGATACCCCACGCTTCTGACCGTTTTCAGGCAAACAGGCTGGTGAAGCTTATCTCGCAACCGCTTCATCGTGACGGTCAATGTGTTGTCATTTACATAGTTTCCCTTTACATCCCATACTTGCTCCAGAATTTTTTCTCTGGTAACCGTATTCCCTTTGTTCTGCATCAAATACAGCAACAGTTCATATTCAGCTGCACTTAAAAGTATCTCCTCTGAATAGCAAGATACCATCCGCCGGTTTCGGTCAATGATAATTCCGCCACAAGAAAGATATTGTTCCGTCACATTTCCCGCTCTGCGCAGCAGCGCTACAATCCGGGAATGCAGGATTTCCAGTTCAAAGGGCTTAACCACATAGTCATCTGCGCCGTTTCGGAACCCGGCAAGAATATCGCAGGAGTCTCCCCGAACCGTAAGAAACATAATCGGCAGTTCCTTCCATCTGCTGCGGATCCACTGGCATAAGCTGTCTCCGCGGCCGTCTGGCATATTCCAGTCCAGCAGCACAATGGCCGGCACACGCATACTTAACGCTTGCCTTGCCTGTGCAAGCGTCCCGCAAACGGTCACTCTGAACGCCTTCTGCTCCAGATATTTTTTTACAACCCAGGCAATATTGGGATCATCTTCGATATAATATAAATCAGCCATCCTTCATTTCCGCCTTTTCTTTTATAGTACCATACTAAAATGACAACCTTGTGACAAATGGAGCTCCGGCATTTAATCTTCCTGGTATCCACACAATGATGATTCCGGCATCGCCTCGTTTATCCAGTGTCTTCTCACATATAATGATACTTCTTACGGTATCTGAATATAAGGTAGATCGTCAAAATCAATGTGAGCATCTCTGCTATAGGAATCGCCAGCCATACTCCTGTCACACCAAACATTTTTGGCAATATCAAAAGAAAAATCGTGATAAATCCGAATGTCCGTAAAAACGAAATCACAGCCGATGCCTTTCCATTAGATAATGCGGTAAAGAAGGCAGAGGAAAAAATATTGCCTCCAGAGAACAGGAAGCTGAACGAAAAAACAGGAAATCCCGTATTTGTAATCTCAAAAACCGTATCATGATCCCCTGAAAATATCCGGGCAATCGTTCCCCCTGCAAAAAGGGAAAACAGAAATACCAAAGCCGAGCTGGCTGCTATAAAACCAAAACAGATATGAACCACGTTCTTTAGCTGCTTTCCACGTTTACTTCCGTAGTTATAGCTTATAACAGGAGCCACCCCCATAGAAAAACCAATATAAAGAGTTGTCAGCATAAACTGGGAGTATATAATCACCGTAATGGCTGCCACACCATCCTCCCCCAGCAGTTTCATCATGGTTGCGTTGAATAAAAAAGTCGTCACAGCAGTGGCCAACTGGCTCACCATTTCCGATACACCATTGGAGCAGCTTTTTAATAAAACAAAAGCGTCCATCTCAGGCCTGCAAAAATGCAGCGGGCTTCTCCCGCCAAGAAAAAAAATCGTGCCGGCAAGTGTCGGTATCAGATATCCAATGCCTGTTCCAATGGCAGCTCCTTTGATTCCCATCTGCAAGACAACAATGAATACATAGTCAAAAACAAGATTGGCAATCCCTGCCAAAACCGAAAGTGCCAGGCCCAGCGCCGGTTTTCCTGCTGTCACAAAAAGATTCTGGTACAAGACCTGCGTGATATTGGGAATGGCAAATAAAAGCTGTATCATCAGATAATCTTTGCAATAGGGAAACAGGATTCCGCTTGCCCCCAATCCCCAGACGATCTTATCCAGAAACAGACATCCTGTCACGGTAATGATCAAACCAATCATAACACCAGCGATCATGATAAGTGTAAAATTACTTCGTGCTTCCTGTGTCTTCCCACCTCCCATTTTCCCTGCAACAATAGCGCTTCCGCCTGTTGCAAGCATGGTGCCTAAACCGACAATCAGATTGATGACAGGACATACGATATTGATGGACGATAACGCGTTTGTGTTGACAAACCGAGCCACAAAAACCGTATCCACTATGGTGTACAATCCCATAAAAAGCATCATAACCATACTGGGAAAAGCAAACCCAATAAGGGATAACGCATGAAATTCCTTGGCCAATGGATTTCTCTCAACTTCACTCATAACTGACTTCCTCCTGTTTCTTTTAGGGAAGAAGCACAAAACGCTGGGTCGGATATCCATATTCAACCAGCAGTTCCTTTTCTGTAAAACCAAGGCGGTAATATGCCTCACGATAACCGGTATCAGCCTTGTCTCCTGCACGATAGGTGGTCACTGTGATTTCCTTTCCGTAAGGCAGCTCATCCGCAAGCTTATCCAAAAATCGTTTCGCGATTCCAAGATAGCGATATTGGGGATGTATCGCCCAAAAATCGATGCTGCCTGTTTCGGATGAGAATCCCATAGCTCCAATTACCAGGCGGCCATCCCTCAGAATCAAAGCCCTTTGATTGCCTATATATTGACGGAGGTTCCGGATATACGCCTCTTTTTTTAAGCGTGGATATCCGTCGATCGTAAGACACACCAACTCCATCCAATCTTCCATATCTTCCGGCATGGCAAAGATGATATCCTCTTTCGTAAAGCTTCCGGAGGTGGGCTTCTCCTTTAAACGAATAGCAAGCTGCAATGGATAAAATAGTTCTTCTTCTCTATATCTTGCAGGTGTTGTTTTATACATGGCCTTAAACGTATCTGTGAATGACTGTTGGCTCTCGTAGCCGCTCATAAGGGCAATCTCAAGAATCGATTTCCTGGAACCTGTCAAACGTCTTGCCGCCTCTGTAAGCTGCCGCCTCCGGGCATACTCATGAATCGTTAAGCCAACCTCTTTTGTAAACATTCGATGCAAATGATATTTAGAATAGTGCAGCGCGGCCGCTACTGCTTCCAATTCCAATTTATCATTCAGATGATCCTCAATATAGCTGATCGCCTGTGAAGCAATATGTACCCTATGGCCCTGCATTCGGCTCCTTCCTTTCCGATAAAATATGGTATCACAAAGGAGTGGGTTTTGTTTCATGATTCTTGCGGTGTTTTTAGGATAAATTCCAAATAGCTATCACTCTTTTCGGAAAGATTTGGAGCAACTGGAAAAAATCACTCCCTCTTTATCTTTTCCCATATGCTTTCATCTATCCATAAGTACTCTCCCTATTGTATCATCTTAAAATGTTTCAACGCATCTCTTATTACCCTCTCAATAATACCATACTTCTGCTTTATCTGTGCGATATAGAGATTGCTTACTTTTAATCCGCTATATTCCAATACCTAATGCTTAATTTCTTCATAAGTGGCTTTGCTCTCCGCAGCCGTTAAATCAACCTTATCCATGTGAGGTTTTACTTCGATATGTTGATCAGACCTAAGTTTTGAAAGCAAACACACAACTTCCACATGCCCCGTCCACCCAAACATATCACAGCACCGAACCTTCTTCACCTCATACCCCCTGTCCCACAGATATCTCAGGTCTCTGGCCAATGTAGCCGAATCACAGCTGACATAGACCACCCTTTCCGGTGCCATCTTGACAATGGTATCCAGGCACACCTGGTCGCATCCTTTTCTGGGGGGATCCACCACGATCACATCTGCACAGATGTGATCGTCCTCATATTTTTGCGGGAGGACTTCTTCTGCCTTTCCTACAAAAAACTCCACATTCTCAATTCCGTTTATCCTGGCGTTCTCCATGGCATCCTGTATGGCCTCCGGAATAACCTCAACCCCATAAACCATACGGGCCTGTTGCGCCAGAAACAGGGAAATGGTCCCAATCCCGCAATACAGATCCCACACCGTTTCCTTTCCGGTAAGGCCCGCATATTCCAACGCCGTGCCATACAGCTTTTCTGTTTGTATTGGATTAACCTGGTAGAAGGACAGGGGAGAGAGCCGATATCTTATGCTACCGATATAATCCGTGATATAGCCAGGGCCATAGAGAGTTACAATCTCCTTCCCCATGATTACATTGTTCTTCTCCATGTTGATACTGAGAGAGATGTCTTTCATCCCGTTTACCTTACACAGATTGCTTACCAGTTCCTCTGCCCCAGGCAGTTTCCTTCCGTTTATCACAAGGCATACCATCAGTTCCCCAGTCCGAAACCCTTTCCGAATCAGTACATGGCGGATAAGCCCTCTGTGTTGCTCTTCCTCATAGGGCGGGATATGAAACTGCTTCATATGCTCTTTTATAATTCTAAGAATCCGGCTGTTTTCTTCCACTCCCAGCAAACAATCCTCCTGAGGAATGATCTTATGGGTCCGCCCGGCGTAAAATCCGGTGACCACACTCCCTTCCTTATCCTTCCCCAACGGAAACTGGGCTTTGTTCCTGTAGCGCCAGGGATTATCCATCCCCATAATGGGCAGAAAATCGATTTTATCGTCGCTTCCTGTCCCCTTCTCTTTTTCCTCTGTCCTTCTCAGATTATGAAATCCCCCGATTCGAAGCAGATTATTATAAACCTTATTTTCCTTAAATCTCAACTGCTCCTCATAACTCATAGCCTGCAGCTGGCAGCCTCCGCATTGGCGGGCTACCGGGCAGGCTGGTTCGATCCGATTCTTGGAGGGAGTTAACACCTTCACCAGCCTGGCAAAGCCATAGGATTTTTTCATCTTCATCGCCTTTGCCTCCACCTTGTCTCCGATGACAGTGTCCTTAATAAACCAGATATACCCATCCACTTTTCCGATACCTGCCCCGTCCTCACTCAGATCCTCAATTACCACCGTAAAACTGTCATTTTTTTTAATGGTCATCGTTCATTTTTCCTTAAGATTTATTTCCATAATTTTACACTTCTTTTATGAATTTAACAAACTCTATTCACAATTACCTGCTATTATATAACCATGATATCGATAAGATATGATACGGTTTGAGATTAACAGCAATAGCGGTTAAAAAACCGTGACTATACGAAATTGGGTCTGGCAGCACACCGCGCGCAACCGTTGTCGGACCCGTCTAACAACAAGTCGTACTCTCTTTCTTAAGCCATAAGAAAGCAGTACGCTTTACATAAATATAAAACTAGCGATACCTCCTAAGTGAAAAGAGTTGCTGCAAAAGCCAGGATTCTCTGAGTTTTGCAGCAACTCTTTTCTCTTCTAATTACGCTGTTTCGCCTCCTGAACCCCAGCGTCTCATTCTTCCGTCGTCTTCCGAATATTGGTTTCCAGCAGGCGGTTATATCCCAGCCATCCCTGATTCTCTCCTGCCCCGCGCAAAGCCTCAATCATTGTCTCCATCTTTGCATCCGTATTGTCTGCAAAGCTAAGGGCCAGTGCCTCCAAAAGAGCCGGTTTCTTCGGAGATCCATATTCCAGCTCTCCATGATGGGATAAAATACAATGTTTCAATTCATTCTCCAGCTTCTTGGGAAATCCTGAGATCATCCGGATCCGTTCTGTTATCATCTCTGTGCCGATGATAATATGGCCCAGCAGCTGCCCGTCGTCCGTATAGTCATTTTCCGGAAAGACTGACAGTTCCTTTATTTTCCCAATATCATGAAACATAGCAGCTGTCAGCAGCAAATCCCGATTAAGCCCTGGATAATATCCTGCAAAATAGTCGCACATCTTCACCACACTCAAGGTATGCTCTAAAAGTCCGCCTACAAATCCATGGTGAATACTTTTTGCCGCACTGTGGAACTGAAAGGCTTTGGCAAACTCAGCATCCTCCACAAAATAGCTTGCAGCCAGACGATTCAAGTACGGATTCTTAAGGGACCGAACATATCTTACCAATTCCTCATACATGGCTTCAATATCTTTCGACGATACAGGAAGATAGTCTGCCGGCGAGTACTCCCCCTCATCCGCCTTGCGGATCCTACGGATATTCAGCTGGTTATTCCCCTGAAAAACCGTAACCTCCGCGTCCACGCACACATAATCCAGGGTATCAAAATTCCCGATTCCCGGAGAATTTAAGTCCCAGATCTTGGAGTCGATGGTTCCTGTCTTGTCCTGAAGAACCAGATTCCCATAATCTTTTCCTGTCTTGGTCTGGGCAATCTGCTTACTCTTGCACAGATAGATCTCGGATATCCTCATGCCTTCTTTTAAACTGCTGATAAATTTCATAATATGCTTCTCCCCGCCTGACAGCTGTTCAAACTATCTGGCTCCCACTGTCACCTGATATTCTAATTGTTTATATTCCTCGATGCCTTTTCTCTGAACCACAACGGTAACCTGATCTCCCTGATGAAGCAGTTCCATTCCATTCTGGTAATCCTTCATAGAAGCTATCGTTTTATCTCCCAGCTTCACTATCACATCCCCATTCTGAATTCCCGCATTATAAACAGGACCGTTCAGGATACACTCTGTCACGTACACGCCCAATGGGATTCCGCTCTCATTCATAGCAGTGCTAACCTCCTGCCCGTGGACTCCCAGATAGGGAATCGGAATACCGTTGGACATTTTCTCCAGATTAATCTTATAATCAGAAATGGCCATGATCGTAGTCATATTGGTGCTTTGCTCACTGGTATAATCATCCGTCACCCAGCCAATCACCTCTCCTGATACATTGATTAAAAATGTTCCGGCTCCTGCATTGCCTTTGATATCCGCAAATATCAAGCGGGTAGTATTGTCTGCTACCTGTACATTGCGCAGTACATAGGACACAAAGCCGTAAGTGCTGGAATGGACATTTCCTGACGGTGCCCCAATGGCCGCAACCAAATCGCCCTGTTTGACACCGTAGGAATTCCCCAACTGGAGGGGCACCACACTTTCCCTTGTACTCTCCTCCAGCGTAAGAATATCTACGCTGACAACTGCCATACCGGATATGGTGTCAATCTGCTTGATCGTGCCATCTGCTTCTGTATTGTCAATAAATGTAACTTTTATAGAGTCCGCATGTTCTACTGCACTGTCCGGCGTAAGAATCAGAAGTTCCTGGCTGGTAGCAGCGATGACGACTCCGGCATATAGACCAGATACTTCTACCGGATTATCAAACCAGTCAACCTCACGCTTTACAGAATGAACCACAACGATACCTCTGTCCGCCTCTGAAACAACCCCCTTTAAAGAACCATATAGGGAACTTAGATCATTTACTGTATATTCGTAATCTTCTATGGCTGACTGTAGTATATCTTCTAGCGGTTCTGTCTCTGGTGTCTCGCTCTCGGTCTCCTCTGTCTCAGTTTCCGTTTCTGCCTCTGTCTCCTCAGGTGTCGTCTCTTCCGGAGAAGTCTCCTCTGCCTGAGAACTCTGTGTCTCATCATCTCTCGGAATTGTGATGGGAATACTTTCTGTCGTCTCTTCCGGAACCAGATACTTTTCCGCCAAAGGCCTTGCCACAGCAAAGCTTACTCCTGCTGCCACACCTCCCAGAATCGCTATAAACACAAACATACAAACGCGCCCTACTATCTGTCTGCGCGTCAACGGAGGCCGCTCTATTTTCTCCCTTATAAACGGACGTTTCTGTCTTGATTCTTGTTCTGGACTGTTCCCACCTGGCATACTTCACCCTCCTTCCAGAGACCTATGTATATTATAGAATGATCATTGGATTTATGCAACAAAAAAGAACATTTTTAGCCCTCCCCCTGCAAGGTTTTTTATGATATAATATCAACAGGGATTATTCGCCGGTTCCCATCTGTCCGCCCAAAAGGCTGTATTCCCGGCGAACCGCCTGTATCCCTACATTCAAGAGGAGCTTAAACCATGAATATAAAATCACTAAAAACGTTAGAATACGATAAAATTATCGCCCAGCTTCAGGAATATGCATCCTCGTCTCTGGGCAGGGATTTGTGCAAGGGCCTTCTTCCTTCCACCAACATCCATGAGATCCGTCAGTTTCAGTCCGAAACCACTGACGCTTTGACCAGAGTCCGTATGAAAGGCAGCATATCCTTTTCTGGCCTGAAAGATGTAACCGGCTCCCTCAAGCGTCTGGAGATCGGAAGTTCCCTGGGAATCAGCGAGTTATTGTCCATCAGTTCCAACTTAACCTTGTCTGCCAGAGCCAAAGCCTATGGCCGTCATGAAGAGTCGGAACTGCCAGATGATTCCCTGGAAGAAGATTTTCGTCTTTTGGAACCTTTAACCTCCCTGAATACGGAGATCAAAAGATGTATTCTGTCTGAGGAGGAGATCAGTGATGATGCCAGCCCTGGCCTGCGTCATGTGCGCCGTTCCATGAAGGTCATCAATGACCGGGTTCATTCCCAGCTGAATGCCTTGTTAAATGCCAATCGCTCTTATCTGCAGGACGCTGTCATTACCATGCGTGACGGCCGTTACTGCCTGCCTGTAAAGGCAGAGCACAAAAGCCAGGTCTCTGGTATGGTTCACGATCAGTCCTCCACCGGCTCTACTTTGTTTATCGAGCCCATGGCTATCATTCAGCTGAACAATGAACTGCGGGAACTGGAGATCCAGGAGAAAAAGGAAATAGAAGCGGTTCTGGCTGAGTTAAGCAATCAGGCCGCCCCCTACACAGAGGAAATCCGCCTGAATCAGCAGTTGTTGGCCAAGCTGGATTTTGTCTTTGCCAAAGCCGCATTGTCCAGGCATTTCAAATGCAGCGAGCCCAAGTTAAATACTCAGGGATATATCCATATCAAGGACGGCCGCCATCCTCTTCTGGATCCGGCAAAGGTTGTCCCTATCAATATCCACCTGGGAAAGGATTTCGATCTGCTTATTGTTACTGGCCCCAACACCGGCGGTAAAACAGTATCTCTTAAAACCGTGGGCCTGTTTACTCTGATGGGACAGGCAGGGCTTCATATTCCGGCGTTTGACGGTTCAGAACTGGCTGTATTCGAAGAAGTATTCGCCGATATCGGGGATGAGCAAAGCATTGAGCAAAGTCTTAGCACCTTTTCCGCTCATATGACTAATATCGTTTCCATCCTGGAAAAGGCAGACAGCCATTCTCTTTGCCTGTTCGATGAATTGGGAGCCGGAACCGATCCTACGGAAGGCGCTGCCTTAGCCATCTCTATTTTAAGCTTTCTGCACAATATGAAATGCAGAACCATGGCAACTACGCATTACAGCGAATTAAAGGTCTTTGCCCTGACCACTGCCGGTGTGGAAAATGCCTGCTGTGAATTCAGTGTGGAGAATCTGCAGCCCACCTACCGGCTGCTGATTGGCATCCCAGGCAAAAGTAATGCCTTTGCCATCTCTAAAAAGCTGGGGTTGCCTGAGTTCCTTATTGAAGATGCCAAGAGCCATCTGGAGACCAACGATGAAACCTTCGAAGATCTCCTGTCTCACTTAGAGCAAAGCAGGCTGACCATTGAGAAGGAGCAAGCGGAAATCAAGGTTTACAAAGAAGAAGTCGCCCAACTTAAATCCAGGCTGTCTCAAAAGGAAGAGCGCCTGGATCAGAGAAAGGAAAAGCTTTTGCGTCAGGCCAATGAGGAGGCACAGAAAATTCTGAGGGAAGCCAAAGAGACTGCTGACCAGACCATCAAAAATGTAACTCGCCTGGCTGCCTCATCTGGTGTCAATAAGGAATTGGAAGCAGAGAGAGCCCGTCTCCGCCAGCAGATGGATGAAGTGGATAAACGCCTGGTGGTTAAGGCCAAAGGACCAAAGAAGACCATATCCCCCAAGACACTGCGCATTGGAGACAGTGTAAAGGTATTGTCACTTGGCCTAAATGGAACCGTCAGCACTCTGCCCAATGCCAAGGGAGATCTATTTGTACAGATGGGCATCCTGCGGTCACAGGTAAATATTAAAGATTTGGAGTTGGTGGAAGAACCATCTGTAAGCGGACCTGGAATGGAAAAAACAAAGGAAAAAACCGGCGGCGGAAAGATTAAGATGTCCAAGTCTTTCTCCATATCTCCAGAAGTCAATCTCATTGGTATGACTACCGATGAAGCGATCCCTGCACTGGATAAATACCTGGACGATGCCTATCTGTCCCATCTTCCCCAGGTAAGAGTCGTCCACGGAAGAGGTACTGGAGCCTTAAGAAATGCTGTCCACAAACGTCTGAAAAAGTTAAACTATGTAAAGGAATTCCGCTTAGGAGAATTTGGGGAAGGCGATTCCGGAGTCACAATTGTCGTATTTAAGTAAGCAGTAATACTCATTATACCAGGAGGAATGCTATGGCAGAAAGACAGAGAGTTTTAATCGTTGATGACGATGCCAATATTGCGGAATTGATTTCGCTGTATTTGATAAAAGAATGCTACGAGACGCAAATCGTATACGATGGGGAAGAAGCCCTTAAGATATTTCCTGTGTTCCGCCCCAATATCATCTTGCTAGACCTGATGCTTCCAGGAATCGACGGGTACCAGGTATGCCGGGAACTGCGCGCCTCCTCCCAGGTACCGATCATTATGCTGTCAGCAAAGGGAGAGATCTTTGACAAAGTATTGGGATTGGAACTGGGTGCGGATGACTATATGATCAAGCCTTTTGATTCCAAGGAACTGGTTGCCCGGGTAAAAGCCGTGCTGCGGCGTTATCAGACGATGCCTGCTGCCGTGTCTTCCCCATCCCATGCGGATCAGCAGGGAGAATTTGTTGAATATCCCAACCTTTTAGTGAACTTAACCAACTACTCGGTGATTTACCAAGGCCGCTCAGTTGAGATGCCGCCTAAGGAATTGGAGCTTTTATATTTTCTGGCCTCTTCTCCCAACCAGGTGTTTACCAGGGAACAATTGTTAGATCACATATGGGGCTATGAATACATTGGAGACACCCGAACGGTGGATGTCCATATCAAACGTCTCCGGGAGAAAATCAAAGACAATGAAAGCTGGTCTCTCAGCACAGTCTGGGGAATCGGATATAAATTCGAGGTAAAACGGTAACATGGCTATGAAACACTCTCTCTATTATAAGTTTATTCTTGGATATCTGGTTTTTGGCCTTTTTGAGTTTATCGTCATTGCCACGGTTTCTTCCAATATGGCGTACAACTATCTGGTACAGGCCAAAGCAGATGCGCTTTACGACGAAGCCAGTCTTCTGGCCTCCACCTACAGTGAAGTCTATCGGGGAAAAAGCCTGGACTTTGACTCCACTCATCCTCATTTGGATATGGTAGCCACCTACCTTCACGGAGAGGTCTGGATTGTGAATAACCGGGGCACTGTGGTGGCGGACAGCGACCATTCCCACGTTGCAACTTCCATTGAGGGATTTGACCCCACGTTTACCGGGAATAAATCCTACCGCATCAGCAACTACTATGGCTGTTTTCACTATGATGTACTCACTGTCTCCGCTCCCATCACGGGAAATTACCGAATTCATGGCTACGTGCTAATCCACCTGCCAGTCAGTGAGATCCAGGATACCATAAACAATTTTCTAAACATCCTGTACATTACCTCCATCATTCTCTTTGGCCTTTCGCTGATCATTCTTCTGGTTTTCACAACCACGGTTTATTTTCCGCTAAAGAAGATTACGGCCGCGGCCAACCAGTATGCGGAAGGAAATTTAAAACACAAATTGGTTCTTCACACCCAGGATGAAATGGGATATCTGGCCGCCACACTAAACTATATGTCTGACGAATTGGATAAGATGGAAGAATACCAGCGGAACTTTATTGCCAACGTATCTCATGATTTCCGTTCTCCGTTAACCTCCATCAAAGGTTATCTGGAGGCAATTCTGGACGGCACTATCCCGCCGGATATGCAGGAAAAATATCTGACAAGAGTCATCTCTGAAACAGAGCGCCTGAATAAGCTAACCCAGGGCCTTCTGACACTGGACACACTGGACAGCAAAGGATATCTGTCCAGAAATAATTTTGATATCAACCGTGTGATCAAAGATACTGCCGCTTCCTTCGAGGGCACCTGCAATGCCAAGGATATTGTATTGGATTTAACGTTTTCCCACAATATCATCATGGTTTATGCCGATTTAGGGCGAATCCAACAGGTATTATACAACCTGATTGACAATGCCATCAAATTCAGCCATCCGAATTCCGTCATTTACATACAAGCCACCATAAAGTATGAAAAAGTGTTTGTATCCGTAAAAGATACCGGTATTGGAATTCCCAAAAACAATCTAAAGAAAATCTGGGAGCGGTTTTACAAATCGGATTCATCCAGAGGGAAAGATAAGCGGGGAACCGGATTGGGACTGTCCATTGTAAAAGAGATCATACAGAATCATGGCGAAACCATCGATGTGATCAGCACAGAAGATGTGGGAACAGAGTTTATCTTTACGCTTCCAAGAGCCACCAACCTGTAAGGCTGTGGTCTGCCGGCCTCCCGGCAAACCACAGCCTAATTCTTAGATGTATGCAATGGCCTCAATCTCGCAGAGAACACCCTTTGGCAGTGTCTTCACCGCCACACAGGAGCGCGCTGGCTTGCTTACGAAATGCTTCTCATATACACCATTAAACACCTGGAAATCACCCATATCAGCCAGGAAGCAAGTGGTCTTTACCACATTCTCCATGGAGGAGCCTGCTGCCTCCAAAACTGCTGCCACATTTTTGCAGGACTGCTCCGCCTGCTCTGCGATAGTGTCTCCCGCAACTTCTCCTGTAGATGGAACAACCGGTATCTGGCCTGAGGAAAACACCATATTTCCTAAAATCATTCCCTGAGAGTACGGCCCGATTGCTGCCGGTGCATTGGTTGTTGAAATCTTTTCCATATTAATTCTCCTTATTCTTATTTCTATATGCATTCAGCAACTTATTGATCCTCTTGGTCGGATTCAGCAAGTCACTTAAAGAAGCATCGTGATTCAGGTTATCAATAATGAGGGCAATGTATTTACTCATATCCACATTGATATAGTAAGGCCTGGACAGAAGTTCCGGTGTCTGATATACCAGATTGGTCGTCAAGATCCGATCAATAAGGCCATTTTCATAGTACTGATCAAACATGTCCAAACCATTGGTAAACAATCCAAAGGTTGCGCAGACAAACACTTTTCTGGCTTTCCTTCGTTTCAGTTCTTTGGCCACATCCAGCATACTCTCGCCAGAAGATATCATGTCATCAATGATGAGCACATCTTTTCCTGCCACATCAGAACCTAAAAATTCATGGGCCACTATGGGATTGCGCCCGTCTACAATACATGTATAATCGCGGCGTTTATAAAACATACCCATATCCAGCCCCAGCACATTGGCAAAATAAACGGCCCGGCTCATACCTCCTTCATCCGGGCTGATGACCATCATATGATCACTGTCAATCTCCAGCCCTGTCTCTGTCTTTAACAGATATTTGATGAACTGATAGATGGGCTGTACCGTCTCAAAGCCCTTTAATGGAATGGCATTCTGCACACGGGGATCGTGTGCATCAAAAGTAATAATATTCTCCACGCCCATGTTCACCAACTCCTGAAGGGCCAGAGCGCAGTCCAGGGACTCCCTTCCGGAACGTTTATGCTGTCTTCCTTCATACAAAAACGGCATAATCACATTAATCCTCCGGGCCTTTCCTGCTGCTGCTGCGATAATACGCTTTAAATCCTGAAAATGATCGTCCGGCGACATATGATTGGTCATGCCGCACAGAGAATATGTCAAACTATAATTACATACATCTACCATAATATACAGGTCATCACCGCGGACAGATTCCTCTATGGTTCCCTTGGCCTCGCCAGAACCAAAGCGGGGGATCTTCGTATTCAAAATGTACGAATCCCTCTGATACCCTGCAAAAGCAATCGTCGATTTGTGTTCGCTTTCTCTTTCATTTCTCCAGATAACAAGATAGTTATTTACCTTTTGTCCCAACTCCACGCAACTTTTAAGCGGCACTAAGCCCAGAGGGCCTACCGGAATGGTTTCAATGGTTTTCTCTTCGTATATCATGGTTTTCCTCCATTATGCAATTTGGTGATATGTTCATTTATATCATTATGCATCAAATTAGTCAAGATAATCAACGATAATCGCTTTCCTAGTGCTACCTTGCTGAATTCACCAGAATTTCCGTAAGGCGGTACTAACTCACTTGCAGCCGGATATCTCCTCCATACAGGGGGATAATCGAATATTGGCTGATAATCCTTGACGAAATCCTGTCTGAATAGGTATCTCTTAACATGGTAAGAGACAGATTGGTTGAAATAATCGTACTTTTCTTTCTCAGCAGTCTTTCGTTGATGCAGTAAAACAGCTGGGAAGAAACAAAAGTATTGTTTAACTCGGTTCCCAGATCATCAATGATCAATAGATCACAATCCAAAATATACTGATACATGTCCCGCATCTCTTCTTCTGTCTCATAGCTAAACTTATTTTTCGAAAAAACATCAAACAGATCCGTGGAGGACAGATAGATCACAGACTGATATCGGTCAATCAATTCTTTTGCAATACAATTGGTGAGGAATGTCTTCCCTACACCGGTACTGCCTGTAAAAATCAGGTTCCCTCCTTTCTCCTGAAAATGCTCCACATACTCCTGGCACCAGCTATAAACCTGCCTCATATAGTCTGCCACCGTCATGTGGATCTCTGGTATCACCGTTTCGTCATCATACAGCAAAAAAGAAAATGTAGAAAAATTCTCCCTCTCCAAAACTTCCTCAATATTGGATTGGGCATATAAAAGCCGGATTTGCTCCCGTTTAAAGCACCGGCATTTCTGTCCGTCTATGTATCCTGTATCCTGGCATTTTGTACAGTGGTAATGCATGTCCATATAATCTTTAGCAAATCCATTGGCAGCTAGAAGGATCTCTTTCTGTTCTTTTAACTCTTCAATGTTCTGTTTTAACGTCTTTCTGGCATGGATATCTCCGTCTAGCAGCCTTTTGGCACAGGACACCGCCTGCGCACTGATCTCATCCTCAATCTGTCTGATCTGAGGAATTCTCTCATAAACCTGCTGTCTGCACAAGTCCTGCTGATGTTTGTTCTCAAGTTGTCTCTGGCTGTATATGCGCATGATTGCATTGTATTGGGAATTACTTAACGCCATGTCTTTCCTCCTGGCTTTCCTTGCACCTTACTCTCTTTCCGTCTCCAGGCGTTGTTTAAGCCGTTCCAACACCACCTCATCATAGTCTGTATCACGCTGTTCAAAATTATGAAACTGATTTTTGGCTGGCTTTGTTACTGCTGCCCCTGTTTTCCCTGGTTTGGCCGGCTTCGCGCTCCCTCTTATTTCATCCAGCCGTTTCACATCCTCCATCCCTTTCACCCTGGCTTTCTTCCACTCTGACAGAATTTTATCTGTATAGGCAAAACTGGGATTATGGGTGGCTCTCAATGTTCTTTTGCAAGCCTCAAGAACAAGTTCTTTGGTAAATCCCCACTCCTTAAACCAACGGCGAATCATCTCCATCTCCGCGTCTCCCGGCCTGCGCTCATTAAGCCCAAAGGCTTTCATCACAGAAAATGCCTCATCGGAAAAAGATGCCGTATACTGTTTTGCCATATCCACGGTACGGATTCCTCTTTGGTGCCAATCCAGAGCCACCGTCTCCAGATATCGTATGCTGTAATGTCCCCCCTGAACACAGTACTCTACCACATATTCTAAAAGTTCTGCCGGCATATGCAAGGCATCGTATAGGTATGCAAAGACTTCGCATTCCCGTGGAGTAAACACCTTGTTCATATATTTCTGGGATATGTATAAAAGCTGTGTAAAATCTTCTTCCTTGGCCAGCCGCCCTACCTGCTCCGGAGTATAGTAAGGACGATCACTTTTTATTTCTTTCGATGTCGGAACAAGGACAGGATCTTCGGCCTCCTCCTGAACCACAATTTCCTCCGGAGGCCTCCTCTGTCTGTCTGTCCCGTATGGTTCCAGGCCCTCTTGTCTTCTGACAGAACTCCGGCCAACCGAAACCGTTGCCCTGGCAGCTGTCTTCCTTACTGTCACTCCTTCTTCCAAACCGTCCGCCACATGCTCCGAAGTCCTTCTGCCGTCTACAGGCTCGTTTTCCTCCTTGTAAGGTTCTTCCTGAATCAACACTCCCTGACGAACCCAATAGGCCATTGCCCTCTTAATATCCGCCTCTGTGTGATTTAAGGCATCTGCCACCTCTGCAGGCTCTACCTCCCTCTCCTGATGCCTCAGCAGGTACAGATAGACCTTTACATACTCACCGCTGGCTGCTGCCATATACTCATCGATAAACCCATTGGCCACCACCGTTGCATCCATCTTAAACTTACTTCTTATCACCGTTCTTCACCCTGCCCTTCTGACCTATCCATCATACCACAGGTCTTTCCAAAAGGAAATAGGTGGAATTTTTCCACCATTCAATTGTGGATAATGTGGATAATGTCGATGACTGCTCTCCAAAAACCCATTATTTTGTCGAACCATGGGAAGATTCCTTTATCTTCAGCCGTTACAGACTGTGGAACAGCAAATCATATCCGTCAACAAATCCACATAGACATTCGACAAAAATTGTTGAAAACTATGTGGATAATGTGGATAACTCATCTACCAAGCAGCTTTTCCCCTACATTTACAATATCTCCGGCCCCCATAGTTATCAACAGATCGCCGTGCACACAATGTTCTAAAAGAAATGTTTCAATCTCATCAAATGACTGGAAATAGTGGGCCCTGGTTCCCAGTTTCTCGATTCTCTCGGCAATATCTGCAGAAGAAATCCCCAGATTATCGGTCTCTCTGGCTGCATAGATATCCGCCAGAACCACTTCATCTGCTTTTGACAGCGCTTCTGCAAACCGATCTAAAAACGCCTTGGTTCTGGTATACGTGTGGGGCTGGAAGACGCACCACAACTTTTTATGGGGATAGTTTTTCGCTGTATCCAGCGTCGCCTCTATCTCTCTGGGATGATGTGCATAATCATCAATGATGGTAACACCGCCGATCTCTCCCTTTTTCTCAAATCTTCGGTTGGTTCCGGAAAACCGCTTTAAGCCTTTTCGGATATCTTCCATGTCCACATCCAATTCTCGGCACAGGGCTATGGCTGCCAGAGCATTGTACACATTGTGTTCTCCCGGAACTCCCAACGTGATCTCTGCCACACGTTCTCCATTCACCAAAAGGCGAAAGGAGGCCCTGGCCATCTCATCATACCGGATATTCTCTGCCTGGTAATCGCTATCCTTATGCTTTCCACAGGTCACGATTTTACAGGCCAGATTATCAACAATCGTCTCAAAGTGGTGAATATCCCTGTTGATGATCAGAACGCCGTGAGGAGGCAAAATCTGGGCAAATCGATGGAATGACTGCCGGATCTCTTGAATATCCTTGAAAAAATCCAGATGATCTTCTTCCACATTTAAAATGATCTCCATTGTGGGAAAAAAGGAGAGGAAGCTGTTGGTATACTCACAGGCTTCTGTTACAAACAGGTTGGAGCCGCCTACCCGAATGTTTCCTCCAATGGAACTTAATATTCCACCCACGGATATGGTTGGGTCTCGGTCTGCCTCCAGCAGGATTTCCGTTACCATAGACGTGGTGGTAGTCTTTCCGTGAGTTCCCGAAATCCCTACCGCATAATCATAATTTCTCATTATCTGTCCAAGAAGTTCCGCCCGGGTCAGCATAGGGATCTGTCTTTCCTTAGCTGCAATAAACTCCGGATTATCCGGATGGACCGCTGCCGTATATACAGCTACATCGATTCCTTCTTTTATATTAGAACGTTTCTGTCCATAGAAAATCTGTGCACCCTTTGCCTCCAGATGCTCCGTCAGCTCAGATTGATGCGAATCCGAACCAGATACTTTGAATCCCTCTTCCATTAGGATCTCTGCCAATCCACTCATGCTGATACCGCCAATACCGATAAAATGCACATGCTCCGGCCTGTTAAAATCTATTTCATACATAGCATTCCCACCTTTAATTCAATATTCTCTTTCTTATTATAATAAAAAAGAGGCAGGAAATCTACCGCTTCTCTGTCTCTTTTTTAAATCTTTATTTTACTTATCAAACAGTTGTTGTTTTAAACAACCTGCCATATCGCTCTAACATAACCAGAAGAGCATTTCCCAGCACGCCAACTGCGAGAATCTCTCCGATTCCCACAGTCAGCATGGCAACCGGAATTAAGTCCACAGAGCCATATGCATAGCGAAGCACCCAAGGTATGATAATCATGTTGGACACAATAGGAGGTATGCATACACACCAACGACGCTTACGCACCCCATAAGAGCCAATGGCTCCCATTAAAGTGGCAATGCTTCCGAAGGCTACATCCAGCACCGCTGAACCGCACAGCAAGTTGGACAAAAAACAGCCTAAAAACAATCCTGGAATGGCTGCTGGCGTGAAAAATGGAAGAATACACAGCGCCTCCGAAATCCGGAACTGAACCGGTCCAAAGCTGATGGGCGCGAAAAGCATGGTTAATACCGTGTAAATCGCTGCAATTGCTGCTGCGTGGACCATAAAGTAGATGGTCTTGTCTGATTTTGAGTTTTTCATGGTACATTCTCCTTTAGTTTTGTTTTAGGTGAGGAAGGTCTCGAACTCACCGGTTGTTGGCGCAGGCTTCTTGGTCAGCACAGTAAGTGTACAGATCTGCCTGGATTATGACACGGAAGATACTATAGCACACTCAGCCCAATTTTTCAAATACTTTTCTTCCTCCCAGGTATGTGGCCCGGACAGGAATATCTTTTATCTTGTCCTTATCTGTCTGGAACGGGTTGCCATCTAGCACCACAAAATCCGCCAGCATCCCTGGACAGATGCGCCCTTTTTTCTCCTCTTCAAAGCTGGCCTTTGCCCCGTAAATGGTATAACTGTCCAAAGCCTCCTGAACCGTAAATCCCTCTTCCGGCAGATAGGGCAGTGCATCCCCACACAGGGGCATCCGAGTCACCGTACACTGGATACCTTTCAGCACATCCGGGAATTCCACCGGGCAGTCACTTCCATTACTTACAGTAACACCGTCTCTCATCAGCGTCTTCCAGGAATAGCTGGTAGAAGCCAGTTCCTTTCCTACCCGGTTCTCCACGATGCGTGAATCATAATCCAGGAAAATCCCCTGGGCGTACACATGCAGTCCCAGGTCAGCAATCCTCTTTCGCTGATCCGGACGAGTAATCTGGCAGTGAACAATGCCATGTCTGTGATTCGTTCGTGGATATTCCTTCAGCGCCTTCTCATATGCCTGGAGCACCATATCAAGACAGGCATCTCCGATTGCGTGGATCGCCACCTGAATTCCCTGACGGTTGGCAAAAGAGACCATCTCCTCCAGAACCTCCTGGCTGTACAGAGGAAAACCACAGGTATCAGGATCGTCTGCATAGGCCCTGCTTAAATAGGCTGTTCTGGCCCCCAATGCCCCGTCTGCCACAATCTTAAGGGGACCGATTCGGAACATATCGGAGCCTGTCCCTGTTTGGTTCCCGTCCTCCACAAATCCCTTAAATTCTTCCACATTTGAAAAATTACACTGCTCATAAACCCTTACAGTCAGCTGGCCGGATTGCTCCAACTCTTTATAGACCCTATTCACATCCCTCCATGACACGTTACGGAATGCAATATAGTCATCTGTCTGGCAGCTGGTGATTCCACAGGCATTCAGCGCCTTGCAGGATGCCAAAACCATTGCCTTTAGCCTTTCTTTCCCCGGAGCCGGAAGGGCATCATACACCATATCCATGGCGTTGTCGTAGAACCGGCCGTCCGGCCTGCCATTCTCCATACCGATGCGTCCACCCTCTAGCTGGCTGGTTTTTCCTGTCACCTTCAGAATCTCAAGCGCCTTGCTATTCACCACCAGGCAATGGCCGCATGCCCGTACCGCGCAGACCGGCAGTTCCATGGAAACCTGATCCAAGTCAAAGCAATCCGGCATTCTTTGTACATCCGTAAAATAATCCTGATTCCACCCTCGCCCCATTACCCAGATATCCCCAGGCCTTACCCTGCTTCCAGATTTCCCTGAATTCTGAAGAGCCCTGGAATCCCCTGATGCAACATAAGCCTCCTTATACTCTCTCAGACATTGAATCATGTCCCGCAAGCTTTGGGTGCGATGGGCAAGCTGTGCTCCATTCAGCAGATTGCCATAGCTTAGAAGGTGCATATGACTGTCATGAAATCCGCTGCACACAAACTGTCCCTGGAGGTCAATCAGAAAATCTCCCTCTTCTGCCATCGCCTTTGCCGCCTGGCCGTCCCCTGTAAAAAGAAATCTCCCGTCTTCCACGATAAATGCCTCCACCAATGGCAACTCCCCTGTATAAACCAAACCATTATAATAAATTGTCTTCATACAGTTCCTCTTTCCTTCCTGTTTCGGCATGCAGGCAACAAGGTTTTCAATCCCTTCATTCCATCTCATCAAGAGAAGGGTAGGAGGCAATGGCCCCCTGCTTCGTCACACTCATCCCACAGAATTTATTGGCAAAGGCCAGATAAGCTTCCATTTTCTCCCCGCTCAATTCGGCAATGGTATCCACGGTAATCCCATCTCTGGACATACAATACAAAAAGGATCCAATAAACCCATCTCCTGCACCTGTGGTATCCACAGCCTTCACCTTCTGGCTAGCGGCAAATGCATGATGTTTCTCCGTATAGCATTCTGCCCCCTCTGCCCCCTTTGTATAGATTACCATCTTTGTATTTCCCTGAAGCAGCCTGGGAAGGACCGCCTTAATGTCTGTCTCACCAGTAATAAACTCCAGTTCCTCATCCGAGATCTTTAACACATGGGCCATTGGCGCAAACTCCCAGATTACCGCTTTGAGGGCCTCTGGATTCTCCCACAGAGCCAAGCGGATATTGGGATCAAAGCTTATCATAGCGTCTGCACGGAGGGCGCAATCAATGGCCTTTCTGTGGGCTTCTTTCATAGGGAAATCCCCCAGAGACACAGAGCATAAATGAAGTGCAAATGCATCTGCAAACCAGGAAGCTTCGATATCCCTGGCTTCCATCATCATGTCAGCACCTGGCTTCCGGTAAAAGGAAAACTCTCTGTTTCCATCTTCCTTAAGTGCCACAAAAGCCAGGGATGTATTGGCTTTGTCAGTCCTTTTTACGTATCTGCAGTCAATGCCGCACTGTGTAAACTCTTCCACAATCTTGTCACCGAATGGATCCGCCCCCAACTGGGTGATCAGAGCCCCTTCTCCTCCCAACTTCACATACGCTCCACACACATTGGCTGGTGCTCCTCCTACCTTTGGCTGGAATCCACACACATTTTTCAGTTCCTTGCCTGACTCCTCGGGAATAAAATCAATCAGTGCCTCTCCAATGGCAAATAATTTTTTCATAGCCTATCATCCTCCCTTTTTATTGTAAACATTGTTCTCAATTCATCTACCACGTCTCCTGCCGTCTTTTTGGCCTCTTCTATGGTGATGTCCGCGTATTGTTCATAATAGGGAACCCTTTCACGGTAGAGATCCAAAAGCGTCATACCGTCCTTCAGCGCTACGCCCCGATCCTGAAGATTCCCTAGACGTTTCTCCACTTCCTCATAGCTTAATTTTAAGTACACCACTGTGCTGATCTCTTTCAGATGCTCCATAGCCTCTTTTCCATAGATCACACTGCCACCTGGCGCAATAACCGAACGTTCCACCTTAAGTTGGCTGTTGATGCGGTTCTCCACCTCCAGAAATCCATTCAAGCCTTCCTGGGCGATAATCTCTTTTAACAACCGTTGTTCCTTTTCCTGGATCAGAATATCTACATCCACAAATGAATATCCCAGCCGCTTGGCTAAAAGCACTCCTACCATACTTTTGCCCGCCGCAGGCATACCGATCAGTGTAATATTCCTAACATCCTTCTTCATCTTTGCTCTCCTGCTGCCTCACCCCTTGCAGCATCCGCATCCTTCTCCCAATCCCTTACTTCCTTTTCTTTTTCCTTGCCACAGAATATCCGAATCTCCCCAGTTTCTCTCCCAATTCAAAATACTCTCCATGGGAATAAGCGACAAGCCCTGCGTCATTCAAATGAAATTTACCGGCTTTATCCATATATCGGTCATCCACCGTCACACCTAAAACCTCTGCCAAAAACAGATCATGGCTTCCCAAAGGAAGAACCTGGGTCACCCTGCATTCCAGGTTCAAAGGGCTTTCCCCAATCCCAGGTGCCTGAATATGTCTGGAGGGCTGAACTGTCAATTTCATCTGATGAAACTTATCTGTGTCTCTTCCAGACTTCACGCCACAATAATCTGCGGCAAATACCAGATCTTTGGTCACCAGATTGATCACAAATTCCTTTGATTCCTTCAAGATATGGTACGAATACCGTTCCTTCCGGACAGAGATGGATACCATAGGCGGAGCAGAACACACGGTTCCTGTCCAGGCCACAGTAATGATGTTGGGCTTTTCTCCCTCTCTCATGCAACTGACCATGACTGCTGGAACCGGATATAACATATTTCCACCCTGCCAATGTTGTTTTGGTATAGTCTTTTCTTTTTCCATGGTTTCTGCCCTTCAATCATTGTCAGGAAGCAGCTTTACCACGATCATCAGCTGTTTCACAAAGCTTCCCGCAGGAAGCTTCATATCTTCCTCATGGGAAACTTCCGGAAGCTCCGGTTCATCCTCCTCCAGCTCCACACAGATCCAATTATAAGCCGCCTCCTTGGCATTGTCTATGGCATCCTCCAGATCCGGCCCGTCCGCCACACAGTCTGCCAGATCCGGAAATACAACATGATATCCCTTTCCATCCTTATGCGGTGTAAACACCGCCGGGTAAACAAATGTCACCTTCTTATACCTCCGGTTTTTTTATGTCTTTCTCCCTTAGCCCTGTAACGCCACCATAATAGCCGGAATCAGCTGTTTCTTCCTGGACACCACCTTGGGAAGTTCTACAACCCCTTGTTTTGCCTCTTTCTGTGCTGCCTCATCGCTCTCCACATGGAATGCCTCCAGGATCATCTGCCCGGCTCCCTGCCCCTCACAGAGAAGGGTGGTCGATTCTGTCAATATGTTGGTCAGCATAAAAAACATCATATCCACATTGTGTGTCTGAAATGCCTGTTTGATATAAGGCGCCATGCGCCCTCGCAACTGTTCCAGTTCCTGTCCGTTAAGGGAGTTGATCTGTCCCACTCCAAAGCTGATCTTCCCAGCTGTGAACCGCTTAAAGTCCTGATAGAAAATGTCTTCCTCTGTCTTATTTTTCAGATTGCTTCCTGCGGAGAACATAGCCACCGCATAATCCTCTATCTGAATCCCCGCAATCTCTGCCAGTGCCAGCGCTGCCTGTTTGTCCACCTGGGTGCAGGTAGGAGAGCGGAACAGCAAGGTATCTGATATGATGGCACTGCACAGAAGCCCGGCAATGGTCCGGTCAAGGGGCGTGCCAGTCTCCTGATACATCTGATAAATGATCGTAGCCGTGCATCCCAATGGCTGATTCCGAAAAAATACCGGAGATATAGTCTCAATCGAACGCAGCCTGTGATGGTCAATGATCTCCCGGATCCTGGCGCCTTCCACCCCATCCACTGCCTGGCTCTTCTCATTATGATCCACAAGAATCAAGGATTTTCCTCTGGCTCCCAAAAGGTTTCGTCTGGAGATCATCCCTTTATATTTTCCGTCCTTGTCCAGAACAGGAAAATCACGATGGCGTTTGCTGGCCATCACGTCCTTGATCTCATCGATCACATCGGTCTCCTCAAAGGTGATCAGATTTTCCGTCTTCATAAAATAACTGATGGGCATGCTCTGGTTTACCAGGCGGGCTGCCGTGTATGCGTCATACGGCGTGGTAAGCACCGTACAGCCATGCTCCTGGGCAAGCTTTTTTATGGTCATGGACACGGCTGCTCCTTCACAGACAATGATACAGGCTGCCTCCATCTCAATAGCACACAGTTGAGACTCATAGCGGTTTCCCAGAATTACCAGATCATTCTTGTTGATGTAATACTCCATCATATCCGGATTGGCTGCTGCAATCAGTACCTTTCCCTGGTTGAAATAGGCGTTCTCATCACCGATGATCAGAGCTCCTTCCAGAGTCTCGATAATGTTGGAGTACTGAGTGTTAGCCTTGGAAAGTATGCTGCTGTCATATACATTCATGTAAGACTGGGCGATATCGCTTACCGTAATCAGTCCCTCCAGCATATTGTCCTCTGTCACGGCAGGAAGGGTCACCACACTTGCCTCCTGCATGGTATTCCAGGCCTTTTTCAGAGAAATGTTTTTATTTACCCCTTTGATCTTGCGGATGTCAATATCACGCACCTCGGTCTTTACATGCTCAATCAGCTCCGGTGCTTCCACACCAAAGTAATCCAACACAAACTGGGTCTCCCCATTTACCTGCCCTGCCCTTCCTGGCTGAAACTCCTGACCCGTAAGGGCCTTTTTCAGGTTCGCATAACAGATGGCAGAACAGATAGAATCCGTATCCGGGTTTTTGTGTCCTACTACAATCGTTTTTTCCCTGTTATATTCTGTCATTTTCCTCCATTGTAACAGCTGAATGCTGTTACTCTCTATTTATTTAATTGAAAGATACGGCTACACGGAGCATGCTTACCCTATCTGGAACCATCCGAAAATGTCCTTAAAACAGACAACAATTCCTTCTCTGGTATCACTGGTGAATAATATGAGCCCATCTGCATGGTACAGCCAAACTTGTCTAAAAATTCCCGCTGTCTCTGGGTCTCAACGCCTTCAGCAATCACCTTTTTCTTCATCTTTTTGGCAATCTGTACCAGGCCGCCGATTACAGGGGCAAATTTGGCGCTGTTCTCCAGTTCTCCCACAAAAGCGCGGTTAAACTTCAGGGTATCCACCGGAAGGTCGAAAATCCGGCTCAACCCTGTACTTCCGGATCCGAAATTATTTAGGATTAATTCCACTCCCATCCAGGACAGCCCTTGTAAAAGCACCGTTAGCCTGGCATAGGAAGCTACTGCCACATACTCGTCAATCTCAATGGCAAGCTTCTTGGGTGGGAGCTCATAGGCCTCTATCACCCGAGACACTTCCTGAAGAAAATCTCCCTGAAGAAGAAGCATCGATGATATGGGAAGGGCAATGGATTCAAAATTTCTCTTCTTCTGCAAAAGGCCTGCAACTGCTGCCGCCGCTCTGTCCAGAGCATAATATTCTACCTGCCGGATCTGCCCGGTATCCTCGGCAATAGGCAGATATTCGCTGCTGTCAATCATTCCCAAATCCGGAACAAATATCCTCATCTGGAATTCTGCCCTGGAGAAGCCCTTTTTCTCCCTGTCATAGATAGGTCGGTAGCTGACTTCCGTCTCTCCTTTGGATATGGCGGTATTTAAGTATTTGGCAATAATCTGCCTGCGCACAAACTGCTGGTGCAGTTCTTTATCGTAGACAATGGCTTGATTGCTTCCTTGCTCTGCCCCGTGGGATACGGCCATATCCAGATATTTCAGTATCTCGCCTACGTTGGAGGCATATCCAGGATAGGCGCATAAGGCAATCTGAACCGAACACAGGCAATCCGTGCCTTTTATGGTCCAGCTTTCATTGAACCGTTCGGTTAGCTGTTCCACAAGCCAGGATGCATCTGCTATAGTTCGGTTTTTCATGATAATGATAAACTCTACGCCGACATAACGGTAAACCACGCAACCGGTTTTTTGTTCCAGGTAGTTTAGTATTTCCTCTAACAACTCATCACAGTATTCTAAGCCGAAGAGATCATTCATTCTCTTGAAATTTTCAATGTATATCTTTAGCACAACCCCATGGTTTTTCATTAAAAACTGTGCTTCCAGATGGCTGTAACAGGACTTGCTGTCATTTTCTTTCTTCTCCTGCTGCTGGTTCAGGTCTTGCGATGCACGTCTTACTTCTTCTTCTTCTGGTTTTCCCTTTTTTGCAAATACCCCCATTTATCGTTTCCTCCAATGTATATTCATGTACTCTCGGAATCTCTCTGATTTTGTGAGAGTTCATGCTTGTCCGCTTTGTGGTAGCGGGGTGGGTTTGTGGTTTCTCAATGGGCAGTGAAGTTGGGGGGCGATTTAGATCTGCTTCGATTGGATACGCAGTGGCGCTTGGATCTGCTTCGATCGGGTCCGCAGTGGCGCTCGAATGCGCTTCGCTCCTTCTCGCTCACGGGCTTCGCCCTATGGAAAAAGACAGGCATGAATTTTCTTACATGCAAGCATGACGAAAATTCATGCCTGTCTTTTTCCGCACTGCTCATTGCCTACGTGGACATTATACCATACCTCTTCTCGTGTGTATATCTTGGAATTATACAAAATTTGGGTTTTGGAATTGGGAGGTAGTTTGGGGGTGTTGGGAAGTTTCATAATCTAGTTACACTATGTTCATATTCTGTTCATATATAATTTTTATACTATTTGTATAGAAAATCGGTGATACACATCGTTTCTATTGTTAAATTGCACATAGATTTTTCATAATTACCCTGGCTGGAGACGGTCAGGGTCTCCTCATTTTATGTTGAATATCATTCTAACAGATGCAATAGACGCTTTCAGGAACTGGTGGCCTTGTTTCAGATGGTCCAGTTCCTGAAAGCGTCTGTTTTTTCTATTTAATCCAGTATCATTCTTGCGGCTCCATAAATTCCTGCGTCATTCCCCAGCTTGGCAAGGCCTATGATGGCGTGGTCCTGAGAGATGGTCATGTACTGTTTATAATGCTTTTCTATAATATCAAGCAAAAACAGGCCTGCCTTAGACACGCCTCCTCCGATGACAAAGATATCCGGATCTACAGTCAGTGCCAGCTGTGCCAGAACAACTCCCAGATAATGGCCTACTGTGTCCATCACTTCCAGAGCTAATGGATCCCCTGCTTTTGCCGCATCCAACACGTCTTTTGCTGTTAGGGAATCACCGCTCTTTCGCAGTGATGATTCCATATCTGAGGCAGCCATTTTTCTTCTGGCTTCTCTAACAATTCCTGTGGCAGATGCCACCTGTTCCAGGCAACCGACAGCCCCGCAGTTACATGCTTCTGTCTCCTCATCACGGACATGGATGTGACCGATCTCCCCTGCCAGCCCATGCCTGCCGGACAAGATCTTTTCATTCTGAATCACACCGCCACCGACACCTGTTCCAAGCGTCACCATGACAATATCCGTATAGCCTTCGCCTCCGCCTTTCCACATCTCACCGAGAGCCGCCACATTGGCATCATTGCCGCACAGCACCGGAAGGCCTCCTAACAAGTCACTTAATTCAGCAGACGGATATCGGTCTCTCCAGCCTAAATTCACACATACTTCCACATAGCCGTTATTCTTCACAGGCCCCGGCACACCGATTCCAGCCCCAATGATATCATCCTTTGAAAGGTTCTCCTGTTTTAACACATCTAAAATAGAGTCCGCCACATCATTCAGTATGTATGCGCCCTGCTCTTCCTTCCTGGTAGGGATCTCCCACTTTTTGAGAAGCTCTCCTGTAACTTCAAACAGTCCTATTTTTACGCTGGTTCCTCCCACGTCCACACCAATACATTTTTTTCCCATGTCGTTTCTTCCTCTTTTCTTAAGAATTTAAAAGATCAATGCAGCTTAATCTCCTTAATGACCTGGGGCCCCGCTACAATTATTTGATTGGGCTGGGTTCCTTTATTCATCTTGGAAATTGAAAAATCAAACGTTCCTTCATACTTCAGGATGCCGGAACTGTTGTAGATCCTGCAGCTGTTTTCATTGTACAAAAAGAGCATATCCTCGTCAATATCCACATGCTCATAGTTAAAGCTGAAATCCAGGCTGAAAACCTTTTCCCCATTGGCACGGTACAGATCCAGCCGGGAATCGTATTCTCCCGAGGTTGATTTTACTACAATGCCAGCATAGTTTTCGTCGCAGAATACACTTTGGATCTCCTCCTCCACAGGGATCTGCGTCACCAACGCAGGCGACATGACATCAGCCGATGTATAAAACGAAATGCTGTTATCTGCAAAGGCCACAGAGTATGTATCATTCAGATACTGGACCCTTGGCACCATACTGTTCTCATATATCTCATGAAAGCCTCCTACAAACCGGTTCAAAGCATTTTTCCCTACTTCCGAGAAGTTGTAGAATGCCACCCTGTTTTTCAGTACGCCGCCTTCAATAAACGCATAGGAGCCTATGAGCATCGTCCCGTCCGAAGACAGACTGATATCCAAAGGATATCCGATATCTCCGCCTAACACTCCTTTTATAAAAATCTTTATCTCTGTACCATCTTTTCGGTAAAAATAGATATAGCTTGCACTTGCGGTCTGATCTTCTAAAATTGCTGCCACCACGCCCTTGGCGGAAACCGTCACCTTGATGATCGGCAGCACAGTCGTAGCTACTCCCTGGCAGCCGTTTAAGTCACAGATATAGATATTATTACCCTGCTGATCCGCAATGGCCGCATAATTCCCATTGACAGACACAATGGGAGACTTCATTTCATAGCTCTGAACCCATACATCTTTACCGTCTGCATTTATGTAAGACGCCCCGTCTTTAGAATACCGCAAAAGATTGGTTCCAAACTTTTCATATGCAGTAAAATTGCCTTCCCGTTCTAGCTGCCGTTCCCAGCCTTCGGTAATATTCTCGTATTGGTAATACTTTTGATACCAGTAAAAGCCGATACCAAGCCCTGTAAACAATATGAGAAGCAACGCCAGAATCAGCAATCGGCGCCGTACAACTTTCTGGTGCGCCGCTTTTACGATCTCCTGCCCATCCTCTTCCTCTGGCGGACGAGGCCGGGGATCACCAGGGGTTATCACCCTACTGCGAAGCTGCTTTTTCTTTAATTCCCGGCTCATGGAATTCATGTCATTCATCTGTATTTCTCCAAAACCTATTTTTCCTGTTGGTAATGCCAAATTTTCCGTATAATAGTATAGCACAGAATGCGTTCCTACGGAAGAATCAAATTCTGGCCGGATATAATCTTATTTTCATCCTCCAGTCCATTTAACTCGCAGATCTTGCTTAACATGCTTCCGTTTCCATAAAGTTTCAGGCAGATTCCATACAGCGTCTCTCCATCCTGGACTGTGTAGACATTCCCATCGGAAAGGGCCTGTCTAGCCTGGCCATCTTGGGAAGGTTCTGGAGTATCAGATGCTTTGTTATTGTCTGAATCTATGGTTTTTTCTCCGCTTCCTTCCGCCAGTTCCTCCCCGCCGATATCTTCCTCCCCGTTATCTCCCTCTTCTGCCTGAGCCTGGCTGGGATCCATATGGGTTTCTTGTGTAGCCTGTCCATCTGGATAGGTAGAAGACATGGTCTCATGAGCAACCGTAGGATATACATTGCCGGATGCCTCTTCGACCCAGAGTTCTTCATCTGGCAGTTCTTCTCCTTTGGCCACAACCTGATCCGGAAGGGCAGCGGTCAAAACTGCCTCCATGTCTTTCATTTTTTCGTAATTGTTGAACATGGCCACACCGCCTGCCAACACTACAACAGCCAGGGCACTGCACAAGGTTCCCAAGGTCCGAATCGTTCCTCTTTGCGCCGCTGCCTGGCTTTTATTATCTTCCATTCTCTGGCGGAAATCCCGGATCACAGAATCACCGGATCCGGATTCCACTCTTCTGGCATCCTTTCGCAGAATCATATAGTCCTGCATCATCTGGTTCCGCTCATAGTATATGCTGTAGCCCTGAAGCTTGTAAAAACCATCCTCCGATGTGATATATACGGCTTCTTCCCCTTCCAACCCAGAATTTAGGTACATCAGCTGATTTTTCTTGGAGAAATACTGCCCATGCTGTTTCCAATAATTTAAGGGACTTAAGGTTGTCCCAGATTCACCACATAGAAACCATCCCATGATCTCTCGTTTGGGAAACATATCTTCCATGGTTTTGTATGCCTTTTTCCAGGCACTTTCAGAAAGCACCACTTTGTCACTGCTCTCCGCCACATCATCCATCTCCAACGCGCCGTCTACAAATAAATACGGTGTACCGTCATGTTCCTCTGATGTGCCCAACAGCACACCTACCCGCAAGTCTTGTCCACCTTTTGGATACAGCCTTCTTAAGTATGTGTTCACATAATCCTCCAGATACAGTCGTACTGTCTGGTCTCGTTCTCCAATTTGCCGGATATTCTTTGGTAATTTCGGAAAAGGATTATATAATTCTCCCATAGGCTCACCCCACTATTGATTTCTGGCACTATTCCAATATGCTAATGCCAATCATATCATGAAGTTTCCGCAAAATCTGTCAAACCAATGCCATAGATTCCCATAACTTTTCGACAAGACAAATGCTGTCGCTGATACACTCTGCCATCCTCATCACCGTACTCAGCCGGATACTTTGAAGCATCATAGGATCATACCCTTTACACCCGCTGACAATTCCTGTGATAAACAGATCCCCCACAGACTGCAGTTCTTTGCTGACCCCGAGTCCTGGCTTCAGGGCCCCTTTTCCCAGCGTAATACACCCTACATGGCTGCTCATTCCCACGGATGCATCAACAGCGATGATCAGATAATCGGAACATTCCCTCTCCAGGAGAAAAACCGTATCTTCCAGATTCATCGCATGAACTGGCCGGTTCAGAGTGCCTACCACATGAATATGTTTCAGCCCTTTTTGTCTCAGCTGATGTCCAATTAAAGGCCCAAGGCTGTCCCCGGTAGAACGGTCTGTTCCGATACACAGAACCAGCACCTTATCCTTTCTTCCCTTTTTAAGTTCCTCCTTCATCATCATATATAGCCTTGCTGCCAATTCCGCCGCCTCAAATTCTTTCGATGTATCATAATAGTAAATCTCCCTACTATTGGAGGGAGATTTTCTTCTTCGAATATCCATATTTTACTCACCTGTTCCAAATTCTTACTGCTATTATAGACCAGGATATATGGATTTATGCATTCTTCCTGTATTGCTCCATGGCTTCACTTAGATTGGCGGCGGTCCCTCTCTGCATGATATCAGCCAATGCGTCCAGCTTCTCTGGCTGCAGGAATTCTCTGGACAGATAGGAACCGTAACAATCTGTAATGTAGAGATTCCTGCTTTTAATCGTCTCCCGCAGCTGCCGCAGCTGCCGCTCATCCTCCCGGCACTGTTCATCCATTCCTGCCAGCTTCGCTTTGCCAGCTTCCGTAATCTCGTCCGCAATAATATTCTTTGTCACAGTCTCAAATGCATTTAAGGCATCCTTCTTCTTGACTGCAATCTCTGACAGGTTCTGCTCCATCTGGGCAATCTCGTCATCAAACTTCTGCAGGTCATAGATAGCCTCATTTTTATCCCGTTTAATCGATCGGGTAATGGCCCGAATCCTCTTATTGTTGCCGTGAATCTGATTTCTAAGGCCTCTCCCCTCTCTTAAGATTACCCCATACCGTTCTCTGGAACGATTTCCGATATACACATAGATTCCGCCGAATACCAATATGCATGCAAAATAAATTCCAACGAAGTACAGCATGGTTTTCTGTGGTAGAAGCAGATAAATCCCGTAGGGGATAAGCAGAAAGCAGAGCACAACCGCTATCAGAAGTTTTAAATATTCTTTTATGGATTTTGGAAAATAAAGGGCATAATATAAATTGGTGTCGCAATACCTGGGAACATGATTCTGCTGAAATATGGTCTTGATCTGGAGGCGGATTCTCCGGTTGTCATCTCTTAAATCCACCGTCTCTTCCACAATCCGCTCCTTTACCCCCTGGCTCTTTGCCTTCTCCCGTTTGCTCCTGGCTTTTTTTAATTGCTCCTGCCCTTTGCTTAACTCCTTATCATAACTGGCAGTGATCTCTCCCAGACGCTTTCTGGTAGTCTGGTTGATCTTGTCTTCCTGTATTCTCTTCTCTGCATCCAATGCTTTCTGATTCTGTTTCAGTTGTTTTGCCAATCGCTCTTCCTGATGTTCTAATTCTGTCAACTCCTCAACTGCTGACTTGGCCTCCCGCAAAAACGTCCCGTAGTCTGTGATGACATTCATCATCTGTCCTCCTTAGCCTTCAATACATACAACTTCACCCATAATGTATTATTATACCTCCAACCTTTTTTCTTTACAAGAAAAGACCAACAGTTTTTTTGACAATTCCTGCGAAATCTGCTACACTTATGACCTAACAATCCATAATCAATCTTCATGTATTCTCCAAATTCCCTTGCACCTGATTCCGCAAGAGAACTTACAGGAATACATCTGTTGTCAGGGAGGCTTACCATGTTCCGCATGTGGGGAAAACTTATTAAAAATAACCGTCTTCTGCGAGATACCACTATCTCCATCCATGATTACAGCTTAACCAGGACTCAAATGGTCTTTCAGGCCCTGGATGATATCTGTTATGAATTCGATCTGGGAAAGCCTATCTGGCTGGATGCCAACATCCATGAATTCCAGATTCATGCCAAAACTCGTTTCAAACAGGATCACTTTATTGAACAAATAGACTTTGATTTCTTAGAGATTCAGATCATAGAAGAGTAGATTTTCACTTCACAAGAGACAGGGGATGCTGCAATCGCTGGCAGCATCCCCTATACATTCTTATTTTCTTCTCCAGAACGGACGGTATTTTACCTCATCATTCTTATGAAACAGGCCAATCCCAAGGAAATTGTGAATCATGGTAATAATTGGGCAAAGCATGGGAAGGAAGGTAAACGGGATAAACTCTCCTACCGTGACTCCGCCAAGTACAACACCATAGCCAATGACCCACGCACTCCATGGAATGATAGCCGCTACCATGGTTCCCACATCCTCCAGCGTACGGGACAATACCGCGCGGTGAATGTCCATATCATCACACACATCCTTAAAAGCCACTGCCGGAATCGCAATTGCCGGATACTGGCCGCCGATCAGACAGATAATCAAACTGGATACCCACACACCAAGCAGGATGGTACCAGGAGTATTTAACTTCTTAGAAAGCTTATTGACCAACACGTTCAGTACATTGGACTGGGAGAATAAGCCGCTTAACATGCCTAACACCAGCAGAATCCCAACAAGGGAGAGCATACTGGAGAAACCTCCCCGGTTAACCAGGGAATCCACTGCCTCAACGCCGCTTTCGATGGAAAAGCCACTCATAATGTATCCCAAGTTTTCCACAAACCCCCGTCCCTGGAAAATCATGGACCAGAGAATACCGCTTCCGATTCCCACGCCAAATGCGATAAAAGCCGGAACCTGCTTAATAGAAAGAACCAACACAAGGACAACCGGAATGATATGGAGCAGGCTGATATGGAAGTTGGAAGAAAGCCCGTTGGAAAGCTCACTGACTGCAGCCGCGTCGATGTTGCCCGAGGCGTTCACTCCTAAAACCCCATAGATCACAAGGCAGATGATGGTTCCGGGAATCGTGGTATACCACATGGATTTGATATGGGTAAACAGCGGAACCTCACAGGAAGAAGAGGCAAGCAGGGTAGTATCCGAAAGCGGGCTCATCTTGTCGCCAAAAAAAGCGCCTGAGATGACAGCTCCCGCTGCCATAGCAACTGGAATTCCAAGGCCCTCAGCCATACCGCACAAAACCACGCCAATGGTGCTGATGGCTCCCCAGCTGGTACCGGCACATACGGCCATGAAGGCTGGTAAGATAAAGCAGATCGGCAGAAACAAGTTGGGCGTGATAATCTTCATGCCATAGTAAAGCAACGTTGGAATGGTGCCGGATGACATCCATACCGCTACCATACAGCCAACTAAAAGCATGATCATAGCTGCTGTGGCAATCTGGCGAACGCCCTCTGACATGGCCTTATCAATATAGGACCAGTCATATCCCATGTAGAAACAGAATCCAATCATCATGAACAAGGCAGCCAAAGCGCCGATTGTAACATCTGCTCCCATTGCAATCAATGCAATCAGAACCAAAATCGGTGCCAGAAAGCCCAGCAATGCTAAGCTGGTAGTCATCTCTTTTTGTTTTTGAGACTTGTTCTTACTCATTTTTCTTCCCTCCATTAGTAAAATAGTTTATAAGGCTTATGCCTCATTAAAAGCCGCCCGGATCCTCTCCAGCGCCTCTTTTAATGTCTGATTGGTGACAGCGAAATTAATTCGGATAAACCCTTCGCCTTCCGGCCCGAAATTCTCCTCCCCGTCATCCAGGTGAATGTGTGCCTTCTCCATGAAAAAGCGATCCAGATGTTTGGTGCCAATGCCTGCCTTTCTGCAGTCCAACCACAGAAGAAAACTTCCTTCCGGGATATATGGAATCAGGGGCAGATGGTGTTCTTCGATGAAATCCAATATCTCCTGTAGATTCTTTTTCAGATATTCGGTTAATTCCTGCATCCATTCATCTGCTTCTCCCTTCATGATGGAGGTAACAGCAGCAATGGCAAAGCTGTTTACCGCATAGCCGAACGAATACGCTTGAATCTGTTCCATCCAGGCTTTTCTCATTCCAGGTTCTGCCACGGTAATGACTGCATGGGGAAGACTCATAATATTGTATCCTTTACTGAGGCTCACAATCTGAATGCTGATTTCCTGTGCCTTTTGGCTTACTGCAAGAATTGGTGTATGTTTACGGTTTTCATAGAGAACCAGGCAGTGCACCTCATCAGACAGGATGCGGACATGATTGGCATAGCAGATATCCACCAGACGTTCCAGTTCTTCCCTGGTATAGACTCTGCCTGTGGGATTATGGGGATTTACCAGCAGATACATGGACGGATGATATTGTTTGATCTTTGCTTCAAAGTCCTCAAAGTCAATCTCATAATGGCCGTTTACCGGTTTCATAGGATTGGCTATCAGTTTTTGGCCAGCCCCCTCCACAGCCCATTTAAGAGGGCCAAATACCGGAGTCTGCACAAGAATCCCATCGCCAGGTTTTGCAAAAACCCCAAGGGCCATCCGTACCGCGCCGATAGTGCTGGGAACATTGCTTAACCATTCCTTCTTCACTTCCAATCCATAATTTCTCTGATACCAGTCCATTACCGTATGATAGTACTCTTCCGTGTGCTGCCTGTAATTGTAGCAGTTTTCCTCTGCAATGGGCACCAGCGCCTCCCGAATACAGGGTGCGCAGGAAAAATCAAGATCCGCTGTTCCCATGCCAATCACATCTGCCGGCATATCCGGCATATTCCAGCGGTAAGAAGCGTTCTGCCGGTGATTCAAAGTCGTATCAAAATCGTATTTCATTTTTTCCCCTTTCCTCTTCCTGTCTACCGCCAGTTGATGAAACGGTATCCGGAAATCTATGGTTATCATTCATGCTGTCTGCAAAAAGCCTGCAATCGCTTTGCCCCTTCCTGCAAATGTTCCTCCGAAGCAGCCAGGTTGAGCCGTATAAACCCTGCCCCTCCTTTTCCCAGGGTATAACCATTTTCCACAACCATATGCGCCTCCTGCTCCATAAGGTAACTTAACGTCTGCGGGCGTATATTTAATGCCCTCATATCAATCCATGCAAAATATGCAGCCTCTGCCTTCATAACCCTGCATGATGGTATATACTTTGCAAAATATGTTCTGAGAAATTGATGATGTTCTGCTATCGTCTCCATCAGGCTGGCAAGCCATGAATCGCATTCATAAAACGCTGCAATGGTAGCTGCAATCCCCATGATGTTCTGTCCATACTCCAGATTCATTGCTGTCAGAGATTCCCGATATCTTTTGCATAACTCTGGATTCTCTGTTACCAGAAAGGCATGCCGAAGACCTGCCGTATTGTAGATTTTGCTCACAGAATACAATGTAACCGTACGATAAGAAAGTTCTTTTGACAGCGACGCAATGGGTGTATAGTGCTTGTCCGGAAACAGTAAGCCGCAATAGACATCATCCGACAGGAGATATACCTGATAACGTATACAAAGTTCCCCTATTTTCTGCAGTTCTTCTTTTGTCCACGCGCGTCCTACAGGATTGTGCGGATTGCAAATCCAAAAAACCTTTGAGCCGCTTGCAAGGCATGCTTCCAGAGAATAGAAATCAATCTCATATGTATCATCCTTCAAAACCAATGGACACTCAATCACCTTGCGCTTGTTTAAATTCAACATCTCCCGGAAGCAGAAATGAACAGGCGTCAGAATAGTCACTTTATCCCCGGGCTTGGTCAGGATCTGCAAAATGTTCCATGCCGCCACATAGATCCCTGAATTCTGCGCCACACAGCAGCGGGCATCCACATCCCAGGAAGCGATACGCCAGAGCCAATCGTGAATTGCCTCATAGAAACGATCTGGAATCATCGGATAACCAAGATGTCCCCGGTCAATTACCTCCCGAAGGGCAGACAAAATCGGCTCTGGGGATCGATAATCCATATCTGCAGTTCCAAAGCAAAGTAGATCCTTATACGATGTTCTCTCCAACTCATACTCCCACTTCAGCCTCGACAAGCCTTCCCCCGATACAATGACCGGCATCTGATTCTCCATACGGTTCCTCCGTTCCTTGGCCGTACTACGTTGCAATACCAGCATGTTAACATATTTCTATTATACAGACTAAAATATATTAATGTCAATATGAAATAATTCATTCAAAAACCGTCTTTTATTTCATTGAAAAAACTTGTGGTACATGATAAAGTATCGGTAAACGATATGTTTTTTGTGACCTGATTTTTGCCAGATACTCCGGGAATCGGGAGTATACTGCGATCTTTTAGGGAGGAATGCAACCATGAAATACAGCAAAACCGATCGATTAATCTTAGATTCCTACGCCTCTATGATAGAAGGCCTGTCCACTTATCTTGGCTCCGTTTACGAGATCAGTCTCCACAGCTTGGAAGATTATGATCACTCGGTCATTAAAATCATGAATGGATACCACTCTGGCCGCACTGCCGGAGCCCCGCTTACCGACCTTGCTTTAAACATGTTGAAAAGAATCCATGACCAGGGGCTTTCCTCCACAGACGAATTTATCTCATACAAAGCAATCAATCCAGTGGGAGAGCATTTGAAGTCCTCCACAATCCCGATTATCGGGGAAAATAACCGGGTAATCGGAATCCTTTGTATCAATTTATATCTGGATTCTCCTTTTCCGGAGATTCTGGAATCTCTCACGGGAACAGAAAATGAAGGCACGGAACAGGAATATTTTTCCAGTGACATGACCGATACCCTGACCAAATCTATCAATGATGCACGGAATCAAGTGATGCATAACAGCAATATTGCCGCGGTGAACAAAAACAAGGAATTGATCCGCATTCTTCATGAGAAAGGGATCTTTCGGATCAAAAACTCGGTTTCTCAGGTTGCAGATGCTCTTGGTATTTCGAAAAATACGGTATATCTCCATCTGAGAGGGATTACAAAAGAGGGTTCTCTCTAGTGTCTTGTCATTCTCTTTCCGCGCAATAAAAAGAACTGTCGTAAAAGGCAGCTCATATACAACACACAGGTGAAAAACTCACAGTTTCCACGTCATATTCTGTATATAGCGGCTATTTTACGACAGCTCACATTATTTTTCAGTAGCTGCCCTATCTTCCGAACATTGTCATTCCTTTCCTACAGATCTTGCAGCATATATCATATTCGATTCTGAATCGTTGCTTTACCTCAGCCTGCAACAACCACATAAGATGTTACAGTCTCTTCAGCAGCTCTTCTCTCTCCTTCTCATAACCTGGCTTGCCAAGGAGGGCAAACATATTCTTCTTGTAGCTTTCCACACCTGGCTGGTTAAATGGATTGACTCCCAACAGGTAGCCGCTGATTCCGCATGCAAATTCGAAGAAATAGAACAGCTGCCCCAGATAGTAAGCATTCTGCTCTGGAATATTTACCTTCAAGTTTGGAACTTGTCCATCTGTGTGTGCCAGCATTGTACCGTTCATTGCACTCTTGTTGACAAAGTCAACGTTCTTGCCTGCCAGATAATTCATACCATCTGTATCCACTTCCTCTTCCTTCAGCACAACTTCCGCCTGAGACTCCTCTACATTGATCACAGTCTCAAACATGATTCTGGCACCATCCTGAATGAACTGTCCCATGGAATGCAGGTCCGTAGTCAGATCCACAGCTGCCGGGAAAATCCCTTTCTGGTCTTTCCCCTCACTCTCTCCGTAAAGCTGTTTCCACCACTCAGATACATAGTGCAAGCTTGGCTCATAATTAGCCACAATCTCCACATTCTTGCCTTTTCTCAGCAAAATATTACGGATCGTAGCATAAAGAAGTGCCGGGTTCTCTTCATATGGCGCTTCCAGTGCTTTCCTTCTGCCATAAGCAGCACCTTCCATCAGCTGGTCAATATCTGCGCCGCTGACTGCGATGGGAAGCAGGCCTACAGCCGTCAGTACGGAGAAACGCCCGCCCACATCATCCGGAACAACAAAGCTTTCATATCCCTCCTGATTGGCAAGGTTCTTCAATGCACCTCTCGCTTTGTCTGTCGTGGCATAGATTCTCTTGTTGGCTTCCTCTCTGCCATATTTCTCAATCAGCATCTCTTTGAATACCCTAAAGGCAATGGCCGGCTCTGTAGTGGTCCCAGACTTTGAAATGATATTGATAGAGAAATCTTTCCCCTTCAACACATCCTGCAAATCCCTTATATACTTGCTGCTGATGCTGTTGCCTACAAAGTAGATCTCTGGTGTCTTTCTCTCTTCCTTATTCAACACATTATAAAAACTATGTGTCAAAAACTCAATGGCTGCTCTTGCTCCCAGATAGGAACCGCCGATACCGATTACCAGCAATACGTCGGAATCTCCCTGAATCTTAGCCGCCGCCTTTTTAATTCTGGCGAATTCTTCCTTATCATAATCCACCGGAAGATCAATCCATCCTAAAAAATCATTGCCAGCACCGCGTTTCGACACCAATACTTCCTTTGCCCCCATAACGGCTGCTTTCATATTCTGGATTTCCTCTGAAGAGATAAATCCCCTTGTCTTAGAATAATCAAACGTTACTTCTTTTCCCATACCTATATCTCCTTTTTACCTTGTGGTTTTCTAAAAGTATACCACAAATAATCGGGAAATGCGATAAAAATTTATATCAAAGCAAGCTGATCATCAAACCAGATATTGTTTCAGAATTTCATCTACCAATTCAAGTTCATCCGACGACAATTCTTTTATCCAGTCCCCGTCTCCCTGATTCTTTTCACGGCTGGCTGCAATCTGCTCCAGGCTGCGTTTTAAGTAATCCATCTGGTTATCCGTCTCTTCTTTCTGGCTCTTTTTGGCCAGACGGCCTGATTTCTTAGACGGCTGCTCTGCCTCCTCTTCTCTTCCCTCCAACTCTGCCAATGTCCCTGTTCTGGAATTCTCTGCTTTTCCACGTTCAGATTTCATACGGTCTGTCTTTGTACGATCCGCTTTGGCGCGTTCTCCTCGGACGCGCTCTCTCGAGGAAATGTTGCTGATTCCCTCTCCACTAAACTTGTCCTGCTCTTCATCCTCCGTGATGGTCAGATCCCGAATATTCAATTCGCGAATACTTCCGTTTCTTCCTCCTTCCCTTCCTACATTCTCACGGATTGTACCTCTTTTACTCTCCCTCATACTCCCTTCCACCGTTGATGCTGTCTCCCTGGACAGGCGATAAAACAGGGAATTCTCCATATAATCCTGCAATGCATTAAGAAGCTGGAGTTTCCTCTCAGAAAGATTGACCCCACAATCAACAAACAGCGTAAATAATCCTGCTAGAATCCCTACGGTTCCATACAGTACTATGTAATAATTATCGCAGCGGTACCAATAGGAAAGAAACGCCGCCGCACCTCCAGCCAAGAAGCACAATACTGTAAACTGATTGGATAGATTCCCCCACCCATTTAACGTGAGGCCAAAAAAACGATAATTCATCAATTGCTTTTCCAGATAGGCTTCTGTGTTCTGGATTCCCTGATTGAGACGGTATGAATTTTCCGCCTTCTGTTTCAATTCCCGCAAATACCGATTTTTCGTTAGTGTCATATTATCTGTTTCTCGGATTAGTCTTTTGTAAAGGTTACGCGCCATCATTCTGCTTAAAAGCCCTAGGATACAGACAGCCGCCAACACATATAATGCTTTTCCCGTTTCTAAAATTTCCAGCATCATAAAAGCTCCCCTTTCTTCTCCGGATCATTTCCAGATGCTCTTTATTATAGCCTTGGAAATCCATTTTGGGAAGATAAGAGAGCCTAGAATCGTTCGTCAAATTCTCCTATAAATCGATTCTTAAGTAATTCTCACAGGATTGTAATTGTAATTATTATCCTTGATCCTTAAGAAAATACAGCTTTTTCACCATAGCAGTCACCAACGTTACGCTGTGTTCAATGGCCTTTTCCTCAAATTCTGCATAATCCATTTCTGCGCTGTCATCTGCTTTGTCAGAGATTGCCCGAATAATAATAAATGGAACTTGATTTCGATATGCTGTCTGAGCTATGGCCGCTCCTTCCATCTCTGTACAATATCCTTTAAAGGTATCCAAAAGCCAGTTTTTCTTTTCCTTATCTGATACAAACTGATCTCCACTAACCACACGCCCTACATGAACGCTGATCTCCGGTATCTCCTGCCTGCAACAACTTTCTGCCACCTGAATCATGGTTGGATCACCTTCAAATACAGATACATCCATCTGCGGTATCTGCCCCACCTGATACCCAAAGCCTGTGGCATCCATGTCATGCTGAAGCGTATCTTTAGACAGGACAATGTCCCCGATATTGATCTGATTTCGCAAAGATCCGGCAATTCCTGTGTTTATAATCCCCTCTACATGGTATTGATCCACTAAAATCTGGCTGCAGATGGCTGCATTTACTTTTCCTATTCCAGATCGAACCACCACCACATCATTTCCTTGAAGCGATCCCTTATAAAAGTCCATCATAGCAAAGGTTCGAATCTCCACATTCTCCATCTGCGCCTTCAAATTTGCCACTTCTTCCGCCATGGCCCCAATAATTCCCAGCATAACATCCTCCCTTTGTAATATTTAAAAAAGTCCTTGAATATCAAGGACTTTTCAGAGGCGACAACCAGATTTGAACTGGTGATCAGGGTGTTGCAGACCCACGCCTTACCGCTTGGCTATGTCGCCATATCTTATACTTACAATGACCCCAACGAGATTCGAACTCGTGTTACCGCCGTGAAAGGGCGATGTCTT
>CANDZL010000014.1:0-67307 GCA_947425205.1 uncultured Hungatella sp. | reverse complement strand
CTGGCATAAAAATTTGAAATGTCACCTGCAAAAATTGTCCTTAGATGGCATATGCAGAGAAATATAATCACATTTCCAAAATCATCTCATGTGGAGCGCATGAAATCTAATATGAAAATTTTTGATTTTATTTTAGAGAAAGAGGATATGGATAGGATAACCGGATTAAATACGGGCAGGAGGTTTGGAGCGGATCCAGCGCATTTTGATTTTTAAGTATGAAGTGTTCTTGAATAATTTGGAGGCAATGATATGAGATATCTACTATTTGGCGCTGGTTCTACGGGAGTAACCGCATTGCATTACCTGGGATATGACAGGGTAGAGTGCTTTTTTGATAATAACCGATTTGGAGATAAAGAGCAGGGGAAGGATATTATCAGTTTTGATGAGATGTTGGGCATCGTGCGAACGGATGACATTATTGTGGTGGCTTCGGAGAAATTTCATGATGAGATGGAACAGCAATTACTGGAACATCAAATAGAAAATTATTTTGTTTTTCATGAAAGTGACCAATGGAATATCATAGAAGCTTTACCTCAGTTCCCATTGCATGGAAGATGGGAAACAGTATCCTATACAAAATGTTTAAGTGATTATCAAATTCATCAATATAAAAAAATAGCGATTTTAGGAGTAAATTCATTTATTCATTATCTTCTTTTGGAACTCTTTTTTCAAAACAGTTGGGGAAGTATTGCTGGGATAATAGGAGAAGAGGATGAAAATTATGATACATTTGGAATTCCATATGTAAATTTGGATGAGATATGGGATTCTATCGATTGTTTGATTATAAATGTAAAAAGAAAAGATAGCCCTGTACGTGAAACTTTGGAAGGCAGGCAACATAAGTTTTGCATTATAGATATCTATAAGATTGATCAATTTAACCGTACATTCTACCATTCTGAACTGAAGAAATATAAAGATATCCATAAAGGAAATAGAATTTTTTTGATCGGGAATGGACCGAGTCTACGGATTGAGGACTTAGAAATACTGCGTAAAAACAAAGCGATTTGTTTTGGGTTTAACAGGATTTATCACATTTATGACAGAACAAAATGGCGTGCAGATTATGTGGGAATTACCGATACGGATATGATAGGCGATTGTTTTGAAGATTTAGAAAAAATAGAGGGAGAGGTTTTTCTAGGCGATTTTTTTTGCAGAAATATTACTTACACAAATTTTCCTAATGTTAATATCGTTCACTTGGAGCATCAGGAATATTATCCCAACTATCCTGATTTTTCAGATGATATTACAAAAAAAGTTTGTTGGGGTTGTACAGTCACTTATGATTTGGGCCTGCAAATCGCTGCTTATATGGGGGGGACGGATATTTATCTTTTAGGTATGGATCACTCTGTTGCAGGAAGTATATCGGATGATAGAAATCATTTTATTTCTGATTATTATACAGAGGAGGAAAAAGATAGATATAATAAACGGATATTCGAACGAGATAAACTTACAAAAGCCTTTGAAAAAGCAGAACTATATTCCAGACAGCATGGATTCCGTATTTATAATGCAACCAGAGGCGGAGTATTGGAAGTCTTTGAACGTGTTGATTTTGACTCCCTGTTTCCACAGTAGCTCCTATGCCGTTTTCTTGGTATTACCATGAATGAAAGGGGGTTACTATGATCCCTCCGGGGGATGCTCATTAACCCACAGATCAAAGGATGGTTTTATAATGGACACTTATATAGAGAAAATATCTTCTAATGTTTCTTTTTTTGATATTTGCTTTGATGGAAATTTGGGCTGGTTTTGTGATGTATATACAAGTACGTTATATAAACTTGATATACTGACAAATACAATAACTGTAGAAGCAGCGATACCAGGATGTGGGAATATGCAATATGGATTTATTGCAAAGTGGAAAGATATACTCATATTGGCACCGAGAGCAGCCGAAAAAATTATGATGTATCACATCAAGAAATGTTCTTTCACAGAAGTAAAACTGGATACAGAGCGGATGGGAGAAAGAGATATATTTAATCTGTTTTCCGGCGTGCACATTTTTGATGACAGTGCTTATTTGATTCCAGGGAGATTTCCGGCAATTGTCAGGCTAGATCTACATACATTTGAGATAGAATATTTTGATTTATGGCATGAAGAATTAAAAAGCAAATTGAAAGGTTATGATGAGAGAAAAGTGATTTTTGCCAGGTGTAATTGTGTATTGAAAGATAAATTGCTGTTACCTTGCTGGCAGGGAAATATTGTTATGGAATTTCAGTTCGGTACAGGGGAAATTCGATTTATAGAATTTTTGAAAATTTATGATGAACTGTCAGGAATGTATATAAAAGACGGGGAAATGTTTCTTGCTGTCAAATCCAGCCACATGATTTTCCGGTGTGATTTGGACGGGAATGTACTGGAGCAAATAGCGTTGCAGGAGTTGGGAGAAACAGGAATTTCTTTTTTAACCGATTATGATGGAAAAGCAATTGCTATCCCGATTTGCGGTGATCAAATAGTTCAATGGGATTTTGATACGCATGAGAGTAAAAAGATATTGAACTATGCATTAGAAGAAAAAGAAGACACCTATGTAGGGGAATTTTTTCCACAAGTTGCTTTTTTGTCCTGTGTAAAGGATAACGGTGGAGATTTATGGATGTATTCTGTACTTGATGAATCTATATTGAGACTGCATATCGCTACTAAGCAGATAGAGCGGATAGAAGCGTCTTTATCAGAGGGAGAAACAAAGAAAAAAGCATTTTCTTATATGCACACGATTCAAGGGATATGGGAAGAAAGCAGACTATTTTTAACAGCAGATTTTTGTGATTTTATAAAGCAGACAGATGGGCATAAAACACAGGATCAATGTGAAGAGTCTGTAGGAAGGCATATTTTTGAACTGATATCAAAAGAGTGAAAAGCAGATCGAAAAATTGGGAGGACAGATGTATTATATATTTCCATTTCATTTAGTGGATCCCGACAGCAAGATTATTATCTATGGAGCAGGTGGCGCTGGAAGGAACTATTTAAATCAAATAAAAAGCATATCATATTGTCAGGTACTATGCCTAGTGGATAAGGATTTTGACAAGATAGAACTGCCAGGGATAGAGATAGTTCCACCAGCAAAACTATGCAACTATATTTATGATTTTATTGTTATTTCACAAATTGATGACGAAGTGCGTGAAAGTATAAAAAATGAATTAGTAGAGAGATATCATATAGATGTAAAAAAGGTCATAAATTACCATGCCAGACAGTTGGATTGGTGCAATCCATTAAAATATTATGAAACACAAAAAGAAGAATATGAGTCTACAAAATATTTAAATGATTACCTTAAAGAAATGAATGCCAAACTTCTGGTGACTTATCGGCGAATTGATATATGTGTACGTTATTTGTTGTTTCGTGACTTTGTGAACGGTGTAGAGAACAGAAAACATGTATCTTTGTATTCAAGGTATGTTCTTGCTCGTGGAGGTGGAAAAGAAGCAGAGGCTTTTCACTCTGGAAAAGGGAAAAATTCTATAATGGAATTTATAGAACAAGGGAGGTTATTATGTAAAAATATGGAAGAAGAGGGCTTCCAAAAAGAGCATTTTGTACCTTTGGGATTGAGAAACAGGCCATATGACGGGCTCCATCGTATTGCGGCGGCTATGGTGTTAAATGAGAAGGTATGGGTACATGAGTATCATGACAGACCCATGGTGGAAGTAACCATTGACTGGTTTGCTGAAAATGGGTTTACACAGGAGGACAGAATAAGGATTCTCAGAGCTTATACCGATACTTATGCAGGAAAATGTGGAATTTTTCTTATGTATGCTCCGGTTGAGGATTTGTGGACATATATGGAAAGGCAAATAAGTAAAATTTTTACTGTAGTTGGAAAAATTGACTATGATTTCACCAATAATTTTATTGCTTTTGAGAATATTACAAGACAGATTTACAGTGACTGGGATCAGTATAGTGAATGGCTGACCAGAAAATTGGATATTTTGGCACTTTCTTCTCTTAAGTACAGAGTGTTATTAGTTTCGGATGAGGAAACAGAGAATAAAGATTTTTTTAAAAATATGCGGAATTTTAAATTGGATTTACGTCAGCATTTATTTATGGATATTGCGGATCAGATTCCGATTATTATACATGCATCTGATACAGAAGAGGAATTTTATCATCTGAGGAATTTGTTCCTTTCAGCCAATAACATCAAGTGGTTAAAACATAACATGAGACAATATTACAGAGGGTGGTTTTTGGAGCAGATAGGACAGATTAAAACATGGTGTACTCAAAATGATATTGATATAGAGAAGATTTGTGTGGTTGGCAGCGCGGTTATGGAATTATATGGTATTCGAGATGCCCATAACTTTAACATCATTCTATCAGGGGTAGAGGTAAAAAGGATTAAAAATATCCCCCATACGCTGGAATTGATTCATATGGATTATTGTTTAGACGAAAAGAATAATCAGATAAAAAACAGAACAGTTATTGAGGATGACAATTATCACACAGTCTTTGCAGACTTAAAGTTTTGCAATTTAGATTTTGTTTATAGATATAAGGTCATGCGAAAATCAGAAAAAGATGTCTTGGACATTGCCAAAATACAGTCATGGTTTGATTTTGCGACGAATTTTGACAATAAAGATGAATTGCAGAAGCAGATAAGAAGAGAACTTTTTAAGAGGGGAATAGAATTATAATGGGGAAGCGTGTAGTAGAGATAAATGGAAAGATAGAAAACTATTCCGATGAATTGGGAAATCAGATTATTGGACAGCTAAGAGGGAATGGGAAAATCATATTTAATGGAGAAAAAGCCAGAATATTTTCCAGGGGGGGAGAAATTGGGTACAATTCTTATATACAAGCAGAGAACGATGCCAGTATTGAGTTAGGAGAAAATATACATATTGATAATTATTGCGAATTGTTTTTTGGACCTAATTCCCAAACTAAAATTGGAGCAGACACGTGGTTTAATGCTTATATGGTGATTTATAATCATTCAGCCGGAAAATGTGTGATTGGACAGGGATGTAGATTCGGAAGATTTAATTTACTTGCAGTCTGTTCTGGAGACAACATTGAAATTGGGGAATACAGTTTAACTGCAAGAAATGTTTCTATTATGTCAAATGATGGACATCCTATTTTTGATATCTTATCAGGGAAACAGATTAATTTCAGGGAACGCTATTTTTTGAAAATAGGAAGTCATGTATGGATGGGAAACGGAGTAATTGTGATGTCTGAATGCGATATTGGTAAAAATAGTATGGTTGGTGCAGGGAGTTTTATACGTAATAGACGATTTTCTAATAATTGTATGATTGTTGGAAATCCGGCACATGTTATTCGGGAAAATATAACCTGGAATAGTACAAGTGTAAACGGTATCGGAGATATAGACCCACAATATGTGGAATTAACAGCAGATTAAAATGGAGAGAAACGATGAAATGCAAATTGTGCAGTTCTGAAAATATAAAACTTATATATAACGGAAAAATCCGAAACGGCGGCCTGGGACAGTATACCAACAGGAATGTAGCCATGTATCAATGCCTGGACTGCAGTGTTATCTGGCACGAGGAGATCTTGGAGAATCTGAGTCAATACTATGAAAGCAAAGACTACCGGCAGTCCCTCGAAGGGGATTCAGACGAAGAGGGATTTTACAGGAGGCATGATAAAGAGACCTTGGATAAATTCCTTTATACCGGGACCACCATATTTCGCAGGAAGACGGTTGCAGACATTGGCTGCGGATGCGGTGCATTTCTTGACTTTCTGAAAGGGGTAGCGTCCTCTGTGATTGCAGTTGAGCCTTCAGAGACCTACCGGAGGATCATGGACAACAAAGGATTTACAACATATCCCTATACCAGTGCGGCGTTGCCAGACTGGGCAGGGAGGATAGACGTTGCCACATCCTTTGATGTCATCGAGCATGTGGCGGATCCTTTGGCATTTATGGGAGATATACATAAACTACTTGCACAAGGGGGAACTGCGATCATAGGAACTCCCACCGAGACACCGGTTATGAGACAGGCGCTTGGAGAGATTTACGAGCGGAAGCTGCTGTTCAGCACCCAGCATTTATGGATTTTCTCAGAGAAAAGTTTATGGCAGACAGCCAAGAAGGCTGGCTTTGAGAAGATAGAGGTGACGTATTATCAGAGATACGGATTGGGTAATCTTCTTGGATGGCTGCGGGACAAGGAGCCAAATTGCGAGATAGGGGAGGGATTTATTACACCAACTCTAGATGCTGTCTGGAAAAGCCAGTGCGGGGAACAAGGATTGGCGGATTATATTGTTGTTTATCTTACGAAGTAGAAAGAGGTGAATCAGTTGAAAGTAGTATCGTTTATACCCATAAAACTGAACAATCAGCGGCTTCCAGGGAAAAATACGCTTCCCCTGGGAGGCAGGCCGATGTGTGATTATATTTTTGACACAGTAAGAAAGATTCCGGAGATTGATGAGAAATATGTCTATTGCAGCAGCGATTCCATACAGGAATATATTCCCAGGGAGCTTACCTATCTGAAAAGGGATCCTTATCTGGATGGGTATCAGGTGAAAGGCTTGGAGATCATAGACTGGTTTGTCCGTGACGTTGAGGCGGATATCTATGTGCTCACCCATGTCACCCAGCCCTTTACAAAAACAGAGTCCATAAGAGAGGCTCTTTTAAACGTGATAGGCGGAGAATATGATTCTGCATTCAGTGTGCTGGAGATACAGGATTACTGCTGGTATCAGGGGAAACCCTTAAACTATGATATGCAGGATATTGTTACAACCCAGAATCTGGAGCCGGTGTATATGGAGACAGGAGCCTTTTATATTTTTACGAAAGAGGTATTCAGAGAGTATCATCAGAGGATCGGGAGGAAGCCGTACAGGAAGATCATTGGGCAATTGGAAGCGGTAGATGTCGATACGGCGGAGGATTATAAGATGGCCCAGATTGTGGCGGAATATATGAGGAAGACCATTTGATATGAAGCAGATAGAGATATTGGATTGTACCTTGAGAGACGGCGGGAGAATCATTGACTGCCAATACTCTGACGAGACAATTGCAGGCATCGGAGCGTATTTGAAAAGAGCAGGAATTGACATTATCGAGTTGGGGTTTTTGAGAGACCATATCCATTTTACCGGAAACAGCACCTTTTTTTCGTCAACGGCAGATGTAGACAGATATATTGAGAAAATCTGTGAACATGAATCCGGGAAGAATGCATCGTATGTTGTGTTCGTGGACTTTGGGCTGTATGATGTGTCTGGCCTTGCAGAGGCAAACGAAAGCCAGGTATCCGGGATCCGGTTTGGCTTCACAAAAAATGATTATAGAGAGCATAAACAAGAAGTCATAGACGCTATGGAGACCATCAAGGAAAAGAAGTATGATCTGTATCTCCAGACAGTGAATTCCAATGGCTATACCACAAAGGAATTGCTGGAACTGATTGATCTTGCAAACCACATAGGGCCTAAGTCTTTTGGGATTGTGGATACCTATGGCTCCATGTATCTGGACGATCTGGAATACATCTGGAGCATTGTCAACCGAAACCTGGATAGATACATTGCTATTGATTTTCACTCCCACAACAACATGCAGATGTCCTTTGCGCTGGCGCAACGCATGATTCAGCTGGCGGCAGATGAGAGAAAGTTAATTCTCGATGCCACCTTAAACGGAATGGGAAAGTGTGCAGGGAACCTGAATACAGAGTTGCTTGTGGATTATCTTGCCAGAAAAAAGGATTGTGCGTATGACACAGATGTGATCTTTGATGCCATTGACCGGTATCTGCATCCGATCCGGGAGCGGATGGACTGGGGGTACTCGATCCCTGCTTTTATGGCAGGGATCTACAAGGCTCACCCCAACAATGTGATCTACCTGACAGAGAAATACAGGCTAAACAACAAGGATATCAAATATATTTTGTCTGGTATTGATGAGGCGAAGAGGCAGCGATATGATTACGATAATATACAGCGTGTATATAAGGAATATTCATCAAGCAAGGTAGATGACAAGGAAGCCATAAAAGAACTGGCCCATAAGATAGGTGGAAAGGAAGTTTTGATTCTTGCCTCAGGAAAGACTGTTGCGGATTATGAAAGGGAGATCAGAGAGTACATAAAAACCAATGAACCGGTGGTCATCAGTATCAATGTGATTCCCAAGAATTTGAAAACAGATTATCTTTTTTGCGCCAATACCATCCACTGGGAAAGGATAAGCAAGCTGGCTGATCATAGCCGGTGTATTGTTACTTCCAATATCCATACAGATACTCAAGGGGTTTATCTGGTTGAGTATTCGCGGCTGATAGCAGAGGACAGTTTTTTGTTTGACAATAGCACGATCATGCTCTTGAATCTGCTTTCCATCCTTCTGCCTGCCCGGATCGCGTTTGCAGGTTTTGACGGATTAAATGAAAAAAAGGATAACTATGTAAAGGGAGCAGGCCCGAAGATTGTAAATCATATGGATTATCGGGAATTTAACCGGGAGATCTCAGAACTTCTGCGTAAGTTTAGGAATAAAACCCGAGGAAAGCTGTCGATTCATTTTTTGACTCCCAGCCAGTATGACATGGGGGAGTTGTGATGGAACCAGGAAAAATACGATATTGGGTTCTGGATGTGGACGGGACCATGACAGACGGCGGGGTGTATTATGATGATACCGGAAATGAGATGAAAAAGTTCCATGTAAAAGATGGAGCCGGAATCAAGATGGCCCGCGCCGCCGGGATGAAGGTGATCGTCTTAACTGGCAGAGAGTGCAGGGCTACAAAACGCAGAATGGAGGAACTGCAGATCGATTTCCTGTTTCAGAATATTAAGAATAAGGAAGAATGTCTGCAGCAGTTTTTTGAAGAGAACGGGATTTTGTGGGATGAGACAGGATATATCGGAGATGACCTTAATGACCTGGCATGTATGAAACGGGCTGGCTTTACAGCTTGTCCTGCAGATGCCTGCCGTGAAGTAAAACAGTGTGTTCATTATATTTCTCCGGTAAATGGAGGATGCGGTGCAGTCAGAGAGATCATAGAACATACATTAAGGCAAAGCGGAGAATGGGAGAAGATGACAGAAGGGTTATGTTCAAAACACTAGAACGCTATTTGCGTGAATATGATAAGGTTTTGCTTATAGAAGAGCCAGGGAGTATCTTGCCTAAGGATATATTAAAGGATAAGCCAAAGCGGTCTCATGTGTCTGGCCAAAGGATCCTGATCCTGTCTTCTGTTTCTTGGAAGGATCAGACAGAGGATATGACGTTTTGTCAGATATCCAAAGAAGAGGCCCGTCATTTCAGGGAAATATATTATACATATGAATTCTCGGATCGATTCTTTCTGCTGCCCAAAGGCCATATGAATTATGCCAGCCTGCACCGTTTGGTAGATACTGGGATACTAAGCCTGGAAGAGTTTTTTGATGCATTGCTACAGTAAGGGAAGGCCATACATGTTATTCAACCGTATTCAACCATCAATAATCAGGTAGAGCACAATGGATCAACTTCACTACAAAGAAATGAAACAAAACTTGGAAGCCCTGATTGCTGCCGGCACGGTATCAGACAAAACCATCTATATCTTCGGCCACTGCAATGCCACAGAAGAACTGGTGGATCTTTTGGCTGTCAAAGGCTATCCGGTATCGGCAATCCTGGACAATAATCCAGAAAAACAGGGCAATCATTATAAAGGGATTCCCATCATTGCGCCCCGGGAAATATTGAAAACTCATAAAAGCAATAAAAATAAGGAAGAGTCAATGCTCATCTGTATTGTCTCCCGGGCCTATGAAGCCATGGCCCGGCAGCTTCGCCAGATGGGCTATTCAGGTTGCCTGGAAAAACTGGTGGATTACAATACTTTTGCCGAATATTCCCTGTCTTCGGAGACCATAGGCTGTAAAAGAGAACGGGTGATGAGAGGGATTCGAATATTCGAAGGGATCAGACAAAGCATGAACAAGGAGTTTTATGTCATCTGCCCGTTTTCAGCTCTGGGAGACGTATATTATGCCATGGCATACCTTCCAGGTTATCTGAAGAAGAACCGGATCAGGAATTGTGGGGTTGTCACAGTAGGAACAGCCTGCTCTGACATAGCGGCCATGTTCGGCTTCACCAGCCGGAAGGCATTGAGCCAGAAGGATATGGACGAGTTGGTTCAGGCAGTTCTTTTCACAAGGGCAAAAGATGTGCTGATCGCACATCACGACAGGCCTTACACGAATTTGCTGATGAGAGCATTGTATGTAAAGCTGGTTCCGTTTGAACTTATGTACCGGTGTGGAGTGTTCGGCCTGGAGAAGGACTGCGTTCCGGCAAAGCCTACGAAACGGCAGGGCATTTCAGGACAGATTTCTATGGAAAGGGGGAAGTCGGTTGTGCTTTCTCCCTACGCAAAATCCGTGGCTGGCATTGGCAATCCCATATGGCAGCGGATCATTTCCTATTATAAACAGAAAGGGTATCAGGTGTATACCAATGTCGCAGGAGAGGAAAATGCGCTGCCGGGAACCTGTGCTCTAAGGGTCAGCCTGGGGCAGCTGCAGGGGGCGGTGGAATGGGCCGGGACGTTTATCGGCATTCGGAGCGGGTTGTGTGATGTGATAAAAGAGGCAAAATGCCGTAAGATCGTTTTATTTCCGGACTGTTATTACAGTGATACCAGGTGGAAGGTGGCGGAATTCTTTTACCTGGAGGGATGGGAAAATATTGTAGTGGAGGAACAATATGGGAAAGGATAAGATGATTTTATCTACGTTAGGGAAAACGTGGATACTGGACTTGGATGGAACCCTTGTAAAGCATAATGGATACAAGACAGACGAAGGAGATTGCCTTCTTCCCGGGGTGAGAGAGTATCTTGAAACCATCCCTCCGGAGGACAAGATCGTGATCCTTACGTCCAGGAAGGCCCAGTACAGGGAGAAGACGCTGGGATTTTTAAGAGACAACAAAATACGGTACGATGAGGCTTTGTTTGACATGCCTATGGGGGAGCGGATTCTGGTCAATGACCGAAAACCGTCTGGGCTGGATATGGCCGTTGCACTGAATCTGGACAGAGATGACTTTTCTCTGCCCAAGATCGCAAGAGAAAGGTAGAGAAGATGAGGACAGGACAGAGTTTGTTGATTACAGGAGCCACAGGCATGATAGGCGGTTCTCTGGTAAGACGGATTCTTATGGAGAAAGCAGTCTGCCATATGATTTTGCCGGTCCGCAATCTTGCCAGGGCGAAAACATTATATAAAGGATTGCCGGATGATGACCGACAGAAATTGCATTTTTTGGAGATGCAGCTGGAGGAAACGTGGGACAGACAGATTCCTATGTCAGTTGATTACCTGATTCATTGTGCATGCATGACCCAGTCGGCTCAGATGGTGTCCCATCCGGTGGAGACGGCGGACAGCATCGTTATGGGAACCAGGAATGCTTTAGAGTTTGCCTGGAAAAAACAGGTGAAATCCATGGTGTATGTATCGTCCATGGAGGTGTATGGAGTCATGGAAGATACAGGGGTATTGGCAGAGGAGGATGAACTGGGTATGCTTGATCTTTGCTCGCCCAGAAGCAGCTATCCCATGGGGAAACGCATGGCGGAGCATTACTGCCATCTTTATTATCAGGAACATCATACTCCGGTAAAGATCGCCAGGCTTGCCCAGACCTTCGGTGACAAGATTCGCCGGGAGGACAACCGGGTATACATGCAGTTTGCCAGGGCAGCCTATGAGGGAAGGGATCTTGTCCTGAAGACCAGCGGAAGATCCATGGGAAATTATTGTGCTCTGGATGATACTGTGGAGGGCATCCTTACTATCTTATACAAAGGAAAGGATGGAGAGGCCTATAATGTAGTCAATGAAGCCAATACCATGCGGATCCGCGATATGGCGGTTCTGGTGGCTAAAAAGGTGGCAGGAGGGAAGAGCAAAGTTAAAATTGAGGAGGAAAACCCTGCCCAAACCGATTATGCTCCGGACACCGGGCTTAAACTGTCCGGAGAGAAGCTTCGGAAGCTGGGATGGGTTCCGAAAAAGAGCCTGGAGGAAATGTACCAGGAAGTGATTGGGGGATTGAATGAGGTAGAATAATCAGTATAGTTATGGGGCCAAAGCATATGCGGTTACGTTCACAGGGCATCTGTGAGCAATAACGAATAATTACAATTCATCGTTTACGTCATCGTTTATCGTTCCATGGGCCTCTGGACAGATATCCCATTTCATGATATGATAGAAATATCTTAATAGATTGTGCCTTAATTGTGTATAATTCCGGGATTGGCCGGAAGTTTCTACCAACTACCGTAAAAGTTGACTACATGATTGGATGTAGCCAGCTTTTTTTGTTGCAAAAGAGGTCTGATGAAACAATGCCATTTAACTGCTGTTTGATTGTCAGAGATAATGTAGCCTGAAGCGGCCTCTTCGCGATTTCTCAAACAGCAAAATAAATGATATTGCTGATGCAGGAAGCGTTTTCTTTCTGACAGGCCAGAAGGTTTTGATTACAGTGAGCGCCAGGAGGCTGGCACACAGGTAAAAAGGGTAACAGAGACAAGACGATGGAAGGAGGAACAGCAGATGAGAGAACATTCATGGATTTTAAAAGGAAACATTGTTTACAGCAAATCCCAGACAGAACTGTCCGTCACAGAGCAGGGATATCTGGTGTGTTGCCAGGGGATTTGCCAGGGGGTATTTGAGCAGATACCAGAACAGTTTAAAGGTTTGCCAGTGACAGATTATGGGGATGCCCTTATTATTCCGGGGATGACGGATCTTCATCTCCATGGGCCTCAGTATTCTTTCTGCGGCCTTGGGATGGATCTGGAACTTCTGGATTGGCTGGAAACCCATACCTTTCCGGAAGAAAGCCGTTATGGATCTGTTGAGTATGCCAGGAAAGCTTATGGAACCTTTGCCGAGGACTTAAAAAGGAGCCCTACCACCAGGGCGGTGATATTCGGCACGGTTCATGTGCCGGCTACCCGGTGCCTGATGGATACGCTGGAAGAGACCCATCTGAAAACCTATGTTGGGAAAGTGAACATGGACCAGAACTGCCCGGATTCCCTGCGGGAGAAGGATGCTTCCTCCTCCCTTTTGGACACGAAGGAGTGGCTTCTGGATACAATGAATGCCTATGAACATGTGAAGCCCATTTTAACACCGCGGTTTGCACCCACCTGCAGCGCTGGCCTGTTAGAAGGCCTTGGGAGCCTGAGGAAACAGTACAGCCTGCCAGTACAGACCCATCTCTCCGAAAATCCATCGGAGGTGGAATGGGTAAAGGAGTTGTACCCGTGGTCCGCCTTTTACGGGGATGTGTATGACCGCTTCGGGTTGTTTGGGGGTGAAAGGGATGGAGGTGGCCCGGCGGTGATGGCCCACTGCGTCTATTCAACCGAAGAGGAAGTCTTAAGAATGAAAAAGAACAGGGTCTATATCGCCCATTGCCCTCAATCCAATGTGAACCTGTCCTCTGGAATCGCGCCGGTTCGCAGATACTTGGAACTGGGGCTTTCCATAGGCCTTGGGACGGACTTAGCCGGCGGTGCCAACCTGTCCATGTTCCGTTGTATCACAGATGCCATCGCTGTGTCCAAGCTTTACTGGCGGCTGGTAGATCAGGATGCAAAGCCTTTGACACTGGAGGAGGGATTCTATCTGGCTACCGTAGGCGGAGGATCGTTCTTCGGAAACGTGGGAAGCTTTGAAAAAGGCTATGAGGCAGATGTCCTGATCGGGGATGACCAGGCAATCCCTCGCTTAGAAAACTGGGGGATCCGGGAACGCCTGGCCAGGTTTTTATATCTGTCAGGGGAAAAAGGGCAGCTTGTGGGGAAATATGTGGCTGGTGAGAAGATTTTTTGATGGAGACAGCAAAAGGGAATCATATTTTTATATAGGATAACCTGAAGGAATAGTACATATAACTTCTATGTAGGGCTGCATTGCAGGAAAGTGTTGACAAGCGAAAATGATAAAGTTATAATGTAGAAAGTTTTTACATGAAAGAATTTCTATGAGGAGGAAAAGAAAATTATGAAAAAACTGATTACATTTGGCTTGGCAGCAGCTATGGTTGCCTCTTTGGCTGCCTGTGGCGGCAATGGAGGAGGAAATACGACTACTGCAGCAGCCGGCGGGGAGACCACAACCGCAGCGGCAGGCAGTGAAGAGACTACAACCGCAGGGGCATCTGATAATTCTGGCGCAGCGGAAGGCGCGTTTAAGATTGGTGTTATCGGACCGTTAACCGGTGGGGCAGCAGCTTATGGCAATGCGGTTAAGAATGGTGCCGATCTGGCAGTAAAGGAGATCAATGCAGCAGGCGGCGTTGGCGGTTACATGCTGGAACTCAACGCACAGGATGACGAGCACGATGCCCAGAAGTCTGTGAATGCATACAACACCTTAAAAGACTGGGGCGCACAGATGATCGTAGGTTCCACCACATCTGGCCCTTGTATCGCAGTGTCAGCAGAGACAGCCAATGACAATATGTTCCAGATCACACCATCTGGTTCTGCCGTAGAGTGTGTATCTCCTGACAACGTATTCCGTGTATGCTTCTCAGACCCGGATCAGGGTATGGCAGCGGCAAAGTACATTGGTGAGAACAAGCTGGCTACCACCATTGCGATTATTTATGACAGTTCCACAGAGTACTCTTCTGGTATCCGTGAGGCATTTATGAAGGAAGCCAGCAATCAGGGCCTGGAGATCGTAGCAGATGAGGCGTTTACGGCTGACAATGCAACGGATTTCTCCGTACAGCTTGACAAGGCGAAAGAGGCCAATGCAGAGCTTGTGTTCCTTCCGATCTACTATCAGGAGGCTTCCATCATCTTAAAGCAGGCCAGTGACAAGGGATTTGAGACCATCTTCTTCGGTGTAGACGGTATGGACGGTATCCTGTCTGTTGAGAACTTTGATACGTCCTTGGCAGAAGGCGTTATGCTTTTGACTCCTTTCTCCGCAACCGAGGAATCCAGCAAGAAGTTTACCTCTGATTATGTAGCGGCATACGGCGAGGAGCCCAACCAGTTTGCAGCAGATTCCTACGATGCAGTTTATGCATTGAAGGCAGCTATCGAGAAATCCGGCGTGACTCCGGACATGGATGCTTCCGCTATCTGTGATGCCTTAAAGCCAGCTATGACAGAGATTACCATCGACGGCCTGACCGGTTCCGGCATGTCCTGGAACGCAGCAGGCGAGCCTGACAAAGAGCCGAAGGCTGCAAAGATTGTAAACGGCGTATATGAGATGCAATAGGGTATAAGGGATATAGAAGATTTAGGGATCAGGCATCTGGAATGATCTGGATCCAGGGAGGGGTTGTCATATAGACAGCCTCTCTTCTTTATAACAATTGGAATTGATTGGCAGAGTTTTCGTTGGCTGGGCAGTGGTAAGAGGGTGGTGGGCCATAAACTTTCACTTGCGTAACATAGTAGCCTATGATATAATTCGACATAATATTGTTTTGAAAAAGAGGGGTAGGGAAGATGAGTTTTCTGTCTTATTTAATTAATGGCATCAGCCTGGGCAGCATTTATGCGATCATTGCTCTTGGATATACCATGGTATACGGAATTGCCAGGATGCTGAATTTTGCCCATGGAGACATTATCATGGTAGGCGGCTTTGCGATATTCACAGTGGTCAGCACCATGGGTCTGCCGCCGCTTGTTGGAATTCTGGTGGGAGTGGCAGTGTGTACAGTTCTGGGGGTAGTCATTGAAACCATTGCCTACCGCCCTCTCAGGGGAGCATCTTCCCTGGCAGTTCTCATCACGGCAATCGGAGTCAGTTATCTCTTGCAGAACATTGCCCTTTTGGTGTTTGGATCCAATGCCCGCCAGTTTACTTCTGTGGTGAATGTTCCGAATCTGAAGCTTGCCGGTGGACAGCTGTCCATATCCGGAGTCACCATTGTAACGATTGTCACTTGTATTGTCATCATGGTGGCGTTAACAACCTTTATTAAGAAGACAAAGATTGGCCAGGCTATGTTGGCCGTTTCGGAGGATAAGGGAGCGGCTACTCTCATGGGAATCAATGTAAACCGTACCATAGCCATCACCTTTGCCATTGGCTCCGCCCTGGCGGCCATAGCAGGTGCGCTTTTGTGCTCCACCTATCCGTCCTTAACCCCCTACACTGGTTCCATGCCAGGCATCAAGGCCTTTGTGGCGGCGGTGTTCGGAGGGATCGGCTCCATTCCGGGGGCGCTAATCGGTGGGATTATCTTAGGAATCATCGAGAATTTATCAAAAGCCTATATTTCCTCCCAGCTGTCAGATGCCATTGTATTTTCTGTGCTGATTGTGGTGCTTTTAGTCCGTCCCACAGGAATTCTGGGCAAGAAGATCAATGAGAAAGTGTAGGTGAGAAGAATGAAAAAGAATAAAGTGCTGATTCAGGATCTGATTACCTATGGAATCGTATTTTTGATGTGGGGCCTGGTTGGAATCATGGAAGCCACAGGCAGCATGACAAGCCTTTTAAGGGGCCTTTTGGTTCCCTTATGTATCTACGCGATTCTGGCGATCTCATTAAACCTTACTGTAGGGATTCTGGGGGAGTTAAGCCTGGGGCATGCGGGATTTATGTGTGTAGGCGCTTTTGCAGGTGCATTTTTTACCAAGTGTATGGAGACAGCTATTCCAAGTGTAGGACTTCGGTTTTTCCTGGCGTTGATCCTGGGAGCAGTGGTAGCTGGGATCTTTGGAATCCTCATAGGGATTCCGGTTCTCCGCTTAAAGGGAGATTACCTGGCGATTGTGACTCTGGCTTTCGGTGAGATTATTAAGAACCTGATTAATGTTATGTATGTGGGAAAGGATGCCTCCGGGTTTCACTTTTCCATTAAGGATACCACCTCTCTGGGCCTGGATGAAGCTGGTGTGGTTATCATCAAGGGTGCCCAGGGAATCACAGGGACGCCTAGGGCGGCTACCTTTACCATCGGCATGATCCTGGTTTTAGCCACCCTGTTCATTGTCCTGAATCTGATGCATTCCAGGACAGGACGGGCCATTATGGCAATCCGGGATAATCGGATTGCGGCAGAGTCCATTGGAATCCATGTGACCAAATATAAGCTGATGGCGTTCTCCATATCAGCGGCATTGGCAGGAGTGGCAGGAGTTATGTATGCCCACAGCCTGTCTACCCTGGCGGCCACCTCCAATAACTTCGGATACAACAAATCCATCACCATCCTGGTGTTCGTGGTGTTAGGTGGCCTGGGCAATATCCGGGGCTCCATGATTGCGGCGGTGATCTTAACCGCTCTGCCAGAACTTCTAAGAGGACTGAACGACTACCGTATGTTGATTTATGCTATCGTCCTGATTGTGATGATGCTGTTTAACTCCAGCCCCAAAGCCATTGAACTGCGGGGAGTTCTGATGGAGAAGATCCGGCATAAAAAATCTGCTGCAAAGGAGGCCGCATAAATGGCAATGTTGGAAGTAAAGAATCTGGGCATTTCCTTCGGTGGTCTGAAGGCAGTGGACAATTTTAACGTGACTATAGAGAAGGGGCAGCTGTACGGCCTCATCGGACCTAACGGGGCCGGCAAGACCACGGTATTTAACTTATTGACTGGTGTCTATAAGCCAGATCATGGCTCCATTCTTCTGGACGGGGCCAATATTACCGGGAAGAAGACCATTGAGATCAATCAGGAGGGAATCGCCAGAACGTTTCAGAATATCCGTCTGTTTAAGGAATTAAGCGTTCTTGACAATGTTAAGGCAGGGCTTCACAACCATCATCCTTACTCTACCCTGGAGGGGATCTTTCGCCTGCCCAGGTATTTTAAGGTGGAGAAAGAGATGAATGAGAAGGCCATGGAACTTCTAAAGGTCTTTGACCTGGATAAGGAGCAGGATTACAAGGCATCCAACTTACCCTATGGCAAGCAGAGAAAGCTGGAGATCGCCAGAGCTCTTGCCACGGATCCCAAGCTTCTTCTGTTAGACGAGCCGGCTGCAGGCATGAACCCCAATGAGACGGCGGAACTGATGGAGACCATTCGGTTCGTGAGAGATAATTTTGACATGACCATCCTGCTGATTGAGCATGATATGAAGCTGGTGTCCGGTATCTGTGAGAAACTGACCGTGTTAAACTTCGGCCAGGTTTTGACTCAGGGAGACACATCGGATGTGCTCAATGACAAGCGGGTTATCACGGCTTATCTTGGAGAGTAGGAGGAGAGGACATTATGGCAATACTGGAAGTAAAGGATCTGGAAGTGTATTATGGTGTGATCCAGGCCATCAAGGGAATCTCTTTTGAAGTGAATGAGGGGGAGATCATTGCCCTCATTGGTGCCAACGGCGCAGGAAAGACCACAACCCTTCAGACCATCACCGGCCTGATTCCTGCGAAATCAGGGAAGATCTTCTATGAGGGAAAGGAGATCACCAGGATTCCAGGATACAAGCTGGTATCCATGGGGATCGCCCATGTGCCGGAGGGTCGGCGTGTATTTGCAGAGATGACCGTGCTTCAGAACCTGAAGATGGGTGCCTATACCAGGAAGGATAAGGCGGAGTTGGAAGAGACCCTTGAGACCATCTATAAACGGTTCCCGCGGCTGGAAGAGAGGAAGAATCAGCTGGCCGGAACCTTAAGTGGCGGCGAGCAGCAGATGCTTGCCATGGGAAGGGCTTTAATGTCACACCCCAGGCTGATTGTTATGGATGAGCCTTCCATGGGGCTTTCCCCCATCTATGTGAATGAGATCTTTGAGATTATTCAGGAGATCAACAAGTCAGGCACCACAGTACTGTTGGTGGAGCAAAACGCCAAGAAGGCACTTTCCATTGCCGATAAGGCCTATGTTCTGGAAACCGGGAATATTGTTTTAAGCGGCGATGCCAAGGAACTGATGAATGACGATTCGGTGAAGAAGGCTTATTTAAGCGAGTAGGAAGAATGCAGGTAACAAAACAGAGGACGGGCAGCATATAAGATTTTGAAAGCTGTCCGTCCTTTTGGCTCTGCTATTCTTTTATTTTGTCCAGTTCCGTAACATTTACACCAGCGGTTGCAAGAATGACTTTCAATTCCACATAGCGGTCGAACATCATCTTGTAGGTGCTTATATCGTTGTTCTCTTTTGCTGACAACATCCAGTTTTGCAACCGTGAAAACTCAACAACAGAATCTTTTATAATATCTGACATATTTGGCATTCCATCACCTCCGGTTTTAAAAACCATGTGGTTTCATTTGAGCTTATTTATTAATTAGTATATCATAGTTGAAACACAAAGTCACTATGAAAGTCTCGAATTCTTACAGTAGGACTGCGCACTTGCTGCGCTGTCCGTACAAGCGCCAAAATGCCCGCTTTTGGCATTTTGTGTGCATCCCCCGGAGGTTCATAGTAACCCCCTTTCATTTATCGTGGTGCCGGAAAAGCGGCATGGGGGTTTACTTTGAAAGCGTCCCCTTATGCCAGACCTTGTGCCAGAGACAATTGAAGCCTCTCTCCAGGCAGGCCTTTCACACAATTTATGCATATGGAAAACACCCCCCTGCATATACTTAATCAGCACAGCAAGGGGGTATTTTTATGGAACAGTTTTCTGTATATAAGGACATAAAAGCCAGAACAGGAGGAGAAATCTATCTGGGCGTGGTGGGGCCGGTTCGCACTGGCAAGTCCACGTTTATCAAGAGGTTCATGGAGCTTTTGGTGCTTCCGGCTATGGAAGACGAGCATTTAAGGAACCAGACCAGAGATGAGTTACCCCAGAGCTCCGGAGGGAAGACGATCATGACCACGGAGCCTAAGTTTATTCCCAAAGAGGCGGCAAAGCTGAAGCTGGATGACAGCATTGAAGCCAAGGTACGGTTGATTGACTGTGTAGGCTTCATGGTAGACGGGGCGGCAGGGCATATTGAGAACCAGCAGGAACGGCTGGTGAAGACGCCATGGTATGAGTACCAGATTCCCTTTACCAAGGCGGCGGAGATCGGAACCAGGAAAGTGATCACGGATCACTCCACCATCGGCGTTGTGGTGACTACAGACGGAACCATCGGAGACTTGAAGAGAGAGTCGTATATCCCTGCGGAGGAAAAGACGGTGGAGGAGTTGAAGGCCATAGGAAAGCCGTTTCTGGTTCTTTTAAATTCTACCAGGCCCTACTCGGAGGAGACAGAACGGCTGGCGGAGGAGATGGAGAAGACCTACGGCGTGACGGTTCTTCCTGTCAACTGCGAGCAGCTTAAAAAGGAAGATATTTTTCGGATCCTGGAACGGATTCTGAAGGAATTTCCTGTGACCCAGTTAAACTTCTTTGTCCCCAAATGGCTGGAGATTTTGTCGGCGGATCATTGGTTGAAAGCAGGGGTTATAGAGACCGTGAGAGAGATTCTGGGAAATGTGACCCAGATGAAGGACATTACAGAAAGCCTTTTGGATGTGGCTACAGATACCATACGGGGAATGAAAACAGACAAAATGGATCTGTCTGACGGCACAGTTTCCATCAATGTGGATGTAAACGACAATTATTATTATCAGATCCTAAGCGACTATGTGGGCCTTCCCATCGAGGGGGAATACCAGCTGATGCAGACCTTAAGCAGCCTTGCCAAGATGAAGCAGGAGTATGAGAAAGTGCAGAACGCCATCAGCCAGGTACGGCTGCGGGGCTACGGGGTGGTGACTCCGGAGCGGTCAGAAGTAATCCTGGATGAGCCACAGGTCATCAAGCACGGCAATAAATACGGGGTAAAGATGAAGGCGGAGGCTCCGTCCATCAACATGATCAAAGCCCATATCGAGACCGAGATCGCTCCCATTGTGGGAAGCCAGCAGCAGGCGGAGGATCTGATCACTTACATAAAACAGAATGCAAAGGAAAGCGAGGACGGGATCTGGAACACCAATATTTTCGGAAAGTCCATTCAGCAGATCGTGGAGGACGGGATTCAGGCCAAGGTATCCCAGGTGACGGAGGATTGCCAGATGAAGCTGCAGGATACCCTCCAGAAAATAATTAATGACAGTAATGGCGGTATGATTTGTATTATTATCTGATCTGTGATACAATGGAAGTATAAGCATTGGGAAACGGTGTACCAAAGACAGGGGAAAAAACACGAAGGAGGTATAATCTATGAAGCTAATGTTTATTGGGGCAGACCATGAGGTTACTGGCAGCTGTCATTATCTGGAATGCGGTGCCACCAAGCTTTTGGTTGACTGTGGTATGGAACAGGGATTGAATGTGTATGAGAATGCAGAACTGCCGGTCAGTTGCGGGGAGATTGACTATGTACTTTTAACCCATGCCCACATCGACCATGCAGGCCTGATCCCTCTGATCTACGCCAAGGGATTCAGAGGAAAGATCGTCACGACCATCGCCACCGGCGATCTGTGCAGGATTATGTTGAAGGATAGCGCCCACATTCAGGAGATGGAGGCGGAGTGGAAGAACCGAAAGGCCAGAAGAGCCGGCCTTCCGGAGGTTCCGCCGCTGTATACTGTAAATGACGCTGCCGGCGCTATCGAGCACCTGGAAGTCTACGAATATGATGAGAAGACGGCGTTAAACGATGACATTACTGTCCGCTTTACCAACGCCGGCCATCTGCTGGGGTCTGCCTCCATCGAGGTATGGTGTACAGAAGAAGGCTTGACGAAGAAGATCGTCTTTTCCGGTGACATCGGCAGCAAGAATAAGCCGCTGATTCGGGATCCGGAGTACATAAAGGAAGCAGACTATGTGGTGATGGAGAGCACCTACGGCAATCGGAAGCATGAGAGGAGAAAGGATTACACCGGGGAGTTAAGCCAGATCATTCAGGAGACCTTTGACCGGGGCGGCAATGTGGTGATCCCTGCATTTGCCGTAGGCAGAACCCAGGAACTTCTGTACTTCTTGAGAAAGATCAAGCTGGACCATATGGTGCAGGGGCATGACGGGTATGAGGTCTATGTGGACAGCCCGCTGGCTGTGGAGGCCACCCATGTGTTCAAGCAGAACCTGATCCGGTGCTATGCGGAGGAGACCAGGCAGCTTGTGGCCTGCGGCATCAACCCCATCGATTTCCCGGGGCTGAAGCTTTCTGTAACCAGCGAGGAATCTGTGGCAATCAACTTTGATCCCAAGCCAAAGGTGATCATCTCTGCTTCCGGCATGTGTGATGCAGGACGTATCCGCCACCATCTGAAGCATAATCTGTGGCGGAAGGAGTGTACGATTCTGTTCGCCGGATACCAGGCCGTCGCGACTCTGGGAAGAAGCCTGGTTGACGGAGCGGCTTCTGTGAAGCTGTTTGGCGAGTCCATTGACGTGGTTGCTCAGATAAAGACCCTTCAGGGAATCAGCGGCCATGCAGATGTGGATGGGCTTCTGGAGTGGATCCGGGCCTTTGAGAGGAAGCCGGAGATGACCTTTGTGGTTCATGGAGAGGATTCGGTCACCACGGAGTTTGCGGAGCGCTTAACAAAGGAAGAGAAGATTCCTGCAGTGGCGCCTTTTAGCGGATCCGTGTTTGACTTGGCAGCCGGACAGTGGCTGACTGTCACCGAGGGGATTCCGGTGGAGAAAGAGAAAGAGAGCCGGAGACGTGCAGATGGTGTATTTGCCCGTCTGGTTGCTGCATGTGACCGTCTTCGCCGCGTAATCTTCAACAATGAAGGCGGAGCCAACAAGGATCTGGCCAAGTTTACAGATCAGATCCATGCCCTCTGCGATAAGTGGGACAGATAAGCATCCCTTAAAATAAGATTGAGACAGGAGAAAAGCTTATGGGAACGGTACGTATCTTTACAGACGGCTCTGCCAGAGGGAACCCGGACGGCCCGGGGGGATATGGAGTGATCCTCCAGTACATAGACCAGAACGGAATCCTTCACGAAAAGGAACTGTCAGCAGGGTATGAGAGAACTACCAACAACCGGATGGAGCTGATGGCAGCAATTGTGGGACTGGAGGCGCTGAACCGTTCTTGTGAGGTGGAGTTGTATTCGGATTCCAAGTATCTGACAGATGCATTCAATCAGGGGTGGATCGACAACTGGGTGAAGAACAATTGGAAGAGAGGCAAAAGCGGGCCGGTAAAGAACATTGATCTGTGGAAGAGAATGCTAAAGGCTGTACAGCGGCATCGGGTTACCTTTTGCTGGGTGAAGGGACATGCCGGGCATCCGGAAAATGAGAGGTGCGACCAGCTGGCCACGGCAGCGGCGGATGGAGAAGAACTTCTGGTTGATGACGGAGTGTGATGCTTGTCACTGCAATGTGACGCTGTTTCTAAAAAGCGGTATTTGACAAAAAGCAGGTCCAGGCGGGCCTGCTTTTCCTTGTGGCCTAAACTGCATAAACAGCGCTTTGGCACAGGAGTCCGCTGGACTACATTCCCTGGGAAAAAGATTAATTATATCTTACAAAATATTACTAATTCTGCATGGCTATTCCATTTTTAAAATGATTGTGTTATGGTAGGCTTATGTGAAAGAGACAGTGGAAGATTACAACTGTTTTAAGGAAGAGGCGTATGAAGAATAGAGGTTTTTTTTATACTCTGCTGCTTATTATTGCAGTTGGAGCTACCATAACGACATGCACCAGCTACTTCCTGGGGAATCCACCAGGATCAGGGATGGGGAGAACGGCAGAATACCAGAAGCAGGCGATGAATGATGAGGCAGCCCCTTTTTCAGATGAAAACGGGGGGGTTGCTTCTGGAGGTTTGTCAGGCACATCCGGCATAGATGGGCAGGAGAGACAATCCCTGTTGAGATCTGGCAGCATGGAGGCCGGAGATGAGGCAGGGATCGAGGCATATGACTCTGGCTTAGGAGATCTGCCAGAAGCAGCGATGGCGGCAGGTGCCGGTGGACAGGAGAACGGTTTGGAAGGGATAGCTGGAGAAGCGGCTATGGCCAATTGGGATTCCCAGTCCGACGGGGCAGCTTATGGAGGAGAAGATCCGGAGGAGGTTATGGGATTTCATATAGAGGCAGAGCCTTTTTCAGGGGCAGAAGGATTAAGCGGCTCCCAGGAAAAGGAACTTCAAAAGAGTGACGAGAGTATCATTGTGGAGTCAGTGATGATCTCGCCCCTGGAGACCAATGCCTCCCAGAACAACAGCCAGAATGAGAATGCAGCCAAGGCCTCCTACTATCGGAACCGTCTGTCAGAACTGGATGTACAGATTCAGAAAAGCAGGGAGAGCCAGGCATCTTCAGGAGCCAATATAAACTCTGGGTCATTGTCCCAGAGCGCCGTATCTGGTGAACTGAAGTTGTGGGACAATGAACTGAATGTGATCTATGATGAGATCTTGAAGCGTCTGGATGAGAAACAGGCTGGAGAGTTGGTGGAGGAAGAACGGCAGTGGATGAAGGAGAGGGATCGTTTGGCGGCGGAGGCAGCCAAGGCATTTTCAGGGGACGCGAAAGAAAGTGTGGAGTACACGGCTTCTCTGGCAGAATCTACCAGATCCAGGGCGTATGAGCTGGTGGATGCCTATGAGTATTTGCTGGTGGATTGATAGAAAAGAAGAGGAATGAAAAGGGAGATTGATGATGAAAAGATGCTTATGTGTCATGTTGGCAGCCATGATAGTGTTATCCGGCTGCCAGAAGGGCAGCGAAGTTCCTAAAGAAGGGACAAAAGTTATGGAAGAGACAGAGCGCAGTGAGAAGGAGGAAGAAGAAAGCCTGGAGGAGGACTCTGAGAAGGAAGAAACGGATGCAGGAGACGGAGAAGAGGCATCAAAAGATGCAGGGCTGCCGGAAGGCGCAGAAGCGCCAGAGCCAATCAATCTGGACATCTCTGCAGAGTATGACAGCGTATGGGCGGAAGGAAGCCTGATGATTCAGGCCAGCAGCTCCAACCTGTATGTGATAGGTGAAAGATATGAGGCGTTCCAGGCGGTTTTGGATGAATACAATGCCAACAACTGGAGGGAAGTTCAGGAACTTTACCAGGAATACCTTCCTCAGGCCAGGGAACAGTATGCTCAAACCGGATATGCGGAGTATGAGATTGCCAGACTCATCACGCTGGATCGGGCGGATACCCGGATCGTCAGCTTTACCAACGGGGAGGAAACTTATCTGGGGGGCGCTCATGGCAGCCATTATCTTAAAGGGGTGAATTTTGATCCCATAAGCGGCCAGCAGCTTTCCCTTAAAGATGTGGCACAGGATTACGACCAGCTCTATGAGTTTACAAAAGCCTATCTGGAGAAAGAGTATTCTGCAGATGCATTTTTCCCGGATTACCAGGATACGTTGCATGACATGTTCTATGGGGAAGGGGTAAGCCCGCTGGAATGGTCCATGGATACAAAGAACCTGATCTTCTATTTCAACCAGTACGTGCTTGGGCCCTATTCTTCCGGAGCGTTCCTGGTGGAAGTTCCCCTAAAAGGGGATGTGCAGCTGGTTAAGACAGAGTATGTCTACGATATAGAAGGAAGGATGGAAGAGGTATACCAAGGAGAAGAGGTATTTCTGGATTTGAAGGGAGACGGGCAGGCGGAGCCATTTTCTTATGTGGTACAGGCAAACGATGCGGAGTTTTCCAGCCTTATCACCATCCGATGGGGACAGCAGAACGTGGAAAAAGAACTTTATGGTTGGATTATGCAAGCCTATCTTGTTCAAAGGCCGGATGGAAAGGCCTGGTTCTACGTGGAGACACAGGAGGAAAATGACTGGCGCAGCATCCATGTCTTTGACTTAAATCCAGGCGCAGCCGTGTATGTGGACAGCACGCCTAATTTTATCGGGGATCAGCTGGCGGCTGACCCGGAAAATTTCACGTTGCTTACCCGTATGAACTTGCTGGGAACGTATCATGGGTTCCGCCGTTACCATGTAGGCGACAATGGGATGCCGGAGCCTATAGAGAATGTGTATACCATTTTGAATTACGACAGAGGCTGGGGAAGATACGCCATCACGTCAAAGGTGGATTTGACGGTTCAGATGTATGCGGACGGCGGGATGAGAAGGAATGAGGAGATCCTTCCCGCTGGAACCAGGTTCTATCCCTGCAGGACAGACGGCAGCAGCTTTGTGGAGATGGAGTTGGAGGATGGAAGAAAATGCGATATCCTGCTTGAGATGGAGGATTATTTTTCCAAGATCAACGGCATGGATGAGTGGGATTGTTTTGACGGGTTGGCCTATGCAGGATAAGGAAGCGAGAATCAAAACACGGGATCTTTTCAGATGCCGTGTTTTTTGATGGAAAGTGGGTGCTCTGTTTTGTTGTAACAATTCAGATACCTTTTGAACGGTTACGCTTTGTTACAAAAATATAAGAAAAATATAAGAAAAATCCCTTGTATCCGTCCACATTTCATATTATACTAAAAAAGTCTTCGCTGTTTGGGAAAAAATGGCCGCAAAGAAGGGTTTCAAGCGGGCATGTGTAGGGCGGAGGCTTACTGGTGACGGTAAGGAGAAGTTCTGTATGCGTGTGATAGCAGGAAAAGCCAGACGGCTTCAGCTAAAGACTCTGGATGGCCTAAAGACAAGGCCGACAACAGACCGGATCAAAGAGACGCTGTTCAATATGATCAATCAGCAGCTGGCAGGGAGCCAGTTCCTGGATTGTTTCAGCGGCAGTGGAGGTATAGGGATTGAGGCTTTAAGCCGAGGGGCGAAAAGGGCTGTATTCATAGAAAATAATCCGGAGGCGGCAGCGTGTATCCGGCAGAATCTGAAAACCACCCGTCTGGAAGAGGGGGCGTTGGTTATGGTCTGCGACGTGGCAGCCGGACTGAGGCGTTTGGAGGGAAAAGAATATTGCTTCGATACGATTTTTATGGATCCTCCTTATGGACATGGGCATGAGAGGCAGGTTTTGGAGTATCTACAGAATTCCAGGCTTTTGCATGATGAGACGTGTATCATTGTTGAGGCATCTTTGGAAACGGATATTTCGTATGCATCATCCCTGGGATTCCAGATTGTAAAGAGTAAGGAGTATAAGACCAATAAGCATGTGTTTTTGAAAAAAATCACAGGATAGGAGACGGTATGTCTGTTGCAGTATACCCAGGAAGCTTTGATCCGGTAACGTTAGGGCATTATGATATCATTGAGAGAAGCGCTGATATTGTGGATAAATTGATTGTAGGAGTTTTGAACAACAGCGCCAAGACTCCGCTGTTTTCCGTGGAGGAACGGGTAAGCATGTTAAAACGTGTTACCAGACACATTCCCAACGTGGAGGTACAGTCTTTTCAAGGTCTTTTGGTGGACTTTGTAAGGGCCAACGGGGCGAAGGTGATCATCAGAGGCCTTCGGGCAATCACGGATTTTGAGTATGAGCTGCAGCTTTCACAGACCAATCACGTGATTGCTCCGGAGATCGATACCATATTTTTGACTACAAATCTGAAATACTCCTATTTAAGCTCCAGTATCGTAAAGGAGATTGCAAAATATCACGGGGATATCCGTGCATTTGTCCATCCTGAAATCGCCAGAAAGATCGAGGAGAAACTGGTTTTGACAGAGAGAATGAAGTAAGGAGGATACCTATCATGAGCAGGATCGAACAGTTAATTAATGAGATTGAAGAATATATTGACGGCTGTAAGTTTCAGCCTTTATCGAATACAAAAATTCTGGTGAATAAGGAGGAACTGGAGGAACTTTTGGTGGAACTGCGCCTTCGGGTTCCCGATGAGATTAAACAATACCAGAAGATTATCAGTAATCAGGATGCAATCATCAATGAGGCCAAGACACAAGCGGATGCCTTGATTCAGGAGGCCACGGTTCAGACCAATGAGCTGGTGAATGAGCATGAGATTATGCAGCGTGCTTACAGCGCGGCCAATCAGATTGTGGAGGATGCCAATGCCCAGGCACAGACCATCGTGGATGCAGCAGTAAATGATGCCAACAATATCAGGCAGAGCGCGATTCAGTATACCGATGATATCTTAAGAAGCCTGCAAAGCATTATTACCCATGCAATGGATGAATCCCAGGGAAGGTTTGAGGGATTTTTTGCTTCTCTGCGGTCTACATATGATATTGTGGCTTCCAACCGGAATGAGTTAAGCGGCACAGGACAGGATGGAGTGGGGCAGGAAGGGCCGCAGATCGGATAACTATCACTTTGAGGGATTAAGAGAAGAACTGATTCAGCTGCATCATGCACAGGAAACATCCAACGGATAAGGCGGCGTGGAGAAGCTTCCACAGTGTATAGTGGACAGGAGAGAGGTCCGGGCTTTTTAAGACGCTTTTTGTCTGAAAGATGCCGGACAGGCCGCCGAAGGCTGTGACAGCGGTGAGGCACAGGCCCTGAAGGACTCCGTCTATGGAAGTGTGGATGGCCTGGATTCCGGTGGTGATTTCCACAAATCCTAAAAAGAGAGCTTTCATAGAGGGAGAGATAGGGGATATCTGGCGGATGAATGCAGCCAGAATGGAAAACAACATGATATACCCGCCGATTTTTACCATAATTTCAAAGGAACTCATCATCACAGAGTCAAAGGAGGCCTGTTCTGTTTGTTCAGGCCTGTTTGTTGTCCCATCATAAGACAAGGGGCTGGGAACGTGGTAGATCCTTCGGGCCAGCCAGGCCAGCGGGAGGATGGGCAGATACAGGGCGGACAGGATGGCAGCCATAGGGACCGAGGCAGTCAGGCCAGATGATACGTATCCCAACAGGAACATAGGGCTGGGGTGATTACTGATTGTTAAAAGATAACGGGCCTCGCCAGGGGAGATCCGGCCCTGGTTCAGGAATTCACTGCAGGTTTTGGCTCCCATGGGATAGCCGCACAGAAGCCCGGAGATCATCACATAACAGCCGTTGTCGGACAGGTGAAAAAGACGGCCAAGCAGGGGCCGGAAGGGGGCAACCAGGATGGGAATGCCTCCCAGTACCACGATGATATTGGAACAGATCATAAAAGGGAGCAGGGTAGGGAGCACGGTGTGAAACCACAGAAGTAGCCCCTGGCATGCCCCTTCATAGGAAAGGGAAGAGTGGGTCAAGAGAAGCAGTAAAATAAGGATGGCTGCTACAGCGGAGATGGATTTTTTCATAACTACCGGAATAAGATGTTTTATAGCACTATATGAAGGAAGGAACGCTGGTTATGCAGATTATCCTGCTGATTCTTTTGGTCATTTTTCACGTTACTGTGACGGATTATCTTATGACAAACCCGGATTTCTACCAGTTGGATGCTTATACCTGGGAGAGCGATGAGTTTCGGGCTATGAAGTTGGGAGCGGTTGTGGCAGAGATGGATCCGGTGGATGTGGATACGGTTACTGTCTGGATGATCGAAAGCGAATATGATCTGGCAGGGGAAACAGAGAGACTTCCTGTGTCTGAACGGGTGAAGGTGGGGCGGCCGGCTGAATACCGGAAGCTTCGGCATGCGTATGAAGTGATACTTAAGGACTTAATATATTTTCCGATACCGTCCAGCACGAATCCGGATACCCCGGATATAACGTATGAAAATGGCTGGATGGATACCAGGACTTATGGCGGTGAAAGAGGGCATGAAGGCTGTGATATCATGGGAAATCAACGGCCGCGGGGATTTTATCCGGTTGTGAGCATCAGCGACGGCACGGTGGAGAAGGTGGGATGGCTGGAGAAGGGCGGGTGGCGGATCGGCATCCGGACTCCGGCGGGGCTGTATCTTTACTATGCCCACCTGTATGATTACAGCAGAAATTGGCAGGAGGGGGATCCGGTGAAGGCTGGAGAACTTCTTGGATTTATGGGGGATACCGGGTATTCCGCTATAGAAGGAACCACAGGGAATTTTGACGTGCATCTCCACCTGGGAATGTATCTTCAAACTGACCACTATGAGGAATTGAGTGTGAATCCTTACTGGATTCTTAAGTATCTGGAAAAGTACAGGCTGAGATATTGTTATTAGGAGGCAACCGTACAATGCGCACCTGAACGGTTAAATTAGGGTAAAAATCTGTGTTATTAAATTCACAAGTTCATATTGATTTTTATGGTTTTATCATGTATAATCATTACAATGGCGTACTAGGAATATCCATTATGCAGGAGATATTTTATGTCCCTCCATATGCAGGCCAATAATTTTAAAGAAAAGAGGTTAAAGTAAGATGGCAGAACTTAATTTAAGCAAGTATGGTATCACCGGAACCACAGAAATTGTACACAATCCTTCCTTTGAATTCTTATTTGAAGAAGAGACCAAATCCGATCTGACTGGATTTGAAAAGGGACAGGTAAGTGAGCTTGGTGCAGTTAATGTAATGACCGGTGTCTATACAGGACGTTCACCAAAAGATAAATTTATTGTAATGGATGAGAATTCAAAAGATACTGTATGGTGGACTTCCGACGAGTATAAGAATGACAACCATCCGGCTACGGAAGAGACCTGGAATGTTGTAAAGGATCTGGCTCTGAAAGAACTTTCCAATAAGAAGCTTTATGTTATGGATGCTTTCTGCGGCGCAAACAAGGATACCCGCATGGCAATCCGTTTCATCGTTGAGGTGGCTTGGCAGGCTCATTTTGTGAAGAACATGTTCATCCAGCCAACGGCGGAAGAACTTGAGAACTTTGAGCCAGATTTCGTGGTTTACAATGCTTCCAAGGCAAAAGTTGAAAATTACAAAGAATTAGGCTTGAATTCTGAGACCGCTGTTGTGTTCAACATTACCAGCCGCGAGCAGGTTATCCTGAATACATGGTACGGCGGAGAGATGAAGAAGGGTATGTTCTCCATGATGAACTACTATCTGCCGTTAAAGGGCATCGCTTCCATGCACTGCTCTGCAAATACAGACATGAACGGTGAGAATACAGCCATCTTCTTCGGCCTGTCTGGTACTGGCAAGACAACTCTGTCAACGGATCCGAAGCGCCTTCTGATCGGTGATGACGAGCATGGCTGGGATGAGAACGGCGTATTTAACTTTGAGGGCGGCTGCTATGCCAAAGTTATCGATCTGGACCAAGAGTCTGAGCCGGATATCTACAATGCCATCAGACGTGACGCTCTTCTTGAGAATGTAACCTTAGACGCAGAAGGAAAGATTGATTTCAAAGATAAGAGCGTGACAGAGAATACACGTGTATCCTATCCCATCAATCATATTGAGAATATTGTTCGCCCTGTATCCTCTGCACCGGCAGCTAAGAATGTGATCTTTTTGTCCGCAGATGCATTCGGCGTGCTTCCTCCAGTATCTATTCTTACGCCTGAGCAGACCCAGTACTATTTCCTGTCTGGATTTACAGCAAAGCTTGCAGGTACTGAGCGCGGCATCACAGAGCCGACACCTACCTTCTCCGCTTGCTTTGGACAGGCATTCCTGGAGCTGCATCCTACCAAGTATGGCGAAGAGCTTGTTAAGAAGATGGAGCAGAATGGCGCCAAGGCATACCTTGTCAATACCGGCTGGAACGGTACAGGCAAGCGTATTACCATCAAGGATACCCGTGGTATCATCGATGCCATCTTAAATGGCGATATCCTGAACGCACCGACCAAGAAGATTCCTTACTTTAACTTTGAGGTTCCCACAGAGCTTCCAGGTGTGGACACCAATATTCTGGATCCTCGCGACACCTATGCAGATGCTTCTGAGTGGGATGCAAAGGCAAAGGATCTGGCTCAGAGATTTGTAAAGAACTTTGCAAAATATGAGGGGAACGAAGCAGGCAAAGGCCTGGTAAAGGCAGGTCCTCAGTTATAAAATTTCATGATTCACAAAGAGAGTATGGGGCTGCCGTTTCGGCAGCCCCAAGTTTGTATTGGACTCAATGAATATCAGGAGGGGCAATGAGAAAGAAAGATAACATTTTGTTTGATTTGGATGGTACTTTGACAGACCCTATGGTGGGAATCACCAAGTCTGTCCAGTATGCCTTAAGAAGCTATGGAATCCAGGAGCCGGATCTTAGGAAGCTTACCCCTTTTATCGGGCCTCCTTTAAAGGACAGTTTTATGAAATATTACGGATTTTCTGAGGAGCAGGGCACCGAGGCCATTGGGCGTTATCGGGAGTATTTTGCCGTCACTGGGATTTTTGAGAACCAGGTGTATGACGGGATTCCTGAAATGCTACAAAACCTGAGGGATGCAGGGAAAACCCTTCTGGTTGCCACTTCCAAGCCGGAAGTATTTGCAGAGCAGATCCTTGAGCATTTTCATCTGAGAGACTACTTTGCATTTGTAGGCGGCGCCAGTATGGATGAGGTGCGGGTGAAAAAGGAGGATGTCATTGCCTATGTGATGGATACGGTGGGAATCTGTGACAGAAATACTGCGGTGATGATAGGAGACCGGGAACATGATATTCTGGGAGCCAGGAAAAATCAGATGGATTCCATAGGGGTTTTGTTTGGATATGGCAGTAGGGAAGAACTGGAGGAAGCGGGAGCGGATGCTATCGCTGGCACTGTGAAGGAGTTGGAATCCATACTTTTAATGGAGTGATTGCCTGGGCGTAAGTTGTCATTTCCATCAGAAAAGTGGCGGGAATTCGGAATTGTGTGTCTGAAAAATAAAACATTTTGGTGAATATGCATAAGGATATTCCGAGATATTCTGGTTGAAACTAACAAAAATTAGTGAAATTCCCAAAAATACTTACATTTTTCTTATAAAAGTGGTAAAATCATATCATACTAATGTTGTAGGAAAGAATCGGAGCAAAGGGAGAGAGCATGTCATGGGACATGGCGCAGCCTTAAAAGGGGTGTCGGGAAGGGCGCTTGAACAGAAAGTAGGATGGCTGGATTCGGCCAGGGGCCAAATGGCAACGAGAGGATGCCTTGCCGGAAAATGAAGAAACGTGTCCAGAAGATGTGCTGCAGTCAAAAAGATTGAGAGAAAGGATGGATGACTTGTTTAAAAAAGGTGAGTATATCGTTTATGGCACGACAGGCGTTTGTATGGTGAAAGATATTACGACAGTAGACAGGGAAGATGTTCCAAAAGAAAAGCTTTATTATGTGTTGGAACCGGCGAGAACTGCCGGGGGCATGATTGTGACTCCTGTAGAGGGGAATAAAAGTATTATGCGGAAGGTTCTGACAAAGGAAGAGGCTTATGAACTGATTGACGGAATTAAAACTATAGACAGGCTTCGGGTTTCTGACGAGAAGCAGAGAGAGAACCGGTATAAGGAAGCATTGAGGACCTGTGATTGTAAGGAATGGATCGGAATTATCAAGGCACTGTATCTGCGCAAGAAGGATCGGATGGTAAGAGGGAAAAGGCTGACAGAAATTGATGAACGGTATATGAAAAAGGCAAAAGAAAATCTTCAGGGAGAGTTGTCCATTACATTGGGGATCCCGGAAGGGGAAGTGGAGCGGTTCATTATAGACAGGATCGGCGAAGAAAGCGAATAGAACTGGTTTGGGACGGTATGGCTTGAGGCTGTGCCGTTTTTCAATGCTTTACCAATCTGTTTTTTTGTGATACCATAGAGACATTGTTAGGAAAGAAGAAATGGGAATAACGGAAGCAGAGGAACAGAATAATTTATGAATATACGATTGCCGGAACGTTATAAACAATCCATGAAGGCTATGCTGGGACAGGAGTATGAGGCATATTTGGACAGTTTTAAGGAGCCTTCAGGCCATGGGCTTCGGGTGAACACCTTGAAGTGGACCCCAGAGGAGTGTAAGGGGAGAATGGAGGATATGGGGATATCAGGATTGCTGGAACCAATTTCATGGATCTCCAACGGTTTCTTCTATGGGCAAGAGGAGCGGATGGCAAAAAATCCGTATTATTATGCAGGGCTTTACTATCTTCAGGAGCCAAGCGCCATGACACCGGCTTCGGTTCTGAATGTTTGTCCGGGAGACTGGGTGCTGGATCTGTGTGCTGCTCCTGGCGGGAAGAGTACGGAGCTGGGAGCGAAGCTTAAAGGAGAAGGCATTCTGTTTGCCAATGATATCAGCAATTCCAGGGCCAAGGCGCTTTTAAAGAACCTGGAGATGTTCGGGATTGCCAATATCTGTGTAACCAGCGAGACGCCTGAGAAGCTAAGGAAAGCATATCCGGAATCCTTCCATAAGATTCTGGTGGATGCGCCTTGTTCCGGTGAAGGGATGTTTCGGAAGAATCCGGATATGGTGAAGAATTGGGAGGAGAAAGGACCGTCATATTATGGAACGGTGCAGAGGGAGATTATGGAGCAGGCTCTGGCGATGCTGAAGCCAGGGGGGACTCTGGTGTATTCTACCTGTACCTTTTCCAGGGAAGAGGACGAAGAGGTGGTTCTGGAGGTTTTAAGAAACCATGAGGAGATGGAACTGGTTCCGATTCCACGGTTTGAAGGAGCCAGCGACGGGATTGGACTGTCAGGATGCATCCGGCTGTTTCCCCATAAGATCCGGGGGGAGGGGCATTTTCTGGCTATGCTTCGAAAGAAGGGGGCAGGGGAAGGAAACGCCCAGGAAGCAGGTCTTTGGGGGACGGAAAGCCAGGAAGTGCCGCCACAGCTAGAGGAATCCAGGGAATTTGGGGAATTTATCCAGAAGATTTCCTATGGATATCCTGCTGGCCGCTTATTTGTGCGGGAGGATTCGGTCTATTATCTGCCAGAACCGTTTGTTCCTGCTGCCGGCCTTCGGTATCTTCGGACGGGACTTTTGATGGGAACGTTAAAGAAGGGGCGGTTTGAACCCAGCCAGGCGCTGGCCATGACTTTAAGCCAGGATACCTTTTCCGACAGTGTTTCCTTCCAGGTGCAGGATGAGCGGGTGATCCGGTATCTGAAGGGGGAGACAATCTCTCTGACAGAGAAAGAAGGGCCAAGAAAGGGATGGTGCCTGGTGTGTGTGGAAGGATTCCCGTTAGGGTTTGCAAAAGGGACAGGAATGACCCTGAAAAATAAATATTATCCTGGATGGCGGTGGATGTGATGGGAGAAAAGATCCGGCTGGATAAGTATTTGGTAGAGATGGGCATGGGAACCAGAAGCCAGGTGAAAGAGGCGGCCAGGAAAGGGCGAATCAGAATTGACGGGATTGTGGAAACGGATACCAGTCGGAAAGTGGATCCGGATAAGGAGCAGGTTTCTTTTGATGGGGAAGATGTTTCATATGTGAGAATGGAATATTATGTGCTCAATAAGCCTCAGGGTGTGGTGTCCGCCACAGAAGACAGGCATTATAAGACGGTGGTGGAGTTGATTGACCAAAAGCAGAGGAAGGATCTGTTTCCTGTGGGAAGGTTGGATGTGGATACGGAGGGGCTTCTTCTGATTACCAATGACGGGGAATTGGCACATCGTCTTCTGTCGCCGAAACACCATGTGGATAAGAAGTATTATGCCATTGTAGAGGGCATGCTGCCAGGTGATGCAGCGGTACAGTTTGAAAAGGGGATCGTATTAAAGGACGGGACCGTTACCATGCCGGCGCACCTTAAGGTGCTTAAGTCCAGCGGGGAGGAAGGCTTTAAAGAAGGGGATGTCTGGGAGGTGTCAGCCAAAAGAGGAAGAGAAGGAGAAGAGGGATTTGGCAAAGGGAATGCCCGGGTTCTGGTGACAGTCCAGGAAGGAAAGTTCCATCAGGTGAAGCGGATGTTCGAAGCCCTTGGCTGTAAGGTGGTGTATTTAAAGAGGATGTCTATGGGGCCGCTTGTGTTGGATGAGGGGCAAAAACCAGGGGAATACAGGGCTTTGACAGAGGAAGAGCTTTGCCTCTTGCAGACATTCAAAGGGGTAGCAGTGGATGGCGGGAGGAGTAAGGACAGCACGCGTCTGGCTTCGGTTCCGAAGCCGACAACAAAAACAAAAAGATAAAGGATCGATGAGAGATGATATGGAATAACAAAAAGGCAGTGATATTTGACTTGGACGGAACACTGGTGGACTCCATGTGGATGTGGCATGCCATTGACGTGGAGTTTTTGGGGGCATATGGCTATGAGTGCCCCAAGGACTTGCATAGAGAGATTGAAGGCATGAGTTTTTCAGAGACGGCTGTCTATTTTAAGAAGCGGTTTCAGCTTCCCTTAAGTCTTGAAAAGATCAAAGATATCTGGACAGAAATGTCTATTGATAAGTACCGGTATGAGGTGCCTTTAAAACCAGGTGTAAGGGAATTTTTACAGACGATGAGGGAAGCAGGAATTCCCTGTGGGATCGCCACCAGCAACGGAAGGGAGATTGTGGATGCAGTGCTTGCGTCTCTTGGGATCCAGGATTATTTCCAGGAAGTGACCACAGCCTGTGAGGTGAATGCAGGGAAGCCGGAGCCGGACATCTATCTGCATGTAGCAAGGCAGCTGGGAGTAAAGCCGGAGGATTGCCTGGTCTTTGAGGATATTCCGGCAGGAATCCTGGCAGGAAAGCGGGCGGGGATGACGGTATGCGCCGTGGAGGACGAATTTTCCCGCATGATGAAGGAGGAAAAGCTTACATTGGCAGATTATTTTATTGAGGATTATTATGAGATATTGAAGGATGGATTGGAGCGGTTATGAAAGCGGATTTTTTGCCTGTAAACAGAGAGGATATGAGTATCAGAGGATGGAAGCAGTGTGATTTTGTCTATGTTTCAGGAGATGCCTATGTGGATCACCCATCCTTTGGCCATGCCATCATCACCAGGCTTTTGGAGGCCCACGGATACAAGGTGGGGATCATAGCTCAGCCGGATTGGAAGGACAAGAAAAGCATTCAGGTTTTGGGGAAGCCAAGGCTAGGGTTTTTGGTGTCCGCAGGGAATATGGACTCTATGGTGAACCATTATTCCGTGTCCAGGAAGCGAAGAAGCCAGGATTCCTATACGCCGGGGGGCGTCATGGGGAGACGGCCGGATTATGCCACGATTGTGTACGGCAATCTGATTCGCTCGGTGTACAAGGACAGCCCGATTATCATTGGGGGAATCGAGGCCAGTTTGCGAAGATTGGCCCATTATGATTACTGGTCTGACAAGCTGAAACGATCCATTCTTCTGGATTCCCAGGCGGATCTGATCTCCTATGGCATGGGAGAGCGGTCGGTTGTGGAGATTGCAGAGGCGCTGGAGAGCGGGATGGATGTAAAGGATATTACCTTCATTGACGGAACGGTGTATAAGACGAAAAGCCTGGAGTCTGTCTATGATTATAAACTGCTGCCAGGATTTCCAGATATAAAGAAAGATAAGAAGGAATATGCCAAAAGCTTTTTTATTCAGTACAGCAATACTGATCCGTTTGTTGGCAAGCGTCTGGTGGAGCCTTATGAGGAAGGACTTTTTGTGGTACAGAATCCTTCGGCAAAGCCTTTAAGCCAGGAGGAGATGGACAGGGTCTATGACCTGCCTTATATGCGTGGTTATCACCCTTCTTATGAGGAAGAAGGCGGTGTTCCGGCTATCAGGGAGGTAAAGTTCAGCCTGATTAGCAACCGGGGATGCTTTGGGGCATGTAGTTTCTGTGCCCTGACCTTTCACCAGGGAAGGATCATTCAGTCCAGAAGCCACGATTCCCTTGTGAAGGAAGCCAGCCAACTGACGAGAGAGCCGGATTTTAAAGGGTATATTCATGATGTAGGAGGGCCTACAGCGGATTTCCGTTTTCCCGCCTGCGAAAAGCAGATGAGGGTGGGGGCGTGCCCTGGCAGACAGTGCCTGTTTCCGGAGCCATGCAAGAATCTGAGGGCGGATCATAAGGATTATATCCTGTTATTGAGAAAGCTTAGGGAGATTCCTGGGGTGAAGAAAGTATTTATCCGTTCAGGAATCCGGTTTGACTATGTGCTGGCTGATTCCAACAGGGAATTTCTAAGGGAACTGTGCCAGCACCATGTAAGCGGACAGCTGAAAGTGGCTCCGGAGCATGTGGCGGATCCTGTGCTTTGGCGGATGGGAAAACCGAAGAATCAGGTGTATCTTCAGTTTGTGAAGGAATACAACCGGATGAATGAGAAGGTGGGCAAGAAGCAATATCTGGTTCCATATCTGATGTCATCCCATCCTGGTTCCACCATGAAGGAGGCGGTGGAACTGGCGGAATACTTAAGGGATCTGGGATATATGCCGGAGCAGGTACAGGATTTTTATCCCACGCCGTCTACGATTTCTACCTGTATGTATTACACAGGATATGACTGCCGGACTATGGAAAAGGTTTATGTGCCTGTAAACCCTCATGAGAAAGCGATGCAGAGAGCGTTAATCCAGTACCGCAATCCCAAGAATTATGAACTGGTGGCGGAGGCTTTACGGATTGCCGGAAGGACAGACCTGATCGGATATGACAAGCATTGCCTGATCCGCCCAAAGATAGGGAAGGTTAATGGAGAGGGGCCGAAAGAGGGGAGCAGAAAGGCTGGCGAGAATGAAAGCGCTGGCAAAAGCGGGAAGTCAAAGGGGGGCACCAGGGATGGGAGTGGCAGCCGGAGGGAGAGTTTGGGAGTCTCCGGGAAAAAAGCCAAAAAGACCATCCGAAATGTGCACAAGAAGAAGGACAAGAAAGGATGTTAAAGCCAATGTTCAGAGAAATGCGCAGGAATAGCCAGCAGTTACCACAGGAAGAAGTCCTGAAGATTTTGGAAGAAGGAAGCTTTGGGGTTCTGGCATTGTTGGGAGATCAGGGATATCCTTACGGGGTTCCTGTAAGTTTTGTATATCAGGACGAGAAGATTTATTTTCACAGCGCTGTCACAGGCCACAAGATAGATGCCCTCAGAGGCAATTCGAAAGCGTCGTTCTGTGTGGTTTCCCAGGATGTGGTTGTTCCGGAAAAATATACCACCATGTTTCGCAGTGTGGTGGCATTTGGGCGGATTCGGGAGATCACGGATGAAGAAGAAAAACGGCAGGCGCTTACAGTACTGGGGAAGAAATATCATCCTCTTGACACGGAGAGCCACCGCATGGAGGTGGTGGACAGGGCTCTTGAGAGGGTATGCATGCTGGAATTTCAGATTGAACATCTGACTGGAAAAGAAGGGGGAGAATTGGCAAAAATAAGGAGAGAGGCACCATGAGAATCGGGGTGATCACAGGCGCGTCCTCCGGCATGGGACGGGAGGCGGCAATTCAGATTGCAGACCGTTTTAGCGGAATCCAGGAACTTTGGCTGATTGCCAGAAGAGAGGAACGGCTTAAGGAGCTGGCAGGGCATCTGCCGGTGAAGCTGCGTTTCTTTGGCATGGATATCACCTGTGAAGAGGAGCGGGATACGTTGAGAGAGGCCCTGGAGACGGAAAAACCGGATGTGAAGATCCTTGTAAATTCCGCCGGCTTTGGAAAAATGGGATCCATTGGGAAGGTGGATGTGAAAGAGGAATGTGGCATGATCCGCTTAAACTGCGAGGCGTTGTGCGCCATTACCAGCCTGGTTTTACCCTTTATGGGGAAAAACAGCCGGATTTTGCAGTTTGCATCTGCCGCCGCATTTTTGCCTCAGCCTGGCTTTGGGATTTACGCGGCAACCAAGGCTTTTGTGTTAAGCTACAGCAGGGCTTTGGAGGCGGAAGTAAAGGGCAGGAAGATTTATGTTACGGCTGTGTGCCCCGGGCCGGTGGATACGGAATTTTTTGAGAGGGCTGGAAGCCTGGAGGAGATTCCATTTTATAAAAAGCTGGTTATGGCACAGCCCCGCAGAGTGGTGGCGAAAGCCTTGCGGGACAGTGCCAGGGGTAGGTCAGTGTCTGTATACGGAATTGCCATGAAGGGGACCTGGGTGCTTTGCAAGATGCTTCCCCATGGCCTGATCTTAAAGCTTATGGGATAAGGCTGGAGGGAATGCCAGGGCAGTGCAATCCGTTACAGCGACAGGCAGAGAGGATGAGCCCAATGTCATTTAGATAATATGTAATCTTCCGAGATAACATAGCCTGGGGAGAGACTTATGTTGTGTTCTCCAGGGTACTTGAAGACCATCGGTACTTAGGCGTTGTCTTTTAACGCCTTACGTACCGCTATGCTCTTCACGTAGCGCGAGCGTGCCCGGGAGAACACAACATAAGTCTCTCCCCAGGCGGACACTTTATAACATCTCAAACTGCAAGACTTTATCTAAATGACATTGAGGATGAGCCTGCACTTTAAGAAGGGATGGGAAAATGAAAGGAAAAAAAGAAAAAGGGCAGTATGGATATCGGGATTACCATAAAAAGATGCAATTGATTAAGGTACTTTTTGGCGCAGCTATGATTCTGGTACAGCTCTTAGCCAGGAATTTCACGGAGAACGAGGCGGCAAAGAATGTGCTGACTCTTATGGCGATCCTGTCGGTACTTCCCACTGCCAACGTGGCTTCTCCTCTGCTGGCATCCTGGAGATATAAAACGTGTTCCAAAGAATTGCTGGAGGCCACATCAAAGCTGGAGGGGACAGGACTCCTTCTCTATGACCTGATCGTCACATCCAGGGAGATGATCCTTCCGCTGGATGTGGTTATGGTCCACCCCAGGGCAGTGGTGGCTTACTGCACGTTAGAGAAAATAGATGCAAGGAAGGCAGAAAGCTATTTAAACGCTACCTTTAAAGCCCAGCGCTTAGATGGCAATGTGAAGGTGATAAAGGACGAAAAGCTGTTTTTAAAGCGGCTTCGGGAGTTAAAGCCAAGTACTGACTATGAGGACGACGGAAGCGTAGAGTATGGGGCAGGGCTTTTAAGAAACCTGTCTATGTAAGGGGAGAGCCGTCTTATGAAAATGCTTGTGGTAACAGAAAAGGAAGCCGGGCAGAGGATGGATAAGCTTCTGGCCAAATATTTAAACCTGGCCGGGAAAGGGTTTATCTACAAAATGCTCCGCAAGAAAAATATTACGCTAAATGGAAAGAAGTGCGACGGTTCAGAGAGATTAAGCCAGGGCGACCAGATTCGGCTGTTTTTGTCGGATGAGACTATTGAGAAGTTTTCTCAGACACAGGTTCAAACGGTGAAGGAACAGGCGCTGGACATTCTATATGAAGACCAGCATATTCTTCTGGTCAACAAGCCGTCTGGCATGCTGTCCCAGAAAGCCAGAGAGACGGATGAGTCTCTGGTAGAATATGTTATCAGTTATCTTTTAAAGAAGGGGGAGCTGTCCAAGTCAGACTTAAAGACATTCCGCCCTTCTGTCTGCAATCGTCTGGACCGGAATACCAGCGGTCTGGTGGTGGCAGGCAAATCCCTTCCCAGCCTGCAGATTCTGTCGGCGGCACTTAAGGACCGGAGCATTCACAAGTATTATCTCTGCGTAGTAAAAGGAGACCTTACAAACATCCGGACCATAAAGGGGTATCTGAGAAAGGACGAACAGACTAACCAGGTAGAGATCTTTAAAGATCCGGTTCCAGGCAGCCTTCCCATTGTAACGGTGTATGAGCCGGTTTCCAGGGAGGGGGAGTATACCCTTCTGAAAGTGACGCTGGTTACCGGGAGAACCCACCAGATCCGGGCCCATTTGTCTTCCATAGGCTGCCCTCTGGTAGGAGATGGAAAATATGGGGACAAAGGGGTGAACGAGGAGGCCAGAAAACGGTTTGGAATTCGTTTCCAGATGCTTCATTCCTATGAGATCGTATTTCCGTCTCTTCCAGAACCCTTAAGTTATCTGGAGGGAAAGTCGTTTATGGCGCCTCTTCCGGAGCCATTCGCCAGGGTGTGCCCGAAATGGACTGGTGTTGTGTCCGGTCTACGTTCTGTGAAATGACAGAGAATGAAGATTCAGTCTGCAAGGAGGGAAGAGAGGAACGAATCATGGGAATTCATTTACGAAAAAAGCCCGTTGGAAAACGAAGCATGATTGTCAGAACCTTCATCCTGGTGCTGATCGTTTTGGGAGGAATGGGTATGATTTTGTGGCTTCGGCCCAGAAAAGACAAGGGAAAGGCCATAAAGCCGGAACATGATCATCCGGTAGCATCCATCATCCTTTATGGCCAGAAGAATGAGGCCTGGAAAGAGGATCCCCTTGGAGCTTCGCGTTACCGTATGGGCGGTTCCGGGTGCCTTACCAGCTGTATTGCATCAGCCCTTTCCACAGAGAAGGAAGTCTGGGGGACAGGGGAAATCATAACCCCGAAAGAATTGAACCGGTTGTTTGGCGAGAATGGCGTTTATAATGACCAGGGAGATATTGTGTGGGGACAGTTAAAGGAAGCGCTGCCTCAGACCCAGGTGATCGTAGCTTCTTCTGTGTCGGAAGAAGAGATTGAGAATCTTCTTGACCAGGGTCATTATCCAGTGGTGAAAGTGCGAGTGGGAGGGAATGGGGCTGCCCATTGGGTCTTGCTTGTAGGCAGTGAAAACGGAGAGTATGTGTGTATGGATCCTCTTTCAAAGGATGGGAAGCTGATTCCCTTAAGCTGTCATGGAGGAATGGTCTATCGGATGCGGTGCGTCTATTGGGAGAAACAGGGATGAAGGTTGATTATGACAAGCTGCTTACTACGGCGGAAAAAATACATATTCAGGTGTTGCGGATTGTGACAGCTCTTCTGACCATCACCATGTGGCTTATGGTGTTGGGAGGCGTTGCCGCCGTATACAGGTTGTGCCGGTACGGGGTAAGCGTACTGGGAATTGTTCTGGCTGTGTGGTGGATCTTTCTCTATATCGGTTTTCAGCTTCTTCTTCTGTGGATGTGCGTGCTGTGCAGGCGGCTTCGGATTGCCAAGCGGATCCTGGTATGGACATTTATGTGGATTCCAGTTGTGAATTTTGGCCTTGCGCTGTATGTAAGAGGGTTGGCAAAGCAGGAAATCGACCATACCCTGCATAAGATCCGGCTGGATCAGGTACGGGTGGAAAAGCAGATCTGCAGTACCCGCTATCCCCTTTTGCTGGTTCACGGCGTAGGATTTCGTGATTTCCATTATTTTAATTATTGGGGCCGGATTCCAAGGGAATTGGTGCGCAACGGGGCCAAGGTCTACTACGGGCACCAGGAGGCATGGGGGACTGTGGAGGACAACGGGCAGATCTTAAAGGATAAGATTATGGAGATCTTAAAAGACACTGGGTGCGGGAAGGTAAATATCATCGCCCATTCCAAAGGCGGGCTGGACGCAAGGTATGTCATAAGCGGCCTTCATATGGCGCCGTTTATAGCAAGCCTTACCACCATCAATACACCCCACCGGGGATCAAAGCTGGTGGATTTTCTGAAAAAGCTGCCAGACAGCCTTTACCGCAATATCTGCAGGATGATTGATGGGTATTTCGGCAGGTTGGGAGACAAAACCCCCAATGCCTATGTGGCAAGTGTACAGCTGTCGCAGGCATACGCAAAGGAATTTAATGAGAACTATCCGGATGCTCCGGGAGTATATTACCAGAGCTATGCCAGCCTGATGAAGCATGGCTTCAGCAGTAAGCTTCTCTGCATTCCTTACTGGATCTTAAAGGCTCTGGATGCTCCAAGCGACGGTCTGGTGACAGTGGAATCGGCCCAATGGACGAATTTTCAGGGCGTGGTTACCAACTCATATCTGAGGGGGATCTCTCATGGGGATATGATTGACCTAACCAGGGAGGATTACAGAGGATTCCGGGTCCTGGAGTTTTATGTGCAACTGGTGAAGGGACTGAAGGAGTCTGGATTGTAAGATCAGGCAGACACAGAAAGGAAAAAAGTGCTATGGGAACCTGGAACAGCAGAGGACTGCGTGGATCTGCGCTGGAAGATCGGATCAATCACGCCAATGAGGTATACCGGGAGAAGAAACTGGCATTGATTCAGAAGATTCCCACGCCGATTACGCCCATTACCATTGACAAGGAAAGCCGCCACATTACGCTGGCGTATTTTGACCAGAAGAGCACAGTTGACTATATCGGAGCCGTGCAGGGAATTCCAGTCTGTTTTGATGCCAAGGAATGTGCGGTAAAAACCTTTCCTCTCCAGAATGTACACGAACACCAGGTGCAGTTCATGAGGGAGTTTGAAATGCAGGGAGGGATTGCATTTCTCATCCTTCACTGGACATCTATGGATGAGATATACTATATTCCGCTGGATGAGCTTTTGGGTTTCTGGAAGCGGATGCAGGACGGAGGGCGGAAAAGTTTCACTTATGATGAGATGGATCATTCCTGGAGAATTGGCAGCAGGAGAGATGTGCTGGTACATTATCTGGAGATGGTTGAGAGGGATCTGGAGCGGAGGGAAGGTTAGTGCCATTTCTTGTGTGTCTGGGATTTGAGAAACTGTGCTCTCAGGAAGAAGCTTCTATGTGATGGTTTCCATCAGAGAAAACGCCTGGAAAACAGAAATTTGGGGAAATACAGTGATTTTGTGCAGTTTAACTGAATGAAACAGGAAAAAATGGGGGGGTTGTGCAGATCGCAAGAAATGGTTGTGGACATTGTTAGAAAAATAACAGTTATTGTATAAAACAGCACAAAAAATAAGCGGTATTTTTTAAAAAAGTATTGCAAAATTACAATACATGTGATAAACTTTAGCCAATGGAATATTTGCTAGCGGCGAAGAGAAAGCAGAGATCGTGATTTGGACTAGTATGACAGCCAGAATACGGTACTGCTTTTTTTATATCGTAGGAATGATTCCTTATGGTATAGAACACTCCGCGAAGAGTGCATTACACGCTTAGAAAGCAGGTTGCTGTTGCAGCTGGATTTAGGCGCGAGAGTCTGGCGGGCCGGGCTCTTTCTTCCTTTATTAGGAAAATGTATCCAAAAGCCAGGATGTCCCGTGGGGATCGTATTGCAGCAGAAAAGAAGACTGTGTGTACATGGCCTGTACGATTGCCGCAGGCAAAGAATTCTGCTGCGCAGGATTCATATATAGGAAAAGGAGGATGTATTTTGTGAAGAAGAAAAGTTTTTTTCGGGTGGTAGAACCATACCTGTATCTGGCCCCGGCCATGATTTTCTTTGCATTGTTTCTGTTCTGGCCGTTTTTTAAGACCATACGCTTAAGTTTTGCTATGACGACGCCTTTGGGGGAGGTAGCGTCCAATGTAGGTATCAGCAACTATATCTCAATCTTTACGTCTCAAAAGTTCTTAAACAGTTTGTTCGTGACCTTTAAATATGCCATAATGACGGTAATCTTTTCTATCGCCTTTGGTTTTATCCTTGCCATTGTCAGCAGTGAAGACATCAAGGGAACCAACTTCTTCCGCACCGTATTCGCCCTTCCCATGGCGATTTCGGCGGCAGCGGCATCCGTTGTATTCATGTTCATCTTCCACAGCAGTATGGGTATTCTCAATAAGGTGTTGGGAACCAATATCGGGTGGCTGACCGATCCCAAGTATGCACTGATCGCCGTTACCCTTGTGACAGTCTGGATGAATATCGGCCTGAATTTTATCTATGTGACGGCAGCGCTTCAGAGTGTTCCCATGGATTTGTACGAGAGCGCATCTTTAGAGGGTGCCGGATTTTTTGCGAAACACAGGCATATTACCATTCCCTGCATTTCTCCTACGCTGTTTTTCCTCCTGATTATCAATGTGATCAACGCGGTACAGGCATACGCCCAGGTAAAGATGATGACCCAGGGAGGACCGGCCAACAGTACCAATGTGATTGTGTATGAGATTTATCAGGAAGCATTTATGAACAGCCGGTTCGGCATGGCCTGCGCAGAGTCCATGGTTCTCTTTGTGATTCTTCTGGTGCTGACTCTGGTACAGTTTAGATTAGAAAAGAAGGTGACTTATTGATGAATAGAAAAATAATGAAGGCTGTATTTTACGCATTGAATATTGTGATGGCGGTTATCATTATTGCGCCCATCGTATACTGCTTTAACGTTAGTATGATGTCTTTAAAGGAAGTATTTGCCGGCAAGTTCTGGCCGGGACAGGTGATGGCGGAAAACTATGTAAGGGCTGTGCAGCTGGCTCCCTTCTTTACCTTTATCAAGAATTCCCTGATCACTTCCGGTATCATTACCATCGGACAGATCATAACAGGCGCTCTGGCGGCTTACGCATTTTCCATGATGAAGTTCAGGGGAAGGAATGTGCTGTTTCTGGTGATGCTGTCTACCATGATGATTCCAAGCCAGGCTATCATCATCGCCAACTATCTGACTATCTGTGACTGGAATCTTAAGAATACGTATACGGCGCTGGTTCTTCCCAACATGGCCACTGCATTTGCCGTATTTAACATGAGGCAGGCGTTTCTCCAGCTTCCCATGGAGATTAAAGAGGCGGCGGATATCGACGGATGCGGGAACTTCCGGTTCTTCTATGAGATTGCCCTTCCTCTGGTGCGGCCGTCTATGGGAGCGCTGGGAATCTATACGTTCCTCCAGAGCTGGAACTACTACTTATGGCCTCTTCTTATTACGGATACGGTGGATATGAGAACCGTTCAGATTGGTCTCGGCATGCTCCAGGGTGCGGAGGCTACGGATTTCCGTCCGGTTATGGCAGGTTCCATGATCATTTTGGTTCCTTCTATCCTGGCATTCGTTCTGGGGCAGAAGCAGCTGATATCAGGACTTACTTCCGGTTCCGTAAAAGGTTGATTTTATACAGATGAAAGAGTCTGTGTGAGATAAAAATTATTTTAAACAGGAGGATTATTCATGAAAAGAAGAAATTGGATGGCAGCAGGACTGGCGGCAGTCATGGTGTTGTCACTGGCAGCATGCGGCGGCGGTAATTCAGGCGGCGGTTCCTCATCCGGCGGCGGCAGCGCAGAGACGACAGCAGCGTCCGGCGGCGGCAGCGCAGAGACAACGGCGGCATCCGGCGGCGCAAGCGCGGACGGAAAGGTTGAGATTACATTCTGGCATGCCATGGGCGGCGTAAACGGTGAGGCTACAGAGGCTGTGGTCAAGGCATTCAATGAGTCCCAGGATCAGATCGTGGTAAAGAGCGAGTATCAGGGTACCTATGATGACATGATCACAAAGTTAAAAGCAACCATGCAGAGCGGCGGTATGCCGGATGTATGCCAGATGTACGATATCGGTACCAAGTTCATGACCGACAGCGGCTATGCGATTCCGGTGGAAGACATGTTCGCCACAACCGGATTTGACCCAAGCTGTGTCATGGATATTATTACAAGCTATTACACGGTAGACGGAAAACAGATGTCCATGCCATTTAACGTATCCACTCCTATGTTGTACTACAACAAGGACGTGTTTGAGGCAGCCGGGCTTGATCCCAACACACCGCCTAAGACTTTTGCCGAGGTTATGGATTTTTCCAAGCAGATCGTGGAAAGCGGCGCAGCTCCGGTAGGATTCTCCCAGGCCATCTACGGATGGTTCTTCGAGCAGCAGATTGCCGGACAGGGCCAGTACTATGCAGACAATGAGAACGGAAGAAAAGCAGCGGCTACGGCAGTTGATTTTGATAAGAACGGCGCAGGCTTAAAGATTTTCGAAACCTGGAAGAATCTGTTGGATTCTGGTTATGCGGCAAACTACGGAAGCACTACGGCAGATACCCAGACAGCTTTCTTTGCAGGGCAGGCAGCAATCATCGTTGAATCCACGGCTATCCTTAGGAATGCAGTGAACAGCTCGGCCTTCGAGGTAGGTACCGGATACTTCCCGAAGATTGAGGACAGCGCAGACGGCGGCGTTATCATCGGTGGTGCTTCTCTGTGGATGATGGACAACAAGGATGATGCCAAGAAGGATGCAGCCTGGAAGTTTATTGAGTTCACCACGACTCCGGAAGTACAGGCAACCTGGAGTATGTCTACCGGCTATTTCGCAATCAATCCGGCAGCATATGAGACAGAAGAGATGAAGGCATTCATTGCAGAGAATCCAAACTTTATGACAGCAATCAACCAGTTAAATGACACTCCGGTTAACGGATACACAGCAGGCGTGCTTTCAGGCGTGGCAACCGAGTCCAGAATCCTCTTCAACGAGGCTATGGAGAAGACCTACAACGGAGAATTCACACCGCAGCAGGCTGTGGACTTCCTGGCTGAGAGCGTGAATGCAGCGATTACGAACTACAACGCATCTACCCAATAAGAGATTATGAGCGGCGGGCACAAACGGCAGTTGTTTTGTCCGCCGTTTTATGTTAAAGTATAGTATCTCATGAGATAGGAGGAAGGCAAATGCGAAGCATTTTTAAGATGCCTTCCGACGATTTGGCAGGTGCCGCAAGGCGGCGCGTGCCGTTACCTTGAGATAGGAGGAAGGCAAATGCGAAGCATTTTTAAGATGCCTTCCGACGACTTGGCAGGTGCCGCAGGGCGGCGCGTGCCGTTACCTTGAAAAAGGAGGAAGGCAAATGCGAAGCATTTTAAGGATGCCTTCCGACGACTTGGCAGGTGCCGCAGGGCGGCGCGTGCCGTTACTTAAAAAGGAGGGGTTGCCATGAAGAATTTTGCGCACCGCGGCTTCAGCGGAAAATATCCGGAGAACACCATACTGGCTTTTCAGAAGGCGCTGGATGAAGGGGTAGACGGAATTGAGCTGGATGTACAGCTGACCAGGGACGAAGAGATCGTGATTATTCACGATGAGGCTGTGGACAGAACCACAGATGGAAAGGGGTTGGTGGCATCTTATACTCTGGAGGAACTTAGGAAGCTGGATGCATCTTATATTTACAGGGGGAAGATGGGCTTTCATCCGATTCCGACTTTGCGGGAGTATTTTGACCTGGTAAAGGATTCCCCAATTGTCACCAATATTGAGCTTAAGACAGGGATCAATGAGTATCCTGGAATCGAAGAAAAGGTTTATGAGATGATAAAGGAATATCATCTGGAAGACAGGATCATCATTTCCAGCTTTAACCACTACAGCGTCATGAAGATGAAGGCTATGGCTCCGGAATTGGTATACGGATTCTTAAGCGACACCTGGATCTACAACGCGGGACAGTACACCAAATCCCATGGGGTAGCTTGCTACCATCCGTCGGTGGTGCAGCTTAGGAAGGAGATCGTGGATGAGGCTAAGGCAGAAGGGATCATGATCAATACCTGGACTGTGAACAAGGAGGAGCAGGTAAGGGATCTGTATGCCAAAGGGGTAGACACTGTGATTGGAAATTACCCGGATATGACAAAACGGGTATTGAGCGAGTTGGAAGGCTGAAGGTTGTAAGCGGACGGGCGTGTTTGAAAATCAATTCTGTCGTGGATGGAATGGATTTTCAAGCACGTTTTCGAATAAGAAGTGCAGGATTGTGGATAAAAGGGTACGGAAACCGTATCAGGACAGTCATGATATCAGGGCAATTACGATAAAATGATAAGGTGGGACAGTTAGATGGGAGCAGTAGCAGGTTATTTAGAGGGTTTGAATCTAACCTCCATTATTATTCGGGTTTTATTATCTATGGTCTGTGGAGGAGCCATCGGAGTTGAACGGGGAAGGGCCCATCAGGCGGCGGGGATGAGGACGTATATGCTGGTCTGCATGGGTGCAGCCATGGTGATGATGACAGGCCAGTATATGTACATTCATTTTCAGACAGGGGATCCGGCCCGTCTGGGAGCGCAGGTGGTCAGCGGCATCGGTTTTCTCGGGGCAGGCAGTATTATCATAGCGGGGAAGACAAAGATCCGGGGATTGACCACAGCGGCAGGATTGTGGACTTCGGCATGTATCGGCCTTAGTATTGGCATCGGCTTTTATGAGGCGGGGATCGTAGCTACCTCGGCGGTGTTTCTGATTATGACCCGTTTGAGAAAGCTGGAGTACCATCTGATCAATGATGATGAGTGGTTTCGGTTCTATGTGGAGATGGAAGAGAATGTGAAAATCAGCCGCGTTGCCCAGGAACTTTTATCCATAGGAATTCAGATGGGCGAGATGAGGATGGAACAGAATGCGGAGTCCTTTCAGAAGGTCGTGATCAGCTTAAGTGATAAGAACCACAGAAGTCGTGAGGCAGTTACAAAATATTTGGAACAGATTGACGGGATATTATTTGTGAAGTATACTATCTAAATATATAGATAAAAAGCGTTCTTATGACATGGCGATCCAGGCAAGTCTGTGGGTTGAAGGAATGAGGCCGTGTGTGTTATGGAAGTTGGCATCCGACTTGGTGTGAAGGGGTTCTCATGGTCAGATGCATACCATTTAAGGGATAGGAATACGGCTGTAAAGGGAATGGAGAGGCAATTGGATAGCCGGCAGGACAATGGTAAAAACAAACAATTGAAAGAAGGTTTTTAAAATGGATGTTTTACAGTTTATCCAACAGCTGAATCAGGAGACTAAGGTACTTTTGGTTCTTTCGATTATTTTATTTTCTGGATTTATCATGACCAGGCTGACCAATACGCTGAATATGCCTAAGGTAAGCGGATATATTTTGGCCGGAATTTTGATCGGGCCTTGTTGTATGGATTTTATTCCCCACGACATGATCCATTCCATGGGATTTATCAGCGACATTGCCCTTGCATTTATCGCATTTGGCGTGGGAAAGTTTTTTAAAAAAGAAGTAATCATGAAGACGGGGAAGAGAATCATCGTCATTACGTTCAGCGAAGCTCTTTTGGCCGGAATTCTGGTTACTTTTCTTTTGAAAGTAATGTTTCGGATGGATTGGGGATTTGCCTTGATTCTGGGAGCCATCGCCACAGCGACGGCTCCTGCCAGCACCATGATGACCATCAACCAATACAAGGCGAAAGGTGAGTTTGTCAATACGCTGCTTCAGATCGTGGCCCTGGATGATGTTGTCTGCCTTTTGGCGTTTAGCATTGTGTCAGCTGTGATCAAGGGGTCCGATTCTGGCAGCCTGTCGGTTGGGGATATTGTGATCCCTGTTGTCTATAATTTTGTGTTTATAGCCGTGGGAGTTTTCTGCGGATATTTCTTAAGCCGGCTTTTGATACCGGCCAGAAGCCGTGACAACCGCCTGATCCTTGCTATAGCCATGTTGTTGGGGATCTCTGGCTTGTGCGCCATTGTTGACGTGTCGCCTCTTCTGTCCTGCATGGTATTTGGAGCCGTCTACATTAATCTGACAAGAGATAAGAAGCTGTTCCGGCAGATTAACAACTTTACGCCTCCGGTAATGTCGATTTTCTTTATCGTATCTGGCATGAATCTGGATCTGACGGCGCTTACCACAGTTGGTGCAGTTGGTGTGGCATATTTTCTTATCAGGATTGCAGGAAAGTACCTGGGCACCTATTTCAGCTGCCAACTGATGGGAACCAGCAGGGAAATTCGCAATTATATGGGGCTTGCCTTGATTCCTCAGGCAGGGGTTGCCATTGGACTTGCGTTTCTGGGACAAAGAATTCTCCCGGCTGAGACAGGAGATCTGATGCTGGCGATTATTTTATCCTCTTCTGTGCTCTATGAGATGATAGGCCCTATTAGTGCCAAGGCTGCTTTGTTTCTGTCAGGGAGCATTCCCGGCAAGAAGTTTATGGATATGGTAGGCGGTCCGGAAGAGCAGAAGATAGTGGAAGAAGACAGGGGGGATTTGGAGGAGGAGCCGGAAAGGAAAGGCTTCGGGGAAGCTGGACAGACAGGCTCTAAGGATTCTCCTGACATTGGTGGTGTAGACGGATGTGGGGAAGAAGGAACGGATTGTGGTACGGCGGCTGATACAGCGAGGGATGACGACAGGGAGCCAGACACAGAGGAAAGGGATGGAGAGGAGTATACTGCAGAAGAATCTGAGAGCGGAGAGACTAACGCAGAGAATCTGGAGGAGGATGGCTCTTTTGAGCAGGAGGGCGAGGAACAGGAGGAAGATCGCCAGGAAGAGGAGCATGATGACTCGGAGGAGTATGTGACAGGGCTACCAGAACTTCATGAATACAATAAGGGCGTGGATGAGCGGGACGATTATGACGTGGAACGGGTGAATAAGCCTGGAAAGAACCGGAGAGGAAAGAAGAAAAAGAAAAAGTCGGCGCAAAAAGGAAAGCGCGAGCAGGAACTGTCTGAGAAACCTTAGAGGCTCAGGCAGTTTTTTTATGTTTGGTAGAAATGGAAATGACTTGCCATGCAGATGGAACAATTATTCTGCGTCCCTTAACTGAAAGAAATGGTACAGTATGTTACTTTTCACACCCAGCATCATGACATTGTTTCACACCCACATCAGTCACTACGCTGATTGGCGTAGAACCAATTTAGTTTGAAGCCAAAAGGACTGCCCCTCTGCCCCTCGCCGAAGGCGACTTTAAATGGGCAGTTCCATTTGCAATTTACACCTGCATAAAGTAAAAATCGGATGGAATCTGGCTTGGGTGTGAATTGTAACTACAGGACACTTTAATCAGAACATATATTCGAAAATGCTTGCAAGATTTTGTGGGATATGATAGAATATGAACAGAACATACGTTCTTGCTTGGAGGAAAGATATGCTGATTCAGGAAGAGATGGGAGTGGAGGAAAAGTTAGCGCTTTTGGCGGATGCGGCAAAGTATGATGTGGCCTGTACCTCCAGTGGAGTAGAGAGAAAGAATAAGCCGGGAACTTTGGGGAATGCAGTTGCGGCAGGGCTCTGTCACAGCTTTGCTGCAGATGGAAGATGCATTTCTCTGTTGAAGATATTGTTTACCAACCAGTGTATCTATGATTGTAAGTATTGTGTGAATCGAAGATCCAACGACACGAAGCGGACTGCTTTTACACCGGAGGAGGTGTGCAGGCTTACCATAGAGTTTTACAGGCGCAATTACATCGAAGGATTGTTCCTTAGCTCTGGGATCCTTCACAGTCCGGATTATACCATGGATCTGTTGTATCAGACTTTGTGGAAGCTGCGAAGAGAATATCGGTTTAATGGTTATATCCATATTAAAGCCATCCCGGGAGCGGATCCGGTTCTGGTGGAGAAGGTGGGGCTTCTTGCAGACCGTATGAGTGTCAATCTGGAACTGCCTACCTCGGAAGGGCTGAAGCGCCTTGCACCGTCTAAAACCCGGGAGCGGATTCTTGCACCGATGCGTCAGATACAAAGGGGGATCCAGGCGCAGAAGCAGGAGATCATCCCATACAGGGAGGGAAGAAGGTTTGTCCCAGCTGGCCAGAGCACTCAGATGATCGTAGGTGCCACGCCGGAAAACGATTATCAGATGATTTCCGTTGCCCAGGCATTGTATCGGAATTATGATTTGAAGCGAGTATTTTATTCCGCCTTTGTCAGGGTAAACGATGACAGCCTTCTTCCGGCACTGCCAGGCGGGCCGCCACTTCTTCGGGAACATCGATTGTATCAGGCAGACTGGCTGATGCGGTTTTATGGATTCCAGGCAGAGGAGCTTCTCTCTTCCAGCCAGCCTAATTTTAATGTGTTTTTGGATCCTAAGTGTGACTGGGCCCTGCGCCATCTGGAGCAGTTTCCGATGGAAGTGAATCAGGCATCTTATGGCATGCTTCTAAGAGTGCCGGGGATCGGAGTAAAATCAGCCAAGAGGATAGCCGCCGCCAGGAAAAATGCCCGCCTTGACTTTATGGATTTGAAGAAGATGGGAGTGGTGTTAAAGCGTGCGGTTTACTTTATTACCTGCAATGGGCGTATGATGTATCCTTTGAAGATGGATCAGGATTTTATTACCAGCCAGCTTCTGGGAGATGAGCGGCGCAGTGCATGGGACATCAGTCACAAGGGCGCTTACCAGCAGATGTCCATGTTTGATGATGGATTCCTATCTATAAAACCAGATGAGGAGGAGCGAAAGACGGTTCTGGCGGGTCAGCTGTAATAGTTTTGATGGAAGTGTGCTGCCTTGGCGCTTGACTTTCTGCTATATGTACCTGCATTTTGGGGGTGTATGTTCCACATATACCGGGCTTATTTCTGTTCATCTGAAAAAATCATCTGGCAAATTCTGGCATAAAGAGACTTTGAGAGTACATTCGGCTGGAAGGGAGGAGTGGGCATGACCATATTTACATGTACAGATACGTTTGAGGGGATATTGTGCGGCGTATATGATGCCTGGATGAGCCGACTGGGCCATCAAAATGTGTGTTTGGAGTTAAATGGGACAGGCAACATACAGATGTTTGCAGAATATCGTCAGGTACAGGAAAGTACAGAAAAAGTGGAGAAGGTGATCCATGCCGTAAAAGAGAAAGCTGGACAACAGGTATATGAACAGATTTTCCGGGCATCCTTGAGTCAGGAGGATCAAAAGGCAGACAGGATCTATCGCTTTTTGATCTATGCCCTTCATTATGGGAACATGATTCTGGAGCAGATTCAGATTCCAGCTGTCTATGAGATTTTTCAGATGAATCGGAATGTGGGGAATGAGGCCCATCTTCTCATTGAATTTCTCCGTTTTTTCCAGACAAAGGACGGTGTATTGTTTGGTGTTGTAGGGCCTAAGAATGACGTGATCATTTTGATGGCACCTCATTTTGCAGACCGCCTTCATGGGGAAAACTGGATCATCTATGATGAAAAAAGGAAAAAGGCAGTGGTTCACAGGGCATTCAAAACTTGGATGATGGTTCAGATCTCAGAAGAAGGGTGGAAGGAACGAATGATAAAGTCCGGCGACCAGGAGGAATTTGAGAATCTTTGGAAGATTTTCCACCATCATATTGCAATTGAAGAGAGAACCAACCCTATATGCCAGAGAGGCCATCTGCCTCTTCGGTTCCGGCCGTATATGACAGAGTTTCAAGGGAATGGCAGGTGAGTAGGCAGCGGGAAGCTTGCGGAGGTTTTTCCTAAGGATATTCTTAACAGAAGAAGGATTGGGTGCTATAATAAAATAATTGGTTTTATGTCTGGTGCCTTGACTGAATATAATCCGGTCAAGACACTAGTGTACGCTCTCTGTTAAATATAATGCAATTTCAGTTGGCGGTTTGTATAAAGGGATGTTAAGTTCACATTGGAAGGAGAAGGTTATGGAAAGAGAAGAGTTTTATTTTTTATCCAGTGACAAGCATACACAGGTTCATGGGTATTGTTGGAAGCCGGAGGGAGAGGCGACAGCTGTCCTGCAGATTTCTCATGGTATGATGGAACATATCGGCCGCTATGATCGTTTTGCGTCCTGGATGACAGACAGAGGGATTGCCGTCATCGGCCATGACCATCTGGGACATGGAATGACTGGGAATAAGGAGGATCTAAGCTTTTTTGCAGAGAAAAAGGGAGCGGTCTGTCTGGTACAGGATTTATTTCGGGTGACAGAGATCATGGAGATGCGGTATCCAGACATTCCACATATTATGCTGGGACACAGCATGGGATCGTTCCTCGCCAGACGATATGTAACCGTTCACGGCGAACGTTTAGATGGACTGATTTTGATGGGAACGGGAGGACAGCCATTGTGGATGGCGTGTGCAGGGAAGCTGGCGGCATTGGTTGTGGGAGCAGTTAAGGGGATGAGACATCAAAGTTACCTGATGGAAGAACTGGTTCTGGGTTCTTATAACCGCAGGTTCCAGCCGAACCGGACGACCAATGACTGGCTGTCCAGAGACGAGGAACAGGTAGATAAGTTTTTAGCAGATCCCTACTGTAATATTCCGTTTTCTTGTCAGGCTTATGTGGATTTTTTTAATATTTTGATTGATCTTGGGCTTCACAGGCAATTCCGTTTTATACCCAAAAAACTGCCTACCCTGCTGATATCCGGTAATGAGGATCCGGTGGGTGATTTTGGAAAGGGAGTGGCCAGAGTTTATAAACAGCTACTTTCTGTGGGAATGGAGAAGGTTTCAATAAAACTCTATCCCAAGGCCAGACATGAATTGCTGAATGAAAAGAATTGGGAGGAAGTTTATAAGGATTTGTGGAGATGGGTGAAAAGGATTGATTGAAGTTTCATGGGAGTGCCGGTACTGTAACTGCATGGTATCTGGATCAACCGGCGGGTAATCCTACAGGAGTTATCCGGCACACCCGTTTCGTCTGGTTTCCTGCTTCCTAGTGTATCGTGCTGTTGACATTTGGTAACGTCACGCTGGATAGTTGTCTACAATGAGGGTGATCGTTGCAGTAGGTTCTGGTAGGGTTGCTACTATCATCGAGTAATTATAGTTTATTCAGTAAAATCAAGGCTTTCGGAGGTTTTTCCGAAAGCCTTTTTACGTTGGAAAATGGCTAAAAATTTTCTTGCATTTCTAATATGGTTCTAAAAGATTTGCTCATCAGGAAAATATATCAAAAAAATTGTTAATAATTCTCTGCCGGAATATTAAATGAGTTCATCAGACTGTCTGTGGAGCTGTTGTAGTCGTCACTGTCAATTTTTTCAGTTTCCAGTTCCTTGTTCAATTCATTCCAGCGAGACACAAGAGATGCAATCTGTGGACTTTCTATGTTAATTGATGTCACGGAATGTCTTGGAGAAATCCGGATTTATTATTGTGGTAGGGAAAGTTCCCAGAGCATTTTGGGAAAAGAAGTTCTACGGTTATCAGACAGTGCAGACAGCATAGGAAGGAAAACTGATGCCGGTATATAAAGATGAAAAAAGGAATACTTGGTTAAGCCTATTCTACTATGAGGATTGGCAGGGAAACAAGAAGAAAAAGCAGAAACGTGGGTTTAAAACAAAGAAAGAAGCCTTGGAGTGGGAAAATAATATCAAATTATCCGCTAATGTCAATATGGATATGGCGTTGGGAGTATTTGTTGAGATTTATTTTCGTGATAAGGAAGGCGAGTTGAAAGCGCGTTCAATCAAGAATAAACGGTATATGATAGAAGCTCATATTCTTCCATATTTTGAAAATAAAAAAATGAAAGAAATCACTCCTTCAGATATTATTCAGTGGCAGAATGCAATTAGGGAAAAAGGGTATGCTCAGACTTATCTTCACAGGGTGCAAAATCAGATTACAGCATTATTCACTCATGCAAGCAGTATTTACAATTTGTCGAATAATCCATGCAAACGAGTGAAAAAGATGGGAAAGCCGGATGCAGATAAACTGGACTTTGGGAAAAAGAGGAATGCAGGATATTGAGAAAATAGCTGATTCTAAAATAGCATTAGAATGTAACATACATGCCTATGATGAAGATGCCAAATGGCGGTTGCCGGAACCGACTGCACTAATGAGTGCAAAGGCTCATCGGGAAAAGAACGCCATTCCGCTTGTGGAAAAACTGAAAGAAATTGTAAAAAGCCTTACGATAAAATGTGTCGATCTGATGGAGCAGATTAAAGAGTTAAAGGCAAAAGTCACAAAACAGGCAGAGGATATTGATTTCTATAAAAGTAAGGTACATCAGCAGTATATAAAAATAGAACAGTTGCAGGAAAAAGCGGATGATTTTGAGCGTGTGAAACAGAATGTTTGGGCAGATAAGAAAGGATGGATTGATATGAAGGATAATGGAAATTGGGGCGGATAGTATTCTATGGAAAATATTATAGGCTGTGAATACAATATGGATCGGTTATGTGGAGGTTTATTATTCTGACGGTAATGCTTTGCAGTTGAAATGTGAGGAAATAGAAGCCAGTCTGCGCACTACAGAACAATTGCTTGCGAAGCTGCAGGATGTTTGGTACGATTGTTCAAGGTTATTTGACGCAGGGATATAGTAAAGCTATTGCAGAAGCGTTGGCAAGAGAATTTTTTAGATATGAAAGTTAGGAAGATTAGAAATAAGAACTTGTGTTCGACGATAAAATATGATATTATAAAAGATAAAAGAATAAGATTAAGGAGCGGTTATGGAAAATGTAGATACATCAGTTATAGATATGGATAAGGTAATAAATCAGCTTTTTGAAGGCGATTGTCTTGAATATATGAACGAAATACCAGATGGAAGTGTAGATATGATTCTTTGTGACTTGCCATATGGAATGACACAAAACCAATGGGATTGCTATATTTCTTTAGATGAGTTATGGAAACAGTATAATCGAATTATTAAACCAAATGGGGCAATTGTATTAACTTCTAATGGAGTATTTACAGCGAAGCTCATATTAAGTCAACCTAATATTTATAAATATAAGTGGGTTTGGGAAAAATCAAAACCAACTAATTTTCTGAATGCAAAGAAGCAGCCGCTTAGAAAGCATGAAGATGTGTGCGTATTCTATAAGAAACAACCGACATACCATCCACAGATGACACAAGGCGAGCCGTATGATAAAGGAACAAGAAAAAACCAATTGTGTGGAAATTACGGTGATTTTGAACCAGTCCACGTGGCAAGCGAAGGGGAACGTTATCCGACGGATATCATATATGTTAAAACTGCTGAATGTGAGGGGGCTGTACTACATCCAACGCAAAAACCAATAGAATTGGGAAGATACATGATACGGACATATACAAATCCGGGGGATGTTGTATTGGATAATACTTTTGGAAGCGGTTCATTTTTAGTTGCTGCATTAATGGAAGGAAGAAATTTTATTGGTATTGAAAAAAACGAAAATGTAGCATTATTTAAAAAAGAAGAAATTGATTATATAGATGTTGCAAAAAGAAGATTATTTTTGGCATGGGAGCAGCTAGATAAAAAGACTCGCAAATATATAAAAGAGCAAAACCTTATTTCTGAATTTAAGGAGAGGTAGATGTGTATGGGTACAATTGTTAGACGTAATGAGAGAAGCTGGGCTATTGTTATTATTTCAGAAATAAGGGCAATGCTCAAAGGAATAAATCTAAAGATTAAAAGTGTAGGTGGGGAAAGTACGCTTTCTGTAAATAAGAAAAGTATGTTTCCGGATGTTTTACTATATGAAGACGAAGCACAAAACAGGATTTTACAGGGGTGGGAACTTAAGATGCCGGATGTTTTAATTACGGATGAAGCATTAATAAGGGATGCTACCAGAAAAGCAATTGCTTTAAACTTAAACAGTTTTGTTATTTGGAATTTTACATATGGGAAATTATATATAAAAAATGTGAATGGAAATTTTGAGGAAGCTAAAGTTTGGAGTGGAACGAACCATATAAAGAATCGAGAAGATGTAACCATATATAAAGCAGAGTGGCTGCCAATTATAAAGGATATTGTTTTAACAGTAAATGAGTTTTTAGTAAATGGCTCAATATCGGCATCGTCTATTGAAACAACGATATCTGATGGACTTATGACAGAAATAATTCAAAGAAATAAAGATTTGGTTGCAGAAAACCTTATTTTAGAAGTTGGCTGTAATATGATAATGGAGAGTCGATTAAAAGTATGGTGGAATGCTTTTCATGAAGAATATGATAAAGATGAAAATGATATGTATTCTGCGTATGCAAAGTCAATTTTGCTTAATTGGGTAAACAGAATCATGTTTGCCAATACAATAAAGAAGTACCATAACTGTGCTTATGAGATAGATAGAATTGATAGTACATCTACACCATCAGATGGAAATGCAATCATAGATGAAATTGTAGAACAAGGGGACTTTTATAATATATTTAAAAGAATGGAATACAACGAGGTAGTGCCAGAGGATACATGGATAGATATTGTGGATTACAATCAATTTTTGGTGGAAAATAAAATAGAAAAAATTGATCAGGCAGTTTTACAAGAAATACTGGAAAAAACAGTCAATACAGCAAAAAGAGAAATAAGAGGACAATATGCGACACCATATTGTCTAGCAGATTTACTTTGCCAAATAACGATTCATAATTGGAATGATGAATGCGCAGATTTGTGCGCAGGAACTGGTACGATTGCGAGAGCAATCATTAAGAATAAAACGGAAAGACTGCACAATTCGGAAGCTGCATTTACAACTATGTGGATAGCTGATAAATATGCATATCCATTACAGATTGCCAATATTGCAGTAACGAATATAGAAGCATTGAATATTCCATTAAATATATTTCAGTCAGATGTATTTGCTGTAAAGAGCGGAGATAAAATAGAAATAAAAAGTCCGGTTGATGGTAGTGGAATTGAAAAAGAAATTCCGAATTTTGGAGCTATTGTTTCTAACTTGCCATTTGTAGAATACAATAAAATAGCTGTTGATGAGATAGGATATATTAGTGAATATAGACAACGAATAAAAGATAATACAGGTATAGAGTTTACATTGGGAAAGACGGATTTATATAATTATCTTCCATTTAAATTGTATGAATTATTAGAAGATGGAGGAAGGTTAGGAATTATTTTATCGAATTCATGGCTTGGTACGGATATTGGTAAGAAGTTTTTTGATGCATTGCAGTACTATTATGATATTCATACAGTGGTAATAAGTAATTGTAGACGTTGGTTTAAGAATGCGGATATTGTAGCGACTTTGCTGATATTGCAGAAAAAAGAAATTTTAAAACCAAATCTGAGTTCAAAAATAAATTTTTGGATGTTGAATAAAGACATAGAACAACTTAATAACTATGAGAAGGAAACAATTGTAAATAGTATTGTGCTAGGAGAAGAAATTGACAGAACGGTGGTTTCTGTAAAAAAATATTCTATTGATATGATTAAGAAAATTACAGATAAGGGTATAACATTGAATGCCTTATTTCACGATGTATCATGGGTTGAAAAGCTAGCAGAATGTCTAATTCCGATTGAAAAACTTCTTACTGTAAAAAGAGGCGAACGTAGAGGATGGAATGATTTGTTTTATCCGTCTGAAAGTAGTGGGATTGAGAGTGAATATATTAAGCCAGTGCTAAAAAATCCAGCATTATTAAAATCGTATACAGCACAAACGGATATTGTTGCATTTTGTTGTCATGAATCGAAAGATGAATTGCGACAATTAGGGCATGTAGGGGCATTAAATTGGATAGAAAGGTTTGAGAACATTAGAAATGGAACAGGCAAATTATTACCGGAAGCATTAAAACGTTCAGGAAGTTTTTGGTATGAGATGGATGATGCAACAAAAGCAGACTTTGTGACTGCACTTAATCCAGATAAACGTTTATTTGTATCAAAGTTTGATGAGAGTACATTCGTAGACCAGCGTTTTACGAGAATGCTAATGAAGAATACAAATATATCGAAAGATTTATTGCATGCATTATTGAATTCTCTGTTTGGTATGTTTGCAATTGAAGCGATTGGCTTTGGTCGGGGGTTAGGTGTGTTGGATGCGAGTAGTACAAAACTGAAGAACATGTATATGATAAATCCGCAAATTATATCAGAGGTAGATGCTTTGGAGATTGTGGAATTTTTTAACAAAATCAAAAATCGCAATGTTATGGATATAGAAAATGAGTTAAAGGATTCAGACAGGGAAATATTTGATCGCAAGGTTTTGAGGGCAATAGGGCATGAGGAATTATATGATGCAATAAAGGAATCGTTGTTGTCAATGCAGTATACTCGGCATGCGGTTAAATAGATTTATGAGGTGGTATAAAGATGATTCTTTCTATAGATAAACTTTCAAATTTAGGAATATATAGTGCCATTCCGCCTAAATTTGCAATCAGTATTATGCAATGGTAGAAAAAGCAAAAATGAAGTAATTGAAGTAGGAAGAAGAAATGAAACGATTGAAGCTGAAATTTTGGATTCAAAAAAATAGAAAAATATTTTTTACAATTTGTTTTATAGTTGCATCAAGTATTGTTCTATTTGCTTTCAGCAGAGTTGATATAAATGTTGGGGCAAATAATTCTGCCATAATAAGAGATTAAGTGATGATTTATTAAGAGGAAATTAGTTGTTTTGTGGAAATAAAAGTATTTCGTGTTAAACATAGCAAAGGATTAATGAATGATTTGTGATTCTATTTTTATTCTAAAAAATTTGTAAACCTTAAATAATATGGCTGAAATAGGAGAATATAAACATAAAGTCCAATAGAATATATGAAAAAAATCATAATTATGTACCCACCCCGATGGACAAATAGACAAGTGAGTCTGCCTAATTATCAGCGAGGCAAGACACTAGTTGTCTGATACAACTGTGCACTATTATGCAAAAAGAATAAAAAATTATATTATTTCCCCCGAAATATAGAAAAAGTGCAAAAAACAATTGACAGGTTATAGGGAATGTGTTATGATGAGTTCACAACTTGTAGAACAACCTACAAGATGGGAGAGGATTTTGAATTTACAAACGAAGAGGAGGAAATGGAAATGAGATCAAAGAGATGGTTGGCACTGGGTTTGTCTGTAGCAACAATTTTTTCACTCACAGCTTGTGGGACAACCAACAATTCAGGCGGAGGCAATGACACGGCCAAGACAGAGACGACAACTGCTGCCAGTGGTACAACGACTGCTGCAGCTAAGGAAGAAGCTGGATCCGGTGAGGAAGAGGTTGCCGGGTTTGGACAGAAGGATCCGGAATCCTATGTGGCTGATTTAAAATTTATGGTACACTCTGATGGGCAGCCTACTTACATGATTAAAAAATTTAATGAGGTTTACCCTAATATTCACATTGAACTTGTTATGGTTCCTGGTGCAGAACAACAGGAGAAGATTTTAACTATGGTAAACGGAGGTGAGGATATTGCAGATTTATTTACCTGCCGCACCCAGTTTGTAAAAGCCATTGTGAACAACCCCAATTGCTATATGGATCTATCTGCTGAACCCTTTAACGCCGGGGAATGGACAGATCAGATCGAGGATTACGTGGTAGGTGTAGGAACAGATACCAATGGCTCTCTGCGCGCATTGTCATGGCAGTGTCCGGTAGGAGGCGTGTTCTACCGAAGGAGCATGGCCAAGGAATACTTTGGTACGGATGATCCGGTGGAGATCGGCAAGCTGTTTTCCTCCTATGAGTCCATGATTGACGCGGCCCGCACAGTGAAGGAAAAAAGCGGCGGTCAGGTATATTTCAATGGCAATGCTGTGGGAGACTTAAGTCTGGCCGGCATGACCGGAGCAGGCGGATACCTGTTGGGCAATAAGCTGAATACTGGTGAGAAGATCGTGAATTTGTTTGAATACTGCAAGACCATGTACGATGAGAACCTGACAGGGAAATGTTATAAAAATGATGCCGGCATCGTATCCCTGACCCAGGAGAATAAGGTGTTCAGCCTGATGAATGCAACATGGGCATTGAATTTCAACATTATGCCCAACTATGAGGACCAGGCAGGAGATTGGGCTGTAGCCACACCGCCGGAAACCTTTACCGCAGGCGGTACCTATGTGGGGATTTCCCAGGCAACCAAGTATCCGGAAGAGTGCTATCTGTTCCTAAAGTTTATTTTAACCAATGAAGATTTCGTATACGATTATGCCACAGACTTTGGAGACTATGTATCCAACAAAGCCATCCAGGAAAAGGTTGGAAACATGACAACGGAAGAAGCGGCAGAGTTAAAGCTTGGGATTTTTGAGTACTTAAATGGCCAGAATGCCTACGCATACTGGAACAGCCAGCTTGAGAAGGGGGTGGATTCCTCTGCATTCTCTCCTTATGACGAGTATTTCCAGAACTACATGCAGGCGGCTATGGAAGCCTATGCGGCAGGAAGCCTAAGTCTGGAAGAAGCGCTGGCACAGTATAAGTCTGACTGCCAGAATTATGCGCCTTCTATTGAGGTGGAATAGCGAATAGGAGAGATGGGGCAGCCGTTCAGAAAAGAGCCCGGCGGCTGTGGAACAGAGGAAGAAGCCTGAAGACTTGATTTGGAGACACAGGCAGGCTCGGGGTTCATGGCCCTGAAGGAGGTACCTATGATAAAGATGAGAAAAGGACGGATAAATGCAGGATATCTGTTCATCCTCCCGTTTATCCTGGGATTAGTGGTGTTTCGCCTGATTCCTTTTATCTATACGGCAACGTTAAGTTTTACAAGCAACAACATGATTACCGGGGAAAGCGGATTTGTAGGGTTCGCCAACTATCAAAGGCTGTTAAAGGATGATAATTTTTATCTGTCTTTGTGGAACACAGTAAAGCTTTGGGCCATGAACATTGTTCCCAGATTGGCAGTCGCCTTGCTCTGTGCCGTGATTTTTGTACAGAGCGACATCAAAGGGCGGGGATTCTTTAAGATGGTGTTTTATTTTCCCAATCTGGTCAATGCAGCTACGGTTGCAGTGCTGGCATCCCTGATCATGGGCTGGCAGACCGGATACCTAAACCGGATCCTTTTGTCTCTTGGATGGATAGAGGAGCCTATCTACTGGCTGGGATTTGCGAACTCGGCTCAGACTATTGTGGCAGTGCTTCTCTGGTGGATGTGGTTTGGATATTCGGCTGTGATGTTCGCCACAGGAATCCTGAATGTCCCAACCGAGTATCTGGAGGCGGCTACAGTGGACGGGGCCAGCAGCTGGCAGAAATTCTGGCGTATCACATTTCCTCTGATCCGCCCCACGGTGGCTTATGTGTTCCTGACCACCCTCATTGGCGGCCTGCAAAATTTTGAGATTCCAAGGGTTATCACCGACGGCTTAGGATCTCCCAGTAAGTCGCTGCTTACTATGACCATGCAGATGTATATTCTGGCATTCCGTTCCATGCAGTACGGATACGGCTCTGCCTATGCTATGGGAATCTTTGTGATCACAGCAATCTTTGCCGGAATGTCCTATGGATTTATCAACAGAAAGGGGGAGTAAGCTGATGACAGGGAGAAAGATGGCTCGTATTTTTACCTATGGATTTATGATCCTGTTAACCTTTATCTGCCTGATTCCCTTTCTGATTATGATGGTAAATGCCACCCAGACCTCAGCAGATCTGGCAGGAAAGATGACCCTGTTTCCTGGGAAAAACACTGTGACCAATTATAAGAACCTGATGGAATTAATTCCCTTTTGGCGGTATGTGGTAAACAGCGTTATGGTGACCATTCCCAATGTGCTGATTTCCGCTTACTTTGGAACCATGGCAGCCTATGGGTTTGAGAAGTTTACATTCAGAGGGAAAAATATCCTGTTTGCCATCAGCATGCTGATGATGGTGATTCCGGGACAGATATCCCTCATCGGCCTCCATCAGGTTTACAAGGCGATCGGTCTTCTGAATACAAGATGGACACTGATCTTGCCAGGCATTGCCAACGTGCTGACTGTGTACTGGATGAGAGGAAATATCTACCAGATTATCGACTCCTCCATTCTGGAAGCGGCCACTATCGACGGCTGTGGACAGGTACAGATCTTTCATCGGATTGTACTTCCCCTATGTAAGACAGGAATCATGACTATCTCAATTATGAATTTTGTCCATGTGTGGAATGACTACATTAATCCGGTGACGTACATCACCACCAACAGCAAGCAGACCCTTTCCGTAGGCATTGCCCTGTTAAAAAGCTTTGACAGGCCGGATCTGGGTGCTACCTATATGGCAGTTGCGTTATCTACCATTGTGATACTGATTTTCTATCTGGTGTTCAGTTCCCAGATCATGGGAGGAGTCACGGAAGGCAGTGTAAAAGGTTGACAAATCTGTCAAAAAATGCCATCTTTTATAGTAAGAACGATAAAGATAAAGCGAGGCAGAAAACGTGACGATTACGCAGATTGAGAAAACAAGTATTGCAGAGGTAGTGTACGAGCATATGCTGGCTATGGTAGCTGATGGCAGCTGGCAGGAAGGGACTAAGATTCCTTCAGAGAATGAATTAAAGGATATGTTTGGTGTCAGCCGTAACACGGTGCGCCAGGCCATACAGAAGATGAATGCCCTGGGGATTCTGGAGGCGCGCCAGGGCATGGGAACCTTTGTGAGGAAGGTTGACACCAGCTTTTATTTAAACAGCCTTCTCCCCACGATTATCATGGATGAGAAAAGCAGTGCGTGCACCCTGGAGTTTGAGAAGGCGATCCAGGTGGAGTCGGTAAAGATTGCCGGAAGGTGCGCAACGGATGAGGAGATTGACGGATTGGAGATTTTTGTGGAACGAATGAGACAGTCCAAAGAGTCAGAGGAGTTTTATGCCCATGACAAGGAATACCACAAATACATCTGCCAGATCACCCACAACAATATTTTCGTGAAATCCATGACCTTATTTACAAAAATGATGAAGAAAGGGCTGGTATCTGTGGTAAACCATTATGGCAGGGAGCAGAGTATCAAAGCCCACGAGGACATATATCTGAAACTAAAGGAGAGAAACGTTGATGAGGCGGCACGGTTGATGGATCAGCATCTGCAGCTGAATATCGACCGTCTGCTAAAGATCGAAGAAAGAGAGTAGACAAATGATGGATCAGATTCCCCAAACAATGAAGGCTATGGTTCTGACAGGGCCTGGCACATGGGAGGTTCAAGATCAGGTTCCAGTGCCAAAGCCTGGGCCGGAGGAAGTACTATGCAAGATCGGAGGTGTTGCTATCTGCGGAAGTGACCCGGAGATCATTCACGGTGGGCTGGCTGGGATCTGGCCTCCTGCTTACCCATTTATCGCTGGTCATGAATGGGCTGGCCAGGTGGTGGCAGTGGGAGAGAATGTGACAGAATATAAGCCTGGGGACAGAGTGGCCGGCGAGGCCCATAAGGGATGCGGATACTGCAAGAACTGTCTGGAGGGGAGATATACCTTGTGCTTAAACTATGGCAAGCCAGAGACCGGCCACAGACACTATGGGTTTACGGTAAACGGTGCCTATGCACAGTATAATACATACCATATCAAGAGCATTACCAAGCTGCCGGATCATGTCAGCTACAAGGAAGCTGCTATGTGTGACACTGCGGGGGTGGCGCTGCATGGTCTGGAACTGTCTGGGATTGTGCCTGGAAGCATGGTTGCAGTCATCGGTCCCGGCCCCATCGGCATGATGGCTATGAAGCTGGCCAAAGCCATGGGGGCTGCCAAAGTCATCGTGGTGGGAAGAAATCCCCGTCTTAAGACCGCCAGGGAATTGGGCGCAGATGAGGTGGTGGATTTTTCAAAGTGTGACCCGGTGGAAGCGGTCCGGCAGCTGACCGGCGGGCTGGGAGTCTCTGTGGCTGTGGAAGCGTCTGGAGCTCCGGGAACCATCATACAGGCCCTGAAGATGTGTGGTAAGGGTGGAAAGGCGGTGATGCTGGGGGTAGCCAAGGACGGGGTGACGGAGGCGATTCCCCTTAAGTATACGACCCATAATGAATTGTCCCTTCTTGGATCCAGGGCGAATCCCAATGTCAGCAGGAAGGTGATTGCCATGATTGCAGGAGGGAATATAGAAGTCAAGGATATGGTGACTCACACCTTTGATCTGGATCATATTACGGAAGCCTTTGAAACTTTTGAGAAACGGATAGGCGGAGCCATGAAAGTCGTCATATACCCGAATGAGGAGGAGCGCTTGTGAGACGTAAGTCTCACAACTGGAATCGCTCCGACGACGTGGCAGGAGACGTGCAAACGTCGCGTGCCGATTCCTTGAAATGAGGAGGAGCGCTTGTGAGACGTAAGTCTCACAACTGGAATCGCTCCGACGA
>CANDZL010000013.1:0-67325 GCA_947425205.1 uncultured Hungatella sp. | reverse complement strand
CCGGGTTCTTCTGTGTCACAAGAAACACCTTCTGATTGCCGGACATGGCTTTCTCTACTGCTGTCACTGATTTTTTTCTGCTGATATCAAAATGGATCATCATCTCAGGAAAAACGGTCAGTCCCCGCAGAGCAATGACTGGTATGGTAATGGCTGTCCCCTCCATTTTAATCCTCCTGTTTTTGAAACACATCATGTTATGACAGAAAAAGATGGGAATGAAAGATTTCCCATCTTTTTATTGGCAATTAAGCGTTACCCTCTGCCCCAAACAGCATCAGGCGATTTCACCTGAACGCTCTTTTTTCATCCTCTGAGCCATATTCTTCCGGGGCACTGCCGCATCCCGGTATATGATCTCCGGCTCTCCTGTCTTATCCACCACAGACTTGGTAATGGTACAAATACCAATATTGTTGTCCGACGGCACCTCATACATCAGATCCATCATTACGGATTCCATGATGGAACGAAGGCCTCTGGCTCCTGTCTTTCTCTCTGTAGCCAGCTTCGCCACTTCCCGCAGAGAATCTTCAGAGAATTCCAGCTTCACATCATCATACTCAAACAACTTCTGGTACTGTTTTACCAGTGCGTTCTTCGGCTCTCTCAAAATACGCAATAACGCTTCCTCTGACAGAAGTTCCAGAGAAACCGTAACCGGCACACGTCCGATAAATTCTGGTATCAAACCGAATTTCATCAGATCCTGAGGCTCTGCCTGCTTCAGCAGCTTATCAATATCCGTATGATTCTTATCTACAACCTCTGCATTGAATCCGATGGAACCTGTGCTTAAACGACGCTCAATAATCTTCTCCAGGCCGTCAAAGGCTCCTCCGCAGATAAACAGAATGTTGGTGGTATCAATCTGAAGGAGTTCCTGATGGGGATGCTTTCTTCCGCCCTGGGGAGGCACACTGGCCACAGTCCCTTCCAATATCTTTAACAGGGCTTGCTGGACGCCTTCGCCAGATACATCCCTTGTGATGGACACATTCTCTGACTTTTTCGTAATCTTATCAATCTCGTCAATGTAGATAATCCCGTATTCTGCCTTCTGAATGTCATAATCTGCTGCCTGTATCAGCTTCAGCAGAATATTTTCCACATCTTCCCCCACGTATCCTGCCTCCGTAAGAGCGGTTGCATCTGCAATGGCAAACGGCACATTCAGGATTTTGGCAAGGGTCTGTGCAAGATAGGTTTTACCACAGCCAGTGGGCCCTAACATCAAAATATTGCTCTTCTGTACATCTACATCCATCTTTTTCATGGAAGTAACGCGCTTATAGTGATTGTAGACTGCCACGGACAACACCCGTTTCGCCGCCTCCTGTCCAATCACATATTCATCCAGAAATGTTTTGATCTCCTTAGGTTTCAACAGATTGATCTCGCCTAAGCCTTCTGCAGTCCCACCATCTTCTTCCAGTTCTTCCTCCAGGATTTCTGAACACAGATCAATACACTCATCACAGATAAAGACATTATTGTTGCCTGCAATCAGTTTTCTCACCTGGTCCTGGCTTTTTCCGCAAAAAGAACAGCGAATTCTTTCATCAATTCTGCCTGGCATAGTCTTCCTTCATCTCCTTCTTAACCGGCTTTTAGTGTTTCGAAATCACTGCATCAACCAAGCCATAGGCTACGGCTTCTTCTGCGGTCATATAGTTATCCCGCTCCGTATCCCGTTCAACCACTTCAATGGGCTGGCCTGTGTTGGCAGCCAAAATCTCGTTTAATTTCTTCTTGGTACGGAGAATCTGCTCCGCCACGATCTTAATCTCTGTCGCCTGTCCTCTGGCCCCGCCGGAAGGCTGATGGATCATCACCTCTGCATTGGGAAGGGCAAACCGTTTTCCTTTTGCTCCTCCTGCCAGAAGGAAGGCACCCATACTTGCCGCCATACCAATGCAAACTGTGGACACATCACATTTAATATAGTTCATGGTATCATAGATCGCCATGCCCGCTGTCACGGAACCCCCTGGGCTGTTGATATACAGATTTATGTCCTTGGCCGGATCTTCCGATTCCAAAAACAAAAGCTGTGCCACAACCAGGCTTGCCGTCACATCCGTCACTTCTTCTCCAAGGAAAACGATTCGTTCTTTCAGCAGACGGGAATAGATGTCATAAGAACGCTCGCCTCTGCTGGTAGACTCTATTACATAAGGTACTAAACTCATTTCTCATCCTCCTGAACCTGTTGGAATTATACCAATTCTGCCTCGGCAACAAGGAAGTCGATTGCTTCCTGAACAGCCAGGTCTTCTCTCATCTGTTTCAGTTCTCTTTCTCCCATGAGTTCTTTTACTTTCTCTATATCCATTCGGTACGTATCTGCCATCTTCTTAAGTTCTTCTTCCACTGCCTCATCGGTAACCTGGATAGCTTCTGCCTTTACCACAGCTTCCAGAACCAGTCTGGTGCGGATGCTCTTCTCTGCCTGAGGCTTGGTCTGCTCTTCAAGGGATTCCATGGTCATGCCGGTATACTGCATATACTGATCCATAGACATTCCCTGGCTCTGCATTCTCCGGGCATAGTCATTGATCATATTCTGCACCTGAGTCTCCAGCATCTTCTCCGGAATCTCCATGGAAGCATTCTCCACCACCTTCTCAACAACCCGGTTCTCATTCTCTGTGGCTGCCTCTTTTTGTTTTCTCTCCAGGAGTTTTGACCGAATATCCGCCCTGTATTCATCCAATGTATCAAATTCGGAAACTTCTTCTGCAAATTCATCGTTTAACTCCGGAAGTTCCTTCATCTTAATCTCTTTTACCACAACTTTGAACATCGCCGGCTTTCCTGCCAAATCTTTGACATGGTATTCCTCCGGGAAGGTTACATTCACCTCGCATGCCTCGCCTATATTCTTTCCGATCAACTGCTCCTCAAAGGTATCGATAAAGGAGTGGGAGCCGATAGTCAAAGAATAATCCTCACTCTTGCCACCGTCAAATGGCTGGCCGTCCATATATCCGTCAAAATCAATGACAACCTGGTCGCCATCCTGCACCGGTCTGTCCTCAATGGTCAGAAGCCTGGAGTTCTGGTTCTGTACCCTCTTTAATTCGTTCTCCACATCTTCGTCAGTCACGTCTGCCGCTGCTCTCTCTACCTGAATTCCCTTGTAGTCGCCTAAGGTTACCTCCGGCTTTACCGCAACGGTTGCGGTATAGATAAACGGCTTTCCTTTCTCGATTTGAACCAGCTCGATCTCCGGTCTTGATACGATCTCCAGGCCGCTCTCCTTTGCCGCATCCGGGTAGGATTCGTCTAATATAATATTGGCAGCTTCCTCATAAAAGACTTCCACCCCATACATCTTCTCAATCATAGGCAGAGGAGCTTTGCCTCTGCGGAAGCCTGGGATATTGAAACGCTTTTTATTGTTATTATAGGCAGACTTAATTGCCTTCTCTAAATTCTCAGCTGGCACTTCCACGGTCATCTTTGCCATGTTCTTTTCTAAATTCTCTACTTGTAAACTCATCTTTATGGGCTCCTCCTTGATCTATATGTGAACCGCCACGTCTCATCATTTAAGGGCGTTACACTTCAAGATAGCATTATAGCATAGGTTTTCTATAAATACAAGAGGCTGTACAGGGGGAAAACGTATTATTTAGTAACCCTTTTTGCAGGTCTGCGCGTTCACTGCGCTGACCGTATGAAACCATAACGGCCCCGGGCATACGGTCCATCGCCGCAGGTGATTCGAAATAGCCGTATGCAGTAACTGTGCAAAGGAGCTCTGATCTGTTACTCTGGTCTGTTATAGTATTTATGAATTTGCGAAAGCGTATTTCTTCTGGTATAATCCTGATAAGAATCCATGTTGAAGGAGGTTCTCTTATGGAGATCGAGCGAAAATATCTGGTTGCGTCTCTGCCAGAAGGGTATGAAGCCTGTCCGTTTCACACAATTGAGCAGGCTTATCTGTGTACGGAACCTGTGGTACGGATAAGACAGGAGGATAATGACTATTATCTGACTTATAAATCCAAAGGCCTTTTGGTTCGGGAGGAGTATAATCTTCCCTTAACGAAGGAGGCCTATGAACACCTGCTAAAGAAAGCAGACGGCTTGGTTTTAACCAAACGCCGGTATCGGATCCCCATTGGCGATACCGGATATACCGCTGAGCTGGATCTGTTTGGCGGGTGTTACCAGGGACTTAGATTGGTGGAAGTAGAGTTTGGGACAAAAGAAGAAGCCGATGCATTTCAGGCACCGGCATGGTTTGGGCAGGATGTTACCTTTTCCGGAGAATATCAAAACAGCCGCCTAGCTTTAAAGACCACATAGCACAAGCCATGTGGTCATCGTTCAACTATCCTACTCCAGTTCTTCCAGATCTTCTTCGCTGACAAGCTGGTCATATTCCTGGGTATCCAAAAACTCATCAAACGCATCGGATACAATCTCATATTCGTCGTCATCCTGAATATTCTCCAACTCTGGCTGGCCGTCTTTCTCAGAATAGCGGTAGAGATAGACCTCGCCTTCTTCTGCCTCCACATCATCCAGAGGCAGAAGGGCAATATAGTCTCTGCCGCCTGCCTCAAAAATCGTAAGCACTGCACACTCTAACTCTCTGTCATCATCCAGCGTCAGGGTGACGGTTATGTCCTCTCTCTCATCCACTTCATTCTCTTCCTTCTTTTTACGTCCCATAGTCTCCTCTTTTCTCTCTTTTACATTGAAATGCCAAATGGTTTCCCTCTTGTGCCCGGTTATCAGGTGATCGGTACACTAATACTCAATTCCTTCTCTCGCCCCGATTCCTACATCAAAAGGATGTTTTCTTTTGTGAATCTCTGACACATACTCGGCCATATGAATCAATTGTTCCGGTGGGTTCCTTCCAGTCATCACCACCTCCAGCTCCTTGGGTTTCTCTTCAAGATACTGTACCAGCTTCCCTTCAGACACCAGGCGACAAGTACAGGCCGCCATAATCTCATCCAGAATCAGCATGTCATATCCTTCTTCTGATGCCTGGCTCCACGCTTTCTTCAATTGGTCTCCATAATATTCTTCCGCCTCTCTCTTCTGGGATTCTGTCATCTGAAAATAGAAGCCAAAGGTTTTCTTACACGGAAGAACCGTAATTCCTGAAATCTGGGAAAGCGCCATAACCTCTCCAGAATCATCGGTCTTCAGGAATCTGGCAATCAAAACCTTCTTTCCTCTCCCTGCCGCCCGAACTGCCAGACCCAGAGCTGCTGTGGTCTTCCCCTTTCCATCCCCGCAGTATATATGAATATACCCCTTCTTTCCTTCCATCATACCTCCTGAACATGCGCATCCCGACAATACACACCCTGCTTGCACATTCTCTGCCTGTGCTTTGCTGCATCCCTCATAATAAGCCTTGACTTCAAAACTCCCTTCCTGTGCCAGATCACTTAACTTGCCGGAAGGAACCGTTTTTTGGGGTAAAGAGGCCTGCCTGCCGGCTCTTAACAGAAGAATCGTCGGATCCTAAATATTCCCCGATAAAACGTGACTTCTCCTGCTTCCTCCCGTACCGCTCCTGAACATAGCATACATGGAGCCTCTCCTTCGCCCTTGTCATAGCCACATAGAACATGCGCCGCTCCTCTTCCATATCCGCTTCCAAAACCGCCTTCCTGTGAGGGGTGATTCCCTCGTTGGCATCCAAAATATAGACAATCTTAAACTCCAGGCCTTTGGAGCTGTGCATGGTCATCAGAGAGACCCCTTCCGGGGCAGACTTCTGAAGCCGGGCCTGTTCCTGAAGCTTATCTTTGTATTCCTCCATGTGGGAAAACCATGCGTCCATGGTGGAAAATCCCGCTGCGCTTTCCTTTAACTGCTCCAGAACATCCAACAGTTCCTCTTCCTTCATGCGGCGGAATCTGGCATATTCTTTTATGTAGTCGTCATATCCCACAGCCTTGCGGATATAATTAACCGCAGCTGCCGGGGGCATACTTTTGATCATCAGAAGATCGTACTCCAACTGTTCAATCCGCTCCACCATCCATCCTTTATCCTGATAAAAGGATTTTACCTGATTCCAGGAAATCTCACGGCCATCCAACGCATCCCGGCTAATGTAACGGTTGGGGCGGTTGATGACTGCAAGGATATTGCCCCGTTTTAAATCTCCTCTGGCTGCCTGTATATAGGCCAGCACATTCTTGGAAATCCAATGTTCATAGAGATTGGGCAGGGAATCTTTCATGGTAAATGGAATGTTGTATTCCATCAGCTTCTCAACCATCAGCCTGGGATTTAAGTTGGTCCGGTACAGGATCGCCATATCTTCCAGACAGTATCCAGCCCTTACGTAATCCTGTATCTCTTCCACGATCCGAAGCGTCTCTTCCTGAGGCTCCTTGCTGCCTGATGTGATCACCGGCTTTCCGGCTCCCCGGGCTGCGGTCAGTTTCTTCTTATACCGCTTGGCATTGTGGTTAATCAGCATGGTAGCTGTATCCACGATCTCCTTTGTAGAGCGGTAATTGGTTCCCAAAAGCACAGTTCTGGCCTCTGGATAATCTTTGGTAAACCCCAGCATTATCTCCGGCTTCGCCCCGCGGAACCGATAGACCGACTGGTCATCATCCCCTACAATAAACAGATTATTGCAAGGCAGCGCCAACATTTTCACGATCTCATACTGAACCTTGTTGATATCCTGAAACTCGTCAATGAGAATATACTGAAATTTATTCTGCCATGCCTTGAGGATATCCTTCCTTCGGACAAATAATTCATGACACATCACCAGCATATCATCAAAGTCTAAAAGTCCGTCCCTGCGCATCCTCTCCTCGTACCCCTGATACATCTTCTTGAACATAGACTCTGAACAATTCTGGGAATAATAATGATCCAGGCTTACCATCTCGCTTTTCACAAAACTGATCTCCCCCAGGATGGACGGGACAAATTCATGCTCGTCCTCGATCTTAAGATCATACTGCTCAATCATCTCCCGAATAAACTGATTCTTTTGCTCTTCCCGCACAATATTGGAGGCCTGATAGCGATATGCATGTTTCAGTATGGTGAAAAAGACGGAATGAAAGGTGCCAAAGCTAACCCTGGTTGCCTTCCCCTCCATCAACACGGAAAACCGCTCCTGCATCTCCCGGGCGGCCGCCCTTGTGAAGGTGATTACTAAAATATTGCCTGGGTCAATGCCGTGCTCTGTCAGGTATCTGGTTCTGTGGGTGATCACAGTGGTTTTGCCGGAACCTGGCCCGGCAAGAACCATCATCGGTCCATGGATATGGCTTATGGCTTTCTCCTGGGAAGGGTTAAATGCCATAGATTGCAATTCCTCCAATGTTGATTTCTTTCACTTATGGCAACTCCAGAAAAAGCGGCATAGGGGTCACTGTGTCAACAGCTGAATTCCTCTTCGGATTCGGTTCAGCGACTCTTCCTTTCCCAAAACCTCCATAATCTCTGTAGCTCCTGCCGGAGTCATCTGCTTGCCGGATACCGCAGTGCGGATGGGCCACATGACATAACCTGTCTTGTAGCCTTTGTCTGATACATACTGGGACAAGATCTGGTACAGGCTATCGTTGGAGTAATCATCTTGTGCCTCCAAAAGAGGGAGCACATCCTTTAACACCTCCAGAGAGGTTTCTTTCGTTGTCTTCATCTTCTTGTGGACATACATCTGGGGATCGTATTCCGGCATGGCCTCAAAGAAATCAATGTGGGCAGCAATATCCGGGAATACCTCGATCCTGGTCTTTACCATTGCAGCAATCTTTTTTAAATCCAGATCTTTTTTGATCACTTCCCGGATATAAGGCTCTGCCATACCATAGAACCGTTCAAATTCCATGGCCTTTAAATACTCCCCGTTCATCCATCTTAACTTAGTCACATCAAACACCGCCGGGGATTTGCTCATATGACGGTAATCAAAGGCATCCACCAGCTCCTTGAGGGTGAATATCTCCCGGTTGTCCTCCGGAGACCAGCCAAGCAACGCCACATAGTTTACTACAGCCTCTGACACAAATCCCTGCTCTATCAGATCTTCGTAGGAGGAGTGGCCGCTTCGCTTACTCAGTTTTTTATGCTCTTCATTGGTAATCAGAGGGCAGTGTACATACACAGGAACCTCCCAGCCAAACGCATCATAGAGCCGATTGTATTTTGGGGAGGAAGACAGATATTCATTGCCTCTTACCACATGGGTGATCCCCATCAGATGATCATCCACCACATTGGCAAAGTTGTATGTGGGGTACCCGTCAGATTTAATCAGAACCATATCATCCAGCTCAGAATTCTCCACGGAGATGTCTCCATAGATTTCGTCATGAAATGTAGTGATCCCTTCTGTTGGGTTATTCTGACGGATCACATAAGGCTTTCCAGCCGCTAAGTTGGCCTGGATCTCCTCCTTAGACAGATGAAGGCAATGTTTATCATAGGTCATGATCTCCTCACCGTTTACCATGCGTTTCAGAGAACTGAGGCGTTCCTCATCGCAAAAACAGTAATAAGCCTGCCCTTTTTCCACCAGCTTTTTCGCATACTCCAGATAAATTCCGGCTGCCTGGCGCTGGCTCTGTACATAAGGGCCTACACCCCCATCTTTGTCCGGTCCTTCATCGTGAACCAGCCCGGTCTTCTCAAGAGTCCGGTAAATGATCTCTGTGGCTCCCTCCACAAAACGTTCCTGGTCCGTATCTTCAATACGAAGAAGAAAATCTCCTCCCTCGTGCTTTGCAATCAAGTACGCATACAATGCGGTTCTCAGATTTCCTACATGCATCCTGCCTGTTGGGCTGGGAGCATATCTTGTCCTTACTCTACTCATCAGTTCCTCCATTCCGTGTGCCAAACACAAGCTTTTCCGCCGATACGGCATACCATTTTCCAAAGACGGAAAATGACATCTGTCTGGACATTATAACCCTTGAAAGCAGAAAAAACAATAGAAATCTTTTCTTGGCTCTATGCTGCTCACCGATTTTTGCCGCCCTTCATACAATAAGGTAAAAGAATTCTCCCAGGAGCTTTTATGAGTCGTTTTTCTCCTATCGAAGGAACTGTAACATCCATCTCTGATTTTCCATTCGGTAATTCTGCCTCCGCCTGCACGTTGCTTTTCTCTGTTCAGACGATTTATGGGGAGACCTATTCCGTGGTCTTAAACCCAAACACCTATGTGCTGAACCAGGCACCGATCCGTCAGGGAGACCGAATCATTGCTTTTTATGACACACTGGCACCTATGCCGTTAATCTATCCGCCTCAATATCAGGCTGTTGTCATCGTAAAGCCAGCCAGAAATCAGTACGCGATGCTGGATACCTTTGACCAGAACCTGCGCAACAGCGACAATAGCCTGGTTCTGAATCTGTCTACCCGCACCAACATCCGGACACAGAACGGTCAGATCTATCCGGGCCGTTTGGGCGGCCAGCTTCTTCTGGTTCTCTACAGTGCCACTACCAGAAGTATTCCTGCTCAGACTACACCGGATACCATTGTCGTATTCTGCTCCGTTTCGTAGCTAAGTTATAAGGTAAAAAGCGATAGAGGACCGGGGTGTCTCCTATCGCTTTCTTTTATGTATCAATCCATCATGCATTAACCTGTCTGTCAGTCAATATTCAAATGGGCTTTGATCTTCTTTACATCAATCCGAAGGCTCATCATATCCAATTCCATCCGTTCGCTTTTTAACTCAAACTTCATAGCATCGCTGAGCCTCATCTTCAAAAAATCGTGGCCTTCACCAATGATATCGATCTTCCGGCTGATCTCATTCTCCAGAACCATCTGGGTCCTGAACGCAGCTTCCTTAGCCTGTTGGGATGTCTCGTTAGCTTTCACAGACTCCCCGTGAGCCTTTGTCGCCTCCTCGTGGGCTAAGCTTGCCTCTTCATGGGCTTTTGTCGCCTCTTCGTAGGCTTTTTTAGCCACTTCGTGAGCCTTTGTCGCCTCCTCATGGGCTTTTGTCGCCTCCTCGTGAGCTAAGCTTGCTTCCTCGCGGGCTTTTGTCGCCTCCTCGTGAGCTAAACTTGCCTCTTCATGGGCTTTTGTCGCCTCTTCGTAGGCTTTTTTAGCTACTTCGTGAGCCTTTGTCGCCTCCTCATGGGCTTTTGTCGCCTCCTCGTGGGCTAAGCTTGCTTCCTCGCGGGCCTTCGTAGCCTCCTCATGAGCCAAACTTGCTTCTTCATGGGCCTTTGTCGCCTCTTTGTGAGCTTTCGTAGCCTCCTCATATGCTTTCTGGGCTACTTCATGAGCCTTTACCGCCTCTTCGTGAGCCTTCGTAGCCTCCACTTTCACTTCCTGTACATCCTGGCTAAGCCCATCCAGCTTTTCTAGAATCAATTTTTCGACTTCTGACATGACTTCCCCTTTCTTTTGCTTTTCCTGTCTGCGGCCTGCTGTTTCCGTAAATTGTGTTATTTATCTTTAGAAAGTCATCTCTTGTATGTCCACGGCCATGGTCTCCTGAAAGGATAGGTCTATGATACCATCCTTTAAAGGGAAAGTCAAAAGAAATCTGGCTGTTTTGGATATTTTATTGCCCTATCTGCAAGTCACCATTCCTTTCTGATAATTCGTATTTTATCGTCCAACACTCCACTTCAATGCCTGAACCCAGACCGCTTTATTCTGCTGCCAAACTCCATCAAACTGGCTTACCGGCAATGGGCAGCTGACGCTTCCCACCTCGATGGTAATCCCAGGCACCGGGTTGTCCTTGGACTGCATCCAATCTTTATAACCACCTTTCCCGTCGCTTCCGTCCATCCGGTATCCGGTCACAGCAGAGATGCTTTGAGCCAGGGATAACGAAGCCTCCTTCACTTTGCTTATCTGGGTATCCCAGTAGATTATATTTCCCATAGAGTGGTAACTGATCGTTGCTGCCCAGGCATATTTGTCTGCCATAGAAGCCAACGCCTGGCTCTCCGGTTCTGACAGAGGGCTGGGGCCTTTATAGCCGGAATAGGAATTAGAAACCGCTGAAGTAACGACCCCATCCCAGTCCGCCGGGAAATTATGATTCAAATCCACCCCTGCCGCATTGCTCTTCCAAATAGACAGATACTGTTCGATAGGAAGAGAAGTCCTTCCTTCCGCCGTGTCCCTGGCATAGCTATTTAAAATAGTCTGTTTCAGGAAATCAGACCGGATTCCAACAAATCCAAACTGTGACAGGGTTACCCCATCCGGGTTGCTCATAGGAATAAAATGCAGCGCCGTCTGCTGGAACATATCCCTCAGCATCATCCCATCATACTGCCCTGTATCATAGTGAAACAATGCCAGTTCGATCTGGCTCATCATAATAAGGGGTGTCATGTATTCTCTGGCATGGATTGCTCCCTGTAAAAGAATATGCCTGGGCGCATTGACATTTCCCACAATCACTTCATAAATGTTTCTGCCGTCGTGAGAATGTCCAACCACATTGACATGGATTTTCTCTCCATAACGCGCCTGCAGCTGTTGAATATCCGCTGCCATCTGATCATAAGTATATTTCTCCGCCACCTTAACCACCGAGTCTGTAACAGCGGAATTCAGAAAATTATTCTGTGGGATCTGTGGGGCCGCCTGAAGGGTGCCGTCTCCGTTTTCTTCACCTACTGTTCCGGGATCAGCAGCATTCTGCGCCTGCCAAACAGCATATCCAGGATCCATCGGCCTCTGATTGCTTCCCGGACCATATATACCCTGGCTGCCCCCGGAACTTATCCCATTCTGGCTGCTTCCTGGCTCTGTTCTATTCTGTCCTCCACCAGAGCCTGGCTCATTCTGCACAGTTCCTGACTCTGTTCCCGTCTGGCCTCCACCAGAACCTGGCTCATTCTGCACAGTTCCAGACTCCGCTCCCGTCTGGCCTCCACCAGAACCTGGCTCACTCTGCCCCGTCCCCGGCTCTGCTCCATCCTGCCCTGGAACCGGCGCAACCGCATCCCGCCCATCTCCCGGAGTACCTCCTGTCTGCATATCTAGATTCTGTTGGCCTCCTGGTCCCACCAACTGCGCGTTCTGCCCATTCTGATCAGCCAAGGTTACTGTCGGAGAAACATATCCCAGAAGCACTGCACCTGCCAACACCCACACGAACTTTCTCATCTTTTGCCTCCAGTATTTTCCTATATCCGCGGAGCCTCACACCACTCACGGCAAGGCGCTCCAAAGACTATTTCTTCTTTCCATTTATTTGCTATTTTCTTACTTTACCCCACATCCACCCAGAAAGCAATAAAGATTTTCTTAAAAACATCATTCAATTTCAACACGGCTCCTTCAAAAAACACTGGAAATGATCCTATTACAAATCCAAGTTCAAAGAGATTCTGGAAAATCAAAAAAATAAGAGCCCGGTAACCCGGACTCTCATATCAACGCCTGTCCCTTTCTCTGGAGGGGAATTCCCACCTCACAGTTTACAATCTTTATGAATTTCCTTGGGGATCCTTCGAAATATCGCTTCCGAAGTATTTCTCTGAAAGCTTAGCCAACTCGCCTGATTCGCTGATCTCCTTGATGGCCTGATTGATCGCGTTCCGAAGGCTCTCCGACTCTTCCCCTTTTCTTAACGGAATGGAAACCAGGGAGGCTTCATCTGTCAATGCAGCGATCTTTAAATCCCTGTCCGGATGGGCTTTCATGTAATCATAATACGTCAGTTCCGCATTCAGAGTGGCATCAATCCGCCCGGAAAGAAGAAGCTCAAACGTCTGGTTTAAGTCATCCACTCCTGTCACAGTAGCGCCATAGCTTTCCGCCAGTTCCGCATAGGTACTGGAAATGGTGTTGGCCGTATTCTTCCCATTCAAATCTTCAAAGGAGGCAATCTCCTCATTGCTTCCATTTACCACAATTGCTGTGCGGATATAGGCATAAGGCTCCGTAAAATCATATTTCTCACCTCGCTCTTGGGTAATCTCCACACCATTTACCACAATATCATACCGCCCTGCATCCAAGCCGGCAAACAGTCCGTCCCATTCCCCTTCCACAAAGACCGCCTTTACTCCCAGCTTCTCTGCGATCAGGCTGGCCACTTCCACATCATAACCTACCAGTTGATCCGACTCGTCATGATACGTCCAGGGAGACCATGTGCCCTCCATAGCCACCACCAGTTCCCCTTTTTGCTGAATCTGTGCCAGCTGGTCAAGGGTTTCCTCCCCTGCTGCATTCTCGCCGGAGGCCGTCTGGCTTTCCCCCTGCCCCTGATTTTTTGCCTCAGCCGTCGTCTGCGCTGCCTGTCCCTGGGAAGCCACACCTCCACTGTCTTTGGAACACCCGGTTAATCCCATCACTCCTGCCGTCATCACGGCAACTGCCAGAATCCACATCTGTTTTCTCATTCTTCTGTTCTCCTTTTCTACCTGAAACTTGTGAAAGATGCAGCCATCACTGCGCATCCCCCGTCACCATCCGCAAAAACGCCTTGGTTCTCTCCTCCTTCGGGTTCTCAAAAAACTCCCTGGATGCCCCGGCCTCCACCACATTGCCTTGCTCCATAAAAATCACCTGGCTGGACACATTCCTGGCAAAATTCATCTCATGGGTCACCACCAGCATGGTCATGCCTTCCTGTGCCAACTCCCTCATAACCTCCAGAACCTCCCCAATAAGTTCCGGATCCAGTGCCGAAGTAGGCTCATCAAAAAAGATGATCTCCGGCTCTGTAGCCAACGCCCTGGCAATCGCCACTCTCTGCTGCTGCCCTCCTGACAGCTGATGAGGATAATGGTTATACCGGTCAGACATCCCCACCTTATCAAGGGCCCTTCTTCCTATGTCCTCCGCCTTCTTTTTCTCCATCTTCCGGGCTACAATAAGCCCTTCCGTCACATTTTCCAGCGCTGTCTTATTCAAAAACAGGTTGAAGCTTTGGAACACAAAGGCTGTCTTCTTGCGTATCCTGGCAATATCCTTCTTGGATATACGGCTCATATCATAGGATTCCCCGTCAAAGATCAAGGTACCCTGATCCGCGGTCTCCAGGAAATTAATGCACCGAAGAAGCGTAGTCTTCCCGGAACCGCTGGGTCCGAGGATGGCTACCACATCTCCCTTCTCCACATTTAAGCTTACCCCTTTTAAAACTTCCAAATCCCCAAAATGTTTCCTTACATCCTTTACCTCCAGCATGGCCTACCTCCTGTGATATCCATAAAAGTCCAGCTTCTTCTCCCCCATGCGCTGCAGCTTGGTAAGAACCGTGGAAAACAGCAGGTAGATAAGCCCCACCTCGCAGTACAACGCCAACGGCTCATAAGTCCTTGCCACGATCCTCTGGGTCGCCATAAACATCTCCGCCACTGTAATATTGGCCGCAAGAGAGGTGTCCTTCACCATGGCAATCAGGGAGTTAGACAGGGAGGGAAATGCCGTCCGAAGCGCCTGGGGAAGGATGATCCTACGGATAATCTGCAGATAAGACATCCCCACACAATACCCGGCTTCCATCTGTCCTTTTGGCACAGACTCTAGGGCTGCCCGAATGATCTCCGCGCCGTAAGCCCCCTCATTGATGGAGAAGACAATCACTGCAGAAGGAAATGGCGCAAGGACAATGCCCACCTTTGGCAAGCCGTAAAAAACGATAAACAGCTGGACCAACAACGGCGTCCCGCGAACTACCCATATGTAAAACCTGGCAATATGCTTTAACACTCTTACATTGGCAAACTGTATAAGAGCCATAACCACTGCAATCACCATGGCAAACGAAAAGGCGATCACCGTTAAAGGAATCGTCACCTTCAGGCCTGGCAACAGGATTTTCCAGAAGGAATCCAGCAAAATGCCGTATAACCGTTCACTTATCATGTTTTCGATCCGTTTCCTTTCTATACTTATACAAAATGTGCATCTCTCCAAAGGATTTGGTTTCCCGGAAGCATCAAATAGGAATCTGTTATAAAAACGGAACATGGCCGCCTTTTCTGGCTGTCATGCTCCGCTGACCTTTTTATCACCAATGTTCCCATACCGTTTGTGCCATTCCGGTTCACAGAACCGTTGCACGATGCCGGCCGGATTACTGCTTCTCTTCTTTGCTGTCCTTATTCCCAGCCAAATCCGCTGGCCTCATACTTAAGTTGACTCTTCCCATCTTGTCAACTTCCATAACTTTTACCGTCACCTCATCACCGATATTCACCACATCTTCCACCTTGGCAACCCGCTTGTCAGACAGCTTGGAAATGTGTACCATGCCATCCTTATTGGGAGCCAACTCCACAAAGGCACCGAAATTCATAATGCGGACTACCTTCCCGGTAAAGATCTGGCCAGGCTCAATATCTGTGACAATGCTTTCGATGATACGGATGGCACGGGCGATCATCTCTCTGTCCGTACCACATACCGATACGCTTCCGTCATCCTCAATATCGATCTTCACGCCAGTCTCCTCGATGATCTTGTTGATCACCTTCCCCTGTTTGCCTACCACATCGCCGATCTTCTGGGGATCAATGGTAATCTGCTCAATCTTCGGAGCATACTTGCCCACTTCCGGTCTAGGCTGGGAGATCACCGGCTTCATACAGGTATCCATGATGAACATCCTTGCCTCCCGGCATCTTGCAATGGCACCTTCCACGATGGGCCTGGTCAGTCCATGAATCTTGATATCCATCTGAATAGCCGTAATTCCCTCTGCGGTTCCGGTAACTTTAAAATCCATATCGCCAAAGAAGTCTTCCAACCCTTGAATATCTGTCAAAAGCACAAAGTCATCGTCCGTCTCTCCTGTCACCAGACCACAGGAAATACCAGCCACCATCTTCTTGATGGGCACGCCTGCTGCCATCAGGGACATACAGGACGCACAGGTAGAGGCCATAGATGTGGATCCGTTGGACTCAAATGTCTCGGATACCGTACGGATCGCATATGGGAACTCCGCCTCACTGGGCAATACAGGAATCAGCGCCCGCTCTGCCAGAGCACCATGGCCGATCTCCCGTCTTCCCGGTCCTCTGGAAGGCTTCGTCTCGCCTACGGAATAGGAGGGGAAGTTATAATGGTGCATATACCGTTTGCTGACCTCATTCTCATCCAGGCCATCCAGTCTTTGCTGTTCCGACAGAGGCGCCAGGGTACATACGTTGCAGATCTGAGTCTGCCCGCGGGTAAACATGGCAGATCCGTGAACTCTTGGGATCAAGTCAACTTCTGCGGAAAGGGGACGGATCTGAGTGATCTCTCTGCCGTCCGGACGCTTGTGATCCTTTAAGATCATTTTGCGGACCGTCTTCTTCTCATACTGGTACACCGCCTCGCCCAGCATAGCCAGCCATTCTTCCTTCTCTGCAAATGCCTCTTCCAGCTTCTCCGTAATCACACGGATATTCTCTTCTCTTGTCTGCTTGTCATCGGTAAATACCGCCTCCTCCATCTCTTCCGGAGGCACCAGCTTCTTTATCTCGTCAAACATCTCCTGGGGAACAGCACAGCTGGTGTACTCATGCTTTTTCTTGCCAGTCTCCGCCACAATCCCCTCAATAAACTGGATGATGGTCTGATTCACATCATGAGCCATATAGATGGCCTCTATCATCTTGGCCTCCGGCACCTCATTGGCTCCGGCCTCAATCATGATCACCTTCTCTTTGGTGGAAGCCACTGTCAGGTTCAAGTCGCTTATCTTCCACTGCTCCTGAGACGGGTTTACAATCATCTGGCCGTCGATTAAGCCTACCTGGGTGGTAGCGCAGGGACCGTCAAAAGGAATGTCAGAAATGCAGGTTGCAATGGATGCTCCCAGCATAGCCACCAACTCTGGACGGCACTCCGGATCTACGCTCATAACCATATTGTTTAACGTCACATCATTGCGGTAGTCCTTGGGAAACAAGGGCCTCATGGGACGGTCAATGACACGGGAAGTAAGAATCGCATTCTCTGATGCCTTTCCCTCTCTCTTGTTAAATCCCCCTGGGATTTTTCCGACTGCATATAACTTCTCCTCGTATTCCACGCTTAGGGGGAAGAAGTCAATTCCTTCCCTTGGCTTATCAGATGCGGTAGCTGTCGACAAGACCACCGTATCTCCATAATGCATAAAAGCGGCACCGCCAGCTTGCTTCCCAACTCTGTCGATATCCACGGTCAGAGTTCTTCCGGCTAATTCCATAGAAAAACTTTTGTACATGACAATTCTCCTTTTTCATTTTCTATTCCAGATATTCCAAAGCATGCTCAAAGCCTGTTCTTCAAAGCCTTCCACTTAACCAAAAACAAACCACGCTTTAGAATCTGACAGAAGACGCCGAAACTACTGAAAAATGCACCGTGTTCAGCAATGTATCTGCTACCCCACAGCAGCCGATGCGCTTTTCAGCGGTCTCGGAGCATATCCTCTGCCTGCTGCCAGCCGGTTGTCTTTGGATATTCCAAACTCCCTCACAACCGGTCTTTCTTTCGTTTCCCAAACAGTTTCGTGAACGAAAGTTAGGGTGGAGAAACTCTCCACCCTGTCATCCCTATTACTTTCTGATCCCTAACTTCTCAATCAAAGCACGATAGCCGTCCAAGTCAGTCTTCTTCAAGTAGTCCAGAAGTCCACGTCTCTGTCCAACCATCTTCAGAAGCCCACGTCTGGAATGATGATCCTTCTGATTCTTCTTCAGATGCTCGGTCAACTCAGCAATCCTCTCTGTCAGAATCGCGATCTGAACCTCCGGTGAACCGGTATCGCCAGGCTTTCTTCCATATTCTGCAATGATTGCTGCTTTCTTTTCCTTTGAAATCATGTCGATTTCCTCCTTATATTATTCTGACCGAAAACCAAGTAACCGGTTGGAGCATCCGGAAACCGAGTCTCGGCGCAACTCATACTTAATCAGTTTAGCATAGCATTGAGCGACTGTCAAGGTGAAAAAAAGCCATGTTGCGCCAGATAAGCGATCCCATACTCCTTATCGCTTTCCAGCTGTTTTTTCAGTTCCTCCAGGGAGTCAAACTTTTTCTCCGGCCTCTCATAGTTCAAAAGCTGCACCTCAATCTGCCTGCCATATAAATCCTGGTTGAGCCCAAACACAAAGGTTTCCACTCCCACCGGATTCTCTCCGGTTATGGTGGGCTTCTTCCCGATATTGGTAATCCCGCCGTAGTATGTTCCATCCACCAGAACCCGCGACACATATACTCCAAAGGGCGGCAGATACTTTTCCGGAGGTGGTATCAGGTTGGCTGTGGGAAATCCCAAAATCGGTCCCCCCACATGGTTTCCATGAACCACACACCCGTGAACCGCATAAGGCTCCCCCAAAAGCTCATTGGCTTTCTCCATGTTACCCCGGTCCAATTCCTCCTTCACATAGGTACTGCTGATGTCCCGATGCTGTCCCGGATCCTGTTCTTTTTCGATAATTTCCAGCTGGTACCCTAACTGCTCCTTATGTTCACAAAGAAACTGCGCATTCCCTTTTCTCTGATACCCGAATCCGCAGTCTGTGCCTGCCACAATGGCTTTGGCATTCATCTTCCCCAAAAGAATCTCCTTCAGAAATGCTTCCGGGCTTAAGTGGGCCACGTCCTGTGTGAACGGATACTCCACCAGATAATCAATCCCCATCTTTTCCATATGATTGCGGCGTTCCTGGTTGGTTGTGATCACTTTTTGGGGCCTTCTCTCAATATAAGCCGCCGGAGCCATATCAAAGGTGAAGACCGCTGTCTTATATCCGCACCGATCCCGCCATGCCTTCATCGCCTCCAGAAGCTTCTGATGCCCCTTATGCCTGCCATCAAACTTCCCGATGGTGACTACCGTAGGCTCTTCCACCTGAAAATCCGTATCGCCGATAAAACACTTCACCCGGCCCTCACCTCCTTCTTCCCAGTGTCTTTTCTGGTTTACTTTCCGTTAAATCATGTCGCCTCCTATTCCTCCCGGAACATTTTCCAAACCTTTAATCTTTGCCTGTCTTTTGCCAACTCATAAACTCCTAAAAACCGTTTCTCACTGTCATACAGCCGCACCCTCATCCCGGCCTGGGCCTCCAAAGTCAAATCCCCCTCATGCTCCACATGCCCCACATTCACCGGATTCCCGTTCCACGCTGCCTTGTCCCCTTCCCTCCTGGTATAGACAGCCGGATACAGAGAAAATATTTCCTCCACGGAAATCAGAAGTTCCTTTAGCCTCCCCTCATCCCGCATGGCCTCCAGCTGTGAAAGCGTCACGCTGTCCTCAATCCCAAACTGCCCTGTCCGCATCCGAACCAGATGTTCCATACACCCGCCGCATCCCAGCCTCTGTCCAATATCATGGCACAGCGTCCGTATGTAGGTCCCTTTGGAGCAGGTCACGGTCATGGTAACTCTGGGCAATTCCATCTTCTCAATGGTGATGTCATGAATGACAACCGGCCTTGCCTTCCGCTCCACCACTTTCCCCTGGCGAGCCAGCTCATACAGCTTCTTCCCGTCAACTTTCAGAGCGGAATACATAGGCGGCACCTGGTCATAATCTCCGATAAAGCGAAGCACAGCCTCTTTTACCTCTCTGTCTGTACAGGCAACTTCCCTTTCCCTCAATACCGTACCGCTGGCATCCTGGGTATCCGTCTCCACCCCCAGAAGCATCACCGCCCGGTACACTTTCTCATGTTCCACCAAAAGATCGCACAGCTTGGTAGCCTGGCCCAGGCACACTGGCAACACCCCTTCTGCATCCGGGTCCAGGGTTCCGGTATGTCCGATTTTTTTCTGCTTTAAAATACCTCTCATTTTTGCCACCACATCATGAGAGGTATAACCTGATTCTTTATAAATAGTAAGTACGCCGTTAAGCATCCCCATTCTCCTGGCTCAACTGTTTTTCAATATGTCCTGAAAGGTTATTGATCACATCATGAAAACTTCCAGACATGGTGCAGCCGGCTGCCCGGATATGCCCGCCGCCTCCAAAATAAGCGGCAATCTTGCTGACATCCACCTTCTTGTTGGACCGCAAGCTGACCTTATACATGTGAACCCCAACCTCGTACAGGAAGATGGCGCACTCCACCCCTTCGATGATACGCAGCTGGTCCACAATCCCGTCCAGATCGCTTTTGTCCACGCCGTAAAATTCCATATCCTTTTTCCGAACCACTGTAAAGATACACTTCTTATTCAGAAACGATACGCTTTCAAACAATGCTCTTCCCATAATCTGAGACTGCAGATACGTCTTTTTGTAAAAACTGTCGTCGATGATGGAAGAGAAGTCAATCCCTTTCTCCATCATCTTTTCGGCAATCTCCATGGTTTTTCTCGAAGTATTGCTGTAGCGGAACACTCCGGTATCGTGAATGATTCCAGTATAGATGCACTCTGCCACAGCCTTGCTGATCTTCTCTTCGTCCATCTGGGTAAACAACACCTGGCATGTGGAACTGGCATCTGCGTCAACCACCTGCTCCATGGCATAGCCCTGGTTGGTTATGTGGTGGTCAATGCAGATACTTTCCTTTGCCTCTTCCAGGCAGCACTTAAATTCTCCCAGACGTTCCGGGTCGCTGCAGTCCAGACAGATACACAGATCCACTTGTCCCTGGGGAAGCTGGCTCTGTATCTGGTCAAAGCCCTTCAAATAAGAAAATTTTTCTGCTGCTGCCCCCAGGCAGACTACTGCCTCTTTCCCAAACTGCTCTCTGATATAATTATAGACGGCCAGGCAGGAGCCTACACAGTCTCCATCCGGGTTTACATGGCCTAAAATCACAATGGACTTTGCCCGGCCAATCATAGCTTCCAGTTTTGTCATACACCGTCTCCTTCTATATTGGGTTCCCCGTTTCCATCAATCTTTTAAATCTTTTGTCACATCATCAATCAACTTGGACATAGTGACGCCATGTGCAATGGACTGATCCAGCACAAATTTGATTTCAGGCGTATTTCTTAAATTTACCCGTCTGGCCAATTCCCTGCGAATGTAGCCTACTGCACTGTTTAGCCCCTCTTCCACGGCCTTTAAAGTTTCCTCGTTGCCCAGCACGCTGACAAACGCCTTGCAGTATTTTAAATCCGGCGACACTTCCACAGACACCACGCTGGTCATGGCAGAGGAAAGCCGCGGGTCTTTCACCTCTGTGCGAATAATCTCGCTTAATTCCCTCTGCACTTCCATGTTGATTCTTGTATTCTTAATACTGTTTTTACGCACTTTGATCCCTTTCTTCTTTGCTCTATCTTGGAACCTCCACCATGATATAAGCCTCTATGGTATCATCTACCTCAACATCATTGAACTTGTCAAACACAAGACCGCACTCATATCCTGTGGCAACTTCCTTCACATCATCCTTAAACCGTCTGAGGGACGCAAGGCCTCCTTCGAAAAGCTGCTCGCCCTGGCGGGTGATGCGGACGGAACATCCTCTCTGGAATTTACCGTCGGTCACATAGGAGCCGGCAATCACACCTACGCCGGATGCCTTAAACAGCTGGCGCACAATGGCATGGCCGATAACTTTCTCCTCAAATACTGGATCCAGCATACCTTTCATCGCGGCTTCCACATCTTCAATGGCCTGATAGATGACTTTGTACAGTCTGATGTCTACTTTCTCCCGGTCTGCAATGGACTTGGCCGTTACATCCGGACGTATATTAAATCCGATGATAATGGCATTGGATGCAGACGCTAAGGACACATCCGATTCGTTGATAGCGCCTACGCCGCCATGAATCACCTTTACCATCACCTCTTCGTTGGACAGCTTTGTAAGGCTTTGCTTTACTGCCTCCACAGAGCCCTGAACATCCGCTTTTACAATGATCGGCAGTTCCTTCACATTGCCTGCCTGGATCTGGCTGAATAAATCGTCCAGAGACAGTTTAGCCTTGGTATCCTCCAGAAGCTTGTTCTTACCTTCGGAAATGAAGGTTTCCGCAAAGTTTCTCGCCTCTTTCTCGCTGCTGCTAACCACAAAAACTTCACCGGCATTGGGCACGCCGTTGAGTCCCAGGATCTCCACCGGGGTAGACGGGCCGGCTTCCTTCACTCTCCGGCCTTTGTCATCCATCATTGCACGGACTTTACCGTAGCAGGCTCCCACCGCTATGTTGTCTCCCACATGGAGCATACCCTTCTGTACCAGAACTGTGGCCACAGGCCCCTTTCCTTTATCCAGTTCCGCCTCGATTACTAGCCCTCTGGCATTCCGGTTAGGGTTGGCCTTTAACTCCTTGACCTCGGAAGCCAGAATGATCATTTCCAACAAATCGGAAATACCTTCTTTGGTGTGGGCAGATACCGGAACGAAGATGGTGCTGCCTCCCCAGTCTTCCGGAACCAGCTCATACTCGGAAAGTTCCTGTTTTACACGCTCTACATTGGCACTGGGCTTATCAATCTTGTTGATGGCAACAATGATCTCCACCCCTGCCGCCTTGGCATGGTTGATGGCTTCCACCGTCTGGGGCATCACGCCGTCGTCTGCGGCAACCACCAAAACTGCAATGTCTGTAGACTGAGCACCTCTCATACGCATGGCGGTAAATGCCTCGTGGCCTGGGGTATCCAAAAACGTAATCTTCTGTCCGTTGATCTCCACCACATAAGCGCCGATGTGCTGTGTGATGCCTCCTGCTTCTCTGGAAGTGACATTGGTCTGACGGATTGCATCCAGAAGAGACGTTTTGCCGTGGTCCACATGGCCCATGACGCAGACGACCGGCGGTCTGGATACCATATCCTTCTCGTCTTCTTCCTCCTCCTTTAAAAGCTCCTCAATCACGTCTACCTTTACTTCCTTTTCGCAGAGTACGTCATACTCCATGGCAATCTCTTCTGCCTTCTCGTAATCGATCTCCTGGTTCAGGGTTACGATGGTTCCCTTCATAAACAGTTTCTTTACAATGGCGGACGGCTGCAGTTTCATCTTCTCTGCCAACTCTTTGATGGTTAAAACCTCAGGCAGGGTGATGACCTTGATGGTCTCTTCCACCTTGGCTTCCGCCGGCTTCTGGGGCATGATAAACGGATGCTTTGACGTAGAGCCGGATTTACCCTTGCTCTTTGGTCCGTCCTCTGTCATCTTGCTCTTATCATAGCGGTCATTCTTATATGCGTTCTTGTTGGCCCGGTTGCTCTGGGGCTTGGTGGCCAGCGGCGTGTCAAAGGATTTCATACCCTCTCTCTGGCGGTCACGGCCTCCCTGATAGCCCTGACCTCCTCTTCCGTCCGGCCTTCCGTCACGGTTTCCCTGATAGCCCTGGCCTCCTCTTCCGTCTGGTCTCCCGTCACGGTTTCCCTGATAGCCCTGGCCCCCTCTTCCGTCTGGCCTTCCATCACGGCCTCCCTGGTAGCCCTGGCCTCCTCTTCCGTCTGGTCTCCCATCGCGACTTCCCTGATAGCCCTGGCCTCCTCTTCCGTCTGGTCTTCCGTCACGGTTTCCCTGGTAACCCTGGCCTCTTCCATCCGGTCTTCCGTCACGGTTTCCCTGATAGCCCTGGCCTCCTCTTCCGTCTGGTCTCCCGTCGCGGCTTCCCTGGTAGCCCTGGCCTCTTCCGTCTGGTCTTCCGTCACGGTTTCCCTGGTAACCCTGGCCTCCTCTTCCATCACGGCTTCCCTGATTCTGAGAACGGTTTCCGTCACGGCCTCCCTGGGCAAACTGGCCCTGTGGGCGCCCATCTTCACGGTTGGCGGAAACGTTCTGGCTCTGGGGACGATTGCCCTGCTGGGAAGGTTGGCTGCCCTGGCTCTGAAACGTCTGCGTCTGGGAGCGTCCTACTGGCTGATTATCTGAAGCAGCCGGGCTCTGAGGACGGCTTACGGAAGATGTCTGCCCATCCTGTCCTTGCACGGCCTGGCCTGGAAGACGCGTGTTCATATTGGCGGAAGCAGCCGGATTGGGAACCCGGTTTCCTGGCTGGCCGGTGGGACTTCCCTGTCCTTGGGGGCGGGTTCCTGCCGGATTCTGGGAACGCGTAGCTGGCTGGCCGGAGGCGTTCCCCTGAGCATTCTGGCCCTGGGGACGCACGATGGTCTGGCTGGCCAGATTCACCTGACCCTGTGGCCTAACTCCTGCCTGACCCTGTGGACGGGCTGCCGGCTGGCCCTGGGGACGGGCTGCTGGCTGGCCGGAGGCACCAGCCTGAGTATTTTGCCCCTGAGGGCGATTGCCCTGGGGTCCCCGGCCCTGGGGACGGCTTGCGTCACGATTGCCTGAAGCCCCCTGGCCCTGAGGGCGATTCTGCTGCAGACGCATATTTTTCATAGTCTGGGCGTTCTGCGGACGGTACACTGCCGCAATCTTCTTTTTAGGCGGCTCTACAGGAGCCGTCACTTCCTTTTCCGGTGTATTCTCTTTCGCTGACATATTCTCCTTTACCTGTGGGGCCTGAGGTGTCTCCTTTGCCTGAGAAGGCGTTTCTGCCTTCTGGCCTGAAACCGCCCGCTTCACCAGCTGGCTCTGCTCCTCACTGACATTGGAAGCATGGCTCTTCACCTCATGCCCATGTTTTTGTAATATTTCTAAGACCTCTTTGCTGGTTTTACCCAGCTCCTTTGCAAGCTCACTGACTCTCATACTTACTACCTCCGTTCATATTCATTTGTTTTACCAATGCTTTGGCGAATCCTTCATCCGTTATGGCCAAAGAAGCGCGAAACTCTTTGCCTATGGAATGTCCCAATTCGTCTTTCCTACCAAAGAAACAGATGGGAACATGATAGTAAGTACACCGATTGGTAAACATCTTTCTGGTATTCTCGGAGGCTTCCTCCGATACCACCACCAGATATGCTTTCCCGGATTTCACAGCTTTTTCCGTAGAAAATTCTCCGCTGACCGCCTTTCCTGCTTTCATGGCCAAGCCAATCATATTCAATACCTTTTGTCTATTTTCCAATCTGCCCCATCTCCTTTTCCAGAGACTCATAGACTTCCTTCGGAACCGGCATCTTAAAAGATCTCTCCAATCCCTTGTTTTTTACTGCCTTTTGAAAACACTCCATCCGAGGGCAGATATAGGCTCCCCGCCCATTCTTTCTCCCTGTGGCATCCAGGACAATCCCTTCTGTCTCTGTCTTCAAAATCCGAATCATCTCTTTCTTGCCTTTCATCTCTCCACAGCCGATACACTGTCTAAGGGGAATCTTTTTTGTACTCACTTGCTATCACTCCCGATCCATCCGCTAAGTTTTTTTCTTAACCGTTACTGGTAATCCTCATATCCCTTCTGGTAGTCTTCCGAAACGTCTTCTTGGTGCTCCTCATAACCGCCTTCCTGAGCTGCTTGGGGATAGTCTCCCTCATAATCTGGCTGGCCTTCCTGCGGATATCCTCCTTCATAGTCCGCCTGGCTTTCCTGCGGATATCCTCCTTCATAGTCCGCCTGGCCTTCCTGCAGATATCCTGCTTCATAGTCCGCCTGGCTTTCTTCCGGATAGCCGTCTTCATATCCATCCTCATATCCTTCGAAGGAACCTTCTTCCATTCCTCCGTCTAAGCCCATCTCTTCGAACAGCCCCAGTTCTCTGGCCTGGGTCTCACTCTTGATATCAATCTTGTACCCGGTAAGCTTTGCCGCCAGCCTTGCATTCTGTCCCTCTTTTCCTATGGCCAGCGACAGCTGATAATCCGGAACGATGACTTGTGCTTCCCTGGCATCTTCATCCGCCACCACACAGATCACTTTGGCCGGGCTTAAGGCATTCTCGATCAGGTACGCCGGGTTCTCATCCCAGTTGATGATATCAATCTTTTCTCCCCGCAGCTCACTCACAATCGAGTTGACCCTGGCTCCGTTAAGCCCTACGCAGGCGCCTACCGGATCCACGTTGGGATCGTTGGACTTCACCGCGATCTTCGTTCTGGAACCTGCCTCCCTGGCAATGGATTTGATTTCCACGGTTCCGTCCCTTACCTCAGCCACCTCCAGCTCAAACAACCGTTTTACCAGATCCGGATGGGTTCTGGACACGGAGATACGGGGGCCTTTGGTGGTATCCTTCACCTCCAGAACGTATACCTTGATCCTCTCTGTAGGCTGGAACACCTCCCCTTTTACCTGTTCGGATTCATTCAAAATGGCATCCACTTTTCCCAGATTGATACTGACATTCCGCCCCAGATAGCGCTGTACCACCCCGGGAACAATATCCTTCTCCATGGTATACCAATCATTATAAAGAACCTTCCGCTCTTCCTCCCGGATCTTTTGCAGAATCACATTCTTGGCATTCTGGGTGGCAATCCTGCCGAAAGACTTGGATTCCACCGGAATCTGCACCACATCTCCGATCTCATACCGGGGAGCGATCATCCTGGCCTCCGCAAGGCTTAACTGTACCAGAGGCTCTGTCACCTCTTCCACCACTTCCTTTTCTGCCAGCACCGCAAAATCACAAGTGTCCGGATTGATATTCACTTTTATGTTATCCGCTCTTCCAAAATGATTCTTGCATGCAGTCAGCAGGGAATTCTCTATGGCCTCCAGCATGGTAGCCTTGCTGATATTCTTCTCCTTTTCCAGAATATCCAGTGCTTCTATCAGTTCTTTGTTCATTTTTTTATCCTCCAACTATATTTTCATCCGAACATCTAAAAATCAAATGCCAAACGGATCAACGCAATATCCGAACGTTCAAACACCAACTCTTTCCCATCCTCCGATTCTATGGTGACAGAATCTTTGTCATAGCTTACGAGAATTCCTGTAAAATCCTTTTGCTTATCCCTTTGGCGATACAGACGGATATCCACCTGCTTCCCCACGCTGCGTACAAAATCCTTCTCCTTTTTTAAAGGCCGCCCTAACCCTGGGGAACTGACTTCCAGAATATAGCTGTCCTCAATAAAATCTTCTTCATCAAGCCAGTCGCTTAACCTCCTGCTGACTGTCTCACAGTCATCCACGGCAATGCCGCCTTCCTTGTCAATATAGGCTCGCAGATACCAGTTGCTGCCTTCCTTCACGTATTCCACATCTACCAGTTCAAAATGATATTGATCCATCAGAGGCTTTAAAAATGCCTCTGTCTTCGCCTCATAGCTTTCTCTCTTCGTCATATCTTCACCACCCTTCCTATCTCCCTCATAACAATATGAAAGAGTGGACTTTCGTCCACTCCCTTTCAGCCATTTTATCTTGATATCATAGATATGATAACACCAACATGTGGTAAATGCAAGTGTTTTCTTAAAATTTTCTTATTTACATCCAGTATTCCTTCCATTATAATAGAAAAGCAATGGAATGATAATGGTTACAAAAACAGAAGCAAAAAAATAACAGATCAGAGAAATGCAACGAAAGGATCAATTGGGATGAACATATTAATCATTGATGCACAAGGCGGCGGCATCGGCAGGCATTTGACCTCTGCCATCCGGCAGGGCTTTCCTGATGCAGACATTACCGCTGTAGGAACCAACAGTATCGCCACCACCGCCATGCTGAAAGCCGGAGCCAATCATGGCGCTACCGGTGAGAACGCTGTCATCGCCGGCGCAAGGAGAGCGGATGTCATCGTCGGTCCCATAGGGATTGTGATCGCTGATTCCCTGTACGGCGAAGTTACCCCGGCCATGGCCGTAGCCATCGGGCAAAGCAGGGCCAAACGGATCCTCATTCCAGTGAATCACTGCGAGAATATCGTGGTGGGCGTGCGGGATTTAAGCATCAAGGGCCTGGTGGAGGAAGTTCTTCTGGAACTTCAGAAGATGACATCATAACAGATATAGCCGCTTCACAAAGGGAGGGATTTAAACCATGGGCAGCCGTCCAGAATTGGATTTCGAAAAAGGCTATTCTATCATCATCAATAACTGTGAAAAGAATCTTTACTACTATATTGATTATGACACAAGGCAGGCCAATCCCTACCATATGCGTTTTCCACACATCCATGCCTCTTTTTATGAGATTATGATCCCGTTAGATGCCGGGATCTCCCATACCTTCAACGGCATTACATACCCGTTGGAAAAAAATGATATTGTTCTGGTTCCTCCGGGGGTTCCTCATCAATCCATATACCCTCAAGACGCCCCCCCGCTGAAACGGATTATCATCAATTTCATGTATCCGGAAACCTTGTTCAGCATGAAGGAAGGCTTCGAGGAACTTCTGGGGGTATTTAAGCTGGAACCGTCTATTTTACGTCTGGTACCTAATTACCAGACTCCTTGTTTTCGGATCCTCAACAGCATTTATAAAATGTCTCACCAGTCGGAAGTCATGTTGCCTTCTGTCTATGAGTTGATGCTTCAGATCAATTTTACAGAGTTTTTATGGACCCTTTATCAGGCCCAGAATGAGAATCTGTATACATATCAAACCGATGATTCCTCTATTACCCAGAAGATTTCCGAGGTATGCTCTTATATTCATACCAATTACTCCAAGCCTCTTTCCCTGGAAAGTCTGGCAAAAACATTTTATATCAGTTCCTGCTATTTATCCCGGCAGTTTAAGCAAACCACAGGTTTCCGGCTGACAGAATATATCCAGAACGTGCGGATCATCAACGCGCAGTTCCTTCTCTCCAGTACGGATCAGTCTGTATCCAACATTGCAATGGCCTGTGGCTTCACCAGCTTCTCCCAGTTTAACCGGGTGTTCCACCAGAAGTCCAACTGTTCGCCTACGGAATACCGCCGTTCTCACGGTCACTCCCACTGGGTTTGATCCTGCTATCTGCCAGTCTGCCTATCTGCCAATATCAAAAGGCCCATACATCCTCCTTATTCAGGCGGATCTATGAGCCTCTTTTACGTTCCTCTATAAGAATCCATGGATCATCCTTTGTCTCTTTTCCTCTGTCACCCTGCGGATCTTGTCCAATTCCTTCTCCATCAAGATGGGAATCTGCCCCTTTAGCACATTCCAGTGGACAAACTGGCTGAATGAAAATGGTTTTGTCACAAACACCATGGATGGGGTAAAGCGGTATGTCTCCTTAATATAGTCCCTTACCATCTGCTGCTCTTCCTCGCTTATGGGAATCTTCACCCCATAAAGCTGCTCCGGATAAGCAAAGCCGTCTACCCCTGCCAATTCGCCGCAAGCCAACTCCAGTTCCGGATAGAGGGAAATCAGCCTTTTCTCCGGCAGAAGGGCATGTTTACCTGGCTGGGAATAGACACACACATGGGTTCTGTCCCGAAGGATATCTCCTCCTGGAAGCATTTCATTCATGTATTTCCCATGATAGCTTCCCTCACACCCCCATACATTCCCATCATGCCCCACATAAACCCATACATGTTCCAGCTCATACAGATGTTGGATATCATAGTAAAAGAAAATCTGATACTCAATGGCAAATTTTACCTTATCCTTCTCAATCCTCACAATCCTCCGAAACGAATCGCTGGGCCTTGTCTCATGGAAAATCATGTATCCAATACTGTGGACGGAAAAAGGCTCCTTCTCATCAAACATAAGATAAGGTGCATATTTCATCACAGTCTGAAATTCTTCCTGATTCATCAGCGTCACCTCTCTCCCCAATTACTCTTTCACGAAAAATGGATTGGCGATTGCAAGGTTGGTACAGTCATCAAAGGCTATCATCACCAGATAATCCTCCTTCTTCCACTCCATCCCCATATTCTTTAACATTTCCGGACTCAACTCATGGCTGTAGTCCATGTATCCCCCGCAGTCCTTCTCAAACGGTGCCAAGGCATAATCTGCCTTTTGCCTTCCTCTTTTCAGGATGCGCATGGTCTTCAGCCTTCGGTTGGTGTAAAGCTTTATGCGGATTACACCAGGTCTGGATACCTGGTCTCCCGGCAAAGCGACTTCTTTGTTGCCATTGGCTAAAGAAGAAGCAGGCTCCATCACAGGGAACAGGAGGGGGCCGTCGCTTAAGGTCATATGGCCTTTCTTCATCTGACCTGTCAGATCCTCTCCGCTCTCAAAGACATCCATATGAACAAAGGTCCTCACTCCGCCACTGCTTAGATTCCGCTTCGCCCATTTCTCAAACATGGGAAGAAGCTTGTCGCTTCTCTCCAAAAAGCAGGCAATATCTTTATCCCCTAAAAGCGGGTCTCCCTCCTCAAGCGTCTTCAATATCTTAACCAGTCTTAATGTTCCCCTGTAAAAGGCTTTATAATCATCACACCGGATATTGTGGGTATCGCTTCCCGTGGTTCCCGGAAGATATACCCCGTTCTCCAGCATATCCACCCACATCTCCACTGCTTTGGCGCTGCTGCTCTCCCAGACCATAGGCTTGGATCCATTCCAGACTTCCATGGTATCGAATATGGTGATGATATCCATAAAATCTGGATTCCAGGAGATGGCTTTCTGAGGGTCTCTCGGATGGTTTAACTGAGCCATGCCGCCCTTCTGACGGATCGCATCAGTCACCCGGCAAAACTCTGCCCTCAGATACTCATCGGTCCGTTCTTCCTGTGTTCCGATTCGGTAAATGACATCCTCATTCTTCTTCACGTTCAGGGAAATCACATGGCCGTTGCCTGTGGAGATCTCTTTGGAAAGGATGGGCATAAAATCGTCTGTCCTGGCCTTCTCCCACAGTTCATGATCCAGCACATTATGGTGATCGCTTAAGGCGCCGAAATCCAGCCCCACAGCCCTCATAGAATCCCGTATCTCCACCGGTGTCTCTATAACCGGATCCGTTCCCTCATAAAGGCGGCTGCTGAATACGCTGTGATGATGGATATCCCCTGCATACCACCCATCTTTTGCCTCCCTGGGCAAAGGCTTTAACTCATACTTCAGAATCGTCTGGTTTTCCTCCAGATGGAAACGCTTTGCCTCCACGCTGTATGCAGATCCCTTTGCTGCCTCAATCTGATACCATCCTGGCTTCAAAAACAGTACCCCATATCCTGTCTCATCGGTCACGGTTCTGATAAAATCCAGGTCACCGGTTGCATAAGCTTCATTGATCCGCTCATCCGTCCCGTCAAAGTTTCCACACCAGGAGTTGTCTGGCAGAGGATAACACCGGATCTCAGCCAGCAGAGGATTCCCTTTGCTGTCCTTCGTTTGAATGTATACGATCAGCCGCTGCCTGGTTTCACTTTCCTTTATCTCACTATCCAAGGACAATACCTTTTTCACATCCGGCGGACTCCCCATTCCTCTTAACCATTCCCCCAGAATCTCCCCATACTTGTCAATCTTCATCCCTTTTCCATCCTTTTCTCATCCGGCAGTTCTTTTGGTTTTTCAGTCATCCAGCATTGCCGCCCCGATAATCCCTGCATCATTCCCCAGAGACGCAATGACAATCTCAGTCTTCACTGCGGAATCCCTGGTATACACCTGCTGATCCACCAATCGTTTTAACGGTTCCAACAGCTGGTCTTTGGCCCGGCTGACTCCACCGCCAATGCACAGAACCTCCGGCTGGAAGATATTGATAATATCCGTAATTCCCACGCTTAAATAATACAGATATCTCTCTACCACGCTCTCCGCCGTCAGATCCCCTCTTCTGGCGGCCTCAAAAATCTTCTGCCCGTCTACCTTATCCTCATCCTGCCCGCATAAGCTCCACAGAAGGCTCCTTCTGCCTTCTTCCTCCTTCATGGCCTTTAAAGCCATGCGACGCAGCCCGGTAGCCGAGGCATAGGTCTCAAAACACCCTCTCCGTCCACAATTACATATTTCCCCGTCATACTGTATCACAAAATGTCCGAATTCCCCTGCAGCGAAATTGCATCCTTCATACAGCTTTCCGTCCAGGATCATCCCGCCGCCGATTCCGGTTCCCAGGGTCACCATCACCATAGATGCATATCCCTTTCCACACCCGGCCAGGTACTCCCCCCAGGCTGCGGCATTGGCATCATTGGTAAAGGACACCGGTTTCTTAAAGTAACGTTTCAAAAGCGGAATTAAGGGTTCATCTTTCATATTCAGATTGTTGGCATATTCCATAACACCTGTCTTTTTATTGGCTGTACCAGGAACCCCCAACCCCACTGACGCGATTTCCTCCATGGAGATCCCGGTTTCCTCCAAAAGAGAGGACACCAACTCTTTCATATCTCCAACAAGCCCCTGAGCTCCACGATCTGTAACGGTAGGGACTGCTCCTGATTTCACAATTCTGTAATCCTCGTCCACAATCCCCGCCTTAATTGTTGTTCCTCCCAAATCAATCCCCACGCAATATATGACCATCATCCCCCTATTCCACTTTTGAATATCTGCCAGCAAAGCCCATTACGGTCTTACCATTTTACCACATTTCCATAGGTGTAGGCAAGCCGTAACGGGCCATTATTTATTGCTTTATTTATTTCACATTTGCATCATAGTACTCTGCTCTGGCATCCAAAATCTGCTGAAGACCTGCATTCTGCAGATTGCTGAACTCTGCCTGCTGCAAAGCGTCAAACTCGCTGGTAGGACAGCTGATAAGGCGGTACACATACTCTACCATCATATCCTCGATGTTCTTACCATAGTTAGCTTCTGCATCGGAAATAAATGGATAGGTAGGATAGCGGAACTTGCCTACGTTCATTACGTCATAGTAATTTTCAAACCATGCCTTGTCTTCCCACTCTACCGCCTGGCTCTGGCTCCAGTAAGAAACCACAGAGTCTTTACTGGTCATCCACTCTAAGAAACCGTTAACGATACTTAAATCATCCAGAGTTCCCGGATATCCTTTTTCAAATAACTGTGCCTCTGTCAAAGCAATCGGAACACCTGCTTCGTCTCTCTCATGCTCTGGGGTATAGGAAATATTCTCAGCGACTTCCGGATCAGACATCCAGTCTAAATACTTCAGACAAGCGTCAACTTTGTCCTCGCTGGTCTTCGGAACCATAACATACATACCGTATCTCGGCTCATATACGCTACGGTAGGAACCGTCCGGAAGGTCGAAGCACTGTACCGGAACGAATGCGGTCTGGCCTATGGAACTGTATAAGATACTCATCAGATCCCAGCTGGTACCACCGGTATCATCTACGAAGAATCCTACGTTACCTGCGGAAACCTGCGCTTTGTAGATATCCTCTGTGGTATCTGTTGCGAAATCCTGTGAGATCAGGCCTGCATTGTAGAACTCATTAAGCTTGCGGATGCCATCCACTGCTCCCGGCGCAACTGCCATATAAACTTCGTTGTATACATAAGCATCTTTGTCTGTGGGCAGATCCACATAAGAGCTTACGAATGTAAGATAGTTCTTCTCGGTATCGGCACGGCCGCCCATCGCCCAGGGAATCACCTTATCCACTCCGCCTGGGTTCTGATCTTTCACTGCCTGAAGGTAAGTAGCCAGTTCTTCCTTAGTCTTTGGAATCTCCATGCCCATGGCATCCAGCCAATCCTTACGGATAAAGCCTAAGTGGCGAGGCATCTCAAGGCCTCTCTGTTTCAGAATGGCATATTGTTTGCCGTCATACTGGCCCATAGCCTGGATCTCACCCTGATTCTGCTTTAAGTTAACGCCGTAGGAATCATAGGCTGCTGTCAGGTCAGCAAGACCACCGTTCTGTGCAAAATTATTAAACAGGTTCTGGCTGTAAGTAAAGATGATGTCAGGAGCATTGCCGCCGGCCATCATAATGTTTACCTTGTCATCGGAAGAGGATCTTGGAACTGATACATACTCAACATTTATGTTGTACTTTTCTTTTACATTCTGTTTGATGTAATCTGTCAGGGTATTATCCTCTGGTGTTGTTCCCGGAGCTGCATTTCCTCTATCCCAAACCATAACGGAAATGGTTACTTCCTCGCCGCTTGCCTCAGGAGCCGCCGCCCCGCCGCCGCTGTTGTCGCTGCTGCCTCCTGCTGCTGCCGTGGTTGTTGTGCTTCCGGAATCGCCAGAGCCGGAACCTGTGGAAGAAGAACCGCCGCCACAGCCTACCAGCATCGTTGCTGCAAGTGCTACTGCAACCGTGCTTTTCACTAATCTTGCTTTTCTCATGAAATAAATTACCTCCCTTATTTTATTGTAATCTTACCGTCATTAACCCTTAACTGCACCAAGCATAATGCCCTGGGTGAAGTATTTCTGGATAAATGGATAAGCAATTACCATTGGTGTCATAGAAATTACGATGCTGGCTGACTTGATATTGTCCGCCACCAGCTGGGATACTGCGCCCTCCTCCTGGGAAATCTTGATGGACTCAATCAGCTGCTTTAATACCATCTGCACGGTATACAGGCTGGAAGAGTTTACATAGTAGAGGACATCGCTTAAACGGTTCCATCTGCCTACTGCGTAGAACAGGGCCAATGTTGCCATGGTAGGATATACCAGCGGAAGGGCAATCTTACTCATAACCTGGAACTCTGTACATCCGTCGATCTTGGCCGCCTCATACAGAGAGGAATCCAGGCTCTTGAATGCAGTACACATGATAATCATGTTGTAAGCGCTTAAGGCTTCCGGAATAATCAAAGCCCATACTTTGTCTAACATCTTTAAGTCTCTGATATTTAAGTATTTCGGAATAATACCAGGATCCAGATACATGGTGAGAACAAACAGTGTCATAATAATGCCCGTACCTTTTAAGGTGGTCTTGGACAGCGGATATGCCGCCAGAATGGTCATCACCATACACACAACCGTTGCCACCAGCATCAGAACAATGGAAAAACCGAAAGAGGATAAAAAGCTTCCGCTTCGAAATGCTCTTACATAAGCCTCTGTGGTAATCTGTACCGGATACAAAAATACCTTGCCGGAAAGAATCGCGTCCTTGGAGCTTAAGGAAACGGATATAACCCGGAAAATAGGAATCAGGGCGATAATGCTGACCACAATGAAGATGGTGTTCCAGCACAGCTGAAACCGTCTCTCGCCTTTGCTGTTTAACGTACTCATTACATGATTCCTCCTTCACCCATTTTCTTGGAAATCTTGTTCACAGACAGAACCAGGATAATTCCCACTACGGACTGGAACAGACCTACTGCAGTTGCAAAGTCAAATCTGGCTGCCTGAAGACCGATGCTGTATACATAGGTACTGATAACGTCAGACGCGCTCTTTACCAACGTGTTACCCATCATGTACGGACGGTCAAAATCGATGGATACCATCTTTCCAAGCTGCATGATAAGCAAGGTGGAGATGGTGGGACGAATCTGTGGGATGGTCACATGCCAGATTCTCTGAAGCCTGGTAGCTCCATCTATGTATGCTGCCTCTCCCAAAGATGGATCCGTAGCCGTAAGTGCCGCCAGATAGATAATCAGGGAATACCCTGCGTCATGCCAGATTCCTGAGAACCAGTACACGAACCTCCAGATAAACGGCGAACTAAGGAAATTCACTTCATTCATCCCCATATTACGGAAAATCTCATTGACAAGTCCGCTGGTGGAGAATAACTGGGTGATGATACCTGCAATAATAACCCAGGAAAGGAAGTTGGGCAGGTACAAAATGGTCTGGGTTGCCTTTCTGATACCGATATTCTTAATTTCAAATAAGAACACTGCCAAAAGAACAGGCATTGGGAATCCCAAAATCAAGTCGCCCAGATTCAAAATCAGCGTATTCTTCAAGGCGTTCCAGAAATCTCTGGAGCTGAATGCTTCCTTAAAGTGAGCCAATCCGATCCATGGGCTATCCCAGATGCCGGCGAAGATGTTGAACTTCTTAAACGCGATAATCGCGCCCAGCATGGGTTTGTAGCGCAGCAGAATCATGTAGATCACCGGGATTACCAGCATAAGGTACAGCTGCCAGTAATTCTGCATGTAGACTTTGAATGTGGTCTTATTGCCACCTCCGGTTTTTTTTACCTCTTTCATAGCCCCTCCTAATCGTTTTGTAGGAACAAGACACCGCCTCATCCCTCTTGCTATTTCTTAAATAATTATAAAGTTCTGCTAAGGATTTATCTACGCTTTTTTTGCCCCCTTTGTGGATAAGTATTGTAATTTTTGCGGTAATGATAAAATGCCCTGTCTATTTTGTATTAAAAAACGGGAGATTTCCCAGGTACTCTTTATATAGAATAACGATGATTTCCTGCCCTGGCAGTGGATTTGGAAAAAAATTCACAGATACCAAAAAAGAGAAGGCACCTTTCCGGAATAAAAATGCCTTCCCTTTATGTCACTCGAATCTTACAATCTCTTTCTTCAGCCGCTTCATAATCTTTTTCTCAAGCCTGGAAATATAGGACTGGGAGATTCCCAGAAAGTCAGCCACTTCCTTCTGTGTCATCTCCTCCCCATCCTCCCGGTTCAGCCCATACCGCAGCTGCACGATCTTGCGCTCCCTTGGGCTTAACCGGCTGACCGCCAGGTTCAAAAGGTTTTTCTCTGTCTCGGTTTCAATGTCCCGGGAGATCACATCCTCATCTGTTCCCAGGATGTCGGAGAGAAGCAGTTCATTTCCGTCCCAGTCCACATTCAGCGGTTCATCGATGGAGACCTCCATCTTGGTCTTATTGTTTCTCCTTAAGTACATCAGAATCTCGTTCTCAATGCACCGGGACGCATAGGTAGCCAGCTTAATGTTCTTCTGGGGGTTAAAAGTGTTGATCGCTTTGATAAGCCCTATGGTACCAATGGAGATTAGATCCTCCACTCCCACGCTGGTATTGTCAAACTTTTTAGCAATGTACACCACCAGCCGAAGGTTATGTTCAATCAGTTCTGATTTTGCTTCTTTTTCTTCCTCCGTACCCAGCATGCTGATCATTCGGTTCTCTTCCTCATTATTAAGAGGCGGGGGAAGTATGTCCGCTCCTCCGATATAATGTACCTCTCCTTCCCGCTGAAACAACATGGTCTTAAAGCTGGGTACGGTTTTGAACTGAAAACGATTGGGTATGGATACTTTGATTACCATCGGTGATTCCTCCTTTTTGTCCTTCTACTTTCCGCCTGCTGCCACATTCAATCCAATGTTTCCCGATGAAGCAGCACATCATAATTCCCGTCTCTGGTTATCTGAAACGGCGCTCTGGCAATCAAAGGCTTTTCCAGGACCCAGGTTTTACCCATCTCTCCCTCAACCTCCATTCGGTCAATCTCCACTGCTTCCATGATCCCCAAAGGATTCCCTATGGTTCGGAAAGGAACGGAAATTAAGGCCGCCCCAGGCCGTTTTAATGTTTTCCAAAGATGTTCCGAGACAATATGAACCGGCCGTCTCTGAAACCGCTCATAAAGGCAGTTTCCCGTATCCAGATATCCTGTGGCCCATAGATCATGTTCCCCCGCCTGAAAACGCACCCGATACAGCTGTTGCCTCTCTTTTTTTGCCTCCATTGCTGTCAGCCATAGAAATCGGAATGCAAACCAGGCACCCCCGGCAAAAAAAAGCCAGATGATAATCGGCATCCCCTTCTTTGCCAGGCCGCTTTTTGCCATATGCTCATACAGCGCCTCCATAATCCCGCCTATGCAGAACGCCTCCAGGAAAAACACAAGAACCTCTTTCACAAACTCTCTGATAGTTCCTGGTCGAAATGCAATCCACACCATAAGCCCTCCCGGAGCCAGGATCCCCATAATCCACAAAAGAATCCCTGGCAGATACCAAAGCCACACAGCCAGGCATGCCGCCAGGGCCCCAAGAAATCCTGCCGCCGCCAGGCGGGGCCATCGGATAGGAAGCTTCAACACTTTCCCCAGAAGCAGAAGCAAAAGCACATCCATCGAACCATTCACAAGAAAAAACACATCTATGTACCACTCAACCACAAGACACCCTGCCTCCTGTCTCACAGGGTACATTATAGAGAACTTTGCGTTCAGATTTTGTCAAACGGGGAGAGGGAAATACGTTTTTTCATCGTAAAAATCCAGCATATATTGACACATTTTGAACCTTCAAGATCCAATCCCCAAGATTCCCCCAATTTTCTCGTCGCTATGTGCTGTGTTGAAACTTGGCGCTACATTAAAATCATGTTGTCTTCTCCCTGGATCCTTTGCAAACAAAAAAAGCGCGAGAAGCAAAAATCCTCTCGCGCAAACCTTTTATCCTACTATCTATCTTACCTCTTATTCTTAAGGAAATCTGGAATCGTAATGTCCTTCACATTGGCGTTGGACCGATACCCCTGGGAATTCCCTGTAGTCCCGCTTCCCATCCCGCCAGACATCCGGTTATTCATCCCGTTGTTCATTCCACTGCCAGGCATTCCACCACCATTCATCCCGTTCATACCCATTCCGCCGCCCATGTTCCCGTTCTCGGCAGATGATACTGGTCTGCCTGGCGCAGGGGCCGGACGCCCCATGCTAAAGGGAGGAAGATTGGTCTGAGACGCTGCAGCCGCCTCAGCTGCACCGCTCTTATTGGGATTGTTATAATTGCCGAACCCGCTCATAGCCTTGGACACAGAACCAGCAGTCCCCCGGTCATCCAATCCTGTAGCGATCACCGTAATAGTAGCCTCATCCTGAGCATTCTCATCATACATAGCGCCAAAGATAATATTGGCGTTATCCCCTGCCATCTCCTGGACAAAACTGGCCGCCTCATTGGCCTCAATCAGGCTGATATCCCCGGAAATATTGATGATCACATGGGATGCCCCCTCGATAGTGGTCTCCAAAAGCGGGCTGGACACCGCCTGCTTTACAGCCTCCACCGCCTTCTCATCCCCTTTGGCCTTGCCGATACCAATGTGGGCGATTCCCTTGTCTGTCATGACGGTCTGTACATCGGCAAAATCCAGGTTAATAAGCCCTGGAACATTGATCAGATCCGTAATTCCCTGAACTGCCTGCTGAAGAACCTCATCTGCTTTCTTTAAGGCATCTGGCATGGTTGTCCGACGATCCACAATCTCAAGCAGCTTGTCATTGGGAATGACAATCAGCGTGTCCACATTCTCCTTTAAGCGTTCAATTCCCTGGAGGGCATTGGTCATACGGGTCCTGGCCTCAAAGCGAAACGGCTTGGTCACAACTCCTACAGTCAAGATCCCCATATCCTTGGCGATCTGGGCTACCACCGGAGCCGCTCCTGTCCCGGTACCGCCTCCCATACCACAGGTTACAAACACCATATCCGCGCCTCTCATAGCCTGTGCCAATTCTTCGGAACTCTCTTCTGCTGCCTTCTCGCCGATCTCCGGCCTGGCCCCGGCTCCAAGCCCTTTGGTCAGCTTCTCGCCGATCTGCATAGCCGTAGGCGCTTTACAAAACTGCAGGGCCTGCTTGTCCGTATTGATACCGATAAACTCCACTCCGGCAATATTCTCATCGATCATGCGGTTTACGGCATTGTTGCCGGCTCCGCCTACCCCTACAACTATGATTCTGGCAGCATTTTCAGCTTCATTTATCTTAATCTCTAACAAGAAAATTCCTCCTTCATTTCGGCCATGTCCCCCCGGATATGTAACCGCTTACTCTCTTTTCTATCTGTTTATGTATAAACTATAACCTACCTAATACTATATTTTATTTCCCACAAAATATCAACCACTTTTTTAATTATTTTGGGACTTCTTTTTAAATGTATACATGGTCTGTCTGTTCACCGGATCATAGGTATTCAGGTATAATATTCCGCTATTTCCGGCTAGTTGCGGCATCATATCTGATAATTCAGCTACTTTTCCATTAATATCTGAACTATCTCCCAGAAAAACCTCCAATTCCTGCATAAAAAGGGTTGCTGCTCCACTTGCGTCATACTGTATCCTGTCCGCTTTTAACCCATAAGTTTCCAGCACCTGCGTCAGCTTTAAGATATCTTCAAAAATCTCATGGCTCTGGACTGGAAGGGGCTGATGCAGGACAATATGTCCGTAATGTAACCCATCAATCCGTGGAATCCCCTCCAGGGCCTCATTGGTGCTTTCCACCACAATTCCATCTTTATCAAAATACATGTAGCTGCTCATATAGGATACATAGCCCACCACTGTCTTCTCATGGACAATGATCTCCAACTCAAACGGTCCGTGGAAAATCACCTTGTAATCCTCCACAAATGGAATCTGCTGGTGCTCCTTGCCCAGACGCTCTTTCGCGTAACAGTAGGCCGAATTCCAATCAATGCTTTTTTGGAAGATCAGATCCACAATCTCTTTTCCTGTGTACCGGCTGTTTCCTGAAACAGTCACCTGGCGGATGTTCACTGACAATGCTGCAGCTGCAGTTGCCAGGATCACCGCCAGGATGATCAGGCCCTTTTTTGACTTCTTTAACCATTGTGTCATAATATTCTCCGTATGTCTGCCCCAAGGTTTTGCAGGTCCCGGCATATATCCTCGTAACCTCTCAAAATATGGCTGCAGTTTCTTATGGTAGTGTCGCCTTCTGCCGCCAGCCCTGCAACTACCAGGGCAGCGCCTCCCCGCAGGTCAAGAGCTTCCACAGGACATCCTGTCAAAGGATACGTTCCTGTCACAAAGGCCCTCTCCCCCTCAAGGCGGATTTCTGCTCCCATTTTCCCAAGCTCAAAGGCTGTGGCAAATCTTCCCTCAAAAATCGTCTCTCTGATACAGCCGATACCATCCCCTATGGACAGAAGGCTAAGAGCGGGAGACTGGAGATCCGTAGGAAATCCCGGATATGGCTCAGTCTCAAGGGCGATCGCCCTAGGCCGTCCTTTCATGGCAATCCCAATATGCCTTTCATACTCTTTTACCTCTGCCCCCATCTCTCTCACAGCCTTTAGAACCGCTGCCATCTCTCCGGGACAGATTCCCTCCAATACCGCCTCCCCCTGTGACGCTATGATGCAGGAAAGATAGGTTCCTGCCGCAATCCGGTCTCCCGGCACTTCAAACGTTGTGTCGTGAAGGCTTGTGACTCCTTTAACCTGAATAACCTCTGTTCCTCCGCCGGTAACCTTGGCGCCCATACTGTTTAACATACGGCACAGAGCTTCAATCTCTGGCTCCCTGGCTGCCCCGCGGATCACAGTAACCCCTTTGGCCAGCACTGCCGCTAAAAGGGCGTTCTCTGTGGCTCCTACGCTGGGAAAGGAAAATACAATCTCCCCGCCTGTCAGCCTTTTGGCCTTTGCCCGGATCACTCCGCCCTCCTCCTCCACCACTGCCCCCAGTTTCCTTAAGGCATACAGATGAAGGTCAATGGGGCGCTTTCCGATGGAGCAGCCGCCGGGATGGCAGGTGATTGCCTCCCCGCATCGCCCCAGAAGACCTCCCAGCATCATGATGGAAGACCTCATGGCTTTCAGATAATTTTCTGGGATATGGATATCAGACAAAGTGTCTGTCTGAATGGTCAGACGATCCCTTTCCAGCGTACATACACATCCCATATATTCCAATATCTCCTTCATACAGAGAACATCCTGTATTCTGGGGACATGGGTCAACACAACAGTACCTCTGTGGAGAATGGATGCTGCCATCATCGGAAGCACCGCATTTTTCGATCCCTGTATCCCGATCTCTCCCTTTAGCGGATGTAACCCATGGACCTGTATTATAGACAACCCGTTCCCTCCTGAAGGCTTATGTGCTGTAGCTGTTCTCTGCCTTTTTCGTCAGCGCTGCAAATGCGCGATCCTGTTGAACAGCCACCATGCGTTCTATATACTATCCTATGTACCCTCAGGGCCCGTTTGTGCCTGGCCTCTATGAAATCAGGCTCTATGATTCTATCCCTTTTCCAACTTGATCTGGTTGGACACGCTTAAGACCATGCCCATCTCCACCATCAAAAACAGGACAGAAGTCCCTCCATAACTGATAAATGGCAGGGTGATTCCTGTGTTGGGGATGGTATTGGTCACAACAGCGATATTTAAGATCACCTGGATGGCAATATGGCCCATGACTCCAACCACCAAAAGAGCACCGAATAAGTCTGGCGCACTGTTGGCAATCATCATGAACCGGTAGATCATAAACATAAAAATCAGGATCACCCCCACGGCTCCAAACAGTCCCAGTTCCTCACAGATAATGGAAAAGATCATGTCATTTTGGGCCTCCGGAACAAATCCCAGCTTCTGTATGCTTTCCCCCAGCCCCTTTCCAAACAATCCTCCGGAACCGATGGCGTAAAGCCCCTGCAATACCTGGTAGCCTCCTGTGTCCGGATAAGCCTCCGGATCCAGCCATACATTAATCCGGTTCAACTGATAAGGCTTTAAGATCTTCATGGCCTCCAAAGCGTGGCCGATGGGCCCTGCAAAGGCCATAATAAGCCCGCCTGCAACGATACACAGAAAGAATGGCAGCTTCTTTTTGCTGGCCACAAACAACATGACAAATCCAATGCCTGCGATGATGATGCCAGAACTTAGGTTGTTGGCAGCCACAATGGCTGCAAGGGGAAGGCAGATCAATGCCACCCTGACCACTCCGGCCATCCGGTCAATATCCCGTCCCAGCTTTACAATCATCGCAGCCAGGGCCACGATAACTGCAATCTTCACCAATTCCGTAGGTTGGAATCCCAGCGTGGAGCTGATGCCAAGCCACCGCCGTTTTCCGTTTATCTTTCGGCCGAACAGACTGACAGCGATCATCAGGCCCCAGGACACAGCGATGGCCAAGCCATAAACTTTTGCATACCAGTGATAATCAATTTTTGAGATGATAAGCATGATGACAAAGCCGGCCAAAGCGATGATTCCCTGCTTGGTCATAAAATAGGCCGCGTTCCCGTCATAATCCATTGAAGCCTTGTAGGAACTGGCGCTGTATATCATGATTAACCCGAAGATCGTCAAAAAAACAATGGTAAACAGAAGGCTGTAATCATAGAATCTTTGAACCTTATTTTTCTTTTTTGCCACGCCAGCCTCCTTTCCGCCCGATACTCTCTATAATTATGGAAGTTTAAAGCTATTTGGCCCCTTAACGTTGTCTTTTGAGTACGTTCCTACAGGTTTCTGACGCATTCCTTAAAGATTCTTCCTCGTTCCTCATAGTTTTTAAACATTCCCCAACTTGCACACGCAGGGGATAAGAGTACATTGTCTCCCATATTCGCGTAGGAAGCGCATACATGGACCGCTTCCGACATATCTTCCGCATACATAATGTCAAAGAAACCATGGGCCTTGGCGCATTCTGCAATCTTGTCTCTGGTCTGTCCGATCAAAACCAGATATTTCACTTTGCCTTCAAACGCCTCAATCCATTCATCATACTCCGATTGTTTGTCGTATCCTCCTGCAATCAGAAGGGTCGGCCCTGGCATGGCCCGGATAGCCTGAATCGCTGCGTCCGGGTTGGTTCCCTTGGAATCGTTGTAATATTTTACGCCTGACCGCTCCAGGACAAACTCGATGCGGTGTTCCACTGCCTGAAACTCCTTTAAGACTCTCTGGATGACTGGCAGGGGCGCTTTCATAGCCATGCTTATGGCAACCGCTGCCATGACATTTTCATAATTATGCCTGCCTAGAAGATGTAATTCCTTTACGTCTACAATGGGAATCACTTTCCCCTGTTCCCGCAAAAAAATCATATCTCCGTCCAGATAGTATCCCTCATCCAGTTTTTGCCGGCTGCTGAAGAACACAACCTTGGGCCTTAATTCTTCGCTCTCGCCAAAAGCACGCAGCACCGGGTCATCGTAATTGAGCACGCACACATCTTTTTCTGTCTGATTCATAGCAATGCTTTCCTTCACCGCAATATAGCATTCCATAGTATGATGGCGGTTTAAATGATCTGGCGTAATATTCAGAATGGCACTGACATCCGGCCGGAAATTCATGATAGTTTCCAGCTGAAAGCTTGATACTTCCGCCACCGTGACGCTATCATCTTCGGTCTTAAGAGCCACCTGGGTGTAAGGAATTCCAATGTTGCCTACTACATGGACATCCTCAAAACAGGCTTCCATGATCTGGCCTGTCAGGGCTGTGGTGGTCGTCTTTCCATTGGTGCCGGTGATGGCCGCCAGCCTTCCCTTGGAACATTGATAGGCCAGCTGAATCTCGCTCCAGATCGGAATCTTTGCGTCATCCAGCACAGCCACAAAGGGAGACTCCAGGGAAATTCCAGGGCTGATGACACACATCTCCACCCCCCGCAGATCAGTCCTTTTTAAGTCTCCCAACACCACAAAAACCTTAGGGTTTCCTTCCAGCTGCTGCCTTATAACCTCTGGATCCAACCCTGGATTACTGTCATAAAGAACCACTTCTCCACCCATGTCCAGCAAAAGCTTTGCCGCGGAAATTCCGCTTAAACCTGCTCCTGCCACCAATACCCTCTGGCTCATATCGTATCCTCCTATTACTCTATTACTTTGTAAAAGGCTTCCTCGTTTCCCATCATCACAACCCTAAGTACGCAAGCAGGCAGAGAATCGCTGTAATGATGGAAAATACTGCTACCACCCGGGTCTCCGACCAACCGCACAATTCAAAGTGATGGTGAATAGGCGCCATCTTAAATATCCGTTTTCCCCCTGTCTTTTTAAAATAGGTTACCTGCAACATGACGGATAAAACCTCCACCAGATAGATCATGCCGATGATGGGAATAAACAGCGGAATCTGCATCATAAAGGTACTGGCCGCCACAAATCCTCCCAGGGCCAGGGATCCGGTGTCTCCCATAAACACCTTGGCCGGATACACATTAAACAATAAAAATCCCAGAAGGCTTCCCACCACGGCTCCGGTCATGGGGCTGATGCCGCTGTCCTCTCCTATGGCGATGATAGTTAAAAATGTTGCCACCAGGATCGTTACACTGGTGCACAATCCGTCCAGTCCATCTGTAAAATTCACCCCGTTGTCTGTTCCCAGGACTGCTACAAATACAAATGGGATGTAGAGATATCCCAGATCCAGCTTAAGCCCGTTCTCAAATCCTCCGGTAAAGGGAATTAAAAGACTGGTTCCCACATCCTTTGTGTTGACCAGATAGTAAGTAAATATTCCGGTGATCAGGATCTGCCCGGCCAGTTTCTCCTTGGGATTCAAGCCTTCGGAACGCTTCATTACAATCTTGATGTAGTCATCCAGAAACCCGATGATCCCAAACCCAACCGTCACAAACAGAACCGGAATAATCTTTGGATAATCCCGGATATAAAACAGGGTAGTGATAATAATACTTCCCAATATGATCAGGCCGCCCATGGTAGGCGTCCCTGCTTTTTTCAGATGAGCCTGGGGCCCTTCCTGCCGCACCTGCTGCCCAAACTTCAGCTTGTGGAGAAGGGGGATGACCACAGGGCACAGAACCGCGCTTATTGCAAAAGAAATAATAATTGCCAGTATGGTTTCATTAATCATCATGCACCTCAAATTCTTATGTATATAGTTTACTTTTCCCACAAACTACTTATGCATCTTTTTCGGAAGAAATGTCCTCTTCTTCAATTCCCAGATATGGAAGAATGTTCTGAAAAAGATCTCCTATAACCGGAGCTGCAATGGTTCCTCCATAATAGATGCCTGCCGGTTCATCAATGGTTATCAAAGCAATCACTTGTGGGTCATCTGCCGGCGCAAATCCCAAAAAACTGGAAATATATTTTTTTAGGCTTCTGGGAAGCTTTTCTGAGGTAGCGGTCTTGCCTCCGATGCGGTAGCCGGAAAGAGCCGCCTTCTTCCCGCCGCCCTCCGCCACCACCTGCTCTAAAATATAACGCATGGTCTCGCTGGTTTCCTCAGACACCACGCCTTCCCTTACAGGATAAGAAAACTGATGGACATGTTCCCCGTCTGCACTGACCGCCTTAAGGCCAAAATGAGGGGTGATCCGGTTCCCTCCGTTGATCAGGGAGGATGCTGTGGTAATCAGCTGTAAGGGCGTGATCTGAAAGGACTGCCCAAAGGATACGGTGGCCAACTCTACCGGCCCCATATTTTCCTTTTTGTGCATAATGGTGGCTGCCTCTCCCGGCAGATCCACCCCGGTCTTTCCCTTAAGGCCAAACTGAACAAAATAGTGGTAATATTGCTCTACTCCCAGCCTCTGCCCCACGTCGATAAACACTGGATTACAGGAGTTCATGGCCCCCTGCAAAAAAGTCTCCGCCCCGTGGCCGCCTACCTTATGGCATCGTATTTTCCGGTCGTCTACAATCCGGAAGCCTGGACAGGAAAACCGGTCGTCTAACCCAACCACTCCTGCCTCCAGCCCGGCTGCAGCCGTAATGATCTTAAAGGTGGAGCCTGGCTCATAGGTATCATTGATGGCCGGATTCCTCCACATCTGATTTAACAGATCCTGCTTGGAGATTTGGGTGTTCTCCGACGGCTCTGTATTCAGTTCAAAGGGCTCATTCAGGTTAAATTCCGGCACATTTACCATGGCCAGAATCTCACCGTTTCTGGGATCCATGACAATGACGGAAACCTTTTTCGCCTGTTTCTCCTCCATGACTTTCAAAGCCGCCTGTTGGGCATAGGTCTGTATATTGACATCCAGGCTGATGGTTAAGTCTGCTCCTGCCACTGGTTCTATCCTGTCCTCAAATGCATTGTCAATCTCCACTCCCGCTGCATCTGCCAGCGTCAAAATCATTCCATTGCTTCCCTTTAGATACTCCTCATACTTCACTTCCAACCCGATGATGCCCTGATTGTCCCCTCCTGTAAACCCAAGCACTTTGGAGGCCAGGCTGTCATAGGGATAATATCGTTTGTAATCTTCATCTACCTTTACTCCTGCCAGCTTCCGGCTGCGGATTTTATCTCCCAGCGCTTTGTCCACATTGGTCCTCACAATCTCCCGGGAACTGTACTTTTCTACCTTCTTTCGCACATCCTCTCTGGGAATTCCCAGTTCTTCAGACAGAACCTCTGTCACGGTGTCTGGGTCTTCAATCTGATTGTGTATCACGGATATGGTACAGACCGTGCGGTTGGTGGCAATTACCACTCCGTTGCGGTCCAGTATCCTTCCTCTGGCTGCCTTTATGGTCCGCTCCCTCTGATGAAGGTCCTCGGCCATCTGGCTATAATGCTGGGAACGGTACAGCATGAGATAAAACAACCTTCCCGTCATAACCGCCATACATACGAAGCAGCAAAAGAAAAACACCAGTATCCGTCCTCTGTGATACGTCTGATTTCGGTTCATATCCGTCCCAATACCGATTATTATTATAGTATATGACCGACCATTCCCGAAATATGTGTGACGGTCACCCACTGCTTTTATGCAGGCTGGCTTCCTTCTCCGGCTCCGCTGCTTTCCTCAGGCTGGCTTCCTTCACTGTTCCCCAATGGCTGGTCGCCTCCTCCTTCCGAAACCTGGCCACCCTCTCCCAATATGTCCATGTAGGTCATGGAGCCATCTTCCCCGGTCTCCATGGGGATATACTCATCGGTCTCGTAGGGCGGTTTCTCTGGTGCCGTCGTCTCCCCTTCCCCTGGCAGATCTCCCTCTGATTCCCCGGTATTGTCCGTAAGCCCCTCCTCCTGGGGAAGCTGGCTTTGAAGCTGCTCATCAACCGGCACATCCAGGGTTGGGAAAATATTTAAATAAGGAAGGATATCCCCCATAATCTGGGAAAAAACAGTGCTTGCAAAGGAACTGTGAGCCTGATCCTCCACATCCGGCTCATCGATGGCCACATAGACCAACACCTGGGGTTCCTCCGCCGGTGCAAAACCGCAGAAAGACACCACATACTTTTTATTTCCACGAGGCTGTTTCTCAGCTGTTCCTGTCTTTCCCCCCACCTCATATCCAGGCACCTTGGCTGCCGCTCCGGTTCCTTCGCTTACCGTGCGCACCAGGGCCCTTCGGATTGTATCGCTGGTGGCATAGGATACGGTCTCCCTCACCAGCACTCCGTCATTTTTCTTGATGATGGAACCATTATCATTCAATACCTGCATCACCACATGAGGTTCATAGTAGGAACCTCCATTTATCACAGAAGAAAATGCCGCCGCCAGCTGAATCATTGTGCAGTTGAAGTTCTGCCCAAAGGAATTGGTAGCCAGATCCATCGGCCCCATTTTCCCAATCCGGTATACCAAAGTGCTGGCATCCGCCTCCCCTACCAGGTCAATACCGGTCCCGCTGCCGAAATTAAACAGATCCTGGTACTTTTTAAAGACCTCTTTTCCTTCCATGGATGCCATCTGCATCATAGCATCATTGCAGGAAACCATCAGGGTCTCGTCCAGCTGGAGATCTCCGTGTCCGCCTTTTAAATACGCAGTACATTTTACAAGCTGCCCTGCAATGGTCTGATAGCCGTCACAGTGAAAATGGGTGTTGGCATTTATGATCCCTTCTTCTAAGGCGGCTGCCACCGTAAAAACCTTGGCAGGTGATCCTGGCTCATAGGTGTCGCTTAAACAGAAATTCCTCCACTGCTGATTCCAGGCTTCCACCTTCTCCTCATCGGTCATGCGGTCGATCTCCGCCTGGGTGTAGGTACCGGTTAAATCTCTGGGATTGTTTAAATCATAGGATTTATCAGTGGCCATCGCCAGGATCTCCCCATTCTGGGGATTCATTACCACCACGCCGATTTGCTTGCTGCCTACCTCGGTCATCCACTGCCGGATCCGCTCCTCCACCAGCGTCTGAATGTAGATGTCAATGGTGGATACCACGGTGTTTCCGTTTTCCGCAGGCTTTATATTGGCCTCCATATTGGAATCGTCATTTAAGTATCCGTACTCTCTTCCATTGGTGCCCATCAGTGTCTCATTGTAATACTGCTCAATACCGTTGCTTCCGCTGGAACCGTCGCTGCTGGTAAATCCGATGATATTGCACGCCAGCGAATTGTAGGGGTATACTCTTTTGTACTCATCCTCAAACCATACGCCTTTGATCCGGTTGGCAATTCCCGCCTCATAGTTGGCTTTGTTGGTCTCGGAGGCCAATGTCTCGAAGGCCTCCTTCTTATCAAAGGTCAGCCGTCTCTCATAACGGATGTACTGGGAATCCGGATTCTCCTCAATCAGGCTGATAAGCTCCGCCCGGTCATAACCAAAACAGGTTACCAGCGCATCCACAGTGGGCTGAAGATAGAGTTCTTTTTTTGAACTGATCTGATTGGGATCCAGAATTAAATTGTACACTTTTTCGCTGGTTGCCAGATAGGTGCCGTTGCGATCCACAATGTCACCCCTTCGGTAGGGAAGCACCCTGCTGTCATAAGTAGAATGCTGAGACAAAACAATCTTGGTAAACTCCTCATTGTTCTGTTTTACGATCCGGTACAGAACCATGCTAAGTGAAAGTAAAGCCAGCATGATCACCAGAACCGTGACTGCCAGCTTTTCTTGTACATAGGATGAGACTTTGTTCTTCTTCTTTTTTTTATGAGGAATCTGTTCTCTCTCTTCCTCTCTTCTTGGTCTAATTTGCTGGGATGTCCTCATCTTGTCTTACATACTCGCTTTCTGTCTTGTCATACATAAGGACTTGATCTTTATTGGCATATACCATACCAAGTTCTTCCGTTGCCACTTTGTATACATAGTCCAAATCCACATAGATATTGATTCTGGTCTCCAACGTGTCATTTTCGGTTTTCAAGGTGTTTAGCTGCTGCTCCAAATCCTTGATAGTATCCATCCTGGCAGTCATGCCGGATTGAAGCCGTATGTAATTCACACAAATGTACAGCGCGCAGCATGATGCGGCCACCAGTGCAGCTACATATGGCAGGTTCATGGAAAGCGCCTTTTCCTGATTCCGCCGTCTTCTCAGTACCTCTTTGGATTCTCTATGTTTTTTTTGCCGTTCTTGTTTTTCCCGATGCTTTGAAGGAGTCTGTTGCGGTTCTGGTTTCAGAACCGTATTCCCATGCACATAAACCTCTTCGTAGGCCTGTCTCTTTGGTCTTGGTCTTGTGGATGCCATACTTGTCTCCTTTCATCCCCGCTCAAAAACCCTTAACTTTGAACTTTTCGCCCGTTTGTTCTCCTCAATCTCTCTTTCGCTTGGTACAATTGGTTTTCTGGTAATCACCTTTCCTTTGCTTTTTCTGCCGCACACGCACACAGGAAATCCCGGCGGGCAGATGCACGGGTTCTCGTTCTCCCGAAACCGATTCTTTACAATCCTATCCTCTAAGGAATGGAAGGTGATGATGCTTAACCTTCCCCCTGGATTTAACAGGTCAATCATAGTATCGATGGAATCATTCAATACGTCTAACTCATGGTTTAGCTCAATGCGGACAGCCTGAAAGGTCCGCTTGGCCGGATGGCCGCCGGTGGCCCGCATCTTCATGGGAATGGCAGCCTTTATGATCTCTGTCAGCTGCCCTGTGGTCTCGATCCGTTTCTCCTGCCGGGCTTTCACAATATGCCTGGCAATATTTTTTGCAAATTTTTCCTCCCCATAGTCACGGATGATCCGGTACAGCTCCATCTCCCCGTACTCATTGATGATGTCAGCCGCCGTCACAGGGTTTCGCACATCCATGCGCATATCTAAAGGCGCATCCTCCCGGTAGGAGAATCCTCTGTCCGGCGTATCCAGCTGGTAGGAGGAAACCCCAAGATCCAGATAGATTCCATCTACCCTTTCAATCTCTAACCCTTCAAGAATCTGTTTTATCTTCTGATAATTATCTCTTACAATCGTAACATTGCCACCAAATGCTGATAACCGCTCAGAGGCTGCCTGTATCGCATCTTCGTCCTGGTCAATTCCGATCAACCTCCCGCTGCCCCTTAGCCGCCGACACACCTGGCCTGCATGGCCGCCACCTCCCAGTGTTCCATCTACATATATACCGTCTGGCTTTATATTCAAACTGTCGATGGTCTCTTCAAGCAGTACGGACTTGTGCTTAAATATCATATGCCCAGGCCTTCCATATTCTCTGCAATCTCCTCCATGTCATCATATACATTGGCTTTTGTCCAGGATTCTTTGCTCCATATTTCAATACGGCTTCCCACCCCTACCAGCACAGCATCCTTGTCAATGCCTGCAAATTCTCTTAAGATGGCCGGAAGAAGAATCCTTCCCTGTTTGTCTACTTCACAAGCGGAGGCTCCTGCCAGGAAAAATCTGGCAAACTTTCTGGCGTTGGTGTTGGTGAGAGGCAGTGCGTGAAGCTTTTCTTCCAGGGCTTTCCATTCCGTATTGTCATATGCAAAAAGGCAGCCGTCTAAGCCCTTGGTTACTACGAACTCGTCGCCTAACTGCTCCCGGAATTTTGAAGGGACAATGAGTCGTCCCTTTGCATCTACTGTATGACTGTACTCACCCATGAACATACTTACTCACCTGCCATCTGCTCTGGCTCTCCTGGAAATGTCTGCAGGGGCTTCTCCGAACATCCTCCCCGCCGCCACACACAATTCCACTTTATAACCATTTTCTACCACTTCACTCCACTTTCCACCACTTGTGTATCTTAATTCTAGTACAAACCCTTGGAAATGGCAAGGAAAACTTCTAAAAAATTCACAAAAAAAGAAGGCAGCTGCAAGGTTATCCACAGCCGCCCCCAAATATAGTATTGACTAATATTCTGCTACAATATATTGTTCAATCAAAGAATCCAGTTCAACACTGTTTTTATAAATCTCGTCGTATTGCCGTTTTTCATCAATGCTTTGGTCCAAGGCCTTCCTAGCCACCTCGATCTGATGAATTAATTCTTCTTTAGAACTTGTCATACTACCTCTCCTTTATGTATGTTTTTTAGCTTCATGTGTTTGTACAATAAAATAGATGCTGATGTGAATACCAAAATCATGGATAATGCCTGGGAAACAGGAACGCCTGTTCCGAAGAAAAGTAACTGGTCTGTACGGAGCCCTTCAATCCAGCTTCTGCCCAAGCCATATCCAAGCAGGTAAATAAGCAACATCTCTCCATCGAATTGTTTATGATGCCGATACCATAACATAAAAAGCAAAAGTCCTAGATTCCATATCGATTCATACAGAAATGTGGGGTGCACCTGAATAAACTCCACACCAGATTCTACAATCAGATTGTCCAACAGTTCTTGTGAAATCATGCTTTCATCCACCAGAGAACGCTTGATCCTCATTGCAAAAAGGCTGTCTGTATAACCTCCAAACGCTTCACAGTTAAAAAAATTTCCCCATCTTCCGATGCTCTGGCCAAGTACCAATCCCAGGCAGCCAGTGTCCGCCATGGAGACAAAGGATAAGTTTTTTACCTTGGTAAACACAAGCAGCGTCAGCACAGCCGCTATGACTCCTCCGTAAATTGCCAGTCCTCCTGCCCGTAAATTCAGCACTTGAATAACATTATCTTTGTAAAGATTCCAGTTAAAAACCACATAGTAAATGCGGGCTCCTACGATTGAAAAGATTATTGCATATAATGCAAAATCAAAATAAACGTCAGGATCCTGTCCTCTGCGTCTGGCATCAGATTGAGCAAGCAAAAGACCAAATAGCATTCCGACGCCAATGATGATCCCATAAAAAGCAATCGGGAACCCAAATACAGAGATATTCTTTCGCAAGTGTTCAATGCCCAGGCCCAGATGTACGAAACGAATATCTGCTGGTGTTTCCATGTATGCACCTCCCTTGAATTTTTCTTCATTTTACCCCTAAATTCACGAAAAATCAATGACATTCGACCGACAGAATGCGGCAAGGTTCGACATGGGAACGTTCATGTTGACGGGATGTGGGGAATGAGGGAAAATGTTGGCTGGAAGCTCCCTATCCTCTGCTCATCAATCCCTTCAAAGCTTCATACAGTCCAATATAAATGTCATAATTTTTCTTATAGTTCTTATGGTTTGCCAGGTTAGGCTCATACCGTCTGGCAACCGTCACCGTCCGTGAAACTCCATCCTCAAAATCTGCATAGACCCCGGCTCCCACTCCGGCCAAAATTGCCGCCCCCAAGGTGGCCGCCGTGTCGGAACGGGGCACAATCAAAGGCTTTCCTGTGACATCGCTTTTTATCTGCATCCACAATTCCGAATTGGCGGATCCCCCTACTGCAATCAACTCTTTCACGTAAGCCCCCGCATTGCAGGCAATATCCAGATTATGCTTCAGCGAATACGCCACCCCTTCCATACATGAGCGGATCATATGTCCTTTTGTCTTTCCAAAATCCAGCCCATAAAACACCCCTTTCGCATGGGGGTCCCAGATGGGAGACCGCTCGCCTGCCATATAAGGAAGGAAGATCAGTCCGTCGCTTCCAGGCGAAACGTTTGCAGCCTTGTCATTGTACTGCTCCAAAGCACTCCTTCCTTTTTCCAACGCCACGCTGCGTTCATACTCTCCAAGCTCTTTCTCCAGCCAGCGCATGACCCCTCCGCCTCCGGTGGTTCCTCCCTGCAAAAGCCACTGTCCCGGAACCACATGACGTCCAAGAATCAAGCGGGGATCCGCCCTGTATTCTTCCATACAGATGCTCATTCCTCCAGCCTGCCCTCCCTGCTCCTGGGTCTCTCCCGGATGAATCACACCGGCTCCAAGGGCAGCACATGCCGCGTCAAGTCCTCCCGCCGCCACAGGAGTTCCCGGTGCCAGGCCGGTCTGCTCTGCTGCCGTGTGTGTCACGGTACCGATGATTTGATGGCTGGGAACCATTTCCGGCAGAAGCCCAAAGGGAATCCCCATCTCCTCGCACATTTCTTCATTCCACCGCCCTGTCCCCATATCAAAGCAGTGAAGACCATATCCCTGGCTGATATCCTGGGACAACTTCCCTGTCAGGCGGTATACAATAAAACTGTTGGACTGGAGAATCTTATAGGTTCTCTTGTACACCTGGGGAAGATTCTCTTTATACCACAGAATCTTGGCTGTGGTATAGGAGGGCTGCAGCATATTGCCGCACAACCCAAAGATTCGATCCGCCCCGATGCGCTCATTTAATTCATCACAGAGTTCTTGTGCCCTGGTATCCATCCAGATCGGCGTGTTGGCCAGAACATCTCCCTCCCTGTCAATGGCAATGGCAGACCAACTCTGGCCGTCTATCCCTACCCCGGCAATGTCCGACGGAGCCGTGCCACTGTCCGACAACACCCTCCGGACCGTATGACAGACCGCATCCCACCATTCATCCGGATTCTGCTCTGCCCACCCAGGCCTTGGATAATAGACAGGATATGCCCCGGAACTCATTGCCACCACCTTTCCATCCTCGGAAAACAGCGCGGCCTTGCAGGCGCTGGTTCCTATGTCAATTCCTAACAAATATTGTTTCGCCATCGGTTCATTCTCCTTACCTGCACGGTTCTTCTCCCCACCGTTTTAATCAGATGCTCTTTCGGCTCTCTCTTACACCTGTCTCTGCTAACAGACTGGCACAAAAGAAGTTCTCGGTGACAAATTTAAAAAAGGAACTGCAAGAAACCAAGCTTATCCACCCCATTTCTTCACAGTTCCTGAAATGCCATTCTCTCTCACTAATCTGCTTCCATTCTCGCCTTCCACAGCATGTCCTATGATTTCATTTCCTAGACATTAAACCGGAACAAGATCACGTCCCCGTCCTGAACCACATAATCCTTACCCTCCAGGCGCACCAGCCCCTTCTCTCTTGCGGCTGCGTAAGCGCCGCAATCCAGCAGATCCTGATAATTCACGACCTCAGCCCTGATGAACCCTCTCTCAAAATCCGAATGGATCTTTCCGGCAGCCTGGGGCGCCTTAGTCCCCTTCTTGATGGTCCACGCCCGGGTCTCGTCTTCCCCGGAGGTCAAGAAGCTTAACAGGCCAAGCAAGCTGTAGCTGGCTGCAATCAGTTTCTCAAGGCCAGATTCTTTCAATCCTAAATCCTCTAAGAACATGGCTTTCTCGTCATCCTCCAGTTCCGCAATCTCCTGCTCAATCTGGGCACAAATGACAAATACCTGGCAGTCATTCTCCTGGGCAAACCGGCGGACACTCTGTACATAAGTATTGGAACCGCCGTCATCTGGCAGATCCTCCTCGCTTACATTGGCAGCGAAGATAACTGGCTTCCAGGTTAATAGATTTAACGAGTTTAGAAACGCCAGATCGTCCTCATCCTCACACGGAAAGCTGCGGGCCAATTTCCCTTCCTCCAAAAACTCCTTCATAGATTTTAATAATTCCACTTCTTTCGCCAGGGACTTGTCATTAAAGGCGCTTTTGGAGGTCTTGGCAATCCGCCGCTCCAGAATCTCGATGTCCGAGAAGATCAGTTCCAGATTGATGGTCTCAATATCTCTTAAGGGATCGATGGAACCGTCTACATGGACCACATTGGTATCTTCAAAGCAGCGAACCACATGAACAATGGCATCTACCTCGCGGATGTTGGATAAAAACTGGTTGCCCAACCCTTCCCCTTTGGATGCTCCCTTCACAAGCCCCGCAATATCCACAAATTCGATGACTGCAGGTGTAACCTTCTTCGAGTGGTATAAGTCACCTAACATCTTAAGCCTTACATCGGGAACTGCCACCACTCCCACATTGGGATCGATGGTGCAGAAAGGATAGTTGGCGGACTCTGCTCCTGCCTTTGTTAAGGAATTAAACAATGTACTTTTGCCCACATTGGGCAGACCGACGATGCCAAGTTTCATTTTTATCGTCACCTGTTCAAAAAACCTTGATTTTCAAGGGTTTCTGCCTTTCTTTTTATTTTTACCACACAATCTACTACACAATTTTCCAGCAAAAAGAGTCTGATACAAGCCAATATTATATCATATCACTTGGTATTTTGGAATAATGAAATTGGATTTTCTGATTGATCATCAAAATATTACCCTTTTTATCAAATAATTACGCTTGCATCTTTGCATCCAACCCCCTAAAATAAGGTTAACTCCAGATATATTCCTGTGTCCATACCAAAAAATGTATCACACATTCCCAGGAATGTAAACAATCAATTTTTTACTTAAGGAGGTATGTTTATGTCGTTCAAAGTAGCATTTATCGGTGCAGGAAGCATCGGATTCACAAGGGGACTGGTTGCAGATCTTTTGACTGTTCCCGAATTTAAGCATATTGAGATTGCATTTACAGATATTAACCCGGATAATTTAAGAATGGTAACTCAGCTTTGCCAGAGGGACATTGACGAAAATGGCCTTGACATTACCATCCATTCCACCCTTGACAGGAGGGAGGCTTTTCAGGATGCCAAGTACGTGATTAACTGCGTCCGCATCGGTATGCTGGAGGCATTTACAACCGATGTGGAAATCCCCTTAAACTATGGGGTGGATCAATGTGTGGGGGACACCCTGTGTATCGGCGGTATCATGTACGGCCAGAGGGGGATTCATGCAATGCTTGAATTCTGCAAGGATATCCGTGAAGTGGCCGCACCGGGATGTATCCTTCTCAACTATTCCAATCCCAACGCTATGGTGACTTGGGCCTGCAATGTGTACGGCAAGGTGGAAACCTACGGGCTCTGCCACGGAGTCCAGCACGGCCATGAGCAGATTGCAAAGGCACTGGGCAGAGACCGAAAGGATGTGGATATCATCTGTGCAGGCTTAAATCACCAGACCTGGTATATCAGTGTCAAGACAGACGGTATCGAGCGCACCGGGGATTTATATGAGCGGATGTCAGAGGCGGATTTTGCCTGTGACGAGAATATCCGGCTGGATGTGATGAAAAACTTCGGATACTATTCCACTGAATCCAACGGCCATCTCTCCGAGTATCTGATGTGGTACAGAAAGCGCCCGGAAGATATGGAAAAATGGATTAACTACAGCAAATGGATTCAGGGGGAAACTGCCGGCTATCTCCGTGTCTGCAAGGAAAGCAGGAACTGGTTCGAGACGGATTTTCCCAACTGGCTGAAGGAGCCTGCCAGACAGTTCACGCCTGAAAACCGCTCCCTGGAACATGGAAGCTATATCATCGAAAGCCTGGAGACAGGAAGAACCTACAGAGGCCATTTTAATGTGATGAATAACGGAACCATCACCAACCTTCCGGATGAGTGTGTGGTGGAGGTTCCCTGCTACGTGGATTTTAACGGAATATCCGTACCTAAAGTAGGCGATCTGCCTCTGGGCTGTGCCGCCATCTGCTCCCAAAGCGTCTGGGTACAGAAGCTTGCCCTGGAGGCAGCCGTACACGCCGACATCCGTCTTCTCTACCAGGCAGCTATGATGGATCCTCTTACCGGTGCAGTGTGCACTCCTGACGAGATTCGCCAGATGGTAGATGAGATGCTGGTGGCAGGAGAGCCCTGGCTGCCTCAGTACCGGGAAGAAATCCAGAAGGCCAAAAAAAGGCTGGAACAAAAAGTCGTTCCTTACCGCCCGGTGAAAGGCTTTACCCTGAAACAAAAGACTGTGGAAGAAATGGCAGAAGAAAAAGAGCGGTACCGGGCTATGGCATCCGCCGCTGCCAAGGAAAATGTGGAGTGATGGAAAATTTCTGTCCACAGGCAATGGCAATCCATTCAGCCCCTCTCCCAGCTACGTTATCTCGGAAAGTCAAACGTTACATAATTGGTAAAATCCAACAGGGCCTCCGTCTGTAGACGAAGGCCCTGTGAGTTAACTTAATCTGTTATCTTTAATTTAATATCTTCCTTCTGCCCGTCTGTTACTGCGCGTCCGCCAAAGCGTTCTTCACAGCTTCCATGATACCGTTGCTGGTATTGGTTGCGCCGGACACAGCGTCTACGTCTGCCGTCTGATTCTTGATGATATCTGCGATAACACCATTCTCAGCTGCCTCATAGATGCCTTCTGTCTCACCATGCTCGGTCAATTCGATAGAAGTAATGCTGCCGTTTTCAACGGTAACCTGAACCTTGATGTCGCCGTTGTTGCCTTTGCCCACACCCTCATAGGTTCCGTCTTTGTAGTTGCCTTCCACTGCCGGAGTTGCCGAAGCTTCGCTTTCCTCCGCCTTGATCTCCTGCTCGGTATGGCCGCCGTTGGTAGTTACATAGGATTCTGCAGAAGAACCTGCGATCCGTCCAAATACAACAATATCTGTAACTGCATTGCCGCCTAAACGGTTGGCTCCGTGGACGCCGCCTGTTACCTCGCCTGCGGCAAATAATCCTGGAATCGGAGTCCCATCTTCTTTCAGAACTTCTGCCTCTGTATTGATCTTCACGCCACCCATGGTGTGATGGATCGCCGGAGCGCACAGGGCCGCATAGTATTTTGGCTGGTCAAGGGGAAGCTCCATGCTCTCACGGCCAAACTCATCATCCTTGCCTGCCTTCTGATATCCTGCATAGGTCTTGAACGTATCTGCCAAAGTCGCTCCATCTACGCCGATAGCCTCTCCCAGCGCTTCCGGTGTGTCTGCCTCTGTTACAATACCGGCCTTCACATAGGACTCAATTGCCGCCAGACTGTCCCTTACTGCCTGGTCGAACACCAGATAGCACACGCCATCCGTCTGCTCCAGGATCGCAGCAGATACCACATCACGGGTCTCCAGCTCATTGACAAAACGCTTGCCTTCTTTATTGACCAGAATTGCCCCGTTGCCGCGAACACCCTCTGTATACATAGTCTGAGTGTCAGGATTTACGGTAGGATGGGTCTGGATCTGCTCCATGTCTACAAAAGCAGCCCCGATCTCTTTGGCCATCTCGATGCCATCTCCTGTAGCGCCGCTGTGGTTGGTGGTTGCAAATCCTGCCAGATCAGAATTGTACTGGATTACCATATCGGAATTTGCCCCGAAACCACCGGTAGCCAGGATGACTGCCGTACAATCAATGGTAAATTCCTTGCCGTCTTTATCTGTGGCTGTGACACCACATACAGCACCCTCATCATTCAGAAGGATTTTCTCCGCCTTGGTCTCTAAAAGCACCGGAATCTTTAAATCTGCAATTGCCTGATTCAAAGTCTTTACCAGAACCGGTCCTACTGCCGATGTATCGGACGGTCTGTGGATACGCTTTACGCTGGCACCGCCAAACATACCTACAACCGTTAAATCAGCGCCTAATTCGTTGACCCAATCCACGGCATCGCTGGAATTCTCAGCCATAACCGTAACCAGTTCCTTGTCGTTTAATTCCTTACCGCCCTTCATGGTATCTTCCACAAACAGTTCTACGGAATCTTCAATCTCTTCCTCATCCTGATATATGGTTTCCGCAGCGTTTAAACCACCGGTAGAACGGGTTGTGTTACCTCCGGTGATCGGCATCTTCTCCAGCACAATCACATCCGTAGCGCCATCCTGCACAGCCTGAATCGCCGCTGTCATGCCAGCGCCGCCTGCACCGATGACTACGATGTCCGCCTGCTGGTTCTTCTCCTCAGGCTCGGCTGCTTCTGTAAGCGCTTCCGTGGTTGCCTCTGTGGTCGCTTCCGTAGCTGTAGTAGCCACAGTCGTCTCCTCACTGCTCTTGCCGCCGCATGCCGCCAGAGACAGTACCATAGCCGCTGCCGTGAAGACAGATGCCATTCTTCTCGTTGATTTTCTCATAATAACTCCCTTCCTGAAACAAAACTTGCAATCCTTTTGTTGCACACACAATGTACCATCTTGACAATAAAATGTCAATCATTATACGGAAAATTAAGAAATCCGACTCTGAGAAATGTTAAAATCCTTCCCGCCTCAGAATCCCCAAAAGTTCCTCCACTTCCTTATCCGTTGCCACCGGAAGAGGGAAGGTAGCTTTGTCGCATCCGATGATTCCCATGGCTTTCATTGCGGTCTTAATATAGGGAACAAAGGGCACTCCCACATTGTAGATATCCATCAGGCGGTCGATGGTCTCCTGCCTCTGTGAAATCTCAGCCAGATCCTCCCGCTCAAACGCATCCATCCACCCTTTGAAAAACTGAGGGATCACGTTGGAAAGCCCTCCGATACACCCTGCGCCACCAGACAGCACATTGTGGGCGAAATTATCATCGAACCCTGAGTACACCTTAAAATCAGGCCGTATCGGTTTCATCTGCTTGATAATGTCCCTTGTGTGGGCCATCCCCGGAATGGTATCCTTACATCCTACAATGTTGGGAAATTCCTCTGCCAGCCTCACCATCACCTGAGGGGAAATCTCATACCCGGTACGATCCGGGAAATTGTAGATATAGATATCCCCCGAAACCTTCCCGGCAACCTCTGCATAAAAATCGTAGATGCTGTCCTGGGTCAAAGTAAAATAGTACGGCGGTACGATCACCACCCCATCTGCCCCGCATTCCATAGCATAATTGGATAGTTCCACCGTCTCCCCGGGAATCATGCTGTTGGTTCCCACAAAAAGCTTCACCCTCCCCTTGTTCTTCCTTGCAGCAAACTCAATGATTCCTCTTTTATCCTCCTTGGAGACTGCAAAAAATTCCCCGATACTTCCCAGCACCAGAATTCCACTGATCCCCCCTGCAATCAAATGTTCATACAGCTTTCCCAAATTTTCATAATCCGGCTTTCCCGCCTCATTAAACAAGGTTACCGCAGGTGTAATATATTCTGCTTTCATAATTCGTCATCCTCTTTTCTCATTAATCGTTATCTCTTTAACCGTTGCCCCTTTTCACAGCTTCCCTTTTCATCGTCCCCCTTTTCACATTACCTCTTAATAACCGGCTCCCTCCATGGCTGACAGGGCATGCTCTGTATATCTGCGGTACATCCCTTTCCGTCCGGAAGGCTTTTTAAACCCGTCCTTTTTCCTCTCCTCAAACACCTTCTCCACTTCCTCCAAGGACATCTCCTTTCCGTCAATTCCCACTACGTTCAACTGTCGCTTCTCCACATCGTAGGCAATGATATCGCCAGTTCTCACATACGCCAATGGGCCGCCTCTGGCCGCCTCCGGCGATACATGCCCAATAGCCGCTCCTCTGGTAGCACCGGAAAATCTTCCGTCGGTCACCAGGGAAACCGTCCCGTTTAACGTGGTATCACACACAATGGCTTCCGTAGTCATAAGCATCTCCGGCATGCCGCTTCCTCTCGGGCCTTCATACCGAATCACAAGAATGTCCCCTGGATGGATCTTGCCTGCCACCACGTCTCCGTGGGCCTCTTCCTCACTATCGTACACCCTGGCAACTCCTTTGTGGCTCCTCATCTCCTCAGCACAGGCCGAATACTTAATCACAGATCCTTCCGGGGCAAGATTCCCCTTTAAGATGGCCACAGATCCATTTTCCTTCACCTTCTCAAGGGGGAAGATCACCTCTTCCCTCTCCAGTCCATAGTTGTGAAGGTATCCAAGATTCCGTTCAAAGAACCCATCCTTCTGAAGCATCTCCAGGTTTTCTCCCAACGTCCTGCCAGTCACAGTCATAACATCCAGATCCAGATAATCTTTCAACATCCACTGAACCATAGGAATCCCTCCTGCAAACCAGAAACTTTCCGTCAGATGCTGGCCGCTGGGATTGATGTTGCACAGATGAGGGATCTTGTGGTTAATCTCATCAAACCATTCTATAGGAAGGTTCAGGCCTGCCTCCCTGGCAATGGACGGGAGATGGATGGTTGCATTGGTAGAGCCGCCGATGGCGCTGTGAATCACAATGGCATTTTTAAAGGCCCCTAGTGTCATGATCTGGCTGGGAGTAATCTCCTTTTTTGCCAGTTCCATGATCTTGCGTCCGGCCAGCCTGGCATATTCTAAAATATCTCTCATGGTGGCAGGAACCAGGGCGCTGCCGGGAAGGGCCATGCCCAATGCCTCGGCCATACACTGCATGGTGGATGCAGTTCCTAAAAATGTACACGCACCTACAGAGGGGCATCCCGTGATTTTATAGGCTCTGATCTCTTCCTGAGTGATGGCATCCTTTCGCTTTTGCCTTAAGGAGATGTCCCCGGCCACCAGGGACGTGGTCATGTCAGGCCCTGGCCTCATGCTGCCGCCTGGAAGGAAGATCGCAGGGATATCCATTCTGGCAGCTGCCTTCAGGTGAGCCGGGATCGATTTATCACAGGAACTGGACATTACCACGCCGTCCCAGGGCACTGCACTGGCATGAATCTCTACCATGTCACAGATGGCTTCCCTGGATGCCAGCACCACATTCATGCCGTCATGTCCCTGAGCGCAGCCGTCGCAGATATCCGTGATATGGTATTTGGCACCATACCCACCCCGTTCTAAGACTCCCCATTTCACCTGATCTGTCAGCTGATTCAGATGGACGCTGCCTGGGTGGGAATCCCCATACACATCCTCAATCAAAATCTGAGGCTTTGTGATATCTTCTTCCGACCATCCGCTTCCCAGTTCCAACGCATCAAACTGGGCCCACAGCACCCGTTCCTTTTGACTCTTCTGCTTCATAATGTTACCTCCTTTTGTAATGACAGCGAATAGATGATCCTCTGTTTTACCTTCTTACCTGCAATCTGTTCCAATGCCTTTTGATAGTAATCCATCTGGGTGCGGTATCGCTTCACCAGGATTTCCTCCTGGCCCTGTGGAATGTGATCCGTCTTATAATCAATGAGCACAAGGCCGTCTTCCTCTTCCAGGTATGCGTCTATGATTCCCTGAATCAACACCGGTTCTTCTGAGTCCCCGGCTCCAATCTCTTTTGCCGGAATCCCCATGATAAACTGCTGCTCCCTGCGGCATTTCCCCTCCGCCTGGGCCCTTACCAGCCGCCTGCCCAAAGGCGAGGACGCAAAACGCCAGATTACATCCTGCCTCACTTTTTTGGCCCCTTCCTGGGAAATCTTCTGGCTGTCAAGAAGTCCTTTCAACTGCTGCTGCACATCCTCCCGTGAAGAAACAGCTGTAAAATCCATCAGTTCAAGAATCCGATGATAGGCGCTTCCTCTCTTGGCCGCCTCTTCTATACGATGCCTTTCGATCCCTTCTCTGTTTTCTCCCTGCCCTCTCAGATCCTCCATCTCCTTCTGGGTGCCAGATTGTTCTTCTGTCAGATAGTCTGGCACCTTGGGCTGACAAAGTCCGTCAAAGTCATCGGCCTCCTGGCCCATCCTTTTCAGTTCAGAAACCGTCATCTTTGTATACAGGTTGATATCCTCCTTATAAGGATACAGATAGTTCAGACCATTCTTCAGCTGCTTCTCCATGGCCTCATCATAGACCTGGGTGATATCCATCCCCAGCAATTCTTCCTTGGACATCCTTTTCTCGATCTGTTTCAGCACTTCCGTGCGAACCAAGGATTCCACAGGAACCTCTGTCACCTGGAACAGGGGATTTTTCTGGGGACCAGTCATGAGAATCCAGTCCAGATAGGAAGCAGCTGTTGTCAAAATGGTATAGGGCAGTCTGTTGTAACCTGTAACCTGTGTCCATTTTTCCATCTTTTTTGCCAGGGATCGGTCAGTGCCTGTAAGAATCAACTTCTCCTTCGCCCTTGTCATGGCAACATAGAGAACCCGCAGTTCTTCTCCCAGGTTATCCAGATCCGTCTTCCGTTTTAATACTTGTTTCTTTAGCGTGCTTGTTTTTGTCCTCAGTTCCAGATCCAGGTAATCGGTCCCGATTCCTAAGTCTGAATCGATGATCAGCTTTCCCCTGACATCCTGCTTATTGAAAAGCTTTCCGGTTCCTGCCAGGAATACAATGGGAAATTCCAACCCCTTGCTTTTATGGATACTCATGATCCGAACCATGTTTTCATATTTGCCTGGGACAGCCCCTTCCCCGAAATCAGTCTCATACTTTTTCAGCTTATGAATGTATCGAATAAACTGGAACAATCCCTTATAGCTGGTTTTTTCATAGGCAGCCGCCTTCTCCACCAGCATGTCCAGATTGGCTCTTCTGGTCTCCCCAGCCGGCATGGCTGAGACATAATCATAATATCCCGTTCTGTCATAGACCTGATAGATCAATTCATGAATCGGAAGATAGACGGCCTGATACCGCAGAGCCTCCAGACACTCCTTAAATTGCACCAATTTTATATGTAAATCTGGAAATTCCTCCTGCCTGCCCCCCTTCTCTGTCCAATACCGAAACGCCCCATAGATCCCCCGGTCCTGCCCCTTATCCGTCTCCTTCTTGTAAGAAGACATCATCCACGCAAGTTCCTCATCTGTAATCCCGACAATAGGGGATGACAGCACAGATGCCAATGGAATATCCTGCATAGGATTGTCAATAACCGAAAGCATAGCCAGAACCGTCTCCACCTCTATGGTATCAAAATATCCGGTTCCCGTTTCTGTGTAAGCCGGAATCCCTTCCTGGGTCAGTACATTGAGAAATGCCTGGCTCCATCCGCTGATGCTGCGAAGCAAAATCACCATGTCTCTGTATTCCGCCAGGCGATAGCACTGCTTCTCTTTGTCCCAGATCCCGAATCCCCAGGCCGGATCCGTCAATTCCTGGATCTTGGCTGCGATCATCTTGGCCTCCATCTCCTTGCTGGTATAATCCGCAGTTTCTGGATCCGCCTGCCCCACAGACTCTTTCCCCGTGTCCGCCAGAAGAAGCTCCGTGGGAGTACCCACTGAAAAACCTGGCCCCTCCGAATCCGAATATTCCTCAAACACCGCGCCTGGGTGTAACGCCGCTTCCTCTGTATACTCCACATTTCCCAGATTCCTGGTCATGATTTTATAGAACACAGCGTTGATACTGTCCAACACAGAAGCCCTGCTTCTGAAATTCTGGTGCAGCTCGATCTTCTGATGGCTGCTGTCCTTCGTGGTATAGGTTTCATATTTCTCCATAAACAACTCCGGCCGGGCCAAACGGAATTTGTAGATGCTCTGCTTTACATCCCCTACCATAAACACATTGGGCCTTCCGAACCGTTCCCCGGACAGGCTCCGAATAAGGGTTTCCTGGACATAATTGCTGTCCTGGTACTCATCCACCAGAATCTCCGCATACTGTCTGCTTAACTCATCCGCAGTCTCTGTGTAGCAGCCTTGAAGGGCATCTGCCTGCACCTGTGGCCGATCTCCGGCAGAGTCTAACCGTTCCTCCTCCCGGGAAGCTGGCTTCTCCTTCTCTCTCCTCACCAAAATCTGAAGGGCATAGTGCTCCAGGTCATTAAAATCCACCAGATTTTTATCTCTCTTCGCTTCCTGATAGCGTTGGGAGAATTCTTCCGCCAGCTCTAGCAGCTTAAGAACCACATCTTTCGTTCCCAGCATGTCCGCCGCTGATTCTTCCAGGGATTGCTCCCCATACAGTTCCTTCAGGCTTCCTATGGCCTTCTTTACACGATCCCGACAATCGGTGACCGCCGTCTTCTTCTCCGGATCGATGTCCTTTTTTCTGGCGGCTGCCAGCCGCCCAAAGGATGCCTGGCCCAAACGCCGGTTTAACTCCTCATAATCCTTTGCCATCCAAAGTCCGTGTACCATCTCGTATTCCTGCTGCAGATTGGCCAGATACACCTCCGGCCCCCCGGGTTCCTGGCAGATCTCCATGGCATTCTGAAGCTGCTGTGCCAGTTCCCCCAGTTGAAGACGAACATCCTGCATCAAATACTGCATCCATCTGCTTTCCATGGGATGTCCCTCTTCCATCTGCCTTAATTCCTCCCGGCAGTCTTCAAACCACAGCTCCGGAAATGGATTGCTCTGGGCAAAGGTGTACACCTGCATAATATAATCCTCGATCCCTCCGTCCGATTTTCCTGTCCCATAGGTATCCACAAACTGCTGAAAGACCGCATCTTCCTTTTCATAGTAGGCTTCCAACATCTGCCCCATCACATCTGCCCGCATCAGGAGCAACTCCCCCTCATCTCCAATCCGAAAGGCCGGATCCACATCCAGAAGATTAAAGTGATTGCGGATCAGGTTCAGGCAGAAGCTGTCTATGGTTGTAATCTGGGCATAAGGAACCAGGGCCGCCTGGGCCTGAAGATGAAGGGACTGGGGATTCTCCATCAGTTTTTTCTCAATAGCCAGGGAAATCCGCTCCCTCATCTCCGCTGCCGCCGCATTGGTAAATGTCATCACCAGAAGCTGGTGGATATCCAAGGGGTGATCGCCTTCACTGATCAGCTTCACGATCCGCTCCACCAGTACCGCTGTCTTTCCGCTTCCTGCCGCCGCCGATACCAGAAGGCTTCTGTCCCTGGCATCAATCACCTGCTGCTGTTTTTGGGTCCAATTCATTGATTGCTTTGCCGCCTCCCTTCCTGTCCTCATCCCCCATCCTCTCCCACACCTCTTCTGGCTTCAGGGCGGGGAACCGCCGGAATCGGCAGCCCTCGATCCTGGCATCAAATCCACATACGCCGTGATAAGGGCAGTATTCACAGGCGGAGACACTGCCTCCTGTGTATGGCTCCGGGGACACGCTCCCCCTTAAGATCTCCTGGCCGCTTCTTCTTAGCTGGCCCCGGACATACTGGCGGAGGATCTCAAATCTTCTGGTGCTGGCCACAGAAGAAACCCGTTCTTCAATCATTCCGTTTTTTATCGCCACTGGAATCACGTCCGACTTCTGTTCAATCTCATGATCCAGATGTTCAATCACCTCCAGATCACTGTTCACCAGGCCATTCATCCGAAGCTGCTTTAAGATCTGCTGTTCAATGTCCTCCGGTGTCTGTATCTCTTCCTTATCCACCAGAGGATCTTTGATCTGATAGTAGAAGATCCCTGCCGGAACCACCTGTTTCTCAGGATGTTTCCTCTGCTCTAACTCGGTCACCGCATCCATATACACCACCAGCTGCAATTGCAGCCCATAGTATACAGCCGCCAGGTCGAAGCGGGTAGCACCAGACTTGTAATCGATGATCTTCACATACACATGGCTGTCATCCTCACACAGATCCAGCCTGTCGATCCGCCCCCGCAGATGCATCTCTTCGTCCTCTGAAAGCCGGATCTTCATAGCCTTAAGATTGTCGATGGCGGAAAAGGACACCTCAAAACCAGATGGCACAAAATCCCCTTTCTTTAACTGCTCCGCCAAAGCCCACAGCGTCCGGTCTGTCATCCGCTCAATCCTTCCTGCCAGATACCGGTTCCTGGCGGAATCCGTAAGGATGGCAGCCCCATATTCCTGTGTCACCTGCTGGACACAACGCTGTGCCAGTTCCTTTCTCTGTTCCTCTGTCAGAACAGCCAGGCTCCGTTTTTCTCTCTCCAACTCCTTAAAGCATAAGTCAATGGAACCGTGGAACATGTTGCCCATGTCCACAGCGGCAATCTGGTATTCCTGCCGTTCCATAAGTTCCAGCCCATACTGAAGAAAATGTGCATAGGCGCAGGCAGCATACCGCTCCAGCCTGGTGATGCTGCCCTGGAGAACCTTCCCGTAAAGCGCCCTGGCCGCAGCGCCACTGATTCCCTTTTTTTCATAAGAATAAAATGCTGCCTCTGTAAGTGATTTTATAAGCCCTTTATATTCCGGATCCAAATAAAACCAGCGATACAATTCCAAAAATCCCTTATCCTCCGCCTTAAAATCTGATTCCTTCCCTGATTCCCTGTAAACTCTAAGCCCCCGAATCAACTGTTCTTTTCCTTCCCGCACAGAGCGGATCGGGCCGTCTTCCTGCTTTACGTCCTGGATCCTTAATGCCGGAAACAGACGGCACAACTCTCCAATGAGGCTGGAAGGCCGCTTTGCCTTCCCTGCCTGGTCAAAGGACACATAGGACAAGATAAG
>CANDZL010000012.1:0-74288 GCA_947425205.1 uncultured Hungatella sp. | reverse complement strand
TTATAGATGAATTAGAAGCAACAGATATAGATAATCAAATCGATTTTGATTTTGCAGAGTATGTATATATGCAAAAACAGGCTACTTCCCGGGGGGGGTATTGGTTAAGTAATAACTGTAGAATTAATTTCTGGGATCTTAGTGCTATGCCATTGTATAGAAAGGTGGTGGCAGCATGAGATCAGCATGTTTTATTCCAATTAAAGAAAACTCAGAGAGAGTTCCGGGCAAAAACTTTCGGGTTTTAAATGGTAAAAAATTGTATGAGTATATTTGTGAGCATGTCAGGGAAGCAGATTTATTTGATGATGTTTATATTGATACAAACAGCGATGAAATAGCAAAATACGCTGACAAGCTAGGGTTTTATGTGATTGAAAGAAAACCGGAATTAGCACGCAATACGGCAAATGGAAATGATTTGTTGGTTTATCACTATGAATTATATCCTGATTATGATTACTATTTCCAGTTGTTTGCCACTGCTCCATATTTACAGGCAGCTACGATGAAGGCATGTTTTGATAAACTGTTATATAGCGAAGTATATGACAGCTGTTTTACAGCTACTCAAAATTATGGATTCTATTGGCTGGCAGACAATCCCGTTAATTATCGGCCGGGAATCTTACCAAGAAGCCAGGATATGCTGCCTGTTATAGAGGAGACAACGGGATTATATGGTATTTCAAAAGATTCTCTTGAACGTTATCGGTGTCGAATCGGTAGAACACCATATATTCATATTGTCAATAAATTTGAAGCGGTGGATATAAACACAGAAGAAGATTTAAAAGTGGCAGAATATATAGGGAAGGTGATTTATCAATTATAGAAGAATAACAAGTTATGTTGGGGCAAGCGGCCTAACAAGAGAAGCCATTCATATAGTTATTCTGATGATTGTAAATAATATATTCACCTAAAATTCTTCAAATTGGTTTTTGAGAGATAGTGGCGATGTTGTTTTCTGAAATATTCTGTCAAATATGCTCAGAAGGATCCCCAATTATTTGCTATAAAAAAGAACTGAAAAGACAGTTATAATGAATACAAGAAACACATACCCCTAGACACGGCATCTGCATCCGGAACTCAGTGATGACAGCTTTGTACTCAGCGAATGCAGACCGAGGCGGGGGTGAATACAGGGAATCCATTCGTTTCGATAAGAGCCGAAATCAATCCTCCATTTCCCCCACTACCTGTCTATAATCATCTAGAATATCCAAAAAAGAATCCGACACATAGTTACATTTATACGTTTCAATTTTCTTTAAACTATTATAATCTTCAAAGATTCGTTCCGATTCATAATCAGAGAGGGGACGCTGGGTGGCCTGGCTGTCTGGTGAGAGATATCCCAGAACAAATACGCAGTCATCGGATCGGATGCTTTCTCCATTATCGAATAAAAATTCACATTCCAACCGTACAACCACAGGCTTGTCTTCCTCACAGGAGAAATGAATCGAAAAATTGTCGAATCCGCCTGCTGGAACCAACTGAGACATATCTATGGACGTTTTTTTGTCTATCTGGCCGCGGTTTAGGGTCAGGGTATAAGTATAGGAAGAATCAAGCCGTGCTAATGGTACATCCTCGTCATCTAACTGGACGATCCACATTTGCTCGTCGGTATGGATTTGTTCTTTTTCATGATTGGGTTCGTTCCTTTCATCTGCTTTATTGGGTGAGGCAGATAGTTGGCAATAATCTTTTACATGTATTAAAACTTCCTCAATGAGCCTGTCGCTGTCAGAAGTGTCATTTTTTATGGTAATATTCATGTTGGCCGTTGAGGCTTTTGGAGTTTCAATTGTTAACTTTACAATTGAGACGGTATTTCTGGTACAATAAAAGTAAGTGAAGGCAATGAATAAAATAATGATGATCAAGCCGCCTATTTTTACAGCTGTTTGATGTTTTTGGGGAGCAAGATCATAATTATTCTTGATTGACGGATAGAACTTGTCATAGACAGCCGATATTAATTTTTCCCATAAAGGAGATAAGAAGTTCCATAACATGATTGAAGATCCTCATAGTTTCAAACAGTAGTGCAGCATCCGACTGAAAGGACGAAACAGCACAGAGGCCACAGCCAGGTTGCCGATGCCGTGAAGCAGGTCAAAGGGAATTCCGGCTATCCACCAGGAAAGAGCAGCCCCCAGGCCGCCGGCCAGATAGGGAATGGAGCACAGAAGGCCAAAGCACAGCCCAAATCCGCAGGACAGAAACCAGTATCCCCATTCAGGAGAGTGAATCTTTTTTAGTAGCCAGGCAAAGCCGGCAAGAATTGGCCAGATATAAAGGTAGGAGACCCACCAGACACCAAAGCCATACAACAATCCTTCCAGAAAGCTGAAGGCCAATAGGATGGGAATAACCCGTTTTCCCAAAACCAGGGTGTACAGGATCACAAACAGAGACACCAGTTCAATGTTGGGCAAGTAGGAGAGGGCAACCTGGAGGGCGAAGAGGATTGCCGTGAGAAGCCCGTCCTCTGCCAAACGGCGGCTGGCGCTCATGAACCTTCTCCGGTGGTATAAACCAGTTGGTAATGCTGCCCGTCTGTGACAGGCTGCTGGCTGACTCCGTAGTTGCAGGGGGTATCATCCAGATAGATGGCCCAATAGGCTCCGTTTTTGTTGAAATCCGCTTCTACACCGTTCACCGTAAGGATCATGAGGCCAAACTGTTCTGTGCGGCTACCGTCCAGGGTTAAGCCATCCATATCGGATATGGCCTGTTCCAGATACTCGGCATCTGTATGAGCTGTGTAGGTCTCTGTGGTGGAGTCTTCATAGACTACATCCAAGGTTATGGTTTTGTTTCCTTTTGTAGCAGAGGGGCGAAAATTTAGGTAGAGGAGCCACAGGCCTGCTGCCACAAGGAAAAATATGGCCAGGCAGATGGCGAAACTTTTCACATTCTTTTTTACTTCCAGTGTGTTTTTATTTGCAGTCTCTTTCATGATGTCTACCTCTTTCTTTTGATTCTGTATTTTCTGAAACTATAGCTATTTTACCATTGTCAATTCCAAGTTTCAACTCTATAATAAGTATCATGCACATACGTATTATGCACATTGGTGCATTGTTTGTGTTGTGATTCATCATCTGGCAACCAGGTACAACACTCTGCTGGAAGTCGGCGGCGGAATCATTACTATTTCCAGATTAAGGAGAGGCTCTTATGGAAGAGTTGAAAAATTTTAAGGTAAAACGGATTGTCCCGGAGACGTTGCCGTCAAAAGGATTGTCCGAGTATCCTTTGTTGGAGGAACAACTGGAGCATGCAGAAAAGGTACTGGTTGGGATCGGACAGGAGTGGCATGTAAAACGGGTGATAGAACGACTGGGTGATGTGTGGGATAATGACAGGAAGAGCCGGATTATGGAAGCATATGAAGAGTTGTATCAGATGATAAAGGATAAAGACTACTTCATTGTGACGACCAACACGGACGCACTGATTTTTGAGTCACCTCTGGACAGCAGCAGGATCACGGCTCCCTGCGGTAATGTGACCTGGCGGCAGTGCAGTGAAGCTTGTACCAAGGATATCTGGGAGCCAGGGGAGATTCCGGATGATATGTGTCCCCACTGCGGTGCACCGATGACAGGCAACACCATTGATGCGAAAATCTATATTGAAGAAGGGTATTTGCCTCAATGGAGGTTGTATACAGGATGGCTGGCATCCACAAGAAACCGGAGGGTGCTGGTTCTGGAATTGGGAGAGGGATTTAAAGTGCCTACAGTGATTCGGTGGCCGTTTGAGAAGACTGTGAGATACAATCAGAAATCCTTTTTCTATCGGGTAAATGAACGGTTTGCCCAGCTGGCGGAAGGAACCCAGGAGAGGGCGGTTTCTGTAAAAGGAGACTCCGTGGAATGGGTACGGAGAAATCATTATAGAAAAAATCATTATAATGAAACTAATGCAACTACAGGTAATGAAACCACGGGCAATGAAATCACAGGCAATGAAACCACGGGCAATGAAATCACAAGCAATGAAACCACAGCAATATGAATGTTGTGCAATGAAGAAAATTGTGATAAAATGTTGAAACAGGTGAGTAGTGTCTTGGCGGATTTTATAGTAATAAGGATTTTGATAAGAAAATGCCAGGCAGCCCACAGAAGGCTGGGAGTCATCGGAGTGGCCGGGAGATTAAGAGAAGAAAAGGATTATAAAGAAGAAAAAGATTAAAAGAAGAGAAGGAAGCATATGACGGCGATCATTGACTACGATGCAGGGAATTTAAGAAGCGTGGAGAAAGCGCTTGCCTATTTAGGGGAGGAGGCAGTCATTACCAGAGACAGGGAGACGATTCTCGCTGCGGACAGGGTGATTCTGCCAGGAGTGGGGGCGTTTGGAGACGCTATGGAGAAACTGCACCGGTATGAACTGGTAAGGGTTATCCAACAGGTGGTGGACAGAGAGATTCCCCTTCTTGGCATCTGCTTAGGCCTGCAGCTTCTGTTTGAGTGCAGTGAGGAGAGCCAGGGCGTGCCGGGGCTTGGGATCTTAAAAGGGAGAATCCTCCGCATTCCAGAGACTCCCGGGCTTAAGATTCCACATATGGGATGGAATTCTCTGGATATAAAACCAGGAACCAAACTGTTTGACGGAATCGGACAGGGATCGTATGTGTATTTTGTCCATTCTTATTATCTGAAAGCAGAGGAGGAGACAGTGGTGGCGGCTTCCACGGAATATGGCACCCATATCCACGGGGCAGTGGAGAAAGGAAAGGTGTATGCCTGCCAGTTCCACCCGGAGAAAAGCGGCCGGACCGGGCTTTTCATATTAAAGAATTTCTGCAGCATCTCATAGGGGGGACAAGCGCTGGCAGAAAACCATATCGAAGGCTGCTATCATGCAGCAGGAGGAATCTATGCATACAAAACGAATCATTCCATGTCTGGATGTACACAATGGCAGGGTGGTCAAAGGCGTTAATTTTGTAAATTTGAGGGATGCAGGGGATCCGGTGGAGATCGGGGCTGCCTATGACAAGGCCGGAGCCGATGAGCTAGTATTTTTGGATATAACCGCGTCTTCGGACAACCGTGGCACTGTGGTAGATATGGTTCGCAGGGTGGCGGGGACAGTGTTTATTCCCTTTACCGTTGGCGGCGGGATCCGCACGGTGGAAGACTTTCGAATGCTTCTGCGGGAGGGAGCGGACAAGATTTCCATCAATTCTTCCGCCATCAACACGCCTCGCCTGATCTCGGATGCAGCAGATAAATTTGGAAGGCAGTGTGTGGTGGTGGCTATTGATGCCAGACGCAGGGAGGATGGCACTGGTTGGAACGTTTATAAAAACGGCGGGCGCATTGATACAGGACTGGATGTCTTGGAGTGGGCTATGGAGGCGGATCGTCTTGGAGCCGGGGAGATCCTTTTGACCAGCATGGATTGTGACGGGACGAAGGCAGGGTACGACAATGAGCTAAATGCTCTGGTGGCGGAACATGTTTCTGTTCCAGTGATCGCCTCCGGAGGGGCAGGAACCAAGGAGCATTTTTATGATGCATTGACAACAGGGAAAGCGGATGCAGCCCTGGCCGCGTCCTTGTTTCATTATAAAGAGCTGGAGATCGGCGAGCTGAAGCGCTATCTGAAGGAACGGGATGTGGCAATTCGTTTATAAGGAATAGAAGAAAATCAACGAAAGAAGGCTTAGACAAGACATCCATGTGGGGATACTGTGCTGTAAAATGCTATAGAATGTTGTAGTATGCTGTAGAATGCTGAAAATTATGCAGTACAAAGATGCAGGTGGCAGGGTAGAAGCATGGGAGCGGCAGAACGAAAAATGGGAAAGATAAAACATAGAAGGGACGGCAGGAACTATGGCGGCGTTGCAGAATGATTGGGTACAGGCTATTGGAGATGAATTTAAACAACCCTATTATAAAGAATTGTATGAATTTGTGAAACAGGAGTATCGTACCAGGGTAATCTATCCGCCAGCGGAGGATATTTTCAACGCCCTTCATCTGACACCCCTTAAGGAGGTAAAGGTTCTGATCCTGGGGCAGGATCCATATCACAATGTGAACCAGGCCCATGGGCTGTCCTTTTCCGTGTTGCCGGAGCAGAAGAATATTCCTCCGTCCCTGCAGAATATTTACCAGGAACTTCATGATGATTTGGGGTGTTATATTCCAGATAACGGGTATCTGGAAAAATGGGCAAGGCAGGGAGTTTTGCTTCTGAATACGGTTTTGACGGTTCGTGCCCACCAGGCCAATTCCCATCAGGGGAGAGGCTGGGAACGGTTTACAGATGCAATCATTAAAGCGGTGAATACTCAAAACCGTCCCATCGTATATATGTTGTGGGGGCGGCCGGCTGGGAGCAAGGCTTCTATGCTCCATAATCCGGAGCATCTGATCTTAAAGGCACCTCATCCAAGCCCGTTTTCAGCTGACAGAGGATTTTTTGGGTGCAGGCATTTCAGCCAGGCCAATGCATTTTTGGAGAACCATGGGGTAAAACCGGTTGACTGGCAGATTGAGAACATCAGGGGGACGGATCCAAAAGCGTATTGATTAACTGTGGAGGGTGTAAGGAGTAGGAATATGAGTATTCTGGAAATATTGAAAGTGTTGGTGTTTGGAATTGTAGAAGGGTTTACGGAATGGCTGCCCATCAGCAGTACCGGACATATGATACTGTTAGATGAACTGATCCATCTGAATGTATCTAGGGATTTTATGAATGTATTTTTGGTGGTGATTCAGCTGGGAGCGATTCTGGCGGTGGTGGTGCTGTATTTTCGCAGATTGAATCCCTTTATCTTTCTGGAAGGGAGGGAGCCTAAAAATTCTGTGGTTCCTCTGGGCAAAGATCCTGAGAGAGGGGTTGGAGTTAAGATCCATACCATTGTCTTGTGGATCAAGGTGGTGATTGCCTGTGTGCCTGCCGGAGTGCTGGGGATATTGATCGATGACTGGATGGAGGAGCATCTGAATAACGCTTATGTGGTTTCCGCCACATTGATCATCTACGGGATTTTGTTCATTGTGGTGGAGAATATGAACTATGGAAAACGGCCGGCCATCGAGCGAACAGGACAAATTTCCTGCCAGCTGGCATTTTATATCGGCTGTTTTCAGATGTTGTCTTTGGTACCGGGAACGTCCCGGTCAGGAGCCACGATTCTGGGGGCTATGATATTGGGATGTTCCAGAAGCGCTGCGGCAGAATTTTCCTTTTTCCTGGGAGTACCGGTGATGTTTGGCGCCAGCCTGGTAAAGCTTTTTAAGTTCGGGCTTCATTTCAGCGGGGCAGAGATTTTCTTCCTTCTGTTTGGAATGGCGGTGGCATTCATCGTTTCCATATTTTCCATTAAATTTTTGATGAGTTATATCAGGCGCAATGATTTTAAGGTGTTTGGATACTACCGGATCGTTCTTGGAGTGGTTGTGCTTCTGTTTTTCGGTGTGAAATGGATTCTGGGAGTGATTGGATAGCGGGATTGAATTGGGGGCAAAGAGAAAAAGGTGAAAGTTTCTTGATAAAAGAAGCCTTCGCCTTTTTGATGTCTTGATATGTAGAAAAACTGCTATCCACAGATCTCTTGTACTTTTTGTCCTATGGTGTAAACAAACACAAAATACGCTGCTCAGCGTTCGCTTCATCGCAGCCGTCGAAACAAAATAGCTGGTGCTGCCTTCGAGTATCGAATCCAATCTTCATCTCATCGTAATCTTTGACGTTAACCAGGGACTGTCCGTATTCAACGAAAATATTACAGTCACAGGTATTGGCCGTACTAATCAGAACCGCAATGGGAATCGGGTAGGATTTCTGGCGAATGTCAAATTCTCTTCGCAACATAGCATTGGCCCCCTCACATATGACTATTCAATTTTAAAGTGATTGCTACAAGTGCATTATAGCACAAACAAAGGACAGAAACAAGTCTTGAAACCACAGAATTTATTGAAAATAGTACAAATAAGTATAAAATATCTTGCAATATTTGTCGAATTAGTTCAACCCTTCTGCGATTTCATAGAGAAGCCGCCTGGAGGCTTCCCAACCCAGGCAGGGATCCGTTATGGATTTGCCATAGCAGTGTTCGCCGATCTTCTGGCTGCCAGGTTCAATGTAGCTTTCAACCATAACACCTTTCACCATATTCCGGATCTCTGGAGAATGGCGGCGGCTGTGAAGAACTTCTTTTACAATGCGAACCTGCTCCTCGTGTTGTTTGCCGGAATTGGAGTGGTTGGCATCTACGATGCAGGCTGGGTTCTTCAGATCCCGCTGGCTGTACAGCTCATGGAGAAGGATCAGGTCTTCGTAGTGATAGTTGGGAAGGCTCTGCCCATGCTTGTTGACAGCCCCACGCAAAATGGTCTGGCTTAACGGGCGTCCCGGCGTGGGGACATCATAGCCGCGGAAAATGAATTCGTGGGCGCTTTGGGCGGCCACTACGGAATTCAGCATGACAGACAGATCGCCACTGGTAGGATTTTTCATACCCACCGGAACGTCGCAGCCGCTGGCTACCAGACGATGCTGCTGGTTCTCCACGGAACGGGCCCCTACGGCGATGTAGGACATCAGGTCAGTGAGATACCGCAGATTTTCAGGGTACAACATCTCATCAGCGGTGGTCAGTCCGGTTTCCTGAACCACGTGCATATGGATATTCCGGATGGCTATGATGCCCTCGTACATGTTGGGCTTCTTCTCCGGATCCGGCTGATGAAGCAGGCCCTTGTAGCCTTCCCCGGTTGTCCTGGGCTTATTGGTATAGACTCTGGGGATAATGATCAGCTTATCCTTTACGATTTCCTGGATGGGAACCAACCGGCTGGTGTAATCCAGGACGGCACTCTCATTATCGGCAGAGCAGGGGCCGATGATGACCAGAAACTTATCGCTCTCTCCAGTCAGAACTTTTTTGATCTCTTCATCCCGTCTGGCCTTCACTTCTGCCAATCCTTCCGGAAGAGGGAACTGCTCCCGAATCTCGTCTGGAGTCGGCAATTTATTCACAAATGTAAGTCCCATAGATTCTTCTCCTATCTAGTATTTAGTCTAGTTTCTCACCGTCAAAATCACAGAAGCCGTCATCGTTGATGTCCATATGGCGATGCATGGGAGAATCGCTGTAGAATTCCTTGCCCACGACGTTGCGGTGCTGACGGCTTTCTTCCACAGCCTGGGAGATCAGGTTTCGCACTTGTAGCGGCTTTGCGATATTCTTAAGAACAATCTCCGGCGTGGCGTCAACTTTGGCTTTGATGATGATGTCTCCGGTTCCAAACAGACGATGGCCAAGGGATCTGTGAAGCGTGAGATCTACGATGCGGTAGAGAAGGGTTTCATTGATGGTGGTGCTAAGAAAGCCCTCGGTTATCATCAGCCGGTCATTCTCGATGGAATATCTGGTGAAGCTTAAGGGAAACCAGAGATGATGCTTTTTATCTTTCCATAATACGGTGGTATTTGAATTCATGTACAGTACTCCTTTTGTTATGTAATGGTTATTATTTTAGCACGGAAAGAAGGGGATGTAAATAAAAGTGTGATAAAGTGTTTAAGAACCGGTGTTGACGTAAGGGGACAGAGAACGTATAATGGATGAAACAAAAAGACAGGAGGAAGACAAGATGGCAGAGGGGTTAACCGTCACATGGCTGGGGCATTCCTGCTTTAAGGCGGAATTAAGGGGATATGAGGTACTATTTGACCCGTATGAGAATGGATATGTGCCAGGGCTTAAGCTTGCCAGGCAGAAGGCAGATCTGGTGCTGTGCAGCCATGAACATGGAGATCACAATGCCAGATCCATGGCGGATAGAAGGGAAGGCTTCCCTTGTCCGTTTCGGGTGCAGGTGATTTCCACCTATCATGATGACCAGAAAGGAGCCTTAAGGGGAGAGAACCGGATTCATATTCTGGAAGGCGGAAGCTTTCGTATAGCCCATGCAGGGGATCTGGGATGCGAACTTTTGCCGGAGGAGAAAGAAGCCCTGAAAGGCCTGGATCTTCTCATGGTTCCGGTAGGAGGATACTATACCATTGATGCCAGGCAGGCGAAAAAAATGGTGGAGGACATAAAGCCGAGGGTTGTGATACCTATGCACTACAGGGGAGAAGGGTTTGGCTTTGACGTGCTGGCCCCTTTGGAGGATTATACCAGCCTTTGCGATGATGTGGTGGATTATGACAAAAATACGCTGGAGTTAGCAAAGGATATGCCTGTACAGACAGCCGTCCTGAAGCTTGCAAAAGAATGATGAGCCGGACGGGAAGGCTGCTGTGATGACGAAGAATAAGGCTGAAAATGAATAAAAAGGAGGCGCTCCCTGATTGAACAATCTAAAAGACAAATTCCGCCGTTTTATGGTAGGACGGTACGGCACCGATGAATTAAACGGTTTTTTACTTACCATTATTTTGGTAATGGTTGTATGTAACCTGTTTATCCGCAGTAGTTTTCTGGTCTGGATAGAGCTTTTGTGCCTGATTTTATCCTACCTGCGTATGTTTTCAAAAAATACGGGAAGGCGTTTTCAGGAGAACCAGAAATTTCTTACGTTCCAATTCCGTGTGCGGGAAGGCTTAAAAAATATAAAGCCCCGCGTTGAGGAAGCGCGGAAATATAAAATCTTTAAGTGCCCCAGATGTGGGCAGAAACTTCGGATTCCCAGGGGACATGGAAAGATCAGCATTCACTGCAGAAAATGCGGCTGCGATTTTGAGGGAAAAAGCTAAAAAAATGTTACTTTTTTCTTGACATCTATACGTCACAATGTTACGATAATTATGTCAGTTGAATAATAAAAACCTTTGTGATAAGAGAGTAAGGTAAGAACAGAGGGAGAGATTTCTCTGTATTTACGTTACTCTTTTTTTATCCAAGGGGAATAGGAGAGGATTATGAGCAGACTAAATTATGATGTAGTGGTGGTTGGCGGCGGCGTAACGGGATGCGCCATTGCCAGAGAACTGTCCAGGTATGAAGTAAGCGCATGTCTGGTGGAACGAGCGGAAGACGTATGCTCCGGAACCTCCAAGGCCAACAGCGCCATTGTTCATGCCGGATACGATGCAGTTCCTGGCTCCCTGAAGGCAAAGTTTAATGTTCAGGGCAATGCCATGATGGGGGGCTTATCAGAGGAACTGGATTTTGAGTTTCAGAGGAATGGCTCGATGGTGCTTTGCTTTGCAGAGGAAGACCGTCCGGGATTGGATGCCTTATATGAGAAAGGTGTTGCCAACGGGGTACCGGACCTTCGGATCATCAGTGGGGACGAGGCGCGGGCCATGGAACCGAATCTGTCGGATCAGGTGGTTGCGGCTTTGTATGCGCCCACCGGCGGGATTGTATGTCCTTTCGGCTTAACCATTGCTTTGGCTGAGAATGCCTGTGACAATGGGGTTGAGTTTAAGTTGAACACAGAGGTTCTGGAGATTTCTTCCATAGACGGAGGATATTTATTGAAGACCAATCAGGGGGATATCACCTCCAGATTTGTGGTGAATGCAGCCGGAGTATACGCAGATGTGTTCCACAACATGGTCAGTGAGAAGAAGCTTCAGCTGATACCGAGAAAAGGTGATTACTGCCTTCTGGATCATGAGGCAGGGGATCATGTTTCCCATACCATATTCCAGCTTCCCGGCAAGTACGGCAAAGGCGTGCTGGTTGCACCTACGGTTCACGGCAACCTGCTTTTAGGGCCTACCGCTGTAGACGTGGAGGACAAGGAGAACACGGCCACTACGGCGCAGGAACTGGCTGATGTGATTGCCAAGACAGCCAACAGTGTAAAGAATATCCCTTACAATAAAGTGATTACATCCTTCTCAGGCCTTCGTGCCCATGAGACAGGCGATGATTTTATCATTGGAGAGGCAAGCGATGCCGAAGGATTCTTTGATGCAGCAGGAATCGAGTCCCCTGGACTTTCCAGTGCACCGGCGATCGGAGTGTATCTGGCAGAAGTGATTGCCCAGAAGGCAGGGGCAGGAAAGAAGGCGGATTTTGTTGCCACAAGGAAAGGAATTCCTCAGGTAAGCAAGCTAAGCTTTGAAGAGAGAGCCAAGCTGATCAAGGAACGTCCCGATTATGGAACCATTGTCTGCCGCTGCGAGAATGTCAGTGAAGGTGAGATTGTGGATTCCATCCGCAGGACATTAGGCGCTACCTCCTTAGATGGTGTGAAGAGAAGAGTGCGCCAGGGCATGGGAAGATGCCAGGCCGGTTTCTGTACGCCAAGAACCATGGAGATTCTGGCGCGGGAGCTGGGGCGGCCTATGGAGTCGATCTGCAAGAACGGCCCAGGATCTGAGATTCTGATTCAAGATGGGAGGACAGAGGGATGAGAGAGCATGATATTGTAATTATCGGCGGCGGTCCGGCAGGACTGGCGGCAGCGGTGTCTGCCAGAAAAGCAGGAATTCAGGATATCCTGATCCTGGAGAGAGACCATATGTTGGGCGGAATCTTAAATCAGTGCATACATAACGGATTCGGCCTCCACACATTCAAGGAAGAACTGACCGGCCCGGAGTATGCCAGCCGTTTTATCAAGATGGTGGAGGAGGAGAAGATTCCTTACCGCCTGAATACCATTGTAGTGGACATTACCAAGGAGAAAGAGATCACCTACATTAACCGGGACGAGGGTCTGGTTACCATCAAGGCAGGCGCAGTTATCCTGGCTATGGGATGCCGGGAGAGGCCGAGAGGTGCGCTGAACATTCCAGGCTTCCGGCCGGCGGGAATCTATTCTGCAGGTACTGCCCAGCGCCTTACCAATATGGAAGGCTTCCAGGTAGGCAAGGAAGTGGTGATCTTAGGCTCCGGAGATATCGGACTGATCATGGCCAGGAGAATGACTCTGGAAGGGGCAAAGGTGAAGGTAGTGGCAGAGCTTATGCCATATTCCGGAGGCCTTAAGAGAAACATTGTACAGTGTCTGGACGACTACGGCATTCCGTTAAAGTTAAGCCATACGGTTGTGGAGATTCACGGAAAAGAGCGTGTGACAGGCATCACCATCGCAGAGGTGGACGAGAGAAGAAAGCCCATTCCGGGAACAGAGGAGTACTATTCCTGTGACACCCTTCTTCTGTCTGTGGGCCTGATTCCGGAGAACGAGTTAACCAAGGGAACTGGTGCCCAGATGAGCCGTGTCACTTCCGGCCCCAATGTAAACGACCGGCTGGAGACCGGTGCTGAGGGCGTGTTTGCCTGCGGCAATGTGCTTCATGTCCATGACCTGGTGGATTTCGTCTCTGAGGAGGCGGCTCTGGCAGGAGAGAATGCGGCTCACTACGTACAGAAGAGACAGGGTGGGCAGGCAGAGGAGAAGAAGGAGAGCCACCTGGTTCCGTTGTTTGCAGAGAACGGCGTGCGCTATACGGTGCCTCAGACCCTTGATGTCGCCAACATGAAGGACATGGTAGTGGTTCGGTTCCGTGTCAGCGACGTGTTCAAGAACCGCTCCATTGCAGTTTACTATGATGACCAGTTGATTTCCAAGAGAAAGAAAAAAGTATTGGCTCCTGGAGAGATGGAACAGGTAATACTGAAGAAAGACAGCTTTTCAAAGTATCCTGACTTAAAGAAGATCACCATTTGCACGGAGGGAGAATGATGGAACGTAGAGAGTTGATTTGCATCGGATGCCCCATGGGATGCCCGATGACCGTAGAGATAGAAGGAACAGACATTACAGTAAGTGGCAATACCTGCCCCAGAGGCGAGGACTATGCCAAGAAGGAAGTGTTAAGCCCTACCAGAATTGTGACCTCCAGCGTGAAGATTGAGGGAGGAACTATGGCCATGGTGTCGGTGAAGACCGAACATGACATTCCCAAGGGAAAGATCATGGAGATCATGGATGAGATTCATCATACAAAGGCCAAAGCTCCCATAGCCATCGGAGATGTGGTGATCAAGAATTGCGCCGGCACAGGAGTGGATATTGTGGCTACAAGGAATGTGGAGGCGGCAGGCTGAAGCATAAAAGAGATGTAACTACCGTTCAGACAGTTTGTGGGATTCCCGCAGGCTGTCTGAACGTTTTTTAAGGTGGAAATTTTTTGGAAATTGTGGTAAAATAATCAGGTAGTTGTTTATTTTGGTTATTAAAGGAGATTTGGAGGGAATGGGGCACAGGAATGTGGAAATCAGGGATTTATTTGAGATTTCTCCAATTATTACAGCAGTCAAGGATGACGAGGGGGCAAAACATGCGTTAGAGACGGAATCGCCGGTGGTTTTTATTCTGTATGGAACGATTTGCACCATAGCTGGTATTGTGGAACGGCTAAAGGAACATGGGAAGATCGCCATTGTCCATGCGGATTTGATATCCGGCTTAAGCTCTAAAGATGTGGTGGTGGATTTTATCCACCAGAATACCCGGGCGGATGGGATCATCAGTACCAAAGCTCCTCTTGTGAAAAGGGCTATGGAGTTGGGAATGATTGCAGGACAGAGAACCTTTCTCATTGATTCCATTGCGCTTGAGACAACGAAAAAACAGCTGGCAGTGCTGCGGCCGGATTTCATGGAGATCATGCCGGGAGTGATGCCAAAGATTTTGAAAGTAATCCGGACTTATACGGATATCCCCCTGGTGGCAGGCGGCTTGATTTCCGATAAGAAGGATATTATTGCAGCGTTTGACGCAGGAGTGGATGCAGTGTCCACAACGAAAGAGGAATTGTGGGGGCTATAGTTTATGGTTATAAAACGTGATATTTGGTTTACACCAACACAGAAGATGCGCAGGCTTCATATCTATTTGCCTGACAGTTACGACTATACACAGGAGCATTATCCGGTTATGTATTTTTTTGACGGCCATAACCTGTTTTATGACGGGGATGCCACGTATGGAACATGCTGGGGACTGAAGGAGTTTTTGGATCACTGGAATAAGCCGATGATCATTGTAGGTCTTGAGTGCGGCCACGAAGGGGAGGAACGGCTGAATGAGTATTGCCCCTATCGTGTGTCAAAGGGATTCCTAAGCCGGGTACAGGGGATAGGAGATGCTACGGTTCGGTGGATGACAGAGGAACTAAAGCCAGTGATTGATCAGGATTACCGTACATACCCGTTTCGGGAATGCACTGGGATTGCCGGATCCAGCATGGGAGGTTTGATGGCTTTGTTTGCAGTGATCCGGTATAATGATTGGTTCTCCAAAGCAGCCTGTCTGTCCAGTGCCATCAGTCCCTGTATGTCCCAGCTGGATAATGAGTTTAAATGCTGCAGCATCAGCCCTGACACCAGGGTCTATCTGTCCTGGGGCACCAGGGAGGTGCAGGGAGTGACCGATCATATACACGAGGATAAGAATAGTTATATCTCGAAAAGGAACCGGCTTTTGGCCAAGAGGATCACGTCAAAAGGGGCTGTGGCTCAAGTGTATTGCCAGCCTGGAGGACAGCACTGCGAGGCGGATTGGGCCAGACAGGTGCAAGGATTTATGAGATTTCTGTGGCAGTCTTAAGTGGCAGTGAGTGAAACTGGACGTGGGCAAAGTAGCAGGTTTAAGTTGGCCGGTAAGGATTGAATGTTTGCAATGTATTCCGTTTATCAGAATATCAAGAGATATCGGCAAGCGTTCGGATCACATGGCCGGCAATGAGAAGACCGGCTACAGGAGGAACGAACGAGATGCTGGCCGGGACAGAACGCTTACCGGCCGCCTCCTCACTTAAGGCAGAAGGCCTTAGGGGCTGTTCCCTGGAATAGAGAACGGTTAAGCGGGGAATGCCCAGGCGCTTTAGTTCCCGGCGCATGACCTTGCACAGAGGGCAGACGGAGGTATTGTTAATGTCTGTGATCTCAAACTCCTCAGGATGAAGCTTATTTCCTGTGCCCATGGAGGCAATGAGAGGGATCTGAAGAGAATCAGCCAGACTTGCAATGGCAAGTTTGGCTGAAACGGTATCTATGGCATCGATGATATAATCCACAGGTCCGGTAAGATTGCCAAAAAATGTATCCAGATTTTCAGGAAGAACAAAGGTCTCCCAGGTGTCCACAATAGCCTGTGGGTTGATATCCAGAATGCGCTCCCGCATCACATGGGTCTTGTAACGGCCGACGGTGCTGTGAAAGGCGATGGACTGGCGGTTGATATTGGTGATGGAGACTGGATCTGGGTCTACTAAGATCAGATGTCCGATACCACTGCGGGCCAGGGCTTCGATACAATGGGAACCGACTCCACCTACACCAAAGACTAAGACCGTGGAAGAGGAAAGGCGGGTTAAGGCATCTTGGCCGATTAAACGCTCTGTTCTGGAAAATTCGTGGATCATGGGGAATACGCTCCTTTATAAATAGGTTGTATCTTTTTAAAGCTGGTAAAAGTATACTAAAAACAGAGGGATTATTCAAGGAAATCCGGGGACTTATCGTTAAGGGATTCTCTCCCAATGTTTTTAAACCAACATCTGCTTCAATATGAGGTCTGATTCCTATGTACAATACTCCGCGAGATTTTTGCGAAGATTATGGATTTCATTTTCTTGAAAATGTAAGTTGTCCTGCTATGCGGCTCCTTGCTGTGGGAAGACAGAGCCGCAACAGTAGGAAATACTATTGGGACAACCGAGCCAGGAAGCCTGCGTTTTTATTTCAGTATACGTTAAAGGGCAGTGGAACGCTGAAAATGGGGCAGAAGGCCCATATTGTCGAAAAGGGCAGTGCCTTTCTTCTAAAAATGCCTGGAGAGGAGTGCTACTATTTTGACGAAGCGTACAATTGCGCTCCCTGGGAGTTTATCTATTTGATGTTTGATGGCGTTGGTGCCCTGCCATATTATGAATATGTGATAAGCCATTTCGGAGCGATACTGTATTTTTCAGACCATCATCCAGCCATAAAATTGATTTTCGACCTCCATTTAAAGGCTTCTAATGGTTTGATCCCAGATGCATTTACTGCTGACAGCGAGGTGTTTCGGTTTATGTGTCTGCTATGTGGTTCCGGCATGGGAGGAGACAGCCAGGATTCTGCCTTGGTTAACAGTGCCAAAACCTATATGGAACACAACTTTGCAGATTCTGTCTCCTTGTTTGAGACCGCCCGGTATCTGGGGGTTTCCCAAAGTCATCTGTCCAGGGAGTTTGTAAAACATACTGGGGAACCTCCAAGCTTTTTTCTGACCAAGATGAGACTTGAGCGGGCAGCCCAGCTGCTAGTTTCCACAAATAAAGGGATTGATGAGATCAGTTTGCTCTGCGGCTTCTCTGACAGCAATTATTTTAGTAAAGTATTTAAAAAATATATGAAAATATCCCCGAGCCAATTTCGGAAACAGGCGAAGGCCCAGGGATATATCAATGTAAAAGTATGACACAGGCACAAAGAAGGAACAGAGTGGGCTGGCTATTTTACATTTGATTGATAAAATAGGTAATATTTTGATTGGCCTAGAAGATTTTAAAAGAGGTTGACAAACGAGAGAAAACCCAATATAATGGCTTTAATTTCATGAAGAAAAGCGATGACAAGAACAAGTAGCAGGCAGAAGCAGCACACAGAAAGCAGCCGGAGGATGAGAGGCGCGTGGAAAACTGTCTGTGAATACATCTTTGAGCTTCACACCAAACCGTGTCTTGCAGCCGGATAGAACAGGAAGGTTGGCAGATACAAAGTAGGCTGTGACGGATTCCTGCACACGTTATCGTGCTAGGGTATATAGGATTTATGGCAGCGATGGGAGATAACTTTATCGACAGTTTTCCTTGTACCTGAAGAGACAAAAAAGGTGTAAGCCTTTTTGTGAACATTAGGTGGTACCACGAGACTAGTGCCTCGTCCTTTTGGCAGGACGGGGTTTTTTGTTTACTATGAAAGTTCGAACCCTCATCCCCCGGAGGGTCCATAACAAAAGAATAAGCTGCATGGTTATTCTAAAGTGGACCAAGAGTCTTTCCAGACAAAGATGAATCGCATAAGGCATGAAAGATCTACAGGTAGATGATAAAAGGAAAAAGAAAAGGAGAGTAAAGAGATGCAATGTTATGATGAATTAGTTGCCAGAGGCTTAATTGCCCAGGTAACCAATGAAGAAGAGATCCGGGAGATGGTGAACAATGGAAAGGCCACGTTTTACATTGGCTTTGATCCTACAGCAGACAGCCTGCACGTGGGTCATTTTATGGCTCTGTGCCTGATGAAGCGTCTCCAGATGGCTGGCAACAAGCCCATTGCCCTGATCGGCGGCGGCACAGGCATGGTAGGAGATCCCTCCGGACGTACCGACATGCGCCAGGTGATGACGGAAGAGACAATTCAGCACAACTGCGAGTGCTTCAGACAGCAGATGAGCAAGTTCATCGATTTTTCCGATGGAAAGGCTCTCATGGTAAACAATGCAGAGTGGCTCTTAAAATTAAACTATGTGGAGCTTCTCCGGGAAGTAGGCAGCTGCTTTTCTGTCAACAACATGCTGCGTGCGGAGTGCTACAAGCAGCGGATGGAAAAGGGGTTAAGTTTTCTTGAGTTCAACTACATGATCATGCAAAGCTACGATTTCTACGTGTTGTTCCAGAAATACGGCTGCAACATGCAGTTCGGCGGCGATGACCAGTGGAGCAATATGTTAGGCGGCACAGAGCTGATCCGCAGGAAGTTAGGCAAAGATGCCCATGCCATGACGATCACCCTGCTTTTAAATTCCGAGGGCAAGAAGATGGGCAAGACCCAGTCCGGAGCCGTATGGTTAGACCCGAACAAGACCTCCCCATTTGATTTCTTCCAGTATTGGAGAAATGTGGCAGATGCGGATGTGTTAAAATGCCTGCGGATGCTGACATTCCTTCCGTTGGAGCAGATTGATGAGATGGATCGGTGGGAAGGAAGCCAGTTAAACGAAGCCAAGGAGATCCTGGCTTATGAACTGACAAAGTTAATCCATGGAGAAGAGGAAGCCCAGAAAGCCAGGGAAGCTTCCCGGGCATTGTTTAAGGGGCAGGGAAGTCTGGAAAATATGCCAACCCATCAATTAAGCCCAGAGGATTTTAACGAAGAGGAAACCATTGACATTCTGGCTGTCCTTCAGAAATCCGGCCTGGCCCCATCCCGTGCAGAGGCAAGAAGAAATGTGGAGCAGGGAGGTGTATCCATCAATGGGGAGCAGGTAAAGGATGTGAAAAAAACCTTTGATAAGGAAGCATTTTCCGGAGATGGGATGATTGTGAAGCGGGGGAAGAAAAATTTTATGAAGGTTACGTTGTAAATAGGGTATTTTATATCGTACAAATACCAATAACATAGCTTCGGAGGAACGGTCAAACGTCTGTAGACTGTTCCTCCGAAGCGGATCTTCCCACATATCGATAGAACTCAATAGAACTCAATAAAACTCAGTAAAACGCATTAAGCCTTTCCATTGCTCCCGCACACCAGAATCCGCTCCATGACGCACCTCTTTACCTCTTCCCTTCCGCTGTTCCCATAAACTTTAGGATCAAAGGTATCCGGGTTTTCCTCAAACACCCGTTTAATCCCTCTGGTCAGAGCCATTCTCAAATCGGTAGCGTAGTTTACTTTGCAGATCCCTCTGCGGATACATTCTTTTACCGTATCATCTGGAACGCCGGAGGTTCCATGAAGAACCAACGGAATAGACACAACCTTGCGGATCTGGCTCAAACGCTCCACATCCAGTTTCGGTGTTCCTTTATATACGCCATGGGCTGTTCCGATTGCCACAGCCAGGGAATCCACCCCGGAACGCTGAGCAAAGATTCTGGCCTCCTCTGGATCCGTATAAGGATTGTCGTCAGCTGCAACCACATCGTCTTCCTTTCCGCCTACCTTCCCAAGCTCCGCCTCCACCGGAATGCCTACCGGATGGCATGCACCGGCCACTGCCTTGCTGACGGCAATGTTATCCTCAAAGCTTCCATGGGAGCCGTCGATCATGAGGGAGGTGTAACCTGCCCGGAATGCTTTCATGGCAACCTCAAAGCTGCTGCCATGGTCCAGATGGAGGACCACCGGAACCGTGGCTTTCTCCGCTGCGGTTTTTACATTGGCATAGAAATAATCAAAATCTGCATAACTGGCAGTTGCCGGGGTAGTCTGAAGAATCACCGGGGATCGAAGTTCTTCAGCAGCTGCAACGGCCGCCTGTACCATCTCCATGTTTTCCACGTTGAAGGCACCGATGGCATAGCCGCCTTTTTGTGCCTGTAACAATAATTCTTTGCTTGTAACCAGTGACATAGGTTTTCCTCTTTTCTTTGTTTGATTGATATGTTGTGTGTTCCATGAACCAAAGGGACAGCTGGATTAGTGTAACACTGTACTAGGGAGGAGAAAGACGTTCTACCGTTACCTCCTTTAAGAGCCGCTTATAGTTCTCTTCCTCAAAATGGCCGGTACGGGGGGATAATGCATTGGCGGTAGCTACCGCTACAGCATGCTTCAGCGCCTCTTTAGGAGAATCACCCCGCTCCAGGGAGACAGCCAGCGCACCTACCATAGAATCGCCGCACCCTACAGTATTGACTACCGGCACCTTCGGAGGGCTGCTTTGGAAGACTCCCTCTTTCGCTATCATCAGGGCCCCGTCTTTGCCTAAAGAAATGACTACATAAGGAATCCCCAGATCATAAATTTTTTGAGCATAGGCGATGATCTCTTTTGCATCCCGGATCGTTACCTGGAAAAGCTGCTGAATCTCATCCTGGTTAGGCTTGACTACAGTGGGGAGACATGGGATGCCTTCTCTTAACGTTTCGCCGCTGCTGTCTAAGATGACCAGCTTTCCCATAGATTTTGCAATGGAGATGAGACGGCCGTAGATATCAGTGCTAACCCCCTTGGGAATGCTGCCTGAGATGGTAACCACCTGGCTGTCCTGGATCATCTTTGGAAACTGATGGATAAACGCCTGCTCTTCCTTAAGGGTTACTTCACAGCCTGGTTCCAGATATTCGGTGGAGCCGTACTTTTTATCGATAATGTTGATGCAGCTTCTGGTCTCTCCTTCAATGTGGAGAAACTGATGGGGGATTCCATCTTTGTCCAACAGGGATTCCAGATACTGGCCGTTGAACCCGCCTACAAGCCCGGTTGCCAGAACCTGGGCTTTGCACAGCCGAACAATCCTTGCTACGTTTAAGCCTTTGCCCCCTGCAGAATTGATACAGGTGTTTACCCGCATAACCGTTCCGTCTTCGATGGCCTGATTTATGTAATAGGCTTTGTCAATGGAAGCATTCATTGTAACTGTTGTTATCATATAACCACCTAACTTTCGCTGTCAATGAGAATTTTTCCTTTTACGGCGCCTGGAATGTTAAACATCTGGAAGGCCTCTGCAATCCGGCTTAAGGGGATCTTCTTATAGATAAAAGAGTCGTCAAATTTTAGCTGGCCGGTTTTGAAATAATATGCCACTAATTCCCATTCTTTTCCAGGGAACGGAGCACTGTAAGACATCCAGGAACCGGTTAAGGAAAATTCCTTCCGATTCATATTTTCCCACTCTCTGACAGAGAAGGTCAGCTCTTTTGTGGGGGTACCGACAAAACAGACGTTGGCTTTGTTGGCGGCCAAATCGAAGGCCATCTTCATGGTGACGGTATTGCCTGCAGTTTCAAATACATAGTCAAATCCCCGGCCATTGGTCAGTGCCATGGCCTGATTCATGAAATCATCCTCCAAGGTGTTGATGCAGGCATCGGCGCCCAGGCGCTTTCCCAGGGCCAGCCGTTCCCCGGAGATATCGAATACCACTGCTTTTTGCGCACCGTAGATTTTGGCCCACTGCATGACGAACATGCCGATGGTTCCGCCACCTAAGACGGCAACGGTTTTTCCGCCTTCGTAAGGAACCCGCATAAGGCCGTGGAGCGCTACGGTCGCCGGCTCAAAAAGGGCACCCTGCTCAAAGGATACAGAGTCATCGAAGGGAACCGCATTTTTCTCTGGCACTGCCACATATTCTGCAAAGCTTCCAAACTCTCTGGAACCGATAAAGCTGTAGTGCTTGCAGAGGGAGTAATTCCCTTTCTGACAGTCTTCGCATTTCATGCAGGGAACTAACGGCACGCCGGCTACCCGGTCTCCTGGCTTTAAACTGGTGACATTGGCTCCCACTTCCTCAATGGTTCCGGAGAATTCATGGCCCAGGACATTGGGAAAATAATGGCAGGCATCGCCATTGACCCGGGGAATGTCGGAGCCGCAGATGCCTGTATATTTGACTTTGATAAGAACCTGGCCTTCCTTGGGTACAGGCCTTGGAATATCCTCATACCGTATCACTTCTCTTGCGTGTACAACACCCGCTTTCATAAGAGGTTCCTCCTTGCTTTTTCATAAGATGCTGAATGTTTTTTAGAATTGCGTGGGCATGTGGTGCAAAGCAATTCATGGTATGATAATGATAGTATTTTTTCAGGACAAATTCAAGAACTATTTCTGTGTAATAAAATAGGTTTACGGATTTTCATCAAAGTGGTATAGTATAAAGTGAGAATTTGTGACGCTGCTTGGAAGCCGGATGTAAGAATTAAAATGGCATAAGAAAAGAGGAAAGAACATGTCTGTGGACTATACGTTAGTGATAAAAAGAATGCAAAAGATGGAACAGGTTTATGTGTTGTTTGCGGAGAGTACCAGGCTTCCCTTTGTAGAATGCGACCCGGATAACTTTGATGACCAGATACACATGTATGTGGAGGAGTCGGCGGCCCAGGGCGCGGTAAAAGATTATGAGGAAAAGCAGATGCCTCTAAGAGTTGTGAAAGTGGAGAAGAAGCAGATGCCTGCATTTTTGACCAGCATTCATCTCATGGGAGTTAATCTGCTGGTATTCTATGAGACTATGAGCGTAAGCAGAATCCCATTGGGCCAGATTATAAATGTGGATCCGAAGAAGATGGAGCATAAAAACATTCCTCTGAATAATGCATCGCTGCAGCTGACAGTAATCTATTTTATTCAGGAGTTGCGCCGGCCAGGACAGAGAAAGGACGATGAGGAACGGATAAAACGCCTCCAGGAATTGGAGGAGGAAATGACCGTGGATTTGGTACGGTCCCGTTTTATTATGCCGGTGAGTGCATCGGAAGACAACGGATCGGTTACGATACCATATATAAAGACTCCGTCCGGAGACATGTTCCAGCCGATTTTTAGCGACATGTGGGAGTTTCAGAAGTTTCAGAGAAATCCTGACAGGAAGTTTAAGATGGCTGTGGTTCCGTTTTCCAAGCTTCTGTCTTCCCTGGCGCAGCAGGCTAAGGGATTTGTGCTGAATCCGGGAGGCGTGAATCTGATTTTGACGAGGGAACAATTGGCAGCGATATCAAAACGGTTTGAGGAAGTATAGAAAGGAAGGAAAATACTATGATAAATGTTCATACGGATCGGGAAGATCTGGATTTAGGAATTGAAGAGATTGATATCTCGGAGGGCAAGGATATCCATGTCTATGTGCTGGAAGAGAACATGAAGGCGCTGTCCCTGATGGAGGCATTCAGAGCCTGCCGGTACAATCCTTTGAGAACCTATTATTATATTCCCAGCACAGAAAGTAATTTTTCCAGGTATGCTATGGAATCTATTTCCAGAGGTACGGTCAATATTTATACAGACTTAAAAGATCTGAAAGAGGCGTTAAACGGGGAGATGGATGCCTGGCGGTCCTATTCCATTCCGGAATGTGTGGCAAAATCAGCGGAACATTTTAAGGTGCTGCTTAACCGGGATATGTCTACAGGCCTAAGCGTTGCGGTGTCCGGTGCCCTTAGGAGACATAGCTGTTATACTGTGGCAGTAGCATTGTTTAAGCTGCTTGAGTCGAAGGAGCAGTTGAATGAGGCTGGTTTTGAGACATGGGTGAAACAGGTTATGGAGGAAAATCCCAAGTCCATCAAGGCTGAGGAAGCTTACAGCCAGCATGGCTCTCAGTTTTTGTCGGTGTTGGCAGCAGCCGGGAAAGGGGTGGATACGACATGGGCCACGGAGGAATATGATGAGATGACGCTTCATGTCATGTTTCAGCCATTCGATCCGGAGGGACGGGGAATAGAGCATCGGGTAAAGATCGTAGGTCAGTTGGTTAAGGAGAAGAAGGGGAAGAAATAAAGGAGGTTACGGGATGTACAAAAACATCGAGAAGCAGAAAGCATTGAGGCTCAAAGATTTGGTAGAGTATCAGAAAGGGCAGGTGATCAGCAGGACGCTGGTGCAGAATGAACAGGTAAGCATGACAATTTTCTCCTTTGACAAAGGGGAGGAGATCTCTACCCATGCGGCAGGCGGCGATGCGATGGTCACAGTGCTGGAAGGGGTTGGGAAGTTTACAGTGGATGGACAGGAATTTGTGCTGAAGGAGGGGGAGACCCTGATTATGCCGAAAAATATTCCCCATTCCGTATATGGCCAGGAAGCCTTTAAGATGCAGCTGGTGATTTCTTATTAGGGATAGAATACCTGGCAATTATTTCCTGTTTAACCAGAGAAACCGGCGTTGACAGGGACAAAGACTGCTGCTATAGTCATTATTACCTTTTACTTGCCCCTCTCTATTTTTATAATGTAAGGGGCAACATGGAATCCATTAGGAGGTAATGATAATGAAGAATCTTTTAGCAGCAGTCTTTTTTGTACTTTGCGGATTTAGCCTGACAGCCTGTGGAAGTTCTGGCTCATCTGAGCCTACCACAAAGGCGGAGACCACAACTGCAGTGAAGACGGAGACATTAACTGGCCAGGCAAAGGGCTATGGCGGCCAGGTGAAAGCTGTTTTGACCGTAGAGGATGGAAAGATTACAGTATGTAAGCTTGAAGGAACCCTTGAGACACCGGAGATTGGCGGGAAGGCGCTGGAAGAGTTGCAGAAACAGGTGGTGGCTGTGAACGGATACGAGATAGATGGTGTATCTGGGGCTACCCTCACAAGCAAAGGAGTCATGGGGGCAGTGGCGGATGCTCTGGGGGAGGAGATCTCAGAGTCATAGGCAGTAGTTGGGATCCAGAATAGCGGAATTAGGACTTTCAAAAATAGCTTTTTTGATGGATGGAATCTCTCCAATTCATACAAAAAAGCTATTTTTTGAAGTGAAATTCTTAACACCGGATACAGCTTAAAGGATATCAGGCGCTGGTTGTATGCTCCTCCGGTAAGCGGTAGGCGTCATTCCAACGAATTTCTTAAATTGTCTCATAAAATTCAGATCATTCTCATAACCGCAGAGTTCTGCGATCTCTCGAATCCCCTTATCACTGGTCGTCAAATAGTATTTGGCCAGATTGAGTCTGGCAGTGATGATATCCTGCTGGCAGGAACAATGGAAAAAATCTTTATATAAGTGCTGAAAATAGGACAGGCTTAGGCACAGGGAACCAGCCAGCTCCGGAACGGTTCGGGGAAGGGAAGGGTGGCTGTAAATCTGTGTGCGCAGGTTACAGAAACTTTGATAGTATTTTTGAATCAGAGGGTTTTCTGTCACATTTTCTAGCGATTCCTGGAGGGAGTACAGAAGAATGTGCATAAAGGAATCAATGATCTGCTGCTTATAGGCGGAGGAAGAGTGAAAATTGTCAGAGAGAAGCCGGACATACTCGGATAATTGGTGGAAGTCATATGGGTATACAATCTGGCAGAAGGGGAGGGTAAGGGAAGAAAAAAATACATCTTCATGTTGGTCCAGAGTAAAATGAATCCAGTCGTCATTGTATCTGGCACTGTCGCATCCGTAATGGATGTAGGTCCTGGGAGGAAAGAGAAGGATGGCGTTTGGATGGACTACATGCTTCCTGCCATTTAAAACCACCCAGGCTTCTTGCTTGATAAGCAGAATAAGATAGTCTGGGACACCGGTTTTGTGTTCGATGTCACACGGCTTCCTATGGTGGGAGTTGTGGCCGCAGCTGTTTACACATATCATATACAAACTCTCCTTTCTTGTGGAAGGCAGGACAGACAGTAAGGATTGGAAGGCGATCATTGGGGAATAAAAAGCAGAATAGATCAGTTAATAGCATTGTAGGATATTGTGTGGAAAAAGTCAAATGGTTATGATAGAGGAAAACCAAGGATTGAAAAGGAGAGAGGAAATGAAAGATTATCAGGTATGGGCACAGGAATGTTTGGAAAAGGTGCGTAAGAAGATGGACTGGGTGAGCGAGAAGAATAAGGATGGAATTCCTTACACCACAGATGCACAGGGGAATTATGATGATAAGTCGGAGGAAGGCAGGGAATGGAGTCCGGATGACGGCCTGAACTGGTGGACCAATGGCTTCTGGGGCGGCATCATGTGGATGATGTACCAGGATACCAAGGATGAGAGGTACGCCAGGATTGCCAGGGGTTCTGAGAAAAAACTGGAAGCATGCTTTGATGGTTTTTATGGACTTCATCATGATGTAGGATTTATGTTTCTGCCTACGGCGGTGGCAGATTATAAACTGACCGGCAATGAGGACAGCAAACGGATTGCCATGCATGGGGCCAACCTTCTGGCGGGGAGGTTTAATCCGGTGGGGAATTTTATCCGTGCGTGGAATGCGGTGGATGGAAGTGATACCACAGGGTGGGCGATTATTGACTGCATGATGAATATTTCTCTGCTTTACTGGGCTTCGGAGGAGAGCGGGGATCCAAGATTTAAGCAGATTGCCCAGATGCATGCAGATACGGTTTTAGAGAACTTTATACGACCAGATGGATCTGTGTGCCATATTGTGGAGTTTAACCCGGAAACTGGAAGCATGGTGAAAAGCTATGGGGGACAGGGATACGGGGAAGGCTCTTCCTGGACGAGAGGACAGGGATGGGCAGTATATGGATTCGCCAACAGCTATGGGCATACGGGGAAGAAAGAGTATCTGGAGGCGGCCAAACGGGTGGCCTATTATTGTATGGCGTGTCTGCCGGAAAATGGTATTGTGCCAGTAGATTTCAGACAGCCAGAAGAGCCGGCATGGGAGGATTCCTGTGGGGCGTGTGTGATTGCCAGCGGGCTTATTGAGGTGGCAAAGTATGTGCCGGAGTTGGAAAGGGAGATGTATCTTCGGGGGGCGGTGAAGATTTTGAAGGGGATTGCACAGACCAGGGTGGACTGGGGGAAGGATTGTGATGCCATTGTGCAGAATTGTTCGGCGGCTTATCATAGTGATCCTCATCATATTACTATGGTCTATGGGGATTATTTTTTTATTGAGGCGCTGTATAAGTTGGCGGGGGGAGGGGTTTTTATTTGGTAGGGATATTTTAGGGGGCGTTGGGGGCACTTTCGGGGGCTTCGGGTCACGTTTTAGGTCCGCTTCGGAGTGGCTATGAAACATCTTCCGACAAGCTTTCGCCAGGTTTTCACGTAGCGGTACTAAGCGCCTAAAGGACAGGCGCTAAGTGCCGACGTGAAAAATGGTCTACAGATGTTTCATAGTCACTCCGAAGCTACGTTGTTGGCGTGAATGACTTTTTGGAGATTCGATAGCGTGGAGTTTTATGTAGCCTAGCGTGTATGGGAGAGTTATAGTAGGATTCTCTCTTGATGAGATTATTGGAATTATTATGATAAAGAAATTGTACGTTAACTGACATTGAGTTGTAAATTGTTATGAAAATACATGGAGTTAAAAATAGAGAGGAGCGCGAGGTGCATTGGATATAGAGGGAAGGAGTAAGAAAGTAAATAGTAATGGGGAGAAAATTGTTAATCCTGTTTTGCGGGGGTTTCATCCGGATCCGTCGGTTATCCGTGTGGGGGAGGATTATTATATTGCAACTTCTACGTTTGAGTGGTGGCCGGGGGTGAGGCTGCATCATTCCAGGGATTTAAAGAATTGGGAGTTGATAGGATATCCTCTGGATAGAGTGTCCCAGCTTGATTTAAGAGGGGTGGGGGCTTCTCAGGGGGTTTGGGCTCCGTGTCTTACATATGACAAAGGGACGTTTTATCTGGTATATACGATTGTGAGGGCTTTTTACTGCAATATGTATGATACGGAAAATTATCTGGTGACGGCACAGGATATTCATGGTCCGTGGTCGGAGCCGGTGGCGTTGAATAATTTTGGGTTTGACCCGTCTCTTTTTCATGATGAGGATGGGCGAAAGTATATGGTTAGCATGGTGACGGATCACCGGGTTCCGAAAAAATATGCAGGGCGGCTGGTGCTGCAGGAATATGATCCTGTAAAGAGGGAGATGACGGGGCCGGTGAGGGATATATTTAAGGCAGATAAGATTTTCCTGGAGGGGCCTCATATTTTCAGGAGGAAGGATTGGTATTATCTGTTTGCAGCGGATACGGGGACAGGGGAGGCCCATGGGCAGACGATTTTAAGATCGAAAAGCGTGTGGGGGCCCTATGAGATGTTTCAGGCTGATTTTATGGAGAGGGAGAATGAGAGGGAGGCGTATTCCATTCTTACCAGCAGGCACAGGGAGGATATTCTGCTGCAGAAATGCGGGCACTGCGATCTGGTGGAGACTCCTGACGGGGAGTGGTATGCGGTCCATCTGTGCGGAAGGGCCTCAAAAGACAGAAATCCGGAAGATGCAAAAAAGTTTGCAGGTAGCCGCCGCTATATGATTGGGAGAGAGACTGCCATACAGAAGATGAGATGGACAAAGGATGGCTGGCTGGTGCTGGAGGCTGGGGGGAATATGCCTCAGACGGAGGTGGAGATGCCTGTGAGGATGAGAAATGCCGGAGGTGAGACGGCAGGTTTAAAGGCGGGTGGACCAGAGGCAGCTGGATTAGAGACGGAAGTGCCGGAAAGGGACGAATCAGGTGTGAGGGGAGAGAAGGGACAGAAGGCAGGCGAGGAGACAGGGATGGGCAGAAGGTCCTCCAGGCTGGTGAGCGAGGTGGAGTGCAGGATTACGGAGTATGGGGCTGTAGGCGATAATCTTACCATCAATACAACGGCGGTTCAGAGGGCCATTGACTGCTGTCATGAAGCAGGGGGCGGCACGGTGCGGATTGAGAAAGGGATTTATCTGTGCGGAACCATTTTTTTAAGGAGCAATGTAACGCTGGATATTGGGGCAGGCGGAGTCTTGAAAGCCAGCCCCAATATTGAGGATTACAGGGAGGATGTGCATCATAACCGTTATCAGAATGAGGCGGCGCTGGATAGGTGTTTTCTCTATGCCGAGGAACAGGAGAATCTGTGTATTACAGGCAGGGGGAGGATTGACGGAAGCGGTGAGTGCTTTCCCAATGCTGGAAGTGAGTATCGGCCGATGATGATGCGGTTTTTAAGGTGTAAGGGAATTCGGGTGGAGGGGATTTTTCTTTTCAATGCTGCTGCCTGGACTACGGCGTTTCTGGATTCTTCTTATATATGGGTCAATGGAGTTACTATATTTAATGACAGGCAGTACAATGGGGACGGGCTTGATTTTGATGGCTGCAGCCATGTGTTTGTGGACAACTGCAGTATCACCGGGACGGATGACAATTTGTGCCTTCAGGCTGGCAGCAAAAAATTCCCAGTGGAGGATATTCATATTGTCAATTGTGAATTTTCCTCTGTCTGCGCAGGGATACGGATTGGATTAAAGTCTGTGGGAAATATCCGCAATGTGGTGATTTCTAATTGCACCATGAAAAGAGTTTGGAGGGAGGGCATCAAGATTGAGTGTACGGAGGGTGGCAGCATCTCGGAGATTACGGTGGACAATGTGGTTATGCGGGATGTAAGAAGGCCGTTGTTTGTGCTGCTGAACAACCGGTTTGAGCCGGAGGATTATGGAAGTTCTGTGGAGCTTACAAAGATGCCGGAGATTGGAACCATGGAAAATTTGATGTTTTCCAATATGATTGCAGTGGATTCGGAGGAAATGGAGCGTGTCCATTATCGATTTGGTGATGATGTTATGGGGGAACCTAAGTTTAACGGTATTCGGGTAGATGCCAACAGGGATCATCCCATCCGGTCTCTGACCATCCGGAATTTAAGATATCACAGCATCGGCGGCGTGAAGCGCCAGGAGATTCCAGAGGAGTATCCTAAGGTGCCGGATAAGAGGAGAAGGCAGGATGGGGGAGATAGGGAGGCTTCCGAAAATTATTATCCGGACTGGAGCAGGGCGGCATATATGGATGTTCGAAGCGTAAAGGGGCTTTATTTAAGCAACCTGCAGTTTTCGTTGGAGAATGAGGATGAAAGGCCGGCCTGTGTGATAGAGGACTGCCTGGTGTGGAAGAAGGAGATTATATACAGATGATGAAAAAGGCCGGAATGGGGAAGTTAGTTACAAACTGGTAATGAGGAGAAATCAGAAACATATTAAAAAAGTGCACTTGGAACTATAAAAAGTGCATTTTTTTTGTGGGAATTTACTGGTATAGTATAGTCACAGAAACAAATAAGGCCGGTCGGATAAAGAAAACGATTCAAGATAAATGGAGGATTATGAAATGAAGAGAAGAATGTTAGCAGGCTTATTGGTATCAGCCATGACAATGACCACATTGGCAGGATGCGGCGGCGGAAGCCAGGATTCAGGTACAACGGCAGCACCGGCGGAGACGACGGCGGCAGCTACCACAGCGGCAGCAGGGGGCAGCGAGACAACGGCGGCGGAGACTTCTGCGGAGGCAGGGGGCGAGTCCATCGTATCTGCTCCGACGGAACTTACTTATATCTTTGCTGACGGCGACGAGGGCGCCAAGGCGGCTATGAATGAGATTGTGAACCGGTTTAATGAGGCGTATCCGGATATTACGGTTACCATTGAGCCAGGCAACGGAGGTGCTTACAGTGAGTTTTTGAAGACCAAGGACAGTGTGGGCGAATTCCCGGATATTATGGAGATGAGGGATACTGCCATGTATGTGAGGGCAGGAAAGCTGGAGCCGCTGTCTGAGGAGATTCAATCTCTGTTTTTGAATACCATGAAGTTTGACGGCAAAGTGTATGCGGTTCCTCTTGGAGGCGAGAATACCAACGGAATCATTTATAATAAGAAGTATTTTGATGAGAACGGATTTACAGAGCCCGCAACCTATGATGAGTTTATTGCTCTGTGCCAGGCTATCAAGGATAAGGGCGATATGGCTCCGCTGGTTGTAGGCGGGCAGGATATCTGGCATATGGGATTCTGGTTCCACAAGGCGTACAATGACCAGGTGTTAAGCCAGGATGGGGATTTTATTAAGCACTGCTATGACGGTTCCAAGGATTTCTCGGATCCGACAATCAAGGCAACCTTTGAGGAGATGAAGACGATTATGCAGTTTGCACAGGATGGATGGACTTCCACTCCGGATGCGCAGATTACTACGTTTTTGGTAAGTGATATGGCGGCTATGATGTATTCTGGTACTCATATGTTCTCCCAGATTGCACAGGCGGATCCGAATTTTGAGATGGGATAGTTTGCAGTTCCCAGCCCGGATGGAAAGACCAGGCTGGTAGGCGGAGCCGGTGTCGGCGGTCTTGCAATCTCTGCGGAATCTGCCAAGGATGCGGATAAGAAGGCAGCAGGCGAGGCGTTTATCAAATTCTTCTATGCACCAGAGAATTACAAGGTGTACTGTGAGAAGCTGAGTGCAATCCCTGCAACGGTGGATCAGCCGGAGCTGGATGTTCTTCCGGTGTTCCAGGAGGTTATCGATGCAACGGTTGCTGCGGATGACCTGGCTCCTATGTGGAATGGGCGTGTAGGGGAGAATGAGCTTCCTCCGGATTTCAGAAACTTTACTTACAAGACTTTAGTTGAGGTGCTTCAGGGAACCAGGGAGATTGACTCGGCTTGTGAGGAGATGAACAAGACCTGGAAGACGGCTATGGAGAATTTCAATCCGGTTACCGGCGTGGGAATTGAATAGGCAGGGTAGTGCAGGCTCCTTCTCCTAAAAAGGGGGAAGGGGCTTTTTTAAAGAAGAAAAGGAATGTTTGCGTAACTGGTCTAGGGGGAACTGAACGGTTACATGCTTGCAGAAAACGGAGGGTTTTTATGGAACGGGTAAAAGGGAACGGAGGCAGGTTTAAGATTGATAAGGTGGCTGTGGCGTTTATTGCCCCGGCGTTTATTTTCTATACATTGTTTATTATCTGGCCTACCATCAGCAGTGTGTATTATAGTTTTACGTCATGGGACGGAATCAGCCCCAATCTGCGGTTCATCGGATTGTCCAATTATAAGGAGATTTTTACCAGCGCCCGGTTTGGGAATGCGCTGAAGAATACAGTGATTCTTACGGTTTTTATTTCTATTTTTGAGAATGCCTTTGCCCTGATTCTGGCGTTGATTGTGGATAATGTGAGATGGGGGAAGAATGTTTTTCGGAGTGCTTTTTATATTCCGGTGTTGATTTCTGGTATTGTTTCTGGTTTTATCTGGAAGATTATGTACAACTATAATTTCGGAGCCATCAATTCCATGCTGACTGCCATGGGAATGGGGGATTTTAAGCAGGACTGGCTGGGCAATACGTCCCTGACCTTGATTATGGTTGGAGTTGTGCTGGTATGGAAGGGGGCCGGGTACTATATGATTATCTATCTGGCATCTCTCCAGAGTGTTTCTACGGATATTCTTGAGGCGGCGGATATTGATGGGGCTTCGCCAATTCAGAAGTTTCGCAATATTACGGTCCCTATGATTTCAGGGGCGTTTACCATTAATTTTACGCTATCCCTGATTAACGGGCTGAAGGTGTTTGACCAGATTTCGGTTATGACGGACGGCGGTCCGGGATTTACTTCGGAGACTTTGGTGTATCTGCTTTATAAGGTGGGATTTAACGAGGGACGGCAGGGCTTTGGTACGGCAGTGGGGATTGTGCTTTTGTTTATTATCATTGTCCTGAATACGGTTCAGCAGAAGTTCTTGAGAAGCAGGGAGGTGCAGTTGTAATGAAGGCAGTGAAAAAACCGAAGCCATTTGATTTTGTTTTGCTTGCAATTACCATAGTACTTGCGATAATATTTATCTATCCGGTGTTGTTTGCGTTAATGTCTGCGTTTAAGAGTAACGGGGATATCTTAAAGAGCCCGGTGGCGTTTCCAAGTTCGTTTTACGTTCAGAATTTTAAGGACTTGTTTGCCCAGTCTGATTTTGCCACAGCCATTGTCCACAGCGTGTTTTTGACAGTAGTGTCGGAGGTTTTGATTGTGTGCATCGTGCCTATGGCTGCCTATGGGATTGAGCGGAGGAAGGGGAAAATGACTTCGTTTATCTATACGTTTTTCCTGGCAGGTATGATGATTCCGTTTCATCTTTATATGTTTCCGCTGTTTAAACAGATGAAGATGTTCCACATTTTCGGGACTATGGCAGGGCCGGTTGTGTGTTATATTGCAGGCTCCATCGCCTTTGGAACCCTTCTGTATTCCAGCTTTTTGAAGGGGATTCCGCTGGAGATTGAGGAGGCGGCACAGATTGACGGGTGTTCGCCGTTCCAGACCTTCTGGAAGGTGACGTTTCCTCTTCTTGGACCGTGTACAGGGTCTATGATTATCTTAAACGGACTGGGAATCTGGAATGATTACCTGATGCCTTATCTGGCGCTTCCCAGCGGTAAGGCGAAGACAATTACGGTTGAGATTGCCTCGTTTGTGGGGCAGTATACGGCCCGGTGGGATATTGTGTTTGCAGGGACGATTATTTCGATTATCCCGGCGCTGGCAATCTTCTGCATGTTCCAGAAGTATTTTGTGAAGGGGATTACGGCGGGGGCGGCCAAGGGGTAAGTTTGGCGGTTCGGCAGCCGGAAAGCCTGGAAGAAAACGGATGGCTTGTCTGGAGGTTATGGGTTTGAAGGCCGATGGCATTTAGTTAATGTTGATTTTCCGGAGACAACGTAGCCTGGAGAGAACATGATATTGTGTCGTCCAGGGTACTTGAAGACCGTCGGTACTTAGGCTCTGTTTTTTAGTGCCTTATGTACCGCTACGCTCTTCACGTAGCGCGAGCGTGCCCTGGACGACACAATATCATGTTCTCTCCAGGCGGACTTTACACAATTCTTCAAACAACAAGACATTAACGAAATGACATTGGTTGGGAGGCTGTTATGGATGCAGGGAAGAAGAAGGGAAATCTGAATCTTTATCATAAGTTTGCTCTGGCAATGATTTTGCTAGGGCTTTTTCCCATGTTGGTGTTGTCTACATTTATGATGAATACCATACTGGAGGAGTATGAGAGTGCATTGTCGGAGAACTATAAGCAGGCGGCTATCCATATCTCTTCCAGCGTGGAGAATATGCTGTCTGTGTATAACAGTGCGTCTAAAGCGGTATATTCTTATGAGCCTGGGACGCAGACGGAGAATCCGGGGTATTCGGTTGGATATGATATGCTGCGGCGGGTTCTTACGGGGGAGATATTTGCCTATGAGGACAGGGACAGCGAGAGGGAGGAGGAGATGCGCCTTTTTCTCCAGAATATTGAGAATACGGACGGCTACATTTATGCGGTGCATTTTGTGGCGGAGATTCCGGAGATTGGGAGGCGGTCCTTTCATTTCAGCCGCAGGAAGACGTTTTTTCAGGACGAGGAGGCGTTTTATGACAGCATGGGGTATGAGGAGTGGGACACAGGGTCGAAGAATCTGATGCTGATTCCCACGCACAAGACGGAGTATTATAATGGGGTGAAGGATGATGTGTTTACGGTGGCCAGGAATTATTATGACTTGCGGGGAACGATTGGGCAGGAGAAATATATGGGCACCTTGTTTTTGGATATTGATATTGAGAAGCTGCGCCTGATTATAAAGAAAATGCATATGGATGAGGCCCAGAGTATCTGGCTGGTGAATGAGGAGGGGGAGTGTCTTTTTTCTACCAGCGGGGCGGCCATCGGCAGGAATCTGGAACGGGACGGGCTTATGCCGGTTTCTTCGAAGGAGACCATGGTGATGACTACCCAGGAGAATGATTATGGGCTGCGTGTGGTCCTGGCTGTGGATACGGGGGCTGCGTTTGAGAGGATTCGTTCTTTGAGGCTTACTATGTATGTGTTTCTGGCTGCCTGTGCGGCAGGGCTTTTGCTGGCTTCCATTTATTTTTCAGGAAAGCTGACAGGGCCAATCCGCAGGATGATGGAGCAGATGAGCCAGGTGGAGAGCGGAAATTTTGATATTCAGCTTCCGGTGAAAAGCCATGATGAGATTGGGGTTCTCTCGGAGCGGTTTAACCGGATGTCTCAGGAATTGAAGAATTATATTAATCAGTCTTATGTGGCGCAGATTAAGAAGAATGAGGCGGAGCTTACAGCCCTTAAGTCTCAGATTTATCCCCATTTTTTGTATAATACGCTGGAGATTATCCGGATGACAGCGGTGGACAACCGGGATGAGCAGGTGTCCCAGATGATTGAGGCGCTGTCGGAGCAGATGCATTATCTCATCGGGCCGGTGGAGGATATGGTACCTCTGGAGAAGGAGGTGGAGATTATACGCAAGTATGTGTTCCTTTTAAATTGCAGAATCTCCGGGAAGGTTCTTTTAAGCGTGCAGACGCCGGGAAGCCATGAGATCATGGTGCCGAAGCTGATTTTACAGCCGCTGGTGGAGAATGCGTATGTCCATGGGATTAAGCCGAAGAACGGCAGGGGGAGTGTGATGATTGAGGCTTTGGTGAAGGAGGGGCGGCTGGAGCTGTCTGTGATTGATAACGGGGTGGGGATGAGTGAGGACGACGTGAAGGGGCTGGAATGTTTTCTTGGCGGGGAGGCTCCGGGAGTGAAGAATGAGTATAATTGGCAGAGCATCGGGCTTAAGAATGTCCATGACCGGGTGCGGTTTTTGTATGGGGAAGAATATGGGATACGGGTTACCAGTACAGTGGGGGTGGGGACGATGATACGGGTGTTGCTGCCGTATAAGGAAATTGTGTAGGATCCTTTGGTCCGCCGGAAGAGGGGATGCTGAATGTGGTGGTGCATGGAATTGGAGAGAAATATGACTGAAGGCAGGGGAAAGATATGATAAAGCTGATTCTTGCGGATGATGAGCCGGTGATTCTTCGGGGGATTAAGAAGCTGGTGGATTGGGAGAGAATGGGGATTTCGGTTGTGGGAGAGTATGAGGACGGGAGAAGTGCTATGGAGGGAATCCTGGGACTGAAGCCGGATATTGCTCTTCTGGATATTAATATGCCAGGGATGGACGGAATTGAAATTCTTAAAAACATCCGGAGGCTGGAGTTGGATACCAAGGTGATTTTCATCAGTGGGTTTCAGGATTTTGAGTATGCCAGGAATGCGATTACCTATGGGGCGGTGGAGTATCTTTTGAAGCCGGTGATTCTGGAGGAGTTGATTCATGCCATCGGGAAGGCGGCGCAGATGCAGAGCGGCGGGGAGGTGTCGGCTTTCTGGAAGGAGGAAAAGGGGACGGCAAAAGACAGAAACGATTCTGAGGAGGCACAGGCAGGGATCCTGGAGGATACTACGTATCTGCCGGTGCTGGCGGAGATTTTATTGGATGGAACGGAAAATGAGCAGGTGAAGAGGCTCATGTATTTTTCGTTTCAAAGTTTTCTGGAAGAGTATCTGGCTGAGAAGGAACTGGGGATTTTGTTTACCAAGAATCAGGATATTGTCATGGTGCTTAAGGGGATGGATGCAGCTGGAGCCAAGGAGGCGCTGTATGAGCTTCAGGAGAAGACCAGCCGGATTATGGAGAAGAGAACCGTGTTTATCATCGGAGGCCTGGTGGACTCCATGAGCCGGATTCCAGGGGAGTATGAGCAGTGTCTGGAGATGAGGCGGTATCTGTTTTTTATGGATCAGATAAAGATTCCTATTCTGCAGGTAGGGGAGCCGGTGTTTTTAAGGCAGGCAGGGACTAAGGAGATTTCCCAGGCAAGGGATCAGATGATGGATGCGGTGTTTGCCCAGGATGAGGAAAGCTTTCTAAAAGGCTTTGAGCGGTTTGCCAGGATGCTGTGTACGGCTTCAGACGGAAGAAAGGAGGATGCGTGTTACTATTTTTGTTCTACCATTCGTCTGATGGAGGAGAAGATGCGCTCCATGAACCTGGCGGGGAGAGAGCCGGATGTGGGGGAGCTTCTGGAAAAGGGAAGGCGCTGTCGGGACTATGGGCAGATGCGGGAGTTTTTCCGGGAGTATCTGGAGGGATATCTGGGGCTCTTGAAGGAGATGATGGAGAGCAGTGAAAAGAAGGACATCGTGTACGCCAAGGCGTATATTGAGGAGCATTACAATGAGAATCTGTCCTTGGAGGTTCTGGCCGGGATTGTACATATGAATCCCTATTATTTCAGCAGCTTTTTTAAGAAGCAGGCAGGAGAGAATTTTAAGGATTATGTGAATAAGGTGCGGATTTCTCATGCGGTATCTCTTCTGCTTTCAACGGATATGAAAGCGTATGAGATTGCCATGGAGACAGGATTTCGGGATGCAAGGGCATTTACGGAGGCGTTCTCCAGGATTTACGGGGAGACGCCAAGCAGTTATAAGAAGAGAGTTCTAAGGACTTGAAAAGTAAACGATATTTATGGAAAATATTATCTATAATGAACTGCTGTACCGTCAGTTTTCTGTTGATGTGGGAGTCGTGTATGCCAGAACCATCAATCAGAATGGAAATTCTGTCCGCACACCAAAAGAGATTGATTTTTTGCTGGATAGAGAATTGATATAGGGTGTCAGTACATCAGTATGAGGATGGGGCTGCTGCACAACGGATCGTGGAACATCGGTTGTGCAGAGGCTCTTTTTTTGTGTGATAGCCTGTTTCGTGCAATAATATTTCGTGCAATAATTTTTTGAAAAAAAGGATTGAAAAAATATTATAAGTGTATTAAACTGTATTAATAATGTTAATACAGCAAAAATATATATGAAAACATGAAGACTTTTTATGGGGCCAATCGTTATAAGAATAGCTGAACGGGTTAGAAAGGAGACTTAAGAGATGGCACAGGAGGAAAAGAGGGACGCGATGGAGAGGGAGAATATAGAAGGTACTGCCAGCATGACAGGGCAGGGCGGAATAGATGATATCCAGGATATAGGTGCAGGGCATAGTGAAGACATAGGGGAAGGAATGGAAACGGAAGACGTAAGCCAGAAGGAGGCGGAGGCCGCAGTAGCGTGGATTGCAGAGGATGCACAGCTGGATGCAGAACTGGAGGCTCTCATGAAAGAGGATACCTCCGGGAAGAAGAAAAAGAAGAAGAAAAAAGGGGAGAAAGCAGGGCAATCCGAGAAAGCGGGAAGATCCGGAAAGAAGAAATTTTTTAACTGGAGGGCATGGAGCCGGAAGAGGAAGATTCTCACTGTAGGCGCTGCCATAGTGGCCGTGATCGTGGTGGTAAATGTGTTTGGAGGAAAGAAGGACAGTGGAGCCATGCCGGTTTTGACCATGCCGGTAACCCTGGGAAACGTCACGGAAGACTTGACGGTCAGCGGACCCATATCAGGCACAGACAGTGTGGACGTGGTGTCCAACCTTCACGCAGAGGTGACAGAGATTCTGATCAAGGAAGGCGATCGGGTGGAGAAGGGACAGCTTTTGGCTCTGATCGATACCAGCGATATTCAGAAGGAGGTGGATATCGCCCAGAATGCCTATGACTTGGCGGTTACTACATACGAAGAGCAGCAGATTCAGGCGGAAAACGGATATGCCAAAGCGCTACAGGACTATGAGGCGGCCAAGGGAGAGTATGACCGCACCAATGTGTTGTATCAGGCAGGAAGCGTGTCCAGGGTGGAGTGGGAGACCGCTAGGAATCAGATGAACGATGCCCAGAGAGCCATAAAGAACTTTACTCTGGTAGATGGTAAGCCGGTAGCCAATGAATCTTATAATCTTCAGATAAAGAATGCAGAGTTTGAACTGGAGAAGAAAAAAGAGCAGCTGGAGGACTGCCAGGTGGTAAGCCCCATTGCAGGAACTGTGACCCGTGTCAACGTAAAGGTGGGCCGGTTTGCAGACAAGATCGACGACGACAAGCCCATGTTCATTATTGAGAATCTGGATGTGCTGGAGATGAAGATTGAGATCAGTGAATATTCCATCGGCAAGGTAGCGGTGGGGCAGGAAGTGGAGATCAGTGCTGATATCCTAAGCGGTGATACGGTAAAGGGAACTGTGACGGCCATCTCCCCCACCGGTGAGATGAAGAGCAGCGGCGGGTCTACGGAGCGCGTGATTCCTACTACCATCCGGATTGAGGAGAGGGATACCAAGCTGATCGCTGGAATCACGGCCAGGGCCAAGATTGTGCTGAATGAAGCGGATCAGGTTCTGGTAGTACCCATCACTGCTGTCCTGGAAGGGGAAGAAGGAAGCTATGTGTTTGTGGTGGAGAATAATGTGCTAAAGAAAGTCTTGGTGAATATCGGTGTAGAGAGCGATATCCAGATGGAGATAACGCCGGTGGAAGAGGGAACTCTTACAGAAGGGATGCAGATCGTATCAGCGCCTTCTATGGCTTTGACAGACGGAATGCAGGTAATGGTTATGCCGTCGATGCAGTAACTTTAGAACGGATACCAGGGATTGAAATCTGACGGCAGAATGGAGACTGGCGAAATGAAAACATTATCATTAACATGGAAGAAACGAAAAATTCCTTCTTATCTGACGGAAAATGTCAGCGAGGATCTGATCGTTCTGGAGAATCTGGTTAAGATCTATGACACTGGCCTGATCAAGGTTCTGGGGCTTAAGAAGATCAACCTGACCATAAAACGGGGAGAGTTTGTGGCGATCATGGGAAAATCCGGATCTGGTAAATCCACGCTTATGAACATTCTGGGGTGTCTGGACAGACCTACCCTGGGGCATTATTATCTTGACGGGATCGATACGGCTTCCATGAATCCCAATGAGTTATCGGAGATCCGCAACTTTAAGATCGGATTTGTGTTCCAATCTTTTAATTTGATCTCCCGGACCTCGGCGTTAAAGAACGTGGAACTTCCCATGACCTATGCAAAAAAAGGAAAGAAGGAGCGGCGGGAGCGGGCTATGGAGCTTTTAAAGCGGGTAGGCTTGGAAAGCAGGGCGGATCACATGCCCAACGAGTTGTCCGGAGGACAGAGACAGAGAGTTGCCATTGCCAGGGCGCTGGCCAATGAGCCTCCTCTTATTCTGGCAGATGAGCCTACAGGAAACTTAGACACAGCGGCCTCCGAGGAGATCATGCAGTTATTTTCAGACTTGCACAAGGAGGGGGCTACGGTGGTGGTGGTTACCCATGAGGAGAATATTGCTGCATTTACAGACCGGATCGTCCGCTTTCAGGATGGTGTGATCATCAGCGATACATACAGGAAGAAAGAAGACGGGGAGAGAAGCCTTCAGACAGCCCAGACAGAACAGCTGGCAGAAGAACTGTGGGCGGCCCGGCCCGACGGTTTAAGAGAAGGCGAGGCGGCCCGGCCCGATGGCTTAAGAGAAGGCAAGGCGGCCCGGCCTGATGATTTAAGGGAACGCGAGGCGGCTAAGACAGATCATATGGGAATGCCTGCCGGAATTGCCGGGACGGATGATTTAAGAGAGCAGGGCCGGGATAGTCGGCCGGGAAAGGAGGATCCACATGTTGTTTGAGAATATGGCTATGGCATTTTCCGCCATACGGGCCAACAAGATGCGGTCGTTCTTAACTATGCTGGGAATCATTATCGGAATTGGTTCTGTAATCTCCATTGTGTCCATCGGAGATACTATGCGCAGCCTGTTTTCTGATTTGTATAAGAATGTGGGAATCACCCAGGCCTATATCAGCATTGGCTACTGGGTTGATGATGTGCGGCAAAGCGATTATTTTACACTGGATGAACTGGAGCGGGTGAAGGAGATTTTTGGAGATGATATCACTTACATCGACAGTAGTGCCGCAACCTCTGCGGAAGCAATCTATAAAAGGACAACCGTAAACTTTGATTATACTGGTGTTGATTATAATTACATAGATGTACAACCCGTAGATATTGTGTATGGCCGGTATCTGAATGAGGGGGATATCCTGGGCAGAAGAAAAAATGTGGTTATGGATGTGGACAGCGCCCAGATGCTCTTCGGCGAGGAAAACGCCGTAGGAAAGACCTTCCGCACTACCATCTATGGAGATACGGATACCTACACAGTAGTGGGGGTTTATAAGGAGGAAATGAATGCGTTCCAGGCATTGATGATGGGGGGCGGTGCCAAGGACAGAGGAAGCGCCTTTATCCCCTATACTATTTTAACCTGGCCCAATGACTATTTCTATTATCTTCGTCTATATGCCAGCGAAGACATTGATTTCAGTCAGTTTATGACCAAGCTGACAGCATATGTGGCCAAATCCAAAGGGCGGGATCCTGCGGATTTCCGTACAGTTACGGCTATGGACGAGATGACGCAGGTTGACTCCATGATGGGCGGACTGTCTGCAGCCGTGGGAGGCATTGCAGCCATCTCCCTATTGGTAGGCGGAATCGGAATCATGAATATCATGCTGGTGTCTGTGACCGAGAGAACAAGAGAGATCGGTATCCGAAAGTCTCTGGGGGCAAAGACGAGGGATATTATGATTCAGTTTCTGACGGAATCCGCCATTCTTTCGGCCTGTGGAGGCATCATAGGGATCCTGATCGGTGTGGGATTGGTGTCCTTAGGTGGGATGGCTTTGGGCGTAGGGGCTGTGGTGAAGCCAGGAGTTATCATCATGGCGGTGTCATTTTCAGCTTTGGTAGGGATTTTTTTCGGTATTTATCCTGCCTCCAAGGCAGCGAAGGCGGATCCTATCGACGCACTGCGTTATGAATAAAATATGAATAAAAATGGAATAAAATCGCAGTAAAATCGTTGTGAATAAAAATTCGGATAGCATTGCCAGCAGCCAAAATCTGTGCTATACTAAAATAATCTATTAGCATAATTGCATAGTGAGGTGATGGCAGTGCTAAACGAAGATAAGATAAAGTTAATGGCCAATATTTCCATGTTCGAAAAGCATGAGGGCAAGCATATTTCTTTGGTAAATCGATATTTTAAAAGTGACTATATAAGCCGGAACCTGCTGAAAGCGTTTTTTGGGTATACTTTCTGTTGGGCTCTGGGCTTTTTGCTGGTAATCTTGTATAAGGCGGAGGATATCTTTGCCTCCATGGATTTTGTTGCCCTTCAGGATCAGGCCACAAGATATGCAACGATCTATGGAGTGGGATTGGCCTGCTATCTGTTGATTGCCTTGATTGTCAGTATAAGACGGTATCACTATGGCCTGAAAGAACAAAAGATGTATATAGCAAGGTTAAGGCGCCTGGAAAAACGATATGAGTTCCAGAACAGAACAAAGGAACTAGGCAGGGAGGTTCGAAGACATGATCGCAATGCTGGTATTTAAAGAGAAGATGAAGCTGTTTTACAGCAGATTTGAGATGTTTGTGACTCCTGTGATTCGGTTTGCGTTAAGTGCTGTAACCTTTTTTCTGATTAATAAAAATGTAGGTTTCATGACCAGGTTAAGCAGTCCGACCATATTGATCGTGCTGGCATTGGCCTGTTCGATTATGCCTTATGGCGTTACGGTCATTCTGGCGGGAGGCCTTATATTGGCCCATATCAGTACTGTGTCCTTAGAGCTTGCGTTGATTCTTCTGGTATGCCTGCTGATTGTGGCGGTTTTGTACTACGGTTTCCAGCCAGGGGACAGCTACCTGCTTCTGATAACGCCGATCTTTTATATTCTTAAGATTCCTTACGCGGTTCCGCTTCTGGTAGGCCTTTCAAAGACTCCCATCGCGGCGGTTCCGGTAGGGTGTGGTACGTTTATCTACTATGTTCTTCAGTATGTAAAACAGAATGCAGGTGTTTTGACCAACGACGCATCGTTGGATATTGCCCAAAAGTATGTCCAGATCATGAAGTCTATGATGGGGAACAAGCTGATGATGCTGATGATCGTTTCCTGTGTGGCAGGCGTGTTCGTTGTGTACCTTATTCGGCGGTTATCCATTGATTATGCGTGGATCATTGCTATCGTGGTAGGCGCGATTGCCCAGCTGACCGTGATCTTTATTGGGGACTATATATTTGATGTGTCAGCGCCTATGGCCCAGCTTCTCCTTGGAACTCTGGGTTCCATGCTGATTGCAGGGATCTATAATTTCCTGATTTTTTCTGTGGATTACAGCCGAACCGAGTATATACAGTTTGAGGATGACGATTATTATTACTATGTGAAAGCGGTTCCCAAGATTACCATTTCGACTCCGGATGTGAAGGTACAGAAAATCAATAGTACAAAGGCACACAAAAATGCATGGGGAGAGTAACCGGAAGCGTTGGAACCGTTACAAGGGAGATTGTATAGGACGGGTGAAGGGAAGATATGACAGATGTGATCGATACGCTGTATTCTTGGCTTTCATTTTTGCCAAAGATCAGCAAGACTAATATTTTAGAGATTATTATTATCGCTTTCCTGATTTATGAAATCATGGTATGGATTAAGAATACCAGGGCGTGGACGCTGTTAAAAGGAATTCTGGTGATTCTGGCGTTTACGTTTATTGCATGGGTTCTGAAGCTATATACCATTCTATGGATCCTGGAGAAGATTGCTTTGGTGGCTACCACGGCTTTGGTGATTATCTTTCAGCCAGAGCTTAGGAAGGCTCTGGAACAGCTTGGAAGCAAAAATCTGCTGACCAATATTCTTCCTTTTGAAGGAAGTAAGCCATCTGACGATGTGCTGACAGAGAAGACGATCAATGAGTTGGTGCGTGCTTCTGTGGAGATGGGAAAGGCCAAGACAGGCGCTTTGATGGTGATCGAGCAGGAAAGCTCTTTAAAGGATATTGAGAGAACAGGGATTGAGGTGGACGGCTTGGTGACCAGCCAGCTGTTGATCAATATATTTGAGCACAATACACCGCTTCACGACGGTGCGGTGGTGATACGAGGGAACCGTGTCGTGGCGGCTACTTGCTATCTGCCTCTTACGGACAATACCAGTATCAGCAAGGATCTGGGAACCAGACATCGTGCGGCAGTAGGGATCAGTGAGATTACGGACAGCTTAACCATTGTAGTATCGGAAGAAACCGGACGGATCACCCTGGCAGAGAATGGAGAATTGATAAGAATCAGCGATGCGGACAGTCTAACCAAGGCGCTGTCGGAGAAGCTGGGGCAGGAGGAAGAACATGGAAACCGGTTCAGAATTTGGAAGGGAAGGCTGAAGGATGAAAGAAAGGCTGACAAATAATCTGGGACTTAAGATTCTGGCTGTGGTTCTGGCTGTCTTTATGTGGCTGATCATGGTAAATGTGTCCAACCCGGTGATGACAGAGACCAGAACGGTTGCAGTGGAGATGGTGAATGAAGATATTTTGGAGAAAGCCAATTTAACCTATGAGCTTGTAGGAAAAAATACGGTTACCGTCAGCTATGATGTGCGGGTCAGAGATCAGTACCGGGTAAGCGCCGGTGATTTTTATGCGTATGCGGATCTGTCTCAGCTGTATGATGTGACAGGTTCCATCCCAGTTCAGGTAGAGATTGCCAATGACAGTGTCCGTCCTTTGATTGAGGGAACCCCTACGGTGAAACCGGGAGTGGTGCAGATCAAGACAGAGCCTCTCCAGAGGAAGCGTTTTGATTTAAGGCCTCACACAGTTGGAACAGAGCAGGAAGGGTATGCATTGGGCCAGGTAACCTTAAATCCGGGATATGTCTATGTGACAGGCGCTGTGTCTGTAATTGGACAGATCAGTTCTGCGGGGGTTGAACTGAAAGTGGAAGGAATCAATTCCGACCAGGACGGGATTGCCAAGGTAAAGTTTTATGATGCCAATGACAACGAATTGAATCTTGGCTCAGAAGTAAAAGTCAATATTGAAGAGGTTGATTATCATATTACGATTCTGAATGTGAAGAATCTGGCCCTGGATTTCCAGGTAGGTGGAACGGTGGAGAATGGTTATCGGTTTACAGGGGTGGAATGCGATGTGAAGAGTGTCTCCGTGGAAGGACTGAAAGCGGCTCTGGCTTCGGTCAACACCCTTACCATTCCAGAAAGTATGCTGAATGTAGACGGAGCCACCGGGGATGTACAGGTAGAGGTTGACTTAACGGAAGTTTTGCCGGATAATATAACTATGGCCAATGATTCGGCGACAAAGGCGACGGTTACCTTAAAGGTAGAGCCTCTGGTAGTAAAAAAGGTGGATTACGATCTGGTTGACGTAATATTTGAAGGACAGGAAGAGAATTATTCCTATTATTTTGAACAGGATAAAGTAGAACTTCAGATTCGGGGACTTTCCGAGGACGTAGATCGAATTCAGATGGAAGACATTGTACTTAGCATGGATGTAACAGGCATGGGGCCAGGTATTCACCCGGCAAGATTTGGAGCATTTTTGAGAGACGGGTTTGAACTGGTGGGCCAGGGACCTGTGATGATCGTCGTAGAGGATCTGAATGCAGAACCAGGGGAAGGAAACGGGGAAGAGGATTCAGATCCTGGACAAGGTACTCAGGAATCAGAAGAAGAGTAGGGGTTCAGCCGACAAGACGTTATGATAAAAGAATGAGATGAGAGGGATGGATATGGTAAGTGCAAAAGTTGTGATCAGGAATCTAACTGGCCTTCATTTGAGGCCGGCAGGCATTCTTTGCAATAAAGCGATCTTGTTTAAATCAAAAATCCATTTCCGGATCGGGAACACGACAGCCAATGCAAAAAGCGTGCTAAGTGTTCTTGGCGCCTGTGTGAAAAGTGGAGATGAGATTGAGTTTGTCTGCGAGGGAGAAGATGAGAAAGAGGCGTTGGATTCCATGATTCGAGTCGTGGAAAGCGGCCTGGGGGAATAGCCTGGATCTATGTTGAAGGGAGAAGTCAATGTATAGGGGAATCCGTGCAGCTTCAGGAATCGGCATTGGCAAAGCTGTGGTGATAAAAGACGAGGAGTTGGTGATCCGCAGGGAACGCACAGCGGATGCAGAAGCGGAGATACGGCGTTTTCGTGATGCGCGAAATACGGCGGCGGAGCAGACCAAAGCACTGGCAGTTTCTCTGGCTGCAAGGGCAGGAAAAAAAGAGGCAGAGATCATAGAGGGGCATCAGATGCTTTTAATGGATCCTGTGTTGGCAGGTGAGATTGAGAGTACCATTGCTGAAGAATCTGTCTGCGGGGAATATGGGGTTGAGATGGTCTGCAGTCGTTATGCAGAAATGTTTGCGTCTATGGATGATGAGTTGATGCAGCAGAGGGCAGCGGATATGAGGGATATCAAGACCAGGATGCAGCAGATTCTTTTAGGTATCTCCCCGGTGGATCTGGCAGCCCTGCCTGTGGGCAGTATCCTTGTGGCCAGGGACTTAGCTCCGTCTGTGACAGCAGGGATTCATCCGGCACGGGTGTCCGGAATCGTGACAGAAGGGGGCGGCAGGACTTCCCATAGTGCCATATTGGCCAGGGCCTTGGAGATTCCGGCGGTGGTGGCGGTAGCAGGAATTTTGGATGTTGTCCGGGATGGCATGGATATGTTGCTGGACGGTGATACCGGAATCGTGATTGCAGCCCCAAGTGATGCGCAGAAAGCAGAGTACGAGAAAAAGCGACAGGCTTACCAGAGAGAGAGGAAGGAACTGGAACGCTATCTGGATTGCCCTGCTATGACGAAAGATGGCATTCATGTGGAACTGGCAGCCAATATTGGGATGCCGGAAGATGTGGAGTCGGTTCTTAAGTATGGCGGTGATGCTATAGGGTTGTTCCGCACAGAGTTTCTGTTTATGGGCAGAGACTCCATGCCAGGGGAAGAGGAGCAGTTTAAAGCCTACAAGAATGTGGTATCTGCCCTGCAGGGAAAGCCAGTGATCATCCGTACGCTGGACATTGGTGGTGATAAGGAGATTCCCTACATGGGGCTTGAGAAGGATGAGAATCCGTTTTTAGGATATCGTGCTATCCGGTTGTGTCTGGATCGAAAAGAGGATCTTTTCCGTCCTCAGCTTCGGGCTCTTCTGCGTGCCAGCGCATTTGGCAATCTGAAGATCATGATCCCTATGGTAACCTCTATTGATGAATTCAGGGAGGCAAAAGCCCTGATTGAGCAGATAAAAAAGGAACTGGACAGAGAGAAGATTCCATATGACAGAGAAATTCCGGTAGGAATCATGATAGAGACAGCGGCTGCATGCCTGATGGCAGATGTTTTTGCCAGGGAGGCGGATTTCTTCAGTATCGGAACCAATGATCTGACCCAGTACCTTATGTCTGTGGATCGGGGGAATGAGAAGGTGGCTTATCTGTATTCGGCTTTCCATCCGGCTGTGTTGCGCTGCATCCGCCATGTGATTGCCTGTGGACGGGAAGCAGGAATTATGGTGGGTATGTGTGGGGAAGCTGCCAGTGATCCTATGATGATCCCGCTTTTGCTGGCATTTGGATTAAGTGAATTCAGCATGAGCCCATCCTTGATTCTGCAGGCGAAGAAGATCATTGCAGGATACAGCACCCAAGAGTTACAGGCTGTGGCTGACAAGGTCATGGGATTTGTGACTGCGGGGGAAGTGGAAGAGTATATGAGAGCATTTATCCAACAGGAATGACGGACACAAAGGACAGGACATATGATAGTTTATCTGATCTGTTATGTGGCCAGCTGGGTATTGGCGCATTTCCATCTGTATTACTTATCGGGAATCGCACTTTTGCTGGCAGCAGGATATTTATATTATTATGATTATCATAGAACAAGGAATGTAATACATCTGCGAGGCCTGTTTTCCGCTTTTTGGGTGGGAGGACAGGGCATCGCCTGTTTAAAGTTAAGCAGACTCCAGACGGATTGGGGTTTGCTGACTTGGTTTTGCTTTTTTCTTGCGTTTGCAGGCTTCTGGCTGACCTTCCAGATGTTGGAGAATTGGTTTGGGGAGGAGGGACGCTTCGAACGAAAGAGAAGACGGCGGAGGAGTTCCGTACGTCCGGTTTTTTACAGTATCCTTGTATTAACGACAGTCTCGCTGGCTGCCTTTCTTTTTGAAGCAGTGGTTTTAGGATTTATTCCATTGTTTTTGCGGGGAGTCCCCCATGCATATTCCGAATTTCATCTGTCCGGAGTTCATTATCTGACCGTATCGTGTGTCTTGGTACCGGCTCTTTCTGTTTTATTTTTCCTTCAGGGAGGAAGCAGGCGTCTGGCAAGGAACCTGCTGATCCTTTTCATGACCCTGATCGCCCTGTTGATCCCGATCTTGTGTGTGTCCAGGTTTCAGCTGATTTTTGCTGTGGCTTTGGCGGTGTTTACGTATTGTGCTTATCAGAGGCGGGTGGAGCCATGGCTGGTTGTGGGGGCTGTGGCAGTGGTGATCCCTTTCTATATTATCCTGACAGTGGCCAGAAGCCATGATGTTGCTTACTTAAATGGAATATTCGAGATGAAGAACGAGGGGATGCCCATCTTCATCTCTCAGCCATATATCTATATTGCCAATAATTATGAGAACTTCAATTGCCTGGTGGATGCCCTTCCGGCGCATACCTGGGGGATCCGCAGCCTGTTTCCGGTATGGGCGCTTACAGGGCTTAAGTTTTTGTTTCCTTATCTCATCAGTTTCCCAATCTATGTGGACAAGGAAGAACTAACGACCCTGACCATGTTTTATGATGCGTATTATGATTTTGGGGTAGTGGGAGTGGTTGTGTTTGCCTGTGTGTTGGGAGCGGTCTGCTTCTTCCTGGTGGAGAAGCTAAAGGACATGAAGAATCCCATGGGCTATGTGCTGTATGGGCAGATGGCCATCTATATGATGCTTTCTTTTTTTACTACGTGGTTTAGCAATCCCACAACCTGGTTTTATTTTGCGGTTACCCTGGTGATGGCGGTTTACTGTGGGATGAGCAGGCGATAGATTGTATATGAATGTGGAGGACAGTTTTTATGATATCAGAGAGAATGAGGCCTTTGGTGGAGAATAATTCGGCCATCCGTACGATGTTTGAGGAAGGAAAGCGGATGGCAGCAATCTATGGGGCGGAACAGGTGTATGATTTTAGTTTAGGAAATCCCAATGTTCCGGCTCCGGAGGCGGTGAAGCAGGCAATTCTGGATGTGCTGGAGGAGGAACCGTCTACCTTTGTTCACGGATACATGAATAATGCAGGGTTCGAGGATGTGAGAGAGGCGGTTGCCCAGTCTCTAAACCGACGGTTCCAGACAAAGTTCCATCAGAATAACATTCTGATGACAGTTGGGGCAGCCAGCGGGATGAATGTGATTCTGAAAACCCTTTTAAATCCTGGGGATCAGGTGATGGTATTTGCTCCGTATTTTCTGGAGTACAATGCGTATGTACAAAATTATGACGGACAGCTTGTGGTGGTTCCTCCGAATACGGAAAGTTTCCAGCCTGATCTGGAGGCATTTGAGCAGAGAATAACCCCCAAGACCAAAGGGGTGATTATCAATACGCCAAACAATCCTACCGGGGTGGTGTATTCACAGGAGACATTGAAGGAACTTAGCTGGATCCTTGAGAGGAAACAGAAGGAGTACGGTAGTACCATTATCCTGATTTCCGATGAACCTTACCGGGAGCTGGCTTATGACGGGGTGGAGGTTCCCTATGTGACAGCTTTTTATGAGAATACAGTGGTATGCTATTCTTACAGTAAGTCCTTGTCACTTCCAGGGGAAAGGATTGGATATCTTGTGATTCCGGATGAGTTAAAGGACAGCGAGAAGGTGTTTGGTGCTGCTTCTATCGCCAATCGAGTCCTGGGATGTGTCAATGCGCCGTCTCTGATGCAGAGAGTGGTCAAGCGCTGCCTGGATACTGCGGTGAATGTGGAGGCCTATGACAGAAACCGGAACCTTCTGTATCATGCATTGACCACATATGGGTTTGTGTGCATCAAGCCTCAGGGGGCATTTTATCTGTTTGTCAAGTCTCCTGAGGAGGATGAGAAGAAGTTCTGCCAGGTGTGTAAAAATTATCATATTCTGGTGGTTCCAGGAAGTTCTTTTGCCTGTCCCGGGTATGTGAGGATTTCTTATTGTGTCTCATATGAGCAGATTGAGCGGTCTCTCCCGGCGTTTCAAAAGGTGGCCCAGGAGTACGGATATGTCGGCGAGGAAGAAGGCAAAAGAGGGATCAGGGAGGATGGAAGATGATGAAGCCGTGGGAGAAACATATTCGCCAGGTTGTTCCTTATGTGCCTGGAGAGCAGCCTCAGGGAGACAAGCTTATCAAATTAAATACCAATGAGAATCCCTATCCTCCGGCACCAGGAGTATTAAGGGCATGGAAGGATATGGATGGGCAACAGCTGCGCAAGTATCCTGACCCGGCGGCTACGCCTCTTAAAGAGGCGCTGGGAGAAGTGTATGGGCTTGAGACAAACCGGATTTTTGTGGGGGTAGGCTCGGATGATGTGCTGGCAATGGCGTTTCTGACATTTTTTAATTCTGGAAAGCCGATTCTGTTTCCGGATATCACCTATTCTTTTTATCCGGTGTGGGCTGACCTGTTTCAGATTCCCTATGAGACACCTGAATTGGATGACGAGTTTCGCATCAGGCCAGAGGATTATTACAGGGAAAACGGAGGCGTGGTTTTTCCCAATCCCAACGCGCCTACCGGGATTTTCCTGCCTTTGGAAGGGGTGGAAGATATCCTGAATCACAATCCGGATGTGATAGTCATCGTCGATGAGGCATATATTGATTTTGGGGGAGTCTCTGCCAGGACGCTTTTGGACAGGTATGAGAATCTGCTGGTGGTATGCACATTCAGCAAATCCCGTTCTATGGCTGGCGTACGGATTGGATATGCCTTTGGTTCCCAGACCCTTATAAAGGCTATGGAAGATGTGAAATATTCTTACAATTCCTATACGATGAATCTGCCCTCGATTCTTTTGGGAACAGCGGCTTTAAAGGAGCAGGATTATTTCTGTCAGACCGTGCAAAAGATTGTGGATACCAGGGAACGGGCCAAGGGGCGGTTGTCAGATTTGGGCTTTCGGTGTCTGGATTCCAGAGCTAATTTTTTGTTTATCACCCATGATACGGTCAGTGCAAAGGAGATTCTGGAGGCATTGAGAAGCAGGCAGATCTATGTCCGGTACTTTGATGCACCCAGGCTGTCCAACTACTTGAGAGTGACCATTGGTACCGATGAGGAGATGGAGGAAGTGTATCGGTTTTTGTCCTCAATACTATGATGATACCAGGGTCAAAAGGTCATGTATGACATGCTTGCATGTCGATACATGACTTTGGGACCCGCAAAAACATGAAAAAGTAGCCCGCTTAGTGGGGATCGGAATAGATAGGGAAATGTGGGGATCGGATATGGAAGATGGAAAACGAATAATAAGGATATTGCTGAATATTCTGGTTCCGATGGCAGCTATTGTCCTGGCTTGTACTTTGGGGCCGTGGCTTCTTAAGTTCTTTATGCCTTTTGTCATTGGGTGGTGCATTGCCATGATTGCCAATCCGCTGGTTCGCTTTCTGGAGAAGCATCTGAAATTGGTGCGCAGGCACAGTTCAGTGCTGATCGTGGTGCTGGTTCTGGCAGTGGTGATCGGTGGCGTATATTTTTTGTTTTCCAGGTTGTTTATGGAATTGGCAGGACTCATAGGGGATCTGCCGGAACTGTATCAGGCTGGGAAGGAAGAGGTTCAGAGCGCATTTCTTGCTCTGTCCAATCTGTTTGAGCGTCTGCCAGACGGGATTCAGAATTCGATCACTCAGTTCAGCAATAACCTGGGGGAATTGGCAGGTAACCTGATGTCAAAGATTGCGTTTCCCACGGTGACTGTGGCAGGGAATGTGGCCAAGAGGATTCCAGGTGCGCTGGTCAACTCGATCGTAGTGATTTTTTCTTCCTATTTTTTTATTGTGGAAAGGGATCAGATGCTGGAAACACTTAACCGGATCATGCCGGAAGGAGTGAAAAAGTATTTGCAATTCCTGAAGAAAGATATAAAGAGGCTTATTGGAGGCTATTTTCTGGCACAGTTTCGGATTATGTTCGTGGTGGCGGTCATTCTGGCAATTGGTTTTTTGGTGTTGGGAGTAAACTATGGCCTGATTCTGGCAGCACTCATTGCGTTTCTGGATTTTCTTCCTCTGTTTGGAACTGGGACAGCATTATTTCCCTGGGCGGTGGTGAAGCTTTTATCAGGCGAATGGGCGTTTGCTGTAGGACTGATCCTTCTGTATCTTTTAACCCAGGCGGTGCGCCAGATCATTCAGCCTAAGATTGTAGGAGATTCCATGGGGCTTTCACCATTTGCAACCTTGTTCCTTCTGTATCTGGGGTTTAAGCTGCGAGGGATCTCTGGTATGATTCTGGCGGTTCCTGTGGGAATTCTGGTGGTGAACCTGTATCAGTTTGGAATTTTTGATTCTTTGATCGCCAACATAAAACTTTTGGCGGAAGAGATTAATCGATTGCGGGGGAAAAGACCGGCCTCTAAAAGGGGAATATGGAAAGCTACTGTGGAGGCTGGTCTTGAGATTTTTGAGGTTTGGTTATTCGGGTGGCGACGGACTTAAGTTTCAGGCGGATCCATGTCTGGGCGGTCTTTACCAACAGAAAGATAAGAAAGCACGGAAGAACAATGACAAAAAACAGTTTGGCTTTCAACAGAGCCTTTTTTCGCTTTAACGCTTTCTTTTCTTTCCGGATCTGTGCTGTAAGCTGATCATAATAGCTGGCAGGGGTTTGCCTGGACATATGTGTGCTCCTTTCTTTGTTGTGGTGTAATCAAGGATTGGTCATCAGGGTTTTCATGACAAAGGAATAGATCTCCTGGCTTTTCTGATCCCAGTGGCTGCACATGGATTCCGCCTGTTCCCGGTCTGGAACGGACAGGCTTAAATCCAACAGAACGGTTTTGCCTTCCCGGATCTCACAGTGAACGATGTAATCCTGGTTGGTAGACTTATAGTAGTCTGAGATCATGCCAGCCTCGTTGCGGATGCGGAACTGGTTCTCTTTTAGATACTGATCCATGTCCTCCACAATGGCAGGGGAAATATTCTTTCCGAAAAACTCCAGAGTCTCCTCCCCTTCTTTGGTGATCTCATAGCGGGTGGTGCTGTGATTGGCATGCATCCGGATAAGACCGGATTCCAGAAGCTCGTTTAACACCTGCTGGAGGGTGAAATAGGGAGCATACTCATGCTTCAGGAAAAAATCCGTAAGCTGGGAATTGGTCAGAGGAATATTTACTCGTTTTAACATATAAAGATTCATCAATTTGTATAGGGTCTTTGGTTCGGTTAACATATTTGTACTCCGGATGATAATGTTTGGTGATTTTACTTGGAATATTATTTTTTATATCATACCAACTTTAGGATAGTAAATCAAGCAAAAATGTGATAGAATTAAAAAACAGTATAGCGGCGCGCCGCAGACGAAGACCAATGAGACAGGTGAAAGAAACATGAGAGAGCGGATAAACCGCCTGGCAAAAGGCATTGTAGATATGGAGAAACCGGCGCTTACGATTCAGCCGGAGCGGTTTGATGAAGAGATTCAGGCCGGAGAATTGATCAGGAAAGAATTGTTTATAACCAGTGACAATAGCCTTCACTGTAAGGGCCTGGTATATTCTTCCAATTCTCGTGTAAAAGTGATGAACGGTTCGTTTGGGGGCCTGAGAAACCATATTGGTTATGAGATTAACAGCAGATATCTGGAATATGGAGATATGATAGAGGGAACTTTTTATCTGGTTACCAATGCAGGGGAAAAAGAGGTTCCTTATTCTTTTCGTGTGGGGGCAGGGATATCCGGAAGGACGTTGGAGCAGTTAAAGGAGCCAAAGGATTTTGCAGATATGGCTAAGCAGGACTATGAGATGGCCCTGCGGGTATTTGAATACCGTGACTTTGTGGCAGTGCCTTTTATGCATCATACCCATATACGGGCAGTCTATGACGGGTTGAAAGGCCATGGTAATCGATATGGGCAGCTGGAGCAGTTTCTCATCGCCTTAAGACTTAAGGATCCGGTCAGGTTGGAGGTAGAGAATCTGAGCCGGGAATATTATGGGTTGGATCAGACGGTGGACGGGCAGATTGAGATCCGAAGGATTGGATGGGGATATCTTCCGGTGACAGTCCATGTGGATGGAAGCTTTATCCAGATCATGAAGAAGACGCTGGAGGAAGAAGACTTTGTGGATGGGGTATGCCGCTTTTCTTATCGGTTGAATCCAGGGGGACTTCATGGGGGAAGAAACTTGGGGACCATAACCCTGGAGACCATGAACGATGCTATCACCGTAAGATTCCAGGCATCTCCGGTACGTCCGGTGTCAAGGACAGAGGAGGGGGAGAGGAGATGGTCCCGCCCAGCGGGAAGATATGCCAGATACTTTTCCCTGCGCCTGGACTATGAGAGCGGGCTTAAGGATCCGGCTTCCCTGATAGATCAGATGCTTGAGGAATTGGGTCAGCTTCGTATGACGGGAGGGCCGTCTATGGAACTTTCTCTGATGGAGGCAGAGCTGCACCAGACAGCCGGCCACAGAGAGGAGGCTATGGCGGCACTTTTGGAGTGCAAGGAGGATGTATTTAACGGGCGGCTGGCTCATCCTGGGTACTACTGTCTGTTCCAGTATGTACTTTTACAGCTTCAGCCAGACGAGGAGAAGATGAAATCGTTGATCCGGCTGCTGGAGAAGTATCAGCAGGACTGGCCGGAGGATTATCTTTTGTTTTATCTGTATACCCGCTGTGAAGACCGGTATTGTTTTGAGAATCCGGGAGAGATGTTAACTCAGATGAAAGTTCTGTATGGGGAGGGGTGTCACAGCCCGTTCCTTTATCAGCAGGCATTGGCAGTGTGGAATGATGCTCCCCAGCTTTTGTACGGGATCGGCTCGTTTGAGTTGCAGGCGCTGCATTTTGGCGTGAGGAGGGGCTTAGTCAATCAGACAGTGGCGGTAAAGGCAGCTAAGCTGGCGGTAGTGAACCGGCATTTTCAGCCGTTATGCTTAAAGATGCTGCAGCTTATGTATGAACGATTTCCGGACAGGGATATTCTGGAGGCGGTGTGCAGCCTGATGATCCGGGGCAACTGCCGGAAGGAGAGAGATTTTCCGTGGTATGAGAAGGCACTGAAGGAGCAGATAAGCTTGACCAGGTTGTATGAGTATTTTCTGTATTCCCTTCCAGCTGGATATGACCGTCTGATTCCGAAGGAAGTGCTTCTCTATTTCTCCTATGACCATGAGTTGGATCATCACAGCAGGGCCATGTTGTATGCCAATGTGATCCGGTATCTGAATGAGGACAGCCCGATCTACCGGGATTACCAGAAGGAGATGGGGCGTTTTGCTGCGGAGCAGGTTCTCCAGTCTCGGATTGACAGCAGCCTGGCGGTGGTATATGATGCGGTTATCTATGAAGGTATGGTGGATCTCCCCATCGCCAAGATGTTGCCTTCTATATTGAGATCCTACCGGATCAGCGTGAGAAATCCCAATATGCGGCAGGTGGTAGTCTGCTATGAGGAACTGACAGAGGAGGGCGTGTATCCGATTCAGCAGGGGGTGGCGTATGTGCCAGTATTCTCGTCCAAAAGCTGTATCCTTTTTCAGGATGCGTATGGTAACCGGTATACCGACGTAGGCCATATCACCACCCAGGTGTTGGATAAGCCAGGGCTGGAGCGGAAATGTTTTGAGGTTTACCCGGATCACCCTATGCTTCTTTTAGGGGCTTGTCGGGAAGCGGCGGAGCATCTGACGGAACAAGGGCTGGATATCATCGAACAGGCTTTGGAACGGTTAAATCTGCATCCCCTCTACAAGAATAACCTGGTAGGGGTTTTGATCGAGTATTACAAGAAGATTCCCCTTAAAGAAGGGGAGAGGCCTGTCTTTTTGCTGTCTATGGACACGAAACTGCTGTCTCAGACCCAGAGAGCGGAGCTTTGTGAGACGTTTATCAGTGGAAATTATATAAAAGAGGCGTTGGGAATTATACGGGAATACCGGTGCAGGATCTCAGGAAAACAGCTTAGGAAGCTGTGCAGCAGTGTGATTCTGGCCAGAATGTTTGAGCAGGATGACCTGCTTTTAGCGCTGGCATTTTCTGTGTTCAGGCAGAATCAGGCGGACAGCGTGATTCTGGATTATCTGTGCGAGCACTTTAACGGGAATTCTGAGCAGATGTTAAAGCTGCTTATCCGAAGTGTGTCGGACCGGGTGGAGACCTATGACCTGGAGGAACGGCTGCTGGCGCAGATGCTATTTTCCGGGGAAACCGGGCAGATTGACCGTGTATTTTCTCTGTATATGAAACGCAAGAGGCCAGGAGAGCTTCTGGTAAAGGCATACTTTACCATGAAAAGCACGGAATATTTTATGTATCGGATTCCTGCGGAGGATCAGGTGTTTGAGTACCTGGAAAGTATGGTTGAGGAAACGACGGATAAGGAGAAGATTTCCACTATCTATCTGTTGGCACTGACCAAGTACTATGGGGGGCTTAGGGAGCTGAGTGAGAGTCAGAGGCAGCTGTGCCAGATCATGGTGGATATTCTGTTGGGGGAGGGGATCGTGCTTCCCCATATGAAGGAACTTGCTGCGTTTGTTCGGGTTCCGGAAGATATACTGGATAAGGAGATGATCCAGTATATCGGACAGAAAGATTCCAGGGTTGACCTGCAGATTCGGATTCGTCCTCAGGAAGAACAATTTCACAGCAATGAGATGAAACGGGTTTATCAGGGGATATTCGTGAAGCAGAAGGTGTTGTTTGACGGGGAGGTTATGGAGTACCGGGTCTATGAGCAAAGGAACGAGGAGATGGTTCTCATGGAGGAGGGAAGCGTAACTTGCAATAAGAGGAACGAAGAATCGGAGGGAAGCAGGTTTCATCTGCTGAACCAGATGTCTGTCTGCCTGAATCTGAAGGAAGAAGCAGGACTTAAGGAAGCCATGGAAGAATATGTGAGGAAGACTGCTGTGGTGGAGGAACTGTTTGGGGTGATGTAGGATGATGGCACCGGCTTATGGAGATACGTTTCGGGGAAAGGCCCAAACAGGCCTGTGGGTTCACTGTGCTGGATGTGGAAACATGTTATAGTAGAGGATGGAGAAAAGGGTTGTTATGGATGGACTAAAGCTGGGGCTGGATTTGTGTGACGGCTATACAAAGTTAAGCTGCTGGGGGCAGGAGAAAATCTGGGCATTTCCTACGGTAGTATGCAGGAAGAAAGAAGGGGATGTGTGGCTTGTAGGGGAGGAGGCCTATGCCAGCGCGCTGATGGGAGACGGGGTTATCGTGGATAAGCTGTTGAAGCTGGTGAGGAAAGACGGTACTTCTACGATCTCCGGTGTAAAGTACAGAGGCGTGGAGATTCTGGCACGGTTCTTGGAGAAGGTGCTGACGCTTCCGGTGGCAGAGATGCTGGGAAAAGGCCAGCAAGAGTCGGTGCAAGGCCAGCTGGAGTCGTCTGATAATGGGACAGGAACTGGAGAATACCAGCTGAAGGCATCTAACCAGCGACAGGAGCTGGTTGATGTGCAGCCGGATTTGACTTATGGGCAGGAATCTTTGGAGGGACAGGCAGTAGGTGCGTGGGTGGAACAATTGGTTATCACGGTTCCGGAGATTGAGGCGCGGCTGTTGGACTGTCTGATGTACTGTGGGGATTATCTTCAGATTCCCAGGGAGAGGCTGCACATCATCAGTCATACGGAAAGTTTTCTGTACTATGTGTTGAGCCAGAAGAGAGAGATGTGGAACAACCAGGTGGGGATGTTCGATCTGTCAGAGGAGGGCCTCTTTTACTATGAAATGAAGGTTCAGAGAGGTATGAGGAATGTGACTGTTGTGGCTGAGAAGGAAAAGCTGGATGAAGGCTTCAGCCTGGATATCCTGAGCACTCCTTCAGGAATGAAGCTGGCGGATAAGATTCTCTGTGCCTGTGGGGAGCGGTTTCTTCAGAAGAAGCTGTTTTCTTCGGTGTTTCTTGCCGGAAAAGGATTTGAAAGCCAGGAATGGGCTGCAGATTTTATGAGGATTGTATGTGCCAGAAGAAGGGTATTCGTTGAGCCGGCGCTGTTTTCCCAGGGGGCGGTGTTGAGGGCTGTGGATTTAACCGGCGCAAAGACATCCTATCCGTATGTGTTAATCTGTGATGGAAGGCTGGATACCACGGTATGTGTCAATGTGTTCCACCAGGATAAGGAAAACCAGCTGGTTCTGGCAGCAGCCGGCGACAGTTGGTATGAGTCAAAAAGTACAGTGGATTTTATCCTGGACAACCAGAATTATCTGGAATTTTCTATGGTGCCTCTGGGAGCAAGAAATGGCAAGACTGTGAAGATGGTTTTGGAGGGATTTCCGGAAAGGGAGGATAAGACCGTGCGGATTCAGACCCAGATTGGGTTTTTAGATGAGAAAACCATGGCGGTTGTGGTGAAAGATATGGGATTCGGAGAGTTTTTCCCATCCACAGGGGCTGTGCTTAGACAAGAGGTTATGATATGAGTGTGATTTTTTGCAGAAGAGAGCAGGTATCTCATCCATATTATATTGAGAATTTAGGGGTTCATGTGTATACTTCCCAGGAGTTGTGTTATGTGATCTACCATCATCCGCTGTTAGCCATGGATGATTTCATCAATCAGAGCCTCATCGATTTTATCCGAAACGAACTGGATATGGGATTTACGGCTCTTAAGATGGAACGGAGAATCAAGGCGGGAGAGAATGCAGATGAGACGCTGTTTTTGTTTTTAAAGGAGTGCGGATATTATACTTCAGGGGAGATCAATGGACTGCGGCAGAAGATCAGTGGGTTTCGGAAACTGCCGGTCTTGGAATATGTCAAGAGGAAAGCGGATTATCTGTTTGAGTATAAGCAATATGGCAAGGCAATTGCTTCCTATATACAGATTCTAGAGGATGTGCGGTATTCCAGGATGGATCAACGGTTCCAGGGACGGATATGGAATAATCTGGCGGCCTGCTATGCCAGAGTGTTTCAGCTGGGAAAGGCTATGGAGGCTTATGAGCAGGCTTATGAGAAGACTGGGGATGAGACGGTTCTGGAGAAGATTTTTTATCTGACCAAGTTAGACTCCAAGCTTTCTGTAAAGGAGGCCTATCAGCCGGCAGTGACAGAGGAGAAAAAGGGTGCCTGGGAGGAGGCATTTGTAAAGGCAGGGGAATTGGCCAAGGATTGTAAGGAACAGGAGACGTTGAGGGAATTGTTTACAAAGGATCCCATAAGGCGGATGGAAGGAGCCTGGCGGATGGTGGAAGGCTGGAAACAGGAGTACAGAGGGATGGCGTGACGGCTGTGCAGGAACGGACCATGGGCTACAAATAAGTGTTCTGGCAGAATGATAACGGAAAATCTGAACCTATTTAAAAACGGTTTCATATTCTAAGGTATAGATTATGGAAAGGGAGATTTTAGATTTGGCAGATAGAAAATCCGTGATTTTAGATGCCGGACACGGCGGCTCGGACCCGGGAGCGGTTTATTATGGAAGGCAGGAAAAGGTAGATAACTTGAATCTTGCGCTGGCGGTAGGCAATATTTTAATGCAGAACGGCGTGGATGTGATGTATACCAGGGTAAATGATCTGTTTCAGACTCCGTTTGAGAAGGCGGAGATTGGGAACCGTTCGGGAGCGGATTATTTTGTATCCATCCATCGGAATGCGATGCCTGTGCCGGGGACGGCCTCGGGGGTGGAGACGTTAGTGTATGCGGACGGAGACGTGCCGGCGATGATGGCAAGGAATATCAATGGGGCACTGGAGAATGTGGGGTTCATGAATCTTGGCGTTATTGAGCGGCCAGGGCTGGTGGTATTGAGAAAGACGGATATGCCGGCGGTTTTGGTGGAGGTCGGGTTTCTTGACAATGAAGGAGATAACCGGTTTTTTGACCAGAATTTTGACAGGATTGCCCAGGCAGTCGCCCAGGGAATATTAGAGACGATTCATCAGGAAGAGACAGCTGTACCGGAGTATTATCAGGTTCAGACGGGGGCGTTTCAGAATCATGAGCAGGCGGTGCAGCAGATGAACCAGCTGAAAGAACAGGGATTCCCGGCGTTTATTATTCATGGAGACGGACTTCACAAGGTGAGAGTGGGGGCGTTTTTGAATGTGGATAACGGGGCGCGGATGGAGAAGAGGCTGAGGGATTATGGATATCGGACGATGATGGTTCGGGAGAGGGCGGTTGTGTAAGGGAGAAACACGGATAGGGGGGTTTGAGTGTGGAGGAGGTTCGCTTCGGAGTGATTGTGTAAGGTCTTACGACACGCTCTCGCTCCGGTTTTCACGTAGCGGTGCTAAGGCCGTAAAGGACACGGCCTAAGAACCGACGTGAAAAAGGGTCTACAGACCTTACACAATCACTCCGAAGCTACTTTCTTGGCTTTGCTGGGAGAAAACGTATTTCTTTCAGGTGGAACTATGTAGAAGGTTGGTGATTGTGGATGATGAGGAAAAAGTTGCTACCAGCGGGGGAGAAGAGGATTCAAAGGTGAGGAGCCATATCTGTGATGCGGATTATGGTTCCTCGCTTTCTTTATAGGATAAGTTTTTCTGTTTATTGTGAAATCCTGTTTTCTGATTCGTGCTTTGGGGATTGTGCTTTTGTTGGGCTTTCATTTTGAGCCATTCATTGGAGTTCATTAGAGATGAAAGATGCCCTTGCAAAATCTATAATATGTTTGTAGAATAAGAGAAAGGGATAGTTACATAAGGGTAAGGAATGTACAAGGAGGGGAAGGCGTATGGAAGGGAAGGGGACAATCATTACCATAGGCAGACAGTACGGAAGCGGCGGACGGGAAGTGGGGGAGAAGCTGGCGAAGGAACTGGGGATTCATTTTTATGACAAGAATATTCTTCGCATGAATTCTCACGAAAGCGGAATTAAGGAAAGTTATTTTCATTTGGCGGATGAAAGGGCGGGAAACCGGCTGTTGTACAAGATCATCAGCGGATTGAAGCCGGAGCTTACCCAGCCTTCTTATGGGGCGGATGTGGTCTCAGCAGACAACCTGTTTAAATTTCAATCGGAGGTGATCCGGAAGCTGGCGGCGGAAGAATCCTGTGTGATCATCGGCCGATGTGCGGAATACATTTTGGAAGGGACTGAGGGACTTCTGCGGATTTTTATTTATGCAGATATGGATTATCGGATTAGGAGGATAACCAGTCTGGGGTATTATAGCCCGGAGGATGTGCCCAAAAATATCCGGCGTATGGATAAGGAGCGGAGGGAGTACCACCAGTATTATACGGGAAGAAACTGGGAGGATTTTACGGGGTACGATCTGCTGATCAACACGGCGGCTCTGGGAGTGGACGGGGCGGTTCGGATGATAAAGGCTTATGTGGAGAATAGATGAAAAGGAAGGTTTGCTTATGAAAGTATTATTGATTGGAGGAACGGGGACCATCAGCAGTGCAATATCAGCTAAATTGTTGAAGGAAGGGCATGAGTTATGGTTGATCAACCGGGGAAACCGAAATGGGGCTTTGCCTGCCGGGGCAAAGGTCATTCAGGCGGACGTAAACGATGAAGCCTATGTGGCGGAACAGATACGGGATCAGAAGTACGATGTAGTTGCGGATTTTATTGCGTTTGTGCCAGAGCAGCTGGAGCGGGATTACCGGCTGTTTCATGGGAGGACGAAGCAGTTTATTTTTATCAGTTCAGCCTCTGCATACCAGAAACCCCTGTCCCACTATTGCATTAATGAGGCGACGCCTCTTTCCAATCCTTACTGGGAATATTCCAGGAATAAAATACGGGGAGAGGAATTTTTGATAAACATGTACCGGGAGAATGGATTTCCGGTTACCATCGTGCGGCCCAGCCACACCTACAGTGAGCGGAGTGTGCCTGTTGGGCTTCATGGGAAGAATGGGAGTTACGCTGTCTTAAAGAGGATGATGGAGGGGAAGCCGGTACTGATTCATGGAGACGGAACTTCCTTGTGGACATTGACCAATGATGAAGATTTTGCAGAAGGGTTTGTGGGGCTTATGGGCAATCTTCATGCCATTGGGGAGGCGGTACAGATCACAAGTGATGAGTCTGTGACTTGGAACCAGATCTATCAGGTTATCGCGGATGCGTTGGGGGTGGAGTTCAAGCCTTATTATGTATCAACTCAGTTTCTGGCATCTGCCAGTCCAAAGGAGTGGGACATCGGGGGTGGTCTGTGGGGAGATAAATCCAATACGGTGGTTTTTGACAATAGCAAGCTGAAAAGGCTTGTGCCTGGGTTTGGTGCACGCATTCGGGCGGATCAGGGGATAAAGAAAGCGGTGGCGTATGTGATGAGCCATCCGGAGTGCAAGAGAGAGGATCCGGAGTTTGACGCATGGTGCGACTGTGTGATCGCGGCCCAGGAGGAGGCTCTCAAAAAGGTGATGGGATTTAGGCAGGGCAACGAAGGAGCATCTAAATAGAGGAGAGAATGTGGAAATCAGAAAGACAGTGAAAGGCAAAGCGCACATGGACAGGACAGTAAGGGCAGTGATTTTCGATATGGACGGAGTTCTCATAGACAGTGAGGAAGAGTATCTGAAACATGAGTTGGATTTTGTGAGGACGAAAAATCAGGAAGCCACTCTGGATCAGCTGTATGGCATGGTGGGAAGCTCCAGGAAGGATGCCTGGACCTGTCTGGCTAAAGCGGTGAATAACGGGCAGACATGGGAGGAACTTCACAGAGAGTTTAAAGAGGATTTCCATGGAGCGGAGATATTTGGGAAGATTGATTACACATCCATATTCCGTGAGGAGGCAGCAGTTGTCTTAAAGAAGTTGAAGGAGAGAGGATATCTTGTGGCGCTGGCTTCTTCCACTCAGATGGATGTGATTGAACATGTGCTAAAGGTGAATGGAATCGAAGGGTATTTCCAGGTGGTGGTAAGCGGTACACAGTTTAAGCGGAGCAAGCCAGATCCGGAGATTTACCATTATACAGCAAAACGCCTGGGGGTGAAGGAAGAGGAGTGCCTTGTGATTGAGGACTCTACCTTTGGTGTGACGGCAGCAGACAGGGCGGGAATGATAGTGGCCGCAGTCATAGATGAGCGGTTTGGGTTTGACCAGTCTCTGGCGGATTATCGGATACGAAATTTGCTGGAAATATTGGAGATATTGGAAATTTTTTAGGATTTCGGGTTAAAACGCCTGGGGAGAAACGGGGATGAAGGTTCTCCCCAGGCATTTTGTGTGCATTCCCCAGAGGGTTTACAGGAACCCCCTTTCATCTATGGTGATGCTGACAAAGGAGTGCGGGGTTACTGTAATTCTGCTATCCGTGTGATTCCCACATAGATATGGGAAATCTTGTACCAGGTTCGGAAATCTACCACACCGGTCTGAGGCAGGCCGAAAATGGACTGGAATTCCCGGACAGCGTTGGAGGTGGCAGGACCGTAAAAGCCGTCTACTAAGATGCGGGGAATGGCAGAGTAGACGGTGGCAATGGCATCCAGCTGTTCCTGCAGCTGCCGTACTTTCTGGCCGGAGGCACCCAGGGACAGATCCTCGCCTGGCCAGGAGGACGGGATGCCGGCGATCTGTTCAGCAGTATTGATATAGATGCTGGGGCCGTAAAAGTGGCGGAGGATTTCAATGGGGCTGTAGCCTCGCTCTCCCAGAGAACAGGAACCCCACTGGGTCATCCATCCTGGGCAGGTAACCTGCCTTCCGTCACAGTATTGGGTCAGGATAGGTTGTTTTACATCCGGCCTGGACAGGTAGTTGTCAAAAATCTCATCTACGACCAGGGAAATGCTTTCGTAGATGTTCCGTCCGTGGATCCATTTGTGGTCAAAGGCAGTGGATGAGGTGATGGTGAAGTCATATCCCTGGTTTCGATACCATTCGGTGTAAACCCGGTTTAAGGTAAAGGACATGATGGCCAGGACATTGGCGACGATGGTGGACTGAGGCCAGGTGGCATAGATCTCGCTGGAGGCCACATTTTTGATATAATCCCGGTAGGGAACGTAGTAGTTGGGAGCGGAGGAATCGGTAGGGACTCCGTCATGGACTACAATGGTCTGAGGGACAACCACCCGGCTTAAGACGATCTCGCCGGATTCACCTACAGGCTTGATCTCTGCTTCTGCAATCTTAGGGGGATAGTTTCCGTACAGGGTGTGTTCCGGAATCACAATGGGATTCTCTTCTGGCTCCGGATCGTCTACAGGTTCCAGAGCAGCAGGCTGTATGGATGTGGAGTCAGGGAGGATCTCTGTTCCTTTGATGTATTGGGTCTTGTATCCTGGAGCGGAAATCTCTAAGTTGTACTCGGAATAGGGGCGTATATCCCCTGGGGTTAAGCTGTATTCCAGTGCCGGGGCATCCAGAGCAATCTGCTGGGTCTGTCCAGAAGAGTTGGTGGTTAATTCCTCTACGGTGTTGTCCGGGGATTCTGTGTTGGTGATCCGGACAGTGGCATTGTTTATGGGAAAATTGTTGATGATGGATACAACATTTACCTGTAAAAGGCCCTGGCTTGCCGCATCTGTGGCGCAGGCGTGCATGGTTTGATTCATAAGGATTCCTTTCTGTGAGAGGGTATTTTATCATAATAAGATATCAAGGATTCCGGAGAAATATGATAGGATTTTGGAGAATGGCAATGAGAAGGGAAGGTAGATTTGGAAAAAAGAGTTGAAAATTTATTCAGTTTCATGTATAATACTGTCAATTTGGGCATAATACCACGCCATTTATTTCCCAATACCCTATGACAAAACAAAGTATGTTCAGATGAAGGATTCTGAATGTATGCCAGAAAGGAATGGTATCCCTTATGAAAGCTTTTTTAATTTTGGAAGATGGAACGGTGTTTGAAGGCAGCTGTATCGGCTCTGAACGGGAGGTTATCAGTGAGATTGTCTTTAACACTTCGATGACCGGTTATCTGGAGGTATTGTCAGACCCTTCCTATGCAGGACAGGCGGTTGTGATGACATACCCCTTAATCGGCAACTACGGTATCTCCTATGAAGACATGGAGTCTTCAAAGCCTTGGCCGGATGGCTACATTGTCAGGGAACTGTCTCGGATTCCCAGCAACTTCAGAAGCGAAGACACTCTTCAACATTTCTTGGTCAGCAATGACATTCCCGGTATCAGCGGTATCGATACAAGAGCCCTCACCAAAATTTTAAGAGAAAAAGGAACGATGAACGGCATGATCACAACCAGGGTGTATGAAAACCTGGAGGAGGTTGTGAAACGCATAAAGGTGTACAAAGTTGCCGGTGTGGTAGAGCGGACTTCCTGTAAGGAGATTTCTGTGATGGATCCGGGAGATATGGAGGAGGAAGGCTGGCTTGTGTCAAACGCCGGTGTGGAAACGGAAAGGTGTACAATGTCAAGTGCTGATGGGAGACAGGAAGGCCAGTCTGCGTCAAACTCCGACATAGAAGTGGAAATGCGTGCAGTGTCAAGTGCCGATGGAAATCCGGAAGGACGGTCAGTGTCAAATGCTGGCGTGGCACAGAAAGCTCAGACAGCAGGCGGCTGTATGAGTCCGATAAAAAGAGGGAAACGTGTGGCGCTTCTGGATCTTGGGGCTAAAAGGAACATTGCCAGATCTCTGGTGAAAAGGGGCTGCCAGGTGACCATCTATCCATGCCATACGTCTGCAGAAGAGATCCTGGCCTCCCATCCAGATGGAATCATGTTGTCCAACGGCCCAGGGGATCCTAAGGAAAATATAGGCATTATAAAGGAGGTCCGCAAGCTGTATGAGTCCAGCATCCCTATATTTGCCATCTGTCTGGGGCATCAGCTGATGGCCCTTGCCACGGGGGCGGATACCTATAAATTAAAATACGGGCATCGGGGCGGGAACCATCCGGTGAAGGATCTGGAGACAGGGAGGGTATACATCTCTTCCCAGAATCACGGATATGCAGTGGATGAGGCCAGCTTAAACCCTCGGATCGCGGTTCCGGCCTTTGTCAATGTCAATGACGGGACTAATGAGGGGTTACGCTATATAGGGAAACCTGTTTTCACAGTGCAATATCATCCGGAGGCCTGCCCGGGCCCTCAGGATTCCGGTTACTTGTTTGACCGCTTTTTAGAGATGATGGAGGTGAATGGATAATGCCAAGAAATCCGGATATTAAGAAAGTTCTGGTTTTAGGTTCCGGTCCCATTGTGATCGGCCAGGCGGCGGAATTTGACTATGCGGGGACGCAGGCTTGTCGGTCTCTGAAGGAGGAGGGGATCGAAGTGGTTCTCTTAAATTCCAATCCGGCTACGATTATGACGGATAAAGATATTGCAGATCATGTTTACATCGAGCCGCTGACGGTGGAGGTGGTGGAACAGCTGATCGTAAAGGAGAGGCCGGACAGCATCCTTCCAACCCTGGGAGGCCAGGCCGGGCTTAATCTGGCGATGGAGTTGGAGGAGGCTGGATTTTTAGAGGATCATGGCGTACGCCTCATCGGGACAACGGCACAGACCATTAAAAAAGCGGAGGATCGCCTGGAGTTTAAGGAAACCATGGAGAAGATCGGGGAGCCGGTGGCTCCTTCCATGGTGGTTGAAACTGTGGAGGATGGGATCGCATTTACCAATACCATCGGTTATCCGGTGGTGCTGCGCCCGGCCTATACATTGGGAGGAAGCGGCGGGGGAATTGCCAGGAATCAGGAACAGCTGGTGGAGATTCTGTCCAACGGTCTTCGCCTGTCCCGTGTAGGGCAGGTTCTGGTGGAGCGGTGCATTGCAGGTTGGAAGGAAATCGAATATGAGGTGATGCGGGACAGTGCAGGCAATGTCATCACGGTCTGCAATATGGAAAACATTGACCCGGTGGGAGTCCACACAGGTGACAGCATCGTGGTGGCACCTTCCCAGACTCTTGGGGACAAGGAGTACCAGATGTTGCGCACTTCCGCCCTCAACATCATCACAGAACTGGGGATCACTGGCGGGTGCAATGTGCAGTATGCGCTGCATCCCACATCCTTTGAATACTGTGTGATTGAGGTAAATCCCCGTGTCAGCCGTTCTTCCGCCCTGGCTTCCAAGGCTACTGGCTACCCCATTGCCAAAGTGGCGGCGAAAATCGCTTTGGGATATACCCTGGATGAGATTAAAAACGCTGTGACTGCTAAGACGTATGCAAGCTTTGAGCCAATGTTGGATTACTGTGTGGTGAAGATGCCAAGGCTTCCCTTTGACAAATTTCTAAGCGCCAAACGGACGCTGGGCACACAGATGAAGGCGACTGGAGAGGTGATGAGCATCTGTACCAATTTTGAGGGGGCTCTCATGAAAGCGATCCGATCTCTGGAGCAGCATGTGGACAGTCTTCTGTCCTATGACTTTTCAGGTCTTAGGGAGGATGGGCTTATGGAGCAACTTCATAAGGTGGATGACCGCCGCATCTGGGTGATTGCCGAGGCCTTGCGAAGAGGAATTTCCTATGAGGTTATCTACCAGATCACCGGGATTGATATCTGGTTTATCCACAAGCTGGGGGTTCTGGTGGAGATGGAGGAGGCTCTTAAGAAAGGGCCTTTGACAGCGGAACGCCTGAAGGAAGCCAAAGAGATGGAATTTCCAGACACGGTGATTGCCAGGCTGACAGGGATTTCCCAAAGGGACATTAAGAAAATGAGGAAAGAGCTGGGGATTGTGGCAGCCTATAAGATGGTGGATACCTGCGCGGCGGAATTTGCGGCGGAGACACCGTATTATTATTCCTGCTATGGCAGCCAGAATGAAGCCCAGGAGACGAAGGGGAGGAAAAAGGTGTTGGTTCTCGGATCCGGCCCTATTCGGATTGGCCAGGGAATTGAATTCGATTTCTGCTCTGTCCACAGCACTTGGGCCTTTTCCAGGGAAGGGTATGAGACTATCATCATCAATAACAATCCGGAGACAGTAAGCACAGATTTCGATGTTGCAGATAAGCTGTATTTTGAGCCTCTGACACCGGAGGATGTGGAAAGCATTGTGGATATAGAGAAGCCGGATGGGGCTGTTGTGCAGTTTGGCGGGCAGACAGCTATCAAACTGACGGAATCCCTGATGAAAATGGGAGTACCGATCCTGGGAACAGCGGCAGAGGATGTGGATGCGGCGGAGGATCGGGAACGGTTTGATGAAATTCTGGAGCAGTGCCGGATTCCCAGGCCGGCAGGCCATACGGTATATACAGCCGAGGAAGCCAAAAAGGCGGCCCATGATCTGGGGTATCCGGTGTTGGTAAGGCCTTCCTATGTGCTGGGAGGACAGGGGATGCAGATCTGTATCAATGACAGGGATATTGATCAGTTTATCGGTATCATCAATCAGATTGCCCAGGATCATCCGATTCTGGTGGATAAATATATTGTGGGGAAAGAGATCGAGGTGGATGCGGTCTGTGATGGCAGGGATATCTTGATTCCTGGCATTATGGAGCATATTGAGCGGACAGGAATTCATTCAGGAGACAGTATCTCTGTGTATCCTGCCCCAAGCATCACGCCGGAGATTGAGGCGAAGCTGGTGGACTATACGGAGAAATTGGCCAGGGCACTGCATGTGAAGGGCATGATCAACATTCAGTTTATTGTGTCTGGACAAGATGTGTACATTATTGAAGTGAACCCTCGTTCCTCCAGGACAGTGCCCTATATCAGCAAGGTAACGGGAATTCCCATTGTGCCTCTGGCTACCAGGGTGATATGCGGGCACACCATCCAGGAATTAGGTTACAAGCCAGGGTTACAGAAGAAGGCGGAATATATTGCGATCAAGATGCCAGTGTTCTCCTTTGAGAAAATCCGGGGGGCGGATATCAGCCTGGGGCCGGAGATGAAGTCCACAGGGGAGTGCCTGGGGATAGGGAAAACCTTCAACGAGGCTCTTTACAAGGCTTTTGAGGGGGCCGGGGTGAAGCTGCCTAAGTACAGGAATATGATCATCACCGTAAGAGATGAGGATAAACCGGAGATGGTGGAGGTTGCTAGAAGGTTTCAAAAGATAGGTTACAAAATCTTCGCCACCAAGGGGACGGCCAAGGTGCTGAATCAGAATGGGGTGAAGGCGTTAAAGGTGAATAAGATCGAGCAGGAGTCTCCGAATCTGCTGGATCTGATCCTGGGACATGAGATTGATCTGGTGATTGATATCCCCCAGCAGGGGGCAAGACGAAGCCATGACGGGTTTATCATCCGGCGGAATGCCATTGAGACCGGAGTTCATGTACTGACGGCAACGGATACGGCAAAAGCTTTGGCAGCCAGCCTGGAGAACCGGGCCAAGGAATTGACCTTGGTGGATGTGGCTACGATTGAAGGCTAGGTCTGCATTATATTCAGCCAAACCTCCTTGTCTATTTGCCCATCTGCTGCGTTGGATTTTCTAGCCGTAGTCACCGCTACGCCGTCAAAAATCCGCCTTGCAGATGAACAAATATCCTGCGGAGTTTTGCCAGATATAATACGGTCAAGACATTAGTAAATTCAAAATTGGCTAAAGAGAGAGGTCTGCGCAGGGCCATCGATCAAGGCTCCCTGGGAACTGAAACGAGAACCGTGACAAGGGCATTCCCAGGTGCGTTCCTCAGGATTCCAGATTAGCTTGCAGCCCATGTGAGGGCAGCGGCGGTCTTTCTTCCCGATGCCGGATAAGAGGCCTTTGCCGGATTCCATGGAATGTGTCATGAAATCTGACACAGAGGCCCTGAGGTTCAGGCGTGAAGGGGAGAACAGAGATTCAAAGGAAGAGGAGTGCCCGTATATTAAATTGGTCAACAGATGGGCAGCTACCATGGAAGTGGTCATGCCCCATTTTTGGAAGCCGGTTGCTACGTACCAGTGCGGCCTGCTGGCAGAGAATCTTCCGATATAAGGAAGATGGTCCAAGGAAATGCAATCCTGGGCAGACCAGTGGCACAGGATTTTAGCGTGAGGGTAGAGATGGCTTGCGGTGCGGGACAAGGACTGGTGAGGATGGGGCGTTGGCTTGCCGGTGCGGTGGCCATTGCCGCCAAGAAGAAGGGTATTGCCAACCGAGCGGAAGGAAAGCCCTTCTTTTTCAATGCCTAGGTACATGGATTCATATTTGGGTGCATGGGTAAGGGCCAGTACGTAGCTGCGCTGCTGATACATTTTCAGAAAAAAGTATCCCGGAACCAGGGGGAATGGGTAGTGGCATGCAAAGACCACGTCTTTGGCGGATACTTTGCCGTAAGGAGTGGACAAGATCTGGTGATGGCGGGTTTGCTCCACCTTTAGGACCGGTGTCTTTTCGTAGATGGTCAAAAGGGAGGATACGGATTCCAGGAATTTTAAGGGATGAAACTGGGCCTGGTTGGAGAAATATACGGCGCCTTTTACGGAAAAAGGGAGTTCCGTATCTGTTGCAAACTGGGAGTGGATTCCAGACTCTAAGGCGGCCCGGGACTCTTGCTTCAACAGTGAGGTATTCTGGACGGAATAGAGGCAGGAGGAGCTTTTTTTAAAATCACAGAAGATAGAGCGGGCATGGATCAGACGCTCGTATTCCAGGATGGCTTTTTGATTGGCGGAGGCGTAGAGCCTTGCTGCCTTCTTCCCCATGTATTTCTGAAGCCTGTGATAGATGAGGCCGTGCTGGGAAGTAATCTTGGCGGTTGTGCCCTGTGTCTGGCCGCTGCCGATCCGGTCTGCTTCCAGAACGATTACCTGCTTGCCTGCCTGGGACAGATAGTAGGCTGTCAGGATTCCAGCAAGGCCGGCTCCGATGACAGCTACGTCTGCAGCCAGGTCTCCCGGAAGGGGATTGCGGGATGGGATGGATACTGGTTTTGGCATGTGGCAGGAGGTAAGGTGTGCCGATTCGAATTGAGTCCAGATGGTGTTCATTGTGTTTGTCATTCCTTTCGGTTGGCTTTTGGTTCATTTGGAGATAGGGTGTGCAGGTGTGGAAGGATCCATACATGAGTTTGGGAAAATGAGAAATATGGGAGAGATAGAGGGAGGTCTTCATGAAGAAGTTGTATTATAGGAAAATGTGTCAGATCGCAATTGGTTGTCTTGCTTTATGTGGCTGTTCCAATGGGTATCAAAGGGGAGAAAAGGCGGCTTTAGAGAGTGAGATGGAGAAAGCGCCTACGATGGAGAGGAATGTGGCAGAGTCAGATGCAGCGGATGCAGCGAGGGCAGGGAATACGGTGGTAGAATGGTCTTCCGAAGACGGGGATATAACAGAGGGGATGAGAGAGACATTTCCGGCGGATTCTGTACCGGAACCAGAAGTGATAGAGGCAGAATGGTCAGATTATTTTGACGGTTGTAATGGATGTGCAGTATTGTATGATACGTCCAATCGTACGTATACCATATTCAACCCTGACCTTGCATTAACCAGGCGCTCTCCCTGTTCTACTTTTAAAATTATCTCATCGCTGGTTGCATTGGAGCAGGGGATCATCGGGCAAGAGAATTCTCTCCGCAGATGGAGCGGCGAGACATACTGGAATGAACAGTGGAATCGGGATATTGAGTTTGAACAGGCATTCTCAGCATCGTGTGTCTGGTATTTCCGAGAGGTCATTGATGAGATCGGGCCGGAAACAATGGGGGAAGAATTAAACAAGCTTTCTTATGGAAACTGCGACATCTCTGACTGGGAAGGACGGTTGAATACCAATAATACGAATCGCGCTCTGACAGGTTTCTGGCTTGAATCTTCGTTACTGATCTCTCCAAAAGAACAGACGGAAGTGATGGAACGTATTTTTGGAGCAGATTCTTTGTATTCAGAGGAAACAAGGGAACGGCTAAAACAGGTTATGCTGGTGGCCGGGCCGGGGGAAGAAGAGATTCGCATCTATGGGAAGACAGGAATGGGAAAGGACAAGGGAGTTACTGTTGATGCATGGTTTACCGGATTTGCGGAGATTGGGGAGAACCCCCTTTATTTTTGCGTGTATCTTGGGAGAACAGACGGTAAGGATGTGTCCAGTTCTGTAGCCAGGGATATTGCAGTTCATTTGATATCTGAGGGGAGGTAGGTGAGCTGCGGCATGAAAGAAAACACAAAAAGTGAATCAGAAATTGGATGTACTCTTAGCCGCAAAGGCAGGTGCAGGAGAGATTCCGAGAGTACATTTAGCTAAAGGAGGAAACATTGTTATTGTAACCCCAAATTATTTTTGATATAATCAAACATAAATTAATTTGAAAGGATGCAGAACTTATGGATGAGAAAAGGCTTGAATTACTTATGAAAGAAGACATTGAATCAGTATTCTCCAGTATACTGAAGGAACATAATTTTACTCTTCCAATTAGTTCCAGATCCCGGAGCGGAGCCGAAATAAGTGATTATCTTGAAGATAGTTTCGTTAAATATTTTTATAAAAATAGTCACAAAAGAATTTATAATCCTAAAAGCGCACGTAAAGGTGCCACCAAAAGTCCCTTTGATTTTTGTTTCAATTACAAAAATGAAGACTTCGGATTTGATGATCTTATTTGGGGAGATATCAAAGCCACTAAAAAATCCTATGAAGATAGTAATCCTGATTTAGGAACTCCTGAAAAAATAATAAAATTTATAATGGATGGGCATTTTTATCTGATGTTTGTTTTTTTAGAGTATGAGGCAACTGAGGATAATCAAACGAGATTTTTGCCATTTGATGATAGTAAATATGTTCATTGTCAATTTTTGAAAGATATTAGTCACTCGATTAGAATCAATCCAAAACCTCAATTCCAAGTCAATATTCATGACCCGGAGGAATATCGTACACGGGAAGAATTTCTTGAGTTATTTTATACGAAATATCAGGAATCCATAGATCGTAATATCGCCAAACAAAACAAAAAGAAAGCGGAATTGGGCGCTAGATTTGATGCTATGAAAAAGCGATTGGAATCTTATAATAGCAAAATTAGTAAACAGGGATGACAGACAACGGAGGCTGTTGCAAAAATGTGATAATTCCACAATATCGAGTTGACATCTATGGAACATCTATACGATATATTGTATGAATCTGTCATTTTGCAATAGCCTCTTTCAACTTTATGCCATAAGATATTCTGCAATAAACGCTTGCTCCTGCTCATTAATATTGTATATTTTATACACCAATGAGTTTAATTTTTCATACAACGGCTTGCTTTTTGGGGTCAACAATAATCGTTCAACCAAATCGATAATTTGTTCGAAATATTTACTATCTACATGGATTCGTATGTTCTTTAAATCGGAAAGTTTGATTTGTGGAGTTTTTCCTTTTTCGGCCCTTATGATTTTATTTATTCGACAGTAAAATGTAATTAAATCACTATTGAGTAATCCGCAGGTGTATTTTAACATATTTATGCTTTCTGGCGTATTCTCTTTGGTAGTTAGTATATAGATGCTATTATTGGCAGCATATGGTTCGCTGCAGTATGTTGCGATTATTTCTGTGGCGCTCTGCCTGATAAAAATTTTAGGAGCTAGATATGCATCTTTATCACCCAATGTTACTCTTTTCTTGTTTTTTATACCTAAAGCTTCCAGTTCATGCTTAAATTCATCAGATAATTTAAGTTGTAATTCATAATCATACTTTATATATCGATCTGGTGTTGGCGTAAAAAATTTACCTTTTAGCCCTTTTGAGCCTTCTATATAAGGAAATATTATGTATCTATTTTCTTCTTCCGGATTTACAACAAACTCATCTGTTTTTCCTGTAAGCGCACAGCAAGTTCTCAAAGATTTTTGCGGAAAAAATTTTTCTAATCCATCATACCTAACAATTTTAGAATTAATTGTTTGTTGTATTATACTTAAAGGAGCATTGAATTTATAGTTATTCTTTTCATCATTCCATGCATGCTGGCTTACAATTTGTATTTTTTTTGTTGTATAATCTACTAACTTTATATTATTATTAAAACATTTTTTGTTGATTATATCAAGAACCACCTGTCCGCTTGCAACACCTGTAAATTCCTGTAATCCTGTTGTTAATGAATTAATATAATAATTTTCAACGATGTATTTGCGCATATCGATAAATGCAGCTTCAAAGAAGGCTATGTCTAAGATAAAACTTAATCGTCCTCCATCCTTTAGCAATTTTAATCCATTCTCTATAAAGAACATGGATAGATTAAATTTGTTATTTCCTTTTTTATTCTGAACAAAATCAAATGTATTGAAGTAAGCTCTTTTTTCTTCTGTCATATTTCTGCTTTGTTTTCCATACATTGTGATAAAAGGGGGATTTCCGACAATTACAGAATATATTTGCTTGAATATATTTCGTTTTGTAAAATCTTCACATGTTATATTC